>NZ_JAJTBB010000045.1 GCF_021287135.1 Acidovorax sp.
GGGGCGCCGGCGCCGCGTTGCGGCGTGCCGGCGCGCTGGGGACGGGGCGCGCCCTCAGGCCGGGGCTCGGCCACCGGGGCGGGTGCGTCGGGCAGCACGCCCTTGATGACGGGCGTCTGCTTGTTGGTGGGCTCTTGCGAGCGGCGCGTGACGGAGGTCGGGTCTTCGATCTCTTCCGCCAGCTTGTAGCTGGCTTCGATGTGGTCCAGGCGCGGGTCGTCGTGCTTCAGGCGCTCCAGGCGGTAGTTGGGCGTTTCCAGCGTCTTGTTGGGCACCATCAGCACGGCCACGCGCTGCTTGAGTTCGATCTTGGCGATCTCGGTGCGCTTTTCGTTCAGCAGGAACGAGGCGACTTCCACCGGCACCTGGCAGTGCACGGCGGCCGTGTTGTCCTTCATCGATTCTTCTTGAATGATGCGCAGGATCTGCAGCGCCGACGATTCGGTGTCGCGGATGTGGCCCGAGCCGCCGCAACGGGGGCAGGGGATGGACGAGCCTTCGCTCAATGCGGGCTTCAGGCGCTGGCGGCTCATTTCCATGAGGCCGAACTTGCTGATGGTGCCGAACTGCACGCGGGCGCGGTCCTGGCGCAGTGCATCGCGCAGGCGGTTTTCCACTTCGCGGCGGTTCTTGCTCTCCTCCATGTCGATGAAGTCGATCACGATCAGGCCGCCCAGGTCGCGCAGGCGCATCTGGCGGGCCACTTCGTCGGCGGCTTCCAGGTTGGTGCGGGTGGCGGTTTCCTCGATGTCGCCGCCCTTGATGGCGCGGGCCGAGTTCACGTCCACGCTGACCAGCGCTTCGGTGTGGTCGATCACGATGGCGCCGCCCGAGGGCAGCTGCACGGTGCGGGCATAGGCCGATTCGATCTGGTGCTCGATCTGGAAGCGGCTGAACAGGGCCGCGTCGTCGCGGTAGCGCTTCACGCGGGCGGCATGCTCGGGCATGACGTGCGCCATGAACTGCTGCGCCTGTTCGTAGATGTCGTCGGTATCGATGAGGATGTCACCGATGTCGTTGTTGAAGTAGTCGCGGATCGCGCGGATGACGAGCGACGATTCCTGGTAGATCAGGAAGGCGCCCTTGCCGCCCTTGGCGGCGCCGTCGATGGCGTTCCACAGCTTGAGCAGGTAGTTCAGGTCCCACTGCAGCTCGGGCGCGCTGCGGCCGATGCCGGCCGTGCGGGCGATGATGCTCATCCCGTTGGGGTATTCGAGCTGGTCCATCGCCTCCTTCAGCTCGGCGCGGTCCTCGCCCTCGATGCGGCGCGACACGCCGCCACCACGGGGGTTGTTGGGCATCAGCACCACATAGCGGCCGGCCAGGCTGATGAACGTGGTCAGGGCCGCGCCCTTGTTGCCGCGCTCTTCCTTCTCGACCTGGACCAGCAGCTCCTGGCCTTCCTTGATGACTTCGTTGATGCGCGCCTGGCTGGGCGAGACGCCCGGGGCGAAGTACTGGCGGGAAATTTCCTTGAACGGCAGGAAGCCGTGGCGGTCTTCGCCGTAGTCGACGAAGCAGGCTTCCAGCGAAGGCTCGACGCGCGTGACGACGGCCTTGTAGATGTTGCCCTTGCGCTGCTCGCGCCCTTCGATCTCGATTTCGTAGTCGAGGAGCTTTTGTCCGTCGACGATGGCCAGGCGCCGTTCTTCGGGCTGCGTGGCGTTGATGAGCATCCGCTTCATGATGCGATTCCTTCGATCAGTGTGTCGCGGGGCAGCAGCTGCGCCACCCGGCCAAACCGGGGAGCGCGGGCCGCGTTGCCCGCTGGTTCCAAACCCATACAACAAGCTCTACAGGAGCTGTGAATGCCTGGACTGACGCATCGAAACGAAGGGAATTGCCGGGGATGCCTGGAATTTGCCGCGCTCTAGCGCAGCAATGGAAGGCAGGGGCGCGTGGATGGAGGCGAGTGGTAGGAGCGCAGTTTTGCTAGCAAAAGAGTAGCTGGTTGCGCTTGCTGGCTGGGCGTTGCAGGCGGATTGGAGCATGCGGCCGCGGGCAGCAGCCCTCGCCACAAGGTCATCATCCATGCCATCAACAACCACATGCTCGCTTTGATCCGCTGGCAGGCGGCATCCGGGTAGGGTGCCTCTGCCAGCTTGGGGGATTCCGTATCAGTGTTTCAATCTGTCAGCCCGCCGAACGGCGCACGGGCCACTGCAGGCATCTGGCCTGCAATCTGCGCGCGCGACGCCCGCTGGCATCGACCTGCCTGCGCGAGATGTCGGGCCGTGTGGACTAAACTCCAGACAAATCAACCACTTACATAACAACGCACAGGTGAAACACATTATAGGGGCCAAACCGCCATCTGCCCTTGCTGCGGCGGCAAGCCCTGCGGCAGCCCGCACCGTCGAGGTCGATGCCGATTCGGCAGGCCAGCGACTTGATAACTTTTTGATACGCCACCTCAAAGGTGTGCCAAAAACACATGTCTACCGCATCATCCGCAGCGGCGAGGTGCGCATCAACAAAGGGCGCGCCAGCGCCGACACCCGGCTGGAGACGGGCGACCAGGTGCGCCTGCCGCCCGTGCGCATTTCCGACAAGGTGGCCGAAAAAGCCGAGCGGCCGGCGCCCGCGCGGGAATTCCCCATCCTGCGGGAGGATGAGCACCTCATCGCGCTGGACAAGCCGGCCGGTACGGCCGTGCACGGCGGCAGCGGCGTGAGCTTTGGCGTGATCGAGCAATTGCGCCAGGCGCGGCCTGCCGCGAAGTTCCTGGAGCTGGTGCACCGCCTGGACCGCGAGACCTCCGGCATCCTGCTGGTGGCCAAGAAGCGCTCGGCGCTCACCCACCTGCAGGACCAGTTCCGCGAGCGGGAGACCGGCAAGACTTACCTGGCGCTCGTCACCGGCGTCTGGCCCGCCAGCAAGAAGGTCATCGACCTGCCCCTGCACAAGTATCTGCAGGCCGACGGTGAGCGCCGCGTGCGCGTGACCACCGCCGACGACCCGGACGGCATGCGCTCCATCACCCTGGTCAAGGTGCGCAGCACGGTGGCGGCGCGGCCGCAGCAGGGCCTGCCCGCGATGACGCTGCTGGAAGTGACCATCAAGACCGGCCGCACCCACCAGATCCGCGTGCACCTGGCCAGCCAAGGGCACCCCATCGTGGGGGACGACAAGTACGGTGACTTCGACCTCAACAAACGCCTGCAGAAGCTGGGGATGAAGCGCATGTTCCTGCACGCCTGGCGGTTACAGTTCAACCATCCCGCGTCGGGCGAACGGATCGAGCTGCATGCCGAACTGCCGCCCGAGCTGGCCGATTTTGTGACACCACCGCCCGACAGGGCGTGATTGCTTCCATGCCCGCCTCCAGCTTCCGTCCCCGCCGCTTCGATCTCATCGCCTTCGACTGGGACGGCACCTTGTTCGACTCCACCGCCATCATCGTGCGCTGCATCCAGGCGGCCGTGCGCGACGTGGGCGGCACCGTGCCCACCGACAAGGAGGCGGCATACGTGATCGGCATGGGCCTCATGCAGGCCCTGGCGCACGCCGCGCCGGACGTGCCGCCCGAAAAGTACCCCGAGCTGGGCCAGCGCTACCGCTTTCACTACCTGCAGCACCAGGACGACCTGAGCCTGTTCGATGGCGTGCTGCCCTTGCTGGCCGATCTGCGCGAGCGCGGCTACCTGCTGACCGTGGCCACGGGCAAAAGCCGCCGCGGTCTGGACGAAGCGCTGCATTCGGTGCAGCTCAAGGGGGTGTTCGACGGATCGCGCACGGCCGACCAGACGGCGGGCAAGCCGCACCCCCTGATGCTGCAGGAGCTGATGGCTGAATTCGACGTGCCGCCCGAGCGGCTGCTGATGGTGGGGGACACCACGCACGACCTGCAGATGGCCCTTAATGCAGGCTGTGCCAGCGTGGCGGTGAGCTACGGTGCGCACGAGCCCGAGGTCTTCCACGCGCTGCAGCCGCTGTATGTCGCCCACTCGGTGCAAGCGCTGCACGACTGGCTGGTGCAGCATGGCTGAAGCGGTGCCCGCGGCGTTCCCTGGCACGACGGCACCCGAGCGGCCCCGCAGATGACCGCCACCGCTCCCGGGCAGACCATCGCACTGTGCGCCAGCCAGGACCTGGTGGACGGCGGGCTCGCCGTCGGGTTCGATGTGGTGTATGCCGGCCAGAACTCCCGGGCCTTTGCCATCCGCTACCAGGGCGTGGCCTACGCCTATCTGAACCGCTGCACCCATGTCCCGATGGAGATGGACTACCAGCCGGGCCGCATCTTCGACGACTCCGGCCGCTGGCTGTTGTGCGCAACGCACGGGGCGGCCTACCAGCCCAGCACGGGCCAGTGCGCCGGCGGGCCGTGCCGCGGCGGCCTGGTGAAAATAGCGTTGTCGGAAAGCGACGGTGTGGTGCACTGGCATACTGCCGACAACCTGCACCCCGTAGAGTTTTGAGAATTTCGATGAACGAGCTGCATGTCCCGTGTTGCGCGGCGCCGCGCGGGTCCGTGCCGTCAGGACGCATGACATGACCGATCCGCAATCCCCCGGCTCTTCGGGGAATGACCCAAAAACCGACGCAACGCCCGATCTGTGGGCGCAAGCAGCTACAAATTCAGGAGCACCTGTGAACGAACCCCTGCGTGAACCCGGCTGGGAACGCGCCACCCTGGAACGGCTGGCCTTTTCCGCCCTCAACGAACAGCGCAGCGCGCGCCGCTGGAAGATCTTTTTCCGCCTGGCCTGGCTGGTGCTGATCGCCGGCATCGCCTTTGCCGCCCTGCGCCAGGCGTCGCCCAGCACCAGCACCAGCACGCCCCACACGGCGGTGGTGGACATCAAGGGCGAGATCGCCAGCGGTGCCGAAGCGAGCGCCGAGTTCGTGGTGGCCGCCATGCGCAGCGCGTTGGAAGACGAGGGCTCCCAGGCCTTGGTGCTGCTCATCAATTCTCCTGGCGGCAGCCCTGTGCAGGCCGGCATCATCAACGACGAGATCGTGCGCCTGAAGGCCAAGCACAACAAGCCCATCTATGCCGTGGTGGAGGAGACCTGCGCCTCGGCCGCGTACTACATCGCGGCGGCGGCCGACGACATCTATGTGGACAAGGCCAGCATCGTGGGCAGCATCGGGGTGCTGATGGACGGCTTTGGCTTCACGGGCACCATGGAAAAGCTTGGCGTGGAGCGCCGCTTGCTCACGGCGGGCGAGAACAAGGGCTTTCTGGACCCCTTCAGCCCCCAGACCGAAAAGCAGCGCGCCTATGCGCAGACCATGCTCGACCAGATTCACCAGCAGTTCATCGCCGTGGTGAAGGCGGGGCGGGGCGACCGCCTCAAGCCCACGGCCGAGACCTTCAGCGGCCTGTTCTGGACCGGCCAGCAGGCCGTGGAGATGGGCCTGGCCGACAAGCTGGGCAGTCTGGACTACGTGGCGCGCGAAGTGGTCAAGGCCGAGGACATCATCGACTACACCCGCCGCGACAACGTGGCCGAGCGCCTGGTCAAGCGTTTCGGTGCGGCCATCGGCGTGGGCGCCGTCAAGTCGATCTCGCTGGCCGGGCCCCAGTTGCGCTGAGGTTTTTTGGCGCAGGGGCCGTCAACGGCCCAGCGCAAACACCACGGGCGTGCGGTTGTCCAGTGCGGCGGGCTGCTGGCGCCACTGGCGCACGGGGCGGCTTTGGATGCGTGCACTGGGCAGAGTCAGTCCGCTGGCGAGCGCTAGGCGCGTGGTCGGCTGCAGCGTCTGCACCAGGGCCTGCCACAGGGCCGCGTTGCGATAAGGCGTCTCGATGAAAAGCTGGGTCTGGCCGGACTTCAATGCCAGTGCTTCCAGCTCCCGGATGCGCTGGCTGCGCTCTGAGGCGTCTTGCGGCAGATAGCCGGTGAACGCAAAGTTCTGCCCGTTCATCCCACTGGCGGCCAGCGCCAGCAGCAGCGACACCGGCCCCACCAGGGGCGCCACGGCAATCCCCAGGTCGTGGGCCGCCCGCACCACGGAAGAGCCGGGATCGGCCACCGCCGGCATGCCCGCTTCGCTGACCAGCCCCATATCCTGGCCTGCCAGGGCGGCGGCCAGCAAGGGCTTGGCGTCAAACGGCGCCGCTCCTTTGTCGCCGTGGTCGCCCTTCTTGTGGACCTCGCGGGGGAGTTCGGTGATCTGCTGCTGCTGCAGTGCAGCGGTCAGCGGGTACAGTGCGTCCACGCGCTTGAGGTAGGCGCGGGTGCTCTTGGCGTTCTCACAAATCCAGTGCGTAAGCCGCGCTGCCGCTTGCAGGGTGCCGGCCGGCAGTGCGTCCTGCAAGGGAGCCTGGACGTCGCAGCCGAAATCCAGCGGTGCGGGCACCAGGTACAGCGTGCCGGGCTGCGGCGCGCTCATGGCAGCACCAACCCGGCAGCGCGCAGCATGCGGCAGGTGCGGATCAGCGGCAGGCCGATGAGTGCCGTCGGGTCGTCGCTGTGAATGGCGTCCAGCAGCGCAATGCCCAGGCCCTCGCTCTTGGCGCTGCCGGCGCAGTCGTAAGGCTGCTCGGCGCGCAGGTAGCGTTCGATCTCGCCGTCGCTCAGGTCGCGAAACCGCACCTCCACGGGCGCCAGATCGACCTGCTCGAAGCCCGTGGCGCTGCACACCACGGCCACGGCGGTCTGGAACACCACCGTCCGGCCCCGCATCTGCTGCAGCTGCTGCACGGCGCGTGCGTGGTGGCCTGGCTTGCCCAGGGGTTCGCCGTCCAGGTCGGCCACCTGGTCGGAGCCGATCACGAGGGAATCCGGATGTTGCTCCGCCACCGCGCGCGCCTTGGCCAGGGCCAGGCGCAGGGCCAGCGCGCGGGGCGCCTCGCCAGGCTGCGGCGTTTCGTCCACCGCAGGGGCGGCCACCTCGAACGGAAGGTGCAGCCGCTGGAGCAATTCGCGCCGGTAACGGGAGGTGGAGCCCAATACCACAGGGCGTTGCGGGGAAGGGGATTGAAGCATCCGCCGATTCTCTTACACTGCCGCCATGACCAAGGAATTCTCCCCGCAGCGCCTGGACGTGAAAGCCTTCGCACAGGCAGGCGGTCGGCTGTCGGGCCACGATTCGCTGCTCAAGTACGAGCGGCTGGCCCAGGAGGCGAAGGGACTGCATCCCGACCTGATGGTGGACTGGGAGGCGGTCGGCGAGGTGCGCACCGTGCTGGGAGGCATGGGGCAGGTGTGGCTGCACCTCAAGGTGCGAGCCAGTTTCCCGATGGAGTGCCAGCGGTGCCTGACGCCGGTGGATGTCCCGCTGGAAGTGGACCGTGGGTTCCGCTTCGTGGCCGACGAGGCCACGGCCGAGGCCCTGGACGATGAAAGCGAAGAAGACCTTCTGGCCATGAGCCGCGAGTTCGATCTGCGCGAATTGATCGAGGACGAGCTGCTGATGGCCTTGCCCGTGGTGCCCAAGCACGAGGAATGCCCCACCACGGTGGCGCTGTCATCGTCGGATGAGGATTTCGAGGAAGCCAGCGCCCAGAAGCCCAACCCTTTCGCGGCCCTGGCGGCCCTGCAAAAGGGCGGCAAACCCTCGTGAGCAGGGTTATAGAGGCCCCGGAAAGCGTTTAGGCTATAATCGAGGGCTTCGCGCGAATCCCCTCGTGTCTTTAATGGGCTGATCGCGTTTTTACCAACCTATTCAAGACCAGGAGCCATCATGGCCGTTCAGCAAAACAAAAAGTCTCCCTCCAAGCGCGGCATGCACCGCTCGCACAACGCTCTGACGGTGCCGGGCATCGCCGTGGAACCCACCACGGGCGAAACCCACCTGCGCCACCACATTAGCCCCAACGGCTTCTACCGTGGCCGCCAAGTGCTGAAGAACAAGTCCGAAGCCTGACCTTCGCACCACCCGCAGGCCCGCTGCTACTGAAACCGTAGCGCGGGCCTTTGTTTTGGTTATTGCATTTGACCTTCCGGCCGTCCAGGCCGGCCAGACTAGTCGCCCATGATCACACTGGCTGTTGACTGCATGGGGGGCGACCATGGCCCCCGCGTCACGCTCGCGGCGTGCCGCCAGTTCCTCGATAACCATCCCGATGCCCGGCTGCTGCTGGTTGGCCTGGCCGACAGCCTGCAGTCCTTTGCGCATGAGCGCGCCACGGTCGTGCCCGCCTCGGAAGTCGTGGCCATGGACGACCCGGTGGAAGTGGCCCTGCGCAAGAAGAAGGATTCCTCCATGCGGGTGGCCATCCAGCAAGTCAAGGATGGCGCCGCCCTGGCGGCGGTGTCGGCGGGCAACACGGGCGCGCTGATGGCCATTGCCCGCTACCTGCTCAAGACACTGGATGGAATCGACCGTCCGGCCATTGCCACCCAGATGCCCAACGCCGCCGGGGGCGCCACCACGGTGCTGGACCTGGGGGCCAACGTCGATTGCTCGGCAGAGCACCTGCTGCAGTTTGCCGTGATGGGCTCTGCCCTGGTGTCGGCGCTGCAGAACGGCGGCGAGCCCACGGTGGGCCTGCTCAATATCGGCGAAGAGGTCATTAAGGGCAGCGAAGTCATCAAAAAAGCGGGTGAACTGCTGCGATCTGCTGGCAATGCCGGTGATCTGAACTTTTTCGGCAACGTCGAGGGCAACGATATCTTTAAGGGCACCGTGGACATCGTCGTCTGTGACGGCTTTGTGGGCAACGTGGCGCTGAAGGCCAGCGAAGGTGTGGCATCGATGATCATTGGTGCGCTCAAGACGGAGTTTTCGCGCAACATCTTGACCAAAACTGCCGCTATCGTCGCGTATCCGATCCTGAAAGCGCTGATGAAGCGCATGGACTACCGGCGCTACAACGGCGCAGCGCTGCTGGGGCTGCGCGGGCTGGTCTTCAAGAGCCACGGCTCGGCGGACGCGCTCGCATTCGAGCAGGCGTTGAACCGGGCGTATGATGCAGCCCGCAACAACCTGCTTGACCGCGTCCGGAGCCGGATTGCGCACGCGGCGCCGCTTCTGGCGCCCTCCGATGCCCAGTCCCGGCCCGCGTAGCGGCGACGATCACACATTGATGAGACGCTACTCCCGCATTACCGGCACTGGCAGCTACCTGCCACCGCGCCGGTTGACCAACGCTGATCTGGTAGATGAACTGGGCCAGCGCGGCATTGAAACCTCAGACGAGTGGATTGTGGAGCGCACCGGCATCCGTGCGCGCCACTTCGCGGCCCCCGACGTCACTTGCAGCGACATGGGCGTGGAAGCCGCCCGCAATGCCCTGCAGGCCGCGGGGCTCGACCCGACCGATATCGACCTGATCATCGTGGCGACCTCGACGCCCGACATGGTGTTCCCTTCGGCGGCCTGCATCCTGCAGAACAAGCTGGGAGCCAACGGTTGCCCGGCGTTCGATGTGCAGGCCGTGTGCAGCGGTTTCATTTATGCCCTGACGGTGGCCGATTCCATGATCCAGTCGGGCGCAGCCCGGCGTGCGCTGGTCGTGGGGTCCGAGGTGTTCAGCCGGATTCTGGATTTCAACGATCGCACCACCTGCGTGCTGTTCGGCGATGGCGCGGGGGCGGTGGTGCTCGAAGCCTCGGACACCCCGGGCATTCTGTCCAGTGACCTGCATGCCGATGGCAAGCACGTCGATATCCTGTGTGTCCCCGGCAATGTCTCCGGCGGTCAGGTGCTGGGCGACCCCTTGCTCAAAATGGACGGCCAAGCGGTTTTCAAGCTGGCGGTCGGGTTGCTGGAAAAGGCCGCGCATGCGGTGCTGGCGAAGGCCGGCCTGCAAGAGTCCGACATCGACTGGCTCATCCCGCACCAGGCCAACATCCGCATCATGCAGGGCACCGCGCGCAAGCTCAAGCTGCCCATGGACAAGGTGGTGGTCACGGTGGACCAGCATGGCAACACGTCTGCGGCCTCGATTCCGCTGGCGCTGGACCATGCGGTGCGCACAGGCCAGGTTCAGCCCGGCCAGACCTTGCTGCTTGAAGGCGTGGGCGGCGGCTTCACCTGGGGTGCAGTGCTCCTGAAGTTGTAGCTGGTTGCGCTTGCTGGACAAGCGCTGGAGCCAGTTTTTAATCTCGTTTTCGGATTCTCATGAAATCGTTCGCATTTGTCTTTCCGGGGCAAGGCTCGCAATCGGTCGGCATGCTCGACGGTTGGGGCGACCACCCCGTCGTGCTCCAGACCCTGCAGGAGGCCTCCGACGCCCTGGGCGAAAACGTGGGCCTGCTGATCAAGGAAGGCCCCAAGGAAGCGCTGGCGTTGACCACCAACACCCAGCCCGTCATGCTGGTGGCCGGTGTGGCCGCCTGGCGCGTCTGGTGTGCAGAGGGCGGGGCCATGCCGGCGGCCGTCGCGGGCCATTCGCTGGGTGAGTATTCGGCGCTGGTCGCCGCCGGGGTGTTGACCCTGGCCCAGGCGGCACCGCTGGTGCGCCTGCGTGCTGCAGCCATGCAAGAGGCGGTGCCTGTCGGTGCCGGGGCCATGGCGGCCATCCTGGGCATGGAGGCTTCCAAGGTCATCGCCGGCTGTGCCGAGGCCGTGGCGTCGTTCGGGCCGGGTACGGCCGAAGTGGTGGAAGCGGTCAATTTCAACGACCCGGTGCAGACGGTGATCGCCGGCACCAAGGCGGGTGTGGAGAAAGCTTGCGAAGTGCTCAAGGCCGCGGGAGCCAAGCGGGCGTTGCCCCTACCGGTGTCCGCGCCCTTCCACTCAAGCCTGATGAAGCCTGCCGCCGAGAAGCTGCGTGCGGCGCTGGCGCAGACCCATCTGGCCGCCCCCCGGATTCCGGTAGTGAACAACGTGGATGTGGCGGTGCGCGAAGACGCGCAGGCCATCCGCGACGCACTTTACCGCCAGGCGTTCGGTCCGGTGCGGTGGGTGGAGTGCGTGCAGGCGCTCAAGGCGCGTGGCGTTTCCCATATTGTTGAGTGCGGCCCCGGCAAGGTGCTGGCCGGCATGACCAAGCGCATCGACCCCGAACTGGTGGGGGCTGCACTGTACGACCCGGCCACACTGGCCGAAACCCGGGAGCTTCTGGCATGACGCAAACCACCTCTGCAGCGCAGGTTGCGCTGGTCACCGGCGCATCGCGCGGCATCGGGGCTGCCATCGCCCTGGAACTGGCGCTTCGGGGCTACCAGGTCGTAGGCACGGCCACGACGGACGAAGGCGCTGCCCGCATCAGCCAAGCCCTGTCGGCCTACCCGGGCTGCCGGGGCGCCAACCTCAACGTGAACGATGCGGCAGCGGTGGAGGCCCTGCTGGACGCCATCGTCAAGCGGCAAGGCGGCCTGCACGTGCTCGTCAACAATGCGGGCATCACGCGCGACACGCTCGCCATGCGCATGAAGGACGAGGACTGGGACGCCGTGCTGGACACCAATCTCAAGGCTGTGTTCCGCGTGAGCCGGGCCGCCATCCGGCCCATGATGAAGCAGCGCTTCGGCCGCATCATCAGCATCACCAGTGTGGTGGGTGCTTCGGGCAACCCGGGGCAGGCCAACTACGCCGCAGCCAAGGCCGGTGTCGCGGGCATGACGCGCGCGCTGGCCCGCGAGCTGGGCAGCCGGGGCATCACCGTCAACTGCGTGGCGCCCGGGTTCATCGAAACCGACATGACGTCCGTGCTGCCCGAAGACCAGCAAAAGGCCCTCAATGCCCAGATTCCCCTGGGCCACATGGGCAAGCCGCAGGACATCGCGCATGCGGTGGCCTACCTGGCTTCGCCGCAGGCGGGCTATGTGACGGGGCAGGAGTTGCACGTCAATGGCGGCATGTACATGTAATTGTTGAAAGTTAACGCCGGTTCATCCGGACGGCGGGCCGCTACGGGGCTTTTCCTTAAGCGGCTAGAATCGCGGATTCATTCACAACCCCCAGAGGGAAACCATGAGCGATATCGAAGCACGCGTCAAAAAAATCATTGCCGAACAACTCGGCGTGGAAGAGTCCCAGGTCACCAACGAAAAGGCTTTCGTGGCCGACCTCGGTGCCGACTCGCTTGACACGGTGGAGCTGGTGATGGCGCTGGAAGACGAATTCGGCATCGAGATTCCGGACGAAGACGCCGAGAAGATCACCACGGTGCAAAACGCCATCGACTACGCCAACACCCACCAGAAGGCCTGAGCGGCGCCAGCGCCTGACTCGAGCGATCAGCAAAAGGTTTTTTACGCATGAGCCGTCGTCGCGTTGTCGTGACCGGCCTGGGTTGCATCAGCCCCGTGGGCAACACGGTGGCTGACGCCTGGGCCAATCTCCTTGCCGGCCAGTCCGGCATTGGCCTCATCACCAAGTTCGACGCGTCGAACTTCGCCTGCAAGATTGCGGGCGAGGTCAAGGGTTTTGACCTGGAGTCGTACATCAGTGCCAAGGATGCGCGCGCGATGGACAGCTTCATCCACTTCGGCATTGCGGCCGCCGCGCAAGCGGTGCAGGACGCAGGACTGCCCACGGGTGAGGCGCTCAGCGAGGAATTTGCCACGCGCATTGCGTGTGTGATCGGGTCGGGCATCGGCGGCTTGCCGCTGATCGAGAACACCCATGGGGAACTGGCCAGCCGTGGCCCCCGGCGCATCACGCCCTTCTTTGTGCCTGCGTCCATCATCAACATGGTGGCTGGCCATGTGTCGATGCGCTTTGGCTTCAAGGGACCGAACCTGTCGGTCGTGACCGCCTGCACCACGGGCCTGCATTGCATTGGTGAAGCGGGCCGGATGATCGAGTACGGCGACGCCGATGTGGTGGTTGCCGGTGGCACCGAATCCACGGTTTCGCCGCTGGGCATCGGCGGTTTTGCCGCCATGCGCGCGCTGTCTACCCGCAACGACGATCCGGCCACCGCGTCCCGCCCCTGGGACAAGGACCGTGACGGCTTCGTGCTCGGCGAAGGCGCCGGGGTCATGGTGCTCGAGGAGTACGAGCACGCCAAGGCGCGCGGCGCCAAGATCTACGCAGAACTTGCAGGTTTCGGTATGAGTGCCGATGCTGGGCACATGACGGCGCCCAATATGGACGGCCCCCGCCGCGCCATGCTGAATGCTCTGCGCAATGCCAAGGTGAATGCCGACGAGATCGGCTATCTCAACGCCCATGGCACCTCGACTCCCCTGGGGGACCTCAACGAAACCAATGCCATCAAGGCAGCGCTGGGCGACCATGCCCACAAGGTGGTCGTGAGCTCCACCAAGTCCATGACGGGGCACCTGCTGGGTGGCGCCGGCGGGATCGAGAGCATCTTCACGGTGCTGGCCTTGCATGAGCAGAAGGTCCCACCCACGATCAATCTCTTCAACCAGGATCCGGAATGCGATCTTGACTACTGCGCCAACATCGCGCGCGACGTGAAGATGGACGTGGCGGTGAAAAACAACTTTGGTTTTGGTGGCACGAACGGGACGCTGGTTTTCAAGCGCGCCTGAGCCCCCTGTGGGCTTCTGGCCCAAACCGTGGCACCGTGTCGTGCCCTGGCGGATTCGCGCAGTCTGCCGTGCTGCCGCGGTTCGCGGAGCCGCCGGCCAAGGCCCAGCCCCCGGGGCGGAGCGAGCCCGGTCGGGGCTGCTTCCATGGGCGTGAATTCACGACGGCACCCGCCCGCGGTGCAGTTTCCCGTGCGGCGCAGCAGGGCACTGGCCTGGTTGCTGGCGCTCTTTTTGGTCGGAGCGGCGGCTGGGGTGGCCGGGTGGCTGCTGCAGGCAGGGCGCCAGGCTCCCGCGCTATATGGGCTTGCTGCCGCAGGCTGCTGGCTTCTGGCAGCAGCCAGTTCCGTGCACTACTGGTGGCGTCAGCCGGCGGCATTGCTGCGGTGGGACGGCCAGTTCTGGATATTGGAGGCGGCTTCCAGTACCCCCCGGGCTGCAGTCCCGCCGGCCACCGTTGGCGCGCCCGTGGTGCTGTTGGACTTCCAGACCCATCTGTGGGTGCATGTGCAAGCCGAGGGGCGCACTCGCATCTGGCTCTGGCTCGAGCGCTCGGCCTGTCCGGAGCGTTGGTTGGACCTGCGCCGTGCGGTATATTCGCGCCCCAGACCGGGCGCTGGCAACGCTGACGTAACCGCCCTGGCCCGCAGCCATGGGCGTGAATCCTGAGTATCCATGACTGTAATTCCGCCTTCCCCTTCCGAAGACAGCGATCTCCATCTGGTGGAGCGCACGGTCGCGGGCGATCAGCGTGCCTATGAGTTACTGGTCATCAAATACCAGCGCCGCATCGAGCGCCTCATTGGGCGCATGGTCCGCGATACCGACTTGATCCAGGACATCGCCCAGGAGACCTTCATCCGCGCCTACCGCGCCTTGCACCAGTTCCGTGGCGAAGCGCAGTTCTATACCTGGCTCTACCGTATTGCCGTCAATACCGCCAAAAAGGCGCTGATGGACATGAAGCGCAATCCCGTCATTTCGGAGAACGCGCTGCGCGGTGGGGACGACGAAGATGAAACTTCCAGCCTGGGGCATGAACTAACCAGCGACGAAACCCCCGAAACCGTGCTGGCCGCACAGGAAATTGCGCAGGCCGTCAATGCCGCGATGGAGGCCTTGCCCGAAGACTTGCGCCAGGCGGTGACTCTGCGGGAGATTGAGGGGTTGAGCTACGAAGAGATCGCAACGGTGATGGAATGCCCTATCGGTACCGTTCGGTCACGGATTTTCAGGGCGCGCGAGGCCATATCGGCCCGGGTGCGCCCTCTGCTGGAAAACCAGTCGGGCAAACGGTGGTGAGCGAGGTGATGCAATGAGCAAGGCGATGATGGCCGGTGGGCTGACCGACGCTGCCGCAGCGGACGAACTGCGGCGGGAGCAATTGTCGGCATTGATGGATGGCGAACTGGACGGCGAGGCCTGGGACGGTGCGCTGAACTACGCCAAGGCGGAGGACGGGCAGGCGTGCTGGCAGCTCTACCACCTGGTGGGCGATGTGCTGCGCTCCCCGGAGCTGGCGCAGGCTCCCAGTCCGGCGTTCATGGCGCGCCTGCGGGACGAGTTGGCCAAGGAGGCCCCTCCGGCACCGGCGGGGCTGCGGGCATCTGAAGCCCACCCCGTGGTGGTGGCGCCTGCCCTGGCGGAGGCTGCCAACGCGTCCGTTTTTCGGTGGAAGATGGTGGCTGGCGTGGCGTCCCTCGCCGCGGTGGCTGCCATTGGCTGGACATCGCTGGAGGCGCTGCAGGGTCCAGGCCCGGGCGCTCAGATGGCGTTGTCGAGCGGTACCTCCGCGGGCACCTCGGGGTCGCCTGTGGTCGCCGTGGCAGATGCCGAGAATCAGCAGGTCATGCTCCGCGACCCCCGCCTGGACGAACTGCTGGCTGCGCACAAGCAGTTTGGCAGCACATCGGCCTTGCAGATGCCTGCGGGCTTCCTGCGCAACGCGACGTTTGAAACGTCGGGTCGCTGAGGGCGCGTGGGCGGTGCTCCAGGAGTCGGCTGCAGCGCACGCTGCAGCCCGGGGGCCGGCCGGCGTGCTTGCGCAGAGCTTCTGAGGGCAGAAGGTTCCCGTATCAAGAATTTGCAATGAGCCATCCAGGGGTTTTCGGCAGCGGGGCGGGGGCGGTGCTCCGCCGTCTCAAGACAGGGTTGCTGTGGGCGCTGTGCTGCGCCAGCTTTTCGGCGGTGGCCGGCCCCCAGGCGGCCGACAGGGCGTCCTCGGCTCCCGCCGCCGCCTCCGGTGCGGACAGCGCCGCGGCGCCCGCCGAGCGCGGCATCGTGCAGTGGATCGAGCGCATGCACGGTGCGCCGTGTGTACGGCCTTACGCCGGTACGTTTGTAGTCTGGGCCGCTTCGGGCGCCATGGCCAGTTCGCGCATCTGGCACGCGTGCGACGGCCAGCAGCAGGTCGAGCGCATCGAGGCGCTGACGGGCACGCCCCGCACCATCTTCCGCCGCAACGATGAGGTGCGGACCTTCTTTCCCCAGTCCCAGACGGTCCGCCTCGACCGCCGGGAATCTCCGGGGCTGTTTCCTCGGGTCCCGGTGGTGGACGGAACTTCCGTGGCCCAGTTTTACGCGTCCCGTGCCGAAGGGCAAGAGCGTGTAGCCGGTTTCATGGCCGATGTGGTGCGGTTCAAGCCTGTGGACAGCCTGCGCTTCGGGTACAAACTGTGGAGCGAGCGCGAAACCGGGTTGGTGGTGAAGCTGCAGACCCTGGGCCCGGATGGCCGCGTGCTGGAGCAAGCCGCTTTTTCGGAGCTGGACTTGAACGCGTCCCTCGGGACGGAGCAGTTGCTGCGCATGATGGAGGCCACGGCGGGTTACAAGCGCGTGGAGCCCACGGTCGTCAAGACCACCGTGACTGCAGAAGGCTGGGGGCTGCGGCAACCGGTGGCAGGCTTCGTGCCCGTCAGTTGCCACCGCCGCTCGGTCGCAGCGGCCGGCAACAGCCAGGCGAGTGTATTGCAGTGCCTGTATTCAGACGGCCTGGCCTCCGTGTCGCTGTTCCTGGAGCCTTTCAATGCCGAGCGCCATCCCACGCAGCCGCAGGTGGCCACGGCGGGAGCCACCCAGGTGCTGGGGCAGCGCATCCTGCCGGACGTCTGGCTCACGGCGGTGGGAGAAGTCCCGCTGCAGACACTGCGGCTGTTCGCGGGCCAGCTGGAACGGTTGCGCTAGCCCGGGCAAGCCCGCAGTGGCCGTGCGCGACATCTTCTGCCGCGCAAGGGCCCGGCGCGGCGCTCGGACGGGACCGGACAGGCCTCGCACGGGCAGCATGCCGTGCCTGAGGGAACCAATTGCAGCGGGATTTTTCACAGTGAGACACGGTTGTATGTCTCTACTTGCCACGTTTACGAAAGGTTGAAGATGCGGAATTTCAATGGGAGTGCGCTGCGTTCGATCGCATTGGCCTGTGCGTTTGCCGCAGTGGGCGGCGGCGCGGTCCTGCCGGAGCGCGTGCTGGCGCAGCCCGCGGCAGCAGCGCGCGGGCTGCCGGACTTTACCGACCTGGTGGACCAGGTGGGGCCGTCGGTGGTGAACATCCGCACCGTGGAAAAGGCGTCCAGCCGTTCCGGCGCGAATGGCATGGACGAGGAGATGCTGGAGTTTTTCCGTCGCTTCGGCGTGCCCATTCCCAACATGCCGCGGCAGCAGCGCCCGCAGCGTCCCCAGGACGACGAACCGCAACCTCGGGGGCTGGGCTCCGGCTTCATCCTGACTGGCGATGGCTATGTCATGACCAATGCCCATGTGGTGGAGGGCGCTGACGAAGTGATCGTGACCCTGACCGACAAGCGCGAATTCAAGGCCAAGATCATCGGTGCCGACAAGCGCACGGATGTGGCGGTCGTGAAGATCGACGCCACGGGCCTGCCGGCGGTGAAGGTCGGGGACGTGGGCCGCCTGCGCGTGGGCGAGTGGGTCATGGCCATCGGTTCGCCCTTCGGGCTGGAGAACACGGTGACGGCCGGTATCGTCAGTGCGAAGCAGCGCGACACGGGCGACTACCTGCCCTTCATCCAGACCGACGTGGCCATCAACCCCGGGAATTCGGGCGGGCCCCTCATCAACATGCGCGGCGAGGTGGTGGGCATCAACAGCCAGATCTACTCCCGCTCGGGCGGCTTCATGGGCATCTCGTTCGCCATTCCCATGGACGAAGCCATCCGCGTCAGCGACCAGCTGCGTGCTTCCGGCCGCGTCACGCGGGGCCGCATCGGCGTGCAGATCGGCCAGGTCACCAAGGACGTTGCGGAATCGATCGGCCTGGGCAAGCCGCAAGGGGCGCTTGTCTCTGGCGTGGAAGCAGGCTCGCCTGCCGAGAAGGCGGGCGTGGAGGCCGGGGACATCATCACGCGCTTTGACGGCAAGGCCATCGAGAAGGTGGCCGACCTGCCGCGCCTGGTGGGCAACACCAAGCCGGGTACGAAGAGCACCCTGACGGTGTTCCGCCGTGGCGCATCCCGGGACCTGCCGATCACCGTGGCCGAGGTGGAGCCCGACAAGCCGGCGGCCAAGTCGGTCGAACGCGACGAGAAGCCCAAGGCCTCACCGGCCGCGCAGCAACTGGGCCTGGCCGTGACCGAGCTCTCGGATGCGCAGAAGAAGGAGCTCAAGATCAAGGGCGGCGTGCTGGTGGCCTCGGCCACCGATGCGGCGGCTCGCGCCGGCCTGCGGGAAGGGGACGTGATCCTGGCGGTGGCGAACACCGAGGTGGCAGGCGTGAAGGAGTTCGAAGCGGTCCTCGCCAAGGCCGACAAGGGCAAGGCCATCAATGTGCTGTACCGCCGCGGAGAGTGGACGCAGTACGTGCTGATCCGTCCTGCCCGTTGAAACCTTGCGTGCGGCGCTGCCCGTGGGCGCGAGAACAGGGGCAATGCCCCTGTTCTCGAAAGGTCTTTGTACCGGGTGGCGCCCCCAAATTTTGACCGCTTGTCCGGCCGCTGAAAGTTAGCCTGGACTCACTTTGAAGGCGAGCTATTCACCGAATTCGATAGAATAGCGGCGGCTTTCAACTCTTATTCGTATATTGGTGTCTGCTGCGCCCACGATGCGGGATGCAGCAGGGCAATGCACAGCCGCTCCACAGCTCACCCACAAGTTGTTCAGTGATGGTGCGAGGTTGCTTGTGAATAAGTTGTTGATAAAATTCCTGTTGCACCCTGGCAACTTCCCCTGGATGGAGTCGGGCGGGCTTCCCGGTCCGGGCTTTTTGCCTACAATGAAGATCCAACTATCGCAGTTGCCAATGATTGTTGGTTCAGGGCGCGTCGCCATTCGACGCGCCCTTTTTTCTTGTGTGCTCCGTTTCAATTCAATCACTTGACGCTTTCCGTTGATGAACCACATCAGACATTTCTCCATCATTGCGCACATCGACCATGGCAAGTCCACGCTCGCTGACCGCTTGATTCAGCGCTGTGGTGGCCTTGCGGAACGAGAGATGGAGGCCCAGGTCCTGGACTCGATGGACATCGAAAAGGAGCGTGGGATAACCATCAAGGCGCAGACCGCGGCGCTGCAGTACAAGGCCCAGGATGGCCAGGTCTACAACCTCAATCTGATCGACACGCCTGGCCACGTGGACTTCTCGTACGAGGTCTCGCGTTCGCTGTCCGCATGCGAGGGAGCGCTGCTGGTGGTGGACGCATCGCAGGGCGTGGAAGCCCAGACGGTGGCCAACTGCTACACCGCATTGGACCTGGGGGTCGAGGTCCTGCCGGTGCTCAACAAGATGGACTTGCCCAACGCGGACCCCGACAACGCGAAGGCCGAGATCGAAGACGTGATCGGCATCGACGCGACCGATGCGATTCCTTGCTCCGCCAAGACCGGCATGGGCATTGACGAAATCCTGGAGGCCATCGTTGCCAAGGTGCCGGCACCGCAGGGCAAGGCCGACGGGCCGCTGCGCGCCATGATCATCGACAGCTGGTTCGACAGCTATGTCGGCGTGGTGATGCTGGTGCGTGTGGTGGATGGCCGCCTGCTCAAGGGCGAGCGCATCAAGATGATGGCCACGGGCGCTGCGTATGAGGCGGGCAGCCTGGGCGTGTTCACGCCGGCCAACCAGCCGCGCGACAAGCTTGAAGCCGGGGAGGTGGGCTACATCATTGCCGGCATCAAGGAACTGCAGGCCGCGAAGGTGGGCGACACCATCACGCTGGAGAAAAAGCTACCCAACAACGCCGGTCCCGCGTCCGAGGCGCTGCCGGGCTTCAAGGAAATCCAGCCGCAGGTGTTTGCGGGGTTGTACCCCACCGAGGCCAGCGAATACGACTCGCTGCGCGACGCGCTGGAAAAGCTCAAGCTCAACGATGCCTCGCTGCACTACGAGCCTGAGGTGAGCCAGGCGCTGGGCTTTGGTTTCCGCTGCGGCTTCCTCGGGCTCTTGCACATGGAAATCGTGCAGGAGCGCCTGGAGCGCGAGTTCGACCAGGACCTCATCACCACCGCGCCCAGCGTGGTGTACCAGGTGGTCAAGGCCGACGGCGAAATCATCATGGTGGAGAACCCTTCCAAGATGCCGGACCAGGGCCGGCTGGAAGAGATCCGCGAGCCCATCGTGACGGTGCACCTCTACATGCCGCAGGACTACGTGGGCCCGGTGATGACCTTGGCCAACCAGAAGCGGGGCGTGCAGATCAATATGGCCTACCACGGCCGCCAGGTGATGTTGACCTACGAGATGCCGCTGGGCGAGATCGTGCTCGACTTCTTCGACAAGCTCAAGTCGGTGTCGCGCGGGTATGCGTCGATGGACTACGAGTTCAAGGAATACCGGGCATCCGACGTGGTGAAGGTCGACATCCTGCTCAACGGCGACAAGGTGGACGCCCTGTCCATCATCGTGCACCGTTCGCAATCGCAGTTCCGCGGTCGTGCGGTGGTGAGCAAGATGCGCGAGATCATCAGCCGCCAGATGTACGACGTGGCGATCCAGGCGGCCATCGGCGCCAACATCATCGCGCGCGAGACCATCAAGGCGCTGCGCAAGAACGTGCTGGCAAAATGCTATGGGGGTGACATCACCCGCAAGCGCAAGCTCCTAGAAAAGCAGAAGGCAGGGAAGAAACGCATGAAACAGATCGGATCGGTCGAGGTGCCGCAGGAGGCATTCCTGGCCATTTTGCAGGTGGAAGACTGATGCAGCAGTTCATGCAGATCTTCACCGCCTTGGTGCTGGCCGCGTTTGGCGGCTACATCGGCGCCTGGTACTTTGGCGCCATCGAGGGCAACTTCGCCCTGCTGCTTTTCCTGGCCACCGTGGTGACCGGAGCCTACTGGCTGGCGGAGCGGCTGTACTTCCTGCCCCGGCGGCGCCGCGCCGCGCAGGCCATCGAAGATGCCGCGGTGCAGCGCCGCGCCGAACTGGACCGCATGGGCATCCAGAAGGTGGACGTGGACGTGCAGGAAGCCAAGGGCAGCCTGCTCATGCAACCCTGGTGGCTGGACTGGACGGCCGGGCTCTTCCCGGTGATCGCTGCCGTTTTCCTGCTGCGCTCCTTTCTCTTCGAGCCGTTCAAGATCCCCTCGGGCTCCATGATCCCCACGCTGCTCGTGGGCGACCTGATCCTGGTGAACAAGTTCACCTACGGCATCCGCCTGCCGGTCATCCACACCAAGATCACCGAGGGAACGAAGCCCGCGCGCGGCGATGTGCTGGTGTTCCGCTACCCGCCCCAGCCCAGCCTGGACTACATCAAGCGTGTGGTGGGGGTGCCGGGGGACGAGGTGGCCTACCTCAACAAGCGCCTCACAGTGAACGGAAAGCCGATCGATACCAAGGCGCTGCCGGATTTCTTCGACGAAGACTCCATGCGCTACTTCAAGCAGTTTGAAGAGCAACTGGGGGCCCAGCCCCACCGGCTGCTGAACAACCCGGATGTGCCCGCCTTTGTGCAGGGTGCGAGCAATTTTGCCTACCGCCAGAACTGCCGCTACAGTGTGGAAGGCGTGGTGTGCAAAGTGCCCGAAGGCCACTATTTCATGATGGGCGACAACCGCGACAATTCGCTGGATTCGCGCTACTGGGGCTTTGTGCCCGAGGGCAACATCGTCGGCAAGGCCTTCTTCATCTGGATGAATTTCGGCAATCTCAAGCGCATCGGCTCGTTCAGTTGAACGGCGCCTACTGTCCATAACTACCGAGGGGGAAACACATGTTGTCGTCTACGCACCGTTGCAGCCGCCGGTCCCGCCAGCGCGGGCTGTCGTTCATTGGCGTGGTCTTCATCGGGGTGCTTGCCGTGGCCGCGTTCGCGGTGGGCGGGCAGTCGATCCCGATCTTCCTGGAGTACCAGGCCATCAGCAAGGCCGCCAAGAAGGCCGCGAACGAAGGCTCGACCGTGGCGGATATCCGCGCAAGTTTCGACCGCGCGGCCGCCATCGACAACATCAGTTCCGTGCAGGGCAAGGACCTGGAGATCGGCAAGCGCGGCGACAAGGTCGTGGTGTCCTTCAAGTACTCCCGCGAGATTGCGCTGGCGGGTCCGGCCTACCTCGTGTACCGCTTCGAAGGACAGACCAACTAGTGCATCCCAGTCTCCAAGCGCTGCAGGCGCGCCTGCAGCACAGCTTCTCCGATCCCAGCCTTCTTCAACGCGCCATCACGCACCGCAGTTTTTCGGCCGACCACAATGAGCGGCTGGAGTTTCTGGGCGACTCGGTGCTCAACCTGGCGGTCGCGAGCCTGCTGTTCCAGCGGCTGGCGGACCTGCCCGAAGGCGACCTGTCCCGGGTGCGGGCCAATCTTGTCAAGCAGGACACCCTGCACCAGCTGGCGCTGGGCCTGAAACTGCCGGATGTGCTGCGGCTGGGCGAGGGGGAGTCCAAATCCGGCGGCCAGCAGCGCCCGTCCATCCTGGCCGATGCGTTGGAGGCCGTGATCGGCGCCGTGTACCTGGACGCGGGCTATGCCAGCGCCGAAGCCCTGGTGCACCGGCTGTTTCACCGGGTGGAGATCAACCCGCAGATGCAGGCGGCGTCCAAGGACGCGAAGACCGCGTTGCAGGAGTGGCTGCAGGGCCGCAAAATGAAGCTGCCGCAGTACAAGGTGGTCGGGACCGTGGGGGCCGCCCACCGCCAGACCTTTGACGTCGAGTGCGACATTCCCGAGCTGGGGCTCACCGAACGGGGCATCGGCGGCTCCCGGCGGGCGGGCGAGCAGGCCGCTGCCGCCGCCATGCTGGCCACATTGAAAGCAAAGAAGCTATGAACAATGCTACGAAAGATGTAGCTGGTGGCGCTGACCTGCCGGGCCCTGGCGCCCAGAATGATCTGGACGCCATGCTGGCCGCAGCTGGTGCCTCCGGGGCTGCTTCCGCAGCGATGTCCGGCCAGCGCTGCGGCGTGATCGCCATCGTGGGCAAGCCCAACGTGGGCAAGTCCACGCTGCTCAACGCGCTGGTGGGTCAGAAGATCAGCATCACCTCGCGCAAGGCGCAGACCACGCGCCACCGCATCACCGGCATCCGCACGCGCGGCGCCACGCAGTTCATCTTTGTGGACACGCCCGGCTTCCAGACACGCCACGCCACCGCGCTCAACAAGTCGCTGAACAAGACTGTGATGGGCGCGATCGGTGATGTGGACCTGATCCTGTTCGTGGTGGAGGCAGGCAACTTCACGCTGGCCGACGCCAAGGTGCTGTCGCTGTTCAAGCCCGGCATTCCCACGCTGCTGGTGGCCAACAAGCTCGACACGGTGCACCGCCGCGCCGAGATCGCGCCCTGGCTCAAGAGCATGCAGGAGCGCCACCCGTTTGCCGAATTCGTGCCCATGTCGGCCAAGAACAAGGGCGATATCGAGCGCCTGTTCGGCATTTGCGAGAAATACCTGCCCGAGCAGGGCTGGTGGTACGGCGAGGACGAGCTGACCGACCGCAGTGAGAAATTCCTGGCGTCCGAGACGGTGCGTGAAAAGCTGTTCCGCTTCACCGGGGACGAGCTGCCCTACACCTCCACCGTGGTCATCGACAAGTTCGACGAAGAGCCCAGCAAGACGCACAAGCGCTTTGTGCGGGTGGCCGCCACCATCGTGGTGGAGCGCGACAGCCACAAGGCCATGGTGATCGGTGAAAAGGGCGAACGCCTGAAGCGCATCAGCACCGACGCCCGCATGGAGCTGGAAAAGCTGCTGGACGCCAAGGTCTTCCTGGAAGTCTGGGTGAAGGTGCGCTCGGGCTGGGCGGACGACGAGGCGCGGGTGCGGTCCTTTGGCTATGAATGAGGCGCCGCAAGGCCTTGCCGGGGCGGCGACGGCACGGCGGCATGCTCTGGGGTGATGATTTTGGACCAAAAAGGCCCTGGGCGATTGCCAGATCAGCGCAAGCAGCTCCTGAAAAGATAGCGCCATGGCTGTGCGCCGCGTTACCGATGAACCCGCCTTCGTGCTGCACAGCTACGACTGGAGCGAGTCCAGCCTGATCCTGGAGGTGTTCTGCCGCCGCCAGGGGCGCGTGGCCCTGGTGGCCAAGGGCGCGAAGAAGCCCACGTCCAACTTTCGGCCCGTGCTGCTGCCGCTGCAGCCCCTGGCCGTGAGCTACAGCCTGGCGGGGGAGGGCGAAGGCGCCGCCGACATCCACACCCTCAAGGGCGCGGAATGGGTGGGCGGGCATGTCATGCCCACGGGCGACGCGCTGCTCTCGGGCCTGTACCTCAACGAATTGCTGCTGCGCCTGCTGGCCCGCGCCGACCCGCACACCGCGCTGTTCGACGCCTACGCAGGCGTGGTGCGCGTGCTGGCCAGCGAGCACGGCGACGCCCTGGAGCCGGTGCTGCGCACCTTCGAGCTGCTGCTGCTGCGCGAGATCGGCCTGCTGCCCGCGCTGGACGCACAAACCCTCACCCTGGCCCCCCTGCAGACCGAGGACCGCTATGCCCTGGTAGCCGAAGGCGGCCTGCGCAGCGCGGCCCCCGGCGACCGCGCCGCGCTGCCGGGCCACCAGTGGCAGGCGCTGCAGCGCGGGCTGGACGACGACATGGCGCGTTTTACCGCCACGCTGCGTGCCTGCGCGCCCGTGGCCGCCGAACTCAAGCCCCAGCTGCGCGCGCTGCTGCAATACCATTGCGGCAGCCCCACGCTGCGCACCCGCCAGCTCATGATCGACCTGCAATCCCTATGACCTCTGCCTCCCACCGCCGCACCGCGCTGTCCGTCAACGTCAACAAGGTGGCCCTGCTGCGCAACACGCGCCACCTGGGCATTCCCAGCGTTACCCGCGCCGCCGAGCTGTGCCTGCAGGCGGGCGCGCAGGGCATCACGGTGCATCCCCGGCCCGACGAGCGCCATATCCGCGCGCATGACGTATTCGAGCTGGCCGCGCTGATGAAGGCCTGGCCCGGCCGCGAATACAACATCGAAGGCAACCCCTCGCAGAACCTGATGGACTTCATCCGCCAGGTGCGCCCGCACCAAGCCACCTTCGTGCCCGACAGCGAAGACCAGTTCACCAGCGACCACGGCTGGAGCTTTCCGCAAGACGCCGAGCGCCTGGCGCCCCTGGTGGCCGAATGCAAGGCCCTGGGCGTGCGCGTGAGCCTCTTCATGGACCCGGTGCCCGCGCAGATGGCCGCCGCCCGTGCGGTGGGCGCCGACCGGGTGGAGCTGTACACCGAGCCCTACGCCGCCGCCTGGGGCACGCCCGGCCAGGCCGCCCAGCTGCAGCAGTACGCCGCCGCCGCGCAGGCGGCGCTGGACGCGGGCCTGGGCGTGAATGCCGGGCACGACCTTAACCGCGACAACCTGGCCGCCTTTGTGCGCCAGGTGCCGGGCGTGGCGGAAGTCTCCATCGGCCACGCGCTGATCGCCGATGCGCTGGAGCTGGGCTACACCGCCACCGTGCAGGCCTACCTCGCCTGTATTGCAGAGGGCAGCCCGGCACACGGTAACTCCTGATTTGATAGCTGCTGGCGCTTTCCTGACAAGCGCTAGAGCCCTATTTGGCTTGAAACCAATGATCTACGGCATCGGCACCGACATCTGCGACGTGCGCCGCATCCGCGCCAGCCTGGAGCGCCACGGTGAACGCTTTGCGCAGAAGGTGCTGGCCGAAGGCGAGCTGCGCACCTGGCGCGAGCGCAGCGCCCGCTGGCCCGACCGCGGCCTGCGCTACCTGGCCACCCGCTTTTCCGCCAAGGAGGCATTCAGCAAGGCCATTGGCCTGGGCATGCGCATGCCCATGACTTGGCGCGACTGCGAGGTGGCCAAGCTGGCGACCGGCCAGCCCGTGATCGTGCTGCACGGCGCGCTCAGGGAATGGTTTGAGGCGCGGGGCCTGACCGCGCACCTGAGCGTGACGGATGAAAGCGACTACGCCGCCAGCTTCTGCGTGGTGGAGCGATTGGAAGCAAAATCGGCCTCCAGCGCTTGATGGACAAGCGCAAGCAGCTACTTTTTGTATAGCAAAACCATTGGGGTACCCACTGCATGATCGAACACGCTCCCCTGATCCTGGACGTCGCCGGCACCACGCTGACCGACGCGGACCGCCGCCGCCTGGCCCACCCGCTGACCGGCGGCGTGATCCTGTTTGCCCGTAACTGGGAGCACCGCGCGCAGCTGCTGGAGCTGACCGCCGCCATCAAGGCCGTGCGGGACGACCTGCTCATCTGCGTGGACCACGAAGGCGGCCGCGTGCAGCGCTTTCGCACCGACGGCTTCACCCACCTGCCGCCCATGCGCGCTTTTGGCGAACTGTGGATGCAGGATGCCGAGGGCGGCCCGGGCAGCGGCGCCCTGCGCGCCACCAATGCGGCCACGGCGGCGGGTTACGTGCTGGGCACCGAGCTGCGCGCCTGCGGCGTGGATTTTTCCTTCACGCCCGTGCTGGACCTGGATTGGGGCGAGAGCGGCGTGATCGGCGATCGGTCTTTCCACCGCGACCCGCGCGTGGTGGCGCTGCTGGCCAAGAGCCTCATGCACGGCCTGCTGCAGGCAGGCATGGCCAACTGCGGCAAGCACTTTCCCGGCCACGGCTTTGTGAAGGCCGATTCGCACACCGACGTGCCGGTGGACCGGCGCAGCCTCAAAGCCATCCTGGCCGACGATGCGGCGCCGTACCCCTGGCTCAGCACCACGCTCACCAGCGTGATGCCTGCCCACGTGATCTACCCCAAGGTGGACAGCCGCCCGGCGGGCTTTTCCCAGCGCTGGCTGCAGGACATCCTGCGCCGGCAGATGCGCTTTGACGGCGCCATCTTCAGCGACGACCTGAGCATGGAAGGCGCCCGCCGCCTGGACGGCCAGGTGATCAGCTACACCGACGCCGCTCTCGCCGCGCTGCAGGCCGGCTGCGATTTGGTGCTGCTGTGCAACCAGAGCCTGGGCGACGGCCGGGCGGTGGACGAACTGCTCAACGGCCTGGAACAAGCCCAGGCGCAAGGCCGCTGGCAGCCCAGTGTGGACAGCGAATCCCGCCGCCTGGCGCTGCTGCCCGAAACCCTGCCCCAGCCGTGGGATGAACTGATGCTGCAGCCGGCCTACATGCACGCGCTGGACCTGCTGCCCTGATCTGCATGGGCTGGGCCGCAGCGCCGCGGCCCACGGCCTTTTGCGGCGGCGCACCGCCCGTCAGCGTCAGGGCGTATTGAACGGCCCCGGCAGCTGCGGCGCGGGCGCGGCCGGGGTGGTTGCCGTGGCTTGTGCGGTATGGGCCGGCGCGGCAGGTGGAGGCGGCGGGGGCACGCCCTGGAAGCGCCGCACCACCCGCTGGAACACCAGCGCGTTCGGAATCTGCAGCCAGGCGCCGCCGTGCGCGGCCGCCGCGTGGTCTTCCAGCGTGGTGTAGAGCAGGTTGATGTCCACCACGCGGCCCTTGGCGCCGGGCTTCTCCGCGGTGTCCAGCACCTCGATGTAGTCCCCGATGCGGTACGGCCGCACTGTCAGGATCAGCAGCGCGCAGAACAGGTTCGACAGCACGCTCCAGGCCGCGAAGAACGCCACCGCGCCCACCGTGGCAAAGCCGGTGAAGGCCGTCCACAGCACCGTGGCGGACACGCCCAGGCGCTCCAGCACCAGCAGCACCGCGCCGCCGATAGTGAGCCAGCGCAGCAGGCCGTTGACGGGCACCAGCAGCTCGTCGGGCAACTGGTAGCGGGCCGCGGCCCGGCGCATCAGCCGCCGCAGGGTGCGCTGGAGTATCCAGGCGGCCAGCACGATCAGCAGGATCTGCACCGCCGGGACGATGACCTCCAGCCAGTCCCGCACCCAGTCGGGCAACTGGGCGGTCAGCGTCTGGAGCTTGGAGGTCGTGGCCATGGTGGGCAAGCGCAGAAGTGTGTCCGGCGTTCCGTCGGTTGACGAATGTCCCGCCGCCGTGGGGGCTGGCGGGACAGCGGGGCTCAGGATTCCCGGCGCAGCGCCGGGAACAGGATCACGTCGCGGATGCTCGGGCTGTCGGTCAGCAGCATCATCAGGCGGTCGATGCCGATGCCGCAACCGCCTGCGGGCGGCATGCCGTACTCGAGCGCACGCACGAAGTCGTGGTCGAAGTACATGGCCTCGTCGTCGCCGCCGTCCTTGGCCGCCACCTGGGCGTGGAAGCGTGCGGCCTGATCCTCGGCGTCGTTCAGCTCGGAGAAGCCGTTGCCGAACTCGCGGCCAGTGATGTAGAGCTCAAAGCGCTCGGTCACCTCGGGGCGCGTGTCGTTGGCACGGGCCAGGGGCGATATCTCTGTCGGGTGCTCCATGATGAAGGTGGGCTGCCAGAGCTTGTCTTCCACCGTTTCCTCGAAATACAGCACCTGCAGGCTGGCCAGGCTGCGGGCAGAGAGCTTGTTCTTCTCTTCGTTCATGCCCAGCTTCTTCAGTGCGCTGATGAGCCAAGCAGCGTCGTCCACATGGGCACCGGCCTCGGTGTACTGGAAGATGGCTTC
>NZ_JAJTBB010000053.1 GCF_021287135.1 Acidovorax sp.
CTCGATCACAGCCACGTCCTTGAAGTCGCCGATGTCGGGCACGCGCACTTCGATGGGGCCGGAGGCGGCAGGGGCCGCTGCGGCGGGAGCGGCAGGCGCCGCGACGGGCGCTGCCACCGGGGCGGCTGCGGGCGCAGGCGCGGCAGCCGGGGCAGCCGCCGCACCGGCGTCGGCCGCTTCGATCACGGCGATCACCGAGCCCTGTTTCACCTTGTCGCCCAGGGCAACCTTCAGCTCCTTGATCACGCCAGCGTGGCTGGACGGGATCTCCATGGAGGCCTTGTCGGACTCCACGGTGATCAGGCTCTGCTCGGCCTTCACGGTGTCGCCCACCTTGACGAGCAGCTCGATCACGCCGACTTCGTCGAAATCCCCGATGTCCGGGACCTTGATGTCTACCAATGCCATTTCGGTTGTCTCCGGTGGGTTTTATGCGTACAGCGGGTTGGTCTTGTCGGCGTTGATGCCGTACTTGGCAATGGCCTCGGCCACCTTGGCCATGGACAGCACGCCGTCTTCGGCCAGCGACTTGAGGGCGGCCACGACGATGTAGTGGCGGTTCACCTCGAAGTGCTCGCGCAGCTTGCTGCGGAAGTCCGAGCGGCCAAAGCCGTCCGTGCCCAGCACGCGGTAGGTGCGGCCCTTGGGGATGAAGGGACGGATCTGCTCGGCATAGGCCTTCATGTAGTCGGTGGATGCCACCACGGGGCCGCTGCGCGTGGACAGCTGCTGCGTGACGAACGGCACGCGCGGCGTCTCCAGCGGGTGCAGCAGGTTCCAGCGGTCGGCGTCCTGGCCTTCGCGGGTGAGCTCGTTGAAGCTGGGGCAGCTCCACACGTCCGCCTGCACGCCCCAGTCGGCGGCCAGCAGCGTCTGGGCTTCCAGCGATTCGCGCAGGATGGTGCCCGAGCCCAGCAGCTGCACGCGCTTGTCGCCTTCGGCGCCGGGCTTGCACAGGTACATGCCCTTGATGATCTGCTCTTCCGTGCCGGCGATGAGGCCGGGCATGGCGTAGTTCTCGTTCAGCAGCGTCAGGTAGTAGTAGACGTTTTCCTGGCGCTCGACCATGCGCTTCAAGCCATCGTGCATGATCACCGCCACTTCGTGCGCGAAGGTGGGGTCGTAGCTCACGCAGTTCGGAATGGTGTTGGCCAGGATGTGGCTGTGGCCATCTTCGTGCTGCAGGCCTTCGCCGTTGAGCGTGGTGCGGCCCGAAGTGCCGCCCAGCAGGAACCCGCGTGCCTGCATGTCGCCCGCCGCCCAGGCCAGGTCGCCAATGCGCTGGAAACCGAACATCGAGTAGTACACGTAGAACGGGATCATGATCCGGTTGTTCGTGCTGTACGAGGTGGCGGCAGCGATCCAGCTCGCCATGCCGCCGGCTTCGTTGATGCCTTCCTGCAGGATCTGGCCGGCCTTGTCTTCCTTGTAGTACATCACCTGGTCGCGGTCGACCGGGGTGTACAGCTGGCCCTTGGGGTTGTAGATGCCGATCTGGCGGAACAGGCCTTCCATGCCGAACGTGCGGGCCTCGTCCACCAGGATGGGCACCACGCGCGGGCCCAGGGCCTGGTCGCGCAGCAGCTGGGTGAGGAAGCGCACATACGCCTGGGTGGTGGAGATCTCACGGCCTTCTGCGGTGGGCTCCAGCACGGACTTGAAAGTCTCGAGCGACGGCACGGTGAAGTGTTCGTCAGCCTTCACGCGGCGGTGCGGCAGGTAGCCGCCCAGGGCCTTGCGGCGCTCGTGCAGGTACTTCATTTCCGGCGTGTCATCGGCCGGCTTGTAGTAGGGGATCTCGGCCAGCTGGCTGTCGGGGATGGGAATGTTGAAGCGGTCGCGGATGTACTTGATGTCCTCGTCCGACAGCTTCTTGGTCTGGTGCACGGTGTTCTTGCCTTCACCGGCCTTGCCCATCCCATAGCCCTTGACGGTCTTGACCAGCAGCACCGTGGGCTGGCCCTTGTGCGCGTTGGCGGCGTGGAAGGCGGCATACACCTTGGCGGGCTCGTGGCCGCCGCGGCGCAGTTCGAACACCTCTTCGTCAGTCATGTGCTCGACGAGCTTGAGTGTTTCGGGGTACTTGCCGAAGAAGTTCTTGCGCACGAAGGCACCGTCGTTGGCCTTCATGGCCTGGTAGTCGCCGTCCAGCGTCTCCATCATCAGCTGCTTGAGCTTGCCGCTCTTGTCGCGGCGCAGCAGCTCGTCCCAGCCGTTGCCCCACAGCAGCTTGATCACGTTCCAGCCGGAGCCACGGAACTCGCCCTCCAGCTCCTGCACGATCTTGCCGTTGCCGCGCACAGGGCCGTCCAGGCGCTGCAGGTTGCAGTTGATGACGAACACCAGGTTGTCGAGGTTTTCACGCGCAGCCAGGCCGATGGCGCCCAGCGATTCGGGCTCGTCCATCTCGCCGTCGCCGCAGAACACCCAGACCTTGCGGTTTTCCGTGTTGGCGATGCCACGGGCGTGCAGGTACTTGAGGAAGCGCGCCTGGTAGATGGCCATCAGCGGGCCCAGGCCCATGGACACCGTGGGGAACTGCCAGAAGTCGGGCATCAGCTTGGGGTGCGGGTAGCTGGACAGGCCCTTGCCGTCCACTTCCTGGCGGAAGCTGTCGAGCTGCTCTTCCGTCAGGCGCCCTTCCAGGAAAGCCCGCGCGTAGATGCCGGGGGCGCTGTGGCCCTGGATGTACAGCAGGTCGCCGCCATGGCCTTCGCTCTCGGCATGCCAGAAGTGGTTGAAGCCGGCGCCAAACATGCTGGCCACCGAGGCAAAGGAGCCGATGTGGCCGCCCAGGTCGCCGCCGTCCGCCGGGTTCAGGCGGTTGGCGCGCACCACCATGGCCATGGCGTTCCAGCGCATGTAGGCGCGCAGGCGCTTTTCGATGGCGATGTTGCCGGGGCAGTGGGCTTCCTGCTCGGGCTCGATGGTGTTCACATAGCCGGTGTTGGCCGAGAACGGCATGTCGATGCTGCTCTGGCGCGCATGTTCAAGCAACTGCTCCAGCAACGAGTGGGCGCGCTCCGGGCCTTCTTTTTCAATGACGGCGGACAGGGCGTCCATCCATTCGCGGGTTTCCTGCTGGTCTGCATCGGTGCCGATGCCAAGTCCGGCCTGGGGGTCGCGCTGAGCTGACATGCTTTGTCTCCTATAGATGTGGCAGCAATTTAGTACGTTGCCCCTAGTTTCGCACAACTTTTCAAAATTTCAAATTATGCCCTGTCATTTCATATAGCGAAATTGGTCATTCCAACCGGGCGCCTAACCGGGGCCGCAGCGCCACGGCACTCCCCTACACTTGCGCCCATGGATTCGCAGCTCCCCGCCCCCTCCCCCGCAGCCTCGGTCGTGGCCGCTCCGGCCCGCTGGTGGCGCAAGTGGTGGCGCGGGCTGTCACCTACCCGGCAGGACCGGTTCGCCGCCTTGGCCCCCCTGGCGGCGGTGCTGATGTTCCTCACGGCCATCGTGGCCGCGTTCTGGTATTTGCGGGCCGAAGAGGCCGACCGCGAGCAAGAAGCCCTGCGGCGCGACGTGGAATATGCGCAGCAGCGCGTGCGGCTGCGGCTGCTGGAGCGCCAGGAACAGCTCATGCGCATAGCCCGCGACCTGTCCAACCAGGAGCTGGAGCGCTCCGAGTTTGTGAGCCGCGCCGAGGCACTGATCAGCCAGTACCCCGAGTTGCAGGCGATTTCCTGGATTGACGAGCGCCGGCGCATCCGCGCCAGCCATGGCGCGCCGACGCTGGCCAGCAGCGAACTGCGCATCGCGGGCGAGGTGCTCAAACCTGGCGACACAGCAGACACCTTCGGCCTGGCCCGCGACCTGCAGCAGCCCGTGTATGCGCAGCCGGCGGCCACCTCCGGCAACACCGCGCCCCTGCTGCAGCTGCAGGTGCCCCTGAACAACCAGGGCAAGTTCAGCGGCGTGGTGCTGGGAGAGTATTCACCGGACAGCCTGCTGCGCTATGGCACGCCCACCGAAGTGCTGGCGCGCTACGCCGTGACGCTGCTCGATGGCAAGAACCAGGTGCTGGCCGGCACCCCGCTCGCGCCGCGCCACAAGGCCACGCAGCTGCTGCCCTGGACCCCCAAGGCCAACGCGTACGAAGTGCCCGTCTCCCCCGTGGGCAACGGCCTGGTGCTGCGCGCCCAGGCCTACCGCACGTCGCTGGGCGTGGTGGGCAGCGGGCTGTTCTGGCTGGTGGGGGCCCTGAGCGCGATGACGGCGTGGATGCTGATCGCCACCTGGCGCCACACGCGCCGCCGCATGCAGGCGCAGCAGGCCCTGGTGGCGGAGACCAACTTCCGCCGGGCCATGGAAAACTCCATCCTCACCGGCATGCGCGCCCTGGACATGGAAGGCCGCATCACCTACGTGAACGCCGCGTTCTGCCAGATGACCGGCTGGAGCGAAGCCGAACTGGTGGGCCTGAAGGCCCCCTTCCCCTACTGGCCCGAGTCCGACCACGAAGCCCTGCACGCGAAGCTGCGCGACGAACTGTCGGGCAAGACCATCCATGGCGGCTTCCAGGTGCGGGTGCGGCGCAAGAGCGGCACCCTGTTCGACGCCCGCCTGTACGTGTCGCCGCTCATCGATGCCTACGGGCAGCAGACGGGCTGGATGACCTCGATGACCGACATCACCGAGCCCAACCGCATCCGCGAGCAGCTTTCGGCCTCGCACGAGCGGTTCACCATCGTTCTGGAGTCGCTGGACGCGTCGGTGTCGGTGGCGCCCCTGGGCAGCGAGGAGCTGCTGTTTGCCAACAAGCTCTACCGCCAGTGGTTCGGCTCCCAGACCGGCGGGCACCTGCAGCTGGTGGCGCAGGCCGGCGTGGTGCCGGTGGCGGGCACGGACCACTCGGGCATGGACGACGAGGACGGCCTGATGGGCCTGCCCACCGACCCGCTGACCAGCGCCCGCACCGAAAACGCAGAGATCTACCTGCCCGACCTGGGCAAATGGCTGGAGGTGCGCTCGCGCTACCTCAACTGGGTGGACGGCCGGCTGGCCCAGATGGTGATTGCCACGGACATCACGCCCCGGCGCCTGGCCGAAGAGCAGGCCGAGCGGCAGGCCGAACGCGCCCAATCGGTCAGCCGCCTCATCACCATGGGGGAGATGGCGTCGAGCGTCGCCCACGAGCTGAACCAGCCCCTCACCGCCATCAACAACTATTGCAGCGGCATGGTCTCGCGCATCCAGAGCGGGCAGCTGACCGAAGAGGCGCTGCTGGCCGCCCTGCAAAAGACCGCCCACCAGGCCCAGCGGGCCGGGCAGATCATCCAGCGCATCCGCGCGTTCGTGAAGAAGAGCGAGCCCAACCGCACCCTGGCGGACGTGCACTCCATGGTCAACGAAGCCGTGGAGCTGGCCGACATCGAGCTGCGCCGCCACAACGTGCGCCTCACCCACTACGTGGCCGCCCGGCTGCCCCCAGTGATGGCCGACACCATTCTCATCGAGCAGGTGCTGGTCAACCTGATGAAGAACGGCGCCGAGTCCATCCAGCATGCAGGGCGCCCCGCATCGCGGCGCAGCGTGGAGCTGCGCGTGGTGCCCAAGCAGATCGAGGAACACCAGGTGGTGGAGTTTTCGGTGCAGGACACCGGCCAGGGCCTGGCCCCCGAGGTGCTGGAACGGCTGTTCGAGGCCTTCTTCTCCACCAAGAGCGAAGGCATGGGCATGGGGCTCAACCTGTGCCGCAGCATCGTGGAGTCGCACCAGGGCCGGATGCAGGCGGAGAACCTCTACAATGGACCGGAGGTCGTTGGTTGCAGGTTCTCCTTCTGGCTGCCGCTTGCCAAGCCTGCCGAAGCCACTACGAATTTGATAGCAAACGAACACAACCCGAGGACAGTTGCATGAGCTTGATTCCGAAAAAAGGCACCGTCTACGTCGTGGACGACGACGAGGCAGTTCGCGACTCCCTGCAGTGGCTGCTGGAGGGCAAGGACTACCGCGTGCGCTGCTTTGATTCGGCCGAGACCTTTCTCTCGCGCTACGACCCCCGCGAAGTCGCCTGCCTGATCGTGGACATCCGCATGGGCGGCATGACCGGCCTGGAGTTGCAGGACCGCCTGATCGAGCGCAAATCGCCCCTGCCCATCGTGTTCATCACCGGCCACGGCGACGTGCCCATGGCCGTGAACACCATGAAGAAGGGCGCGCTGGACTTCATCCAGAAGCCCTTCAACGAAGAAGAGCTGGTCGGCCTGGTCGAGCGCATGCTGGACCACGCGCGCGAGGCCTTCGCGGGCTACCAGCAGGCCGCCAGCCGGGACGCCCTGCTCTCCAAGCTCACCAGCCGCGAAGCCCAGGTGCTCGAACGCATCGTGGCCGGCCGCCTGAACAAGCAGATCGCCGACGACCTGGGCATCAGCATCAAGACGGTGGAGGCGCACCGCGCCAACATCATGGAAAAGCTCAACGCCAACACCGTGGCCGACCTGCTCAAGATTGCCCTCGGCCAGAACGCCCCCAAGGGCTGAGGTTTGCTCATATTTTGATAGCTGCTAGCGCTTATCCATCAAGCGCTAGAGCACAATTTGATTCATATTTCTGACATGACAGCCCAACTCATCGACGGCAACGCCCTCTCCCGCCAACTGCGTGCCGACGTGGCGCAACGCGCCGCCGCCCTCACGGCGCGCGGACACCAGCCCGGCCTGGCCGTGATACTGGTCGGCGAAGACCCCGCCTCGGCGGTGTATGTGCGCAACAAGATCAAGGCCTGCGAAGACAGCGGCGTGCGCTCGATCTTTGAGAAGTACGACGCGGACCTGACCGAAGCTGCGCTGCTCGAGCGCATTGCCGCGCTCAATGCCGATCCGGCCGTGCACGGCATCCTGGTGCAGATGCCGCTGCCCAAGCACATTGATCCGCACAAGGTGATCGAAGCCATCGCCACCTCCAAGGACGTGGATGGCTATTCGGTGCTGTCCGCTGGCGAACTGATGGCGGGCCTGGAAGGCTTTCGGCCCTGCACCCCCTATGGCAGCATGAAGCTGATCGAGTCCACCGGCCAGTCCCTCAAGGGCAAGCATGCCGTCGTCATCGGCCGCAGCAACACCGTGGGCAAGCCCATGGCCCTGCTCCTGCTGCAGGCCAATGCCACTGTCACCATCACACACAGCGGCACGCCCGACCTGGGCTACCACACGCGCCAGGCGGACGTCGTGGTGGCTGCAGTCGGCCGCCCCAACACCCTGACGGCAGACATGGTCAAGCCCGGCGCCATCGTGATCGACGTGGGTATCAACCGCAAGGCCGACGGCAAGCTTTGCGGCGACGTGGACTTCGACGGCGTCAAGGAAGTGGCCGGCTGGATCACCCCCGTGCCTGGCGGGGTCGGCCCCATGACCATTACCATGCTGCTGGTCAACACCATCGAAGCAGCCGAGCGTTGCGCCGGACGCTGACAGGCCCCGGGGGTCCGCACCGGCGGAGTCCTGGCGCCGACCGCTCGGCCGCCCCCTGCCGGGGCGGCTGCCTCGCAACTTGAACCTCTGCCGCCCGGCGCCATCTGACCTCGCATGAGCAATCCCCTCCTCGACTTCTCGGACCTTCCCCATTTCGACCGCATCGCGCCGGAGCATGTGGCCCCGGCCATCGACGTGCTGCTGGAGCGCGCCAACACAGCGCTGGAAACCGTGACGGCACCAGACTTCCCGGCCGAATGGAACGCCATTGCCAAGGTGCTGGATGTCGCCACGGAACAGCTGGGCGTTGCCTGGGGCAGCGTCAGCCATCTCAACAGCGTGGCGGACACGCCCGAATTGCGCGCAGCCTACAACGCCGTGCTGCCCAAGGTGACGGAGTTCTGGACCCGGCTCGGGGCCGACGAGCGCCTGTATGCCAAATACAAGGCCATTGATCCCGCCACGCTGACGGCCGAGCAGCGGCAGGCCCGCCAGAACGCCGTGCGCAACTTCGTGCTCAGCGGTGCCGAGCTCACCGGTGCCGCCAAGGAACGCTTTGCGCAAATCCAGGAGCGCCAGGCCGAACTCAGCCAGAAGTTCAGCGAGAACGCGCTGGACGCCACGGACGCGTACGCCTACTACGCCACGGCCGAGGAGCTGGAAGGCGTTCCGCAGGACGTGCAGCAGGCGGCGCGGGAGGCTGCGCAGGCCGACGGTCGGGAAGGCCACAAGCTCACGCTGAAGATGCCGTGCTACCTGCCCGTGATGCAGTTCGCGGCCCGCAGCGACCTGCGCGAGAAGCTCTACCGCGCCTACGTCACCCGCGCCTCCGACCAGGCCGAGAGCGACGCCCGCAAGTTTGACAACACAGCCCTGATCCGCGAGATCCTCGCGCTGCGGCGCGAGGAGGCCCAGCTGCTGGGCTATGCCAACTTTGGCGAAGTCTCCGTCGTGCCCAAGATGGCCCAGTCTCCGGCACAGGTGATCGGCTTTCTGCGCGACCTGGCGCGCCGCGCGCGGCCCTACGCCGAGAACGACATTGCCGACCTGCGCGCCTTCGCCGCGCAGCACCTGGGTCTGGCGGACCCGCAGGCCTGGGACTGGCCCTACATCTCGGAAAAGCTCAAGGAAGCGCGCTACGCCTTCAGCGAGCAGGAGGTCAAGGCCTACTTCACGGCGCCCAAGGTGCTGGCAGGCCTGTTCAAGATCATCGAGACGCTGTTCGAGGTGGCCATCCGGCGCGACACCGCCGCAGTCTGGAACCCGGCGGTGGAGTTCTACCGCATCGAACGCACGCGGCCCGACGGCGGCACGCAGCTGGTGGGCCAGTTCTACCTGGACCAGCCCGCACGCACCGGCAAGCGCGGCGGCGCCTGGATGGACGACGTGCGCACACGCTGGCTGCGCCCCGACACCGGCGTGCTGCAAACGCCCGTGGCGCACCTCGTGTGCAACTTTGCCAGCGGCGTGGACGGCAAGCCGCCACTGCTCACCCATGACGATGTCATCACCCTTTTCCACGAGTTTGGCCACGGGCTGCACCACATGCTCACCCAGGTGAACGAGCGCGACGTGTCGGGCATTGGCGGTGTCGAATGGGACGCCGTGGAACTGCCCAGCCAGTTCATGGAGAATTTCTGCTGGGAATGGGATGTGCTCAAGCACATGACCGCGCACGTGGACACCGGCGAGCCCCTGCCCCGCGCGCTGTACGACAAGATGATCGCGGCCAAGAACTTCCAGAGCGGCATGCAAACGCTGCGCCAGATCGAGTTTTCGCTGTTTGACATGCTGCTGCACACCGAGCACGACCCGGCGCAAGACATCATGCCGTTGCTGGACGCAGTGCGCCGCGAGGTGGCCGTGCTGCAGCCCCCAGCGTTCAGCCGTACGCCGCATACCTTCAGCCACATCTTTGCCGGCGGCTATGCTGCCGGCTACTACAGCTACAAGTGGGCCGAGGTGCTCAGCGCCGACGCCTACGCCGCGTTTGAAGAAACCGCCGCCAGCGACGGACAGCCCAGCATCGAGACCGGCCGCCGCTATCGGCAGGCCATCCTGGAAGTGGGCGGCAGCCGCCCTGCCATGGAGTCGTTCAAGGCCTTCCGCGGGCGCGAGCCCAGCCTGGATGCCTTGCTGCGCCACCAGGGCATGGCCGGCGCACCGGCCACCGCTGCGGCCTGAACAGGCCGCTGAAGGAACAAGGAGAAAGACCGCCATGCACACGAAGACAACGCCCCTGCCCCTTCTGGCGGCCCTGCTGCTGACCTGCGCCTGCGCCGGCCTGCAAGCCCAAGGGATCTACCGGATCGTCGGCCCGGACGGCAAGGTGACTTTTTCCGACCGTCCGCCGGCAGATGCAGGCGCACAGCCGCGGGCCGTGGAACCGGTGGCACCAGCAGCCGCCGGTGCAGGTGCCAATGGGGCCCTGCCTTACGAACTGCGCCAGGTTGCGGGCCGCTTCCCCGTCACGCTCTACACCGGTGACAATTGCCAGCCCTGCACGGCCGCTCGCAACCTGCTTACTGCACGGGGCATCCCCTTCACCGAGCGCACCGTGTCCAGCAACGAGGACATCGCAGCGCTGCAGCGGCTGAGCGGCAGCACGGGCCTGCCCTTCGGCACCATCGGGGGCCAGCAACTGTCGGGCTTCTCCGAGCAGGAATGGACCCAGTACCTGGACGCTGCGGGGTATCCCAAGCAGTCGCAGTTGCCCCGCAACTACCGGCAACCCGCCGCCACGCCGCTGGTCGCCGTCAAGGCAGCCGAGCCGGCCACGGCCCCGGCGCCTGCAGCACCCGCAGCCCCCAGTGTCCGGACACCTGCCCCGGTGACCGACGGCCCCACCCCCAGCAATCCTGCGGGCATCCGGTTCTAAAAAGTCGCGCACGCAAGAAGCGCTGCAGCACAAAGGGGCCTCAACGGCCCCTTTTCCTTTGGCCCGCCAACCGGCTGCGCCTGATCGCTCGTGCTCGCTCAGTAGGTGATGGTTTTCACGCCCTGCGCGGTGCCCAGCAGGCACACCGACGCCTTCTGGTGGGCAAACACCCCCACGGTGACCACGCCCGGCCATTGGTTGACGCGCGACTCGAACGCCAGCGGGTCGGCGATGGCCAGCCCTTTGACATCCAGGATGTGCTGGCCGTTGTCCGTCACCAGGGGCTGCCCGTCGCGCAGACGCAGCTGGGCCTGCCCGCCCTCGGCGGCAAACCGCCGCGCAATGTGCGCGGCCGCCATGGGGATGACTTCGACCGGCAGAGGAAACTGCCCGAGCACCGGCACCAGCTTGGATTCGTCGGCGATGCACACGAAACGGCCTGCCAGGGCCGCAACGATCTTCTCGCGGGTCAGTGCCGCGCCCCCGCCCTTGACCATGTAACCCTTGCCGTCGATCTCGTCCGCACCGTCGATGTAGACGGCCAGCGATTCCACCGCGTTGGCGTCGTACACGGTGATGCCCAGCGCCCTGAGGCGCTCGGTGCTGGCGACGGAGCTGGAAACGGCGCCCTTGATCTGGTCCTTGATGGTGGCCAGCGCGTCGATGAACTTGTTCACGGTGGAGCCGGTGCCAACGCCCACGATCTCGCCGGGCACCACGTATTGCAGCGCGGCCTGGCCTACCAGGGTCTTGAGTTCGTCTTGGGTCAGGGGAGCGGAAGTGGTCATGAGGGAAAATCAGGGGTAATCCGCGAATTATCTCCCCATGTCTCTCATTCCCTACGCATTGACCCGCCCCTTTCTCTTTGGCATGGACGCCGAAGCCGCCCACGAACTCACCATGGACATGCTCGCCCGCGGCCAGCGCACGCCGCTGCAATGGGCCTGGTGCAATGCCACGGTGGACGACCCCGTGGAACTGGCGGGCCTGACCTTTCCCAACCGGGTTGGCCTGGCCGCGGGCCTGGACAAGAACGCACGCTGCATCGATGCCCTGGGCGCCATGGGCTTCGGCTTTGTCGAAGTGGGCACGGTGACACCCAAGGCGCAGCCGGGCAACCCCAAGCCGCGCATGTTCCGCCTGCCCGAGGCGCGTGCGCTCATCAACCGCCTGGGCTTCAACAACGAGGGTCTGGACGCCTTTCTGGCCAATGTCCAGAAAGCGCGCTTTCGCAGCCAGCCCCGCAAGCACCCGCTGCTGCTGGGCCTGAACATTGGCAAAAACGCCACCACGCCCATCGAGGACGCCACGCGCGACTACCTCACCTGCCTGGAGGGTGTGTACCCCCATGCAGACTACGTGACCGTCAACATCAGCTCGCCCAACACGCAGAACCTGCGCGCCCTGCAAAGCGATGCCGCGCTGGACGGGCTCCTTGAAGCCATCGCCAGCCGGCGGGAGGCGCTGGCCAGCCAGCACGGCCGGCGCGTGCCCGTGTTCGTGAAGATCGCGCCCGACCTGGACGAAGCCCAGGTGGCGGTGATCGCTGCCACGCTGCAGCGCCATGGCATGGACGGCGTGATCGCCACCAACACCACCATCAGCCGGGCAGCCGTCCAAGGGTTGCGCCATGCGCAGGAAACGGGCGGCCTGAGCGGCGCCCCCGTGCTGGAAGCCAGCAACCAGGTCATCCGCCAGCTGCGGGCCGCGCTGGGAAGCCGTTACCCCATCATCGGCGTGGGCGGCATCCTGAGCGCCGAGGACGCCGTCAGCAAGATCCGGGCGGGGGCCGACGTGGTGCAGATCTACACCGGCCTCATCTACGAAGGCCCCGCGCTGGTGGCCCAGGCGGCCCGCGCGATCAAGGCAGCCGGCCGGTAACTGGCGCCGGCGCAGGCCGAGGGGCCGGCAGCTCCCCAAGAAAAAAGCCGCTGCACCCCGGCAGCGGCTTTCGTGGCCGACAAGGCAACGCGGCGTGCTCAGCGCCGCAGGCGCATCAATAACGGCAACACCACACCCGCCCAGCGGACCAGCCGGCGCGGACCGGCCACCAGCGCCACGCCCGCCATGGCAGCCACGGCCAGTGGATGCTGGCGCGCAAAGCCCGCGGCCCGCAGCGCCAGCGACTCGTCTGCGCCCATCGGGCCGGCGTCGCGCTGCGCCAGCGCCATGGCCTGAGCACGCGCCGCCCGGCGCGCACGCAGGCGTTCCCGCTGCAATGCGATGCGGTCCAGCACCTTTTGCTGGGCCGCCGTGGGCACCGGCACGGGGTCTGGTGAAGAGGATGCGTCAGAAAGAGTAGGAGAAGTCATCAGAGCCGCTCCTTGATCTCGCGCCAATCCTGGGCCAGCTCCCGGCGGGTCAGCGCAAAGCCGTGGCGGGCCTTTTGGGCCACCGACACCAAGGAGGCCAGCGCCACAGCCCAGCCCAACAGCCAGACCACCGCCACCCCCCAGGCCACCGCGGTGCGCTGGGGCGTATCCCAGAACTGCACCAGAACGGCCGCCGACAGCATGAGAAGCGCCACCACCGTGAGCCCGCCCACGGCGATGGTCAGCACGAGCAGGTGCTGCAGGCGCGCCTTTTGGTCCTGCCATTCCAGCCGGGCCAGTTCCATGCGGTCCTCGGCCGCGATGGCACCTTCGATCACATGGGCGCGCCAGCGTGCCACCCACGCGTCCAGGCCCAGAAGAGACAGCCAGTTCATCCCAGACCTCCAGGCAGCGGGTGTGGCAACGCCAGCGGGGCCGACTTAGCGGCGGGCAAGCAGGAACCCCACCAGGGCACCCACGGCCAGCGCCGCGCCGGCCACGCGCCAGGGCTCGTCATGGGCATAGCGGTCTGCGGCCTGCGCTGCTTCCTTGGCTTGCCGGGCTGCGTCCTGCGCGGCGCGCACGGCGGAATCGCGGACGTTGCTCATACCGTCGTCCAGGCGCTGGCGCAGCAGCTTGATCTCGGGAACTGCATCCAGATCCTTGTTGGCCAGCAGTCCGCGCAGGTCGGAAACCAGTTTTTCCAGTTCGGTGGTGGTATCGGAAGCAGTCATACAAAACCTTTCTTAGCGAAACAAAAAACCCGGCATCTTTCTTTTCTGCCGGCACCGCCAGACAGAATACAGCCTCATCTTAGCCCCGGGGTCGCCGCCGCCCCCGTAGGACGGGGACGCAAGAGGTTACCGAAGGCAACAGCTGACATACATCACGCGGAGCGCGGGATGCGCCCCCTTGAATCGGGAGCGTTACACCTGCGCAGCCACATGCTCGGCAATGGCCAATGCGCTGGTAAGCCCCGGCGACTCGATGCCGAACAGGTTCACCAGCCCTGCCACGCCGTGAACGCCCGGTCCCTGGATCACGAAATCCGCCGAAGCCTCGCCCGGACCGCTGATCTTCGGCCGCATGCCGGCATAGCCAGGCGCCAGGGCACCGTCGCGCAGCCCGGGCCAGTACTTGCGCACCTCGGCGTAGAAGGCCTCGCCACGGGAGGGGTCGACCAGCAGGTCCTCCGCAGCGTCCACCCACTGTACGTCGGGCCCGAACTTGGCCTGCCCGCCCAGGTCCAGGGTCAGGTGCACGCCCAGCCCGGCCGCCTCGGGCACGGGGTAGATGAGTCGGCTGAAGGGCGCCTTGCCGGACAGCGTGAAGTAGCTGCCTTTGGCGAAGTAGGCGGTGGGGACGAACTGTGTGGCCAGCCCGGCAAAGCGCCGCGCCAGGGCAGGAGCCTGCAGGCCGGCCGCATTCACCACCGTGCGGGCCCGCAGCCGCACCCCGCCAGACGCTATTAAATAGATAGCATCTTGCGCACATTCTGCGCGCTCCAGGGGCGAATTGAGCACCACCAGGCCGCCGGCGTGCTCCAGGTCGCCCTGCAGCGCCAGCATGAAGGCGTGGCTGTCCACGATGCCGGTGCTGGGCGAATGCAAGGCGGCCACGCATTCCAGCGCGGGTTCCATGGCCCGGGCTTCGTCGCGGTCCACCCACCGCAGGTCGCGCACGCCGTTGGCCTGCGCATGCGCCTCGATCGCGTGCAGGCGCGCCAGCTGGTCCTGCGTCGTGGCCACCACCAGCTTGCCGCAGCGCCGGTACGGCACGCCCCGGGTTTCGCAGTAGGCATAGAGCCTTTCGCGGCCCTGCACGCACAGGCGCGCCTTGAGGGAACCGGTGGGGTAGTACAGCCCGGCATGGATGACTTCGCTATTGCGCGAGCTGGTCCCGGTCCCGATGGCGTCTGCGGCCTCCAGCACCATCACCTCGCGCCCCTGCAAGGCCAACGCCCGCGCCACTGCCAGGCCGACCACCCCCGCCCCCACCACTACGCAATCGACGCTATCCACCGTGTCCGCCATGGGTTTCTTCCTTGTTCGCGTTGCATTCGGCTGGTGCTTCAGGCCTGCTCGAAGCCGTCCAGCACGTTGACGGCATTGGTGCCCAGCTCTGCGGCAGCGTAGCCGCCCTCCAGCACAAAAACCGTGGGCAGCCCCAGCCGGGCAAGGCGCTCGCCCAGACGGCTGAAGTCCGACGACGCCAGCGTGAACCGGGAGATGGGATCGCCCTCAAACGTGTCCAGCCCCAGCGAGACCACCAGGGCGTCCGCGGCGTGGCCGGCCATCCGCGCGCAAGCCGCTTCCAGCGCCGCAAACCAGGCTTGTGCGCCGGTGCCGGCAGGCAGCGGCAGGTTGCAGTTGAAGCCCAGGCCCTCCCCTGCGCCGGTCTCGTCCGCGTGGCCGAGATAGAACGGGTACTCCGTGCGCGGGTCGCCGTGGATGCTGACGAAGAGCACATCCGCACGGTCGTAAAAGATGCTCTGCGTGCCGTTGCCGTGGTGGTAATCGACGTCCAGCACGGCCACCCGGTGGGCACCCTGCTGGCGCAACGCTTGCGCCGCCACCGCCGCGTTGTTCAGGAAGCAATAGCCGCCCATGAAGTCCGGCCCGGCATGGTGGCCGGGCGGGCGCGTGCAGCAGAACGCGGCGCGGGCGCCCCGGGCCACGCGCTGGGCCGCGCTGGCGGCCGCGTCCGCGCCGGTCTTGGCGGCAGTCCAGGTGCCCGCAGCCAGGGGGGTTCCGTTGTCCATGGAGTACAGGCCCAGACGGGCGACGAAGTTCTCCGGCTCCACGTCGCTGCGCAAGGTGCGCACCGGCCACACGGACGGAAACGGCTGCACCTGGGCATTGGCCGCATCCAGGGCCAGCCACTGCGCCCAGGCCGTTTGCAAGAAGGCCAGGTAGCGCGGGGTGTGCACCGCGTTCAAAACCGCCGTGCTGTCGACATCGGGCGCCACCAGCACATGGCCGCGCTGGCGCAAGGCGTCTTCGACAAAGTCGGCGCGTGCGGGCTTTTCAAAACAGGGCACGCGCTCGCCGCGAAAGAACTCGTACACCGGGGCATGCCCCGGGTGGGCTGGATTGTGAAAGGTGATCATGAAGGCCTCGAAACGGACGTTGCAAAGCGGGCGGGAATGACGCGCTCGGTGGCTTGCTGGCACAAGCCATGCAGAGCACCTCGGCAACTTTGTGGGGGCACGTTAAAGGCACGGCCACGTGGCGTTCCCACCGTCTTTGAACAGGCCCCACGACTGTATCCGCACCGCCGAGCGCCGCCAGAGTGCGAGACCGCATGACCCCAAGAAAAAACCCCTGCAGACCAAAATCTGCAGGGGTTGGTATTGGTGGGTGATACATGGATCGAACATGTGACCCCTGCCGTGTGAAGGCAGTGCTCTACCGCTGAGCTAATCACCCGGCGCCGGCATTCTGCAGGGCAGAACACTTTTGCAACGGTGTCGACAACGTGGTGGGTGATACATGGATCGAACATGTGACCCCTGCCGTGTGAAGGCAGTGCTCTACCGCTGAGCTAATCACCCTTGTCGCTGCGACAGCCCTCTATTATGGCACAGCTTTTCAGGCCGGCTGAGCAGTTCGCCAAATTGTTTTGCCTCCGCTGGCCTTGTCGATTTGCGCGAGCACCTCGTCATGGGCCGCCAGCTCCTGTTCGCTGGCCCGCAGCACCGGCAAGGCGAGCGCCCGCAGATCGATGGCGGCGACCTTCAGGCCCACACCACTGTCCTGCGCGTCATCGGCGATGAGCAGCGCGTCCTGGCCGCGCGTGAGGTTGATGTAGACATCGGCCAGCAGCTCCGCATCCAGCAAGGCGCCGTGCAAGGTGCGGCCGGAATTGTCGACGCCCAGGCGGTCGCACAGGGCGTCCAGCGAGTTCCGTTTGCCGGGGTACATCTCCTTGGCCATCGCCAGGGTGTCGGTGATGCTCTCCACGTAGGTGGGGAAGGCAGGCCGCCCGGTGAGCTCAAGCTCCTTGTTCAGGAAGCCGACGTCGAACGCCGCGTTGTGGATGATGATCTCCGCGCCCTGCAGGTACTGCAGGATGTCGTCGACCAGCTCCGCGAACTTCGGCTTGTCCCGCAGGAACTCGTTGCTGATGCCGTGCACCTTGAGCGCGTCCTCGTGGCTGTCGCGCCCGGGGTTGAAGTACAGGTGCAGGTTGTTGCCGGTAAGCTTGCGGTTAAGCAGCTCCACGCAGCCCAGTTCGATGATGCGGTCTCCGCCTTCGGCCGACAGGCCGGTGGTTTCGGTATCGAGAACGATCTGGCGGCTCATACGTGCCCTCCCGCTCGGTGCTTCGTGTCCTCGCGGCTCCCCCAGGGGGCGCGAGCTTGCTTGGTGCGGCCCGGCGCTGCGCTCATCTAGTGGTTCTCCTTGGCGTGGTTGATGCTGTACTTGGGAATCTCCACCACCAGGTCCTGCTGCGCGAGGATGGCCTGGCACGACAGGCGCGACTGCGGTTCCAGCCCCCAGGCGCGGTCCAGCAGATCCTCTTCTTCCTCCTCGGCGGGGTTCAGCGACGCCAGGCCCTGGCGCACGATCACATGGCAGGTGGTGCAGGCGCAGCTCATGTCGCAGGCATGCTCGATGTTGATGTGATTGTCCAGCAGCGCCTCGCAGACCGAGGTGCCCGCCGGGGCGGTGATCTCGGCGCCCGCGGGGCAGTACTCGGGATGGGGAAGGATCTTGATGACGGGCATGGGGTGGGGTTTTCTGGTTCGGCGAAGGCGCTCGTAGGCCCTCAGAGAGTCTGCACGTTCTTGCCTGCCAGGGCCTGCTGGATGCCCCGGTTCATGCGCTGCGCCGCAAAGGCCTCCGTGCCCTTGGCCAGGGCTTCGGTGGCGGCTTCGATGCGGGCCGCATCGTCGCTGTCGCGCAGGTGGCGCAGCGCAACCATCAACGCGTCGATGTCCTCCCGCTCGCGGGGGCTCAGCAGGTCGCCGTCGGCATCCAGCGCGCCCTGGGTGGCGATCAGCATGCGGTCGGCATCCACACGCGCCTCGACCACGGCACGGGCCTTCATGTCCTGTGCGGCCGTGGCAAAGCCGTCCTGCAGCATGCGCGCGATCTGGTCGTCCGAGAGGCCGTACGACGGCTTCACGTCGATGCGCGCCTCCACGCCGCTGCCCTGCTCGCGCGCGCTCACGCTCAACAAGCCGTCTGCATCCACGGTGAAGGTGACGCGAATGCGCGCCGCTCCCGCGGCCATCGGCGGAATGCCGCGCAGCTCAAAGCGTGCCAGGCTGCGGCAGTCCTGCACCAGGTCGCGCTCGCCCTGCACCACATGGATGGCCAGCGCGGTCTGGCCGTCCTTGTAGGTGGTGAAATCCTGCGCCTTGGCGGTGGGAATGGTCTCGTTGCGCGAGACGATGCGCTCCACCAGTCCGCCCATGGTCTCGATGCCCAGCGACAGCGGAATCACGTCCAGCAGCAGCAGGTCGCCCGCCGTGTTGTTGCCCGCCAGCTGGTTGGCCTGGACGGCCGCCCCGAGGGCAACGACCTCGTCCGGGTTCAGGTTGGTCAACGGGGGCTTGCCAAAGAATTCCTCCACGGCACGCTGGACCTGCGGCATGCGCGTGGAGCCGCCGACCATCACCACCCCTTGCACTTCATCACGCGCCAGACGGGCATCGCGCAGGGCACGGCGCACGGCAGCCATGGAGCGTGCCGTCAGGTCGGCCGTGGCGGCCTCGAAATCCGAGCGATTCACGTCAAAATGCACGTCAGCGCCCGCCAGGCGGGCGCAGAAAGCTACACTTTCTGTAGCAGTCAAGGCTTCCTTGCAGGCCCGCGCCGCCAGGCGCACGGCCGACTTGTCCGCAGGCGTGACGGCTTCCAGGCCCAGTTGCCCGAGCACCCAGTCCGCCAGGGCGGCATCGTAGTCGTCGCCGCCCAATGCAGAGTCCCCGCCCGTCGCGATCACCTCGAACACGCCGCGGGTCAGGCGCAGGATGGAGATATCGAAGGTGCCGCCGCCCAGGTCGTACACGGCATAGACACCTTCGCTCGCGTTGTCCAGGCCGTAGGCAATCGCCGCGGCGGTGGGCTCGTTGATCAGGCGCAGCAGGTGGATACCTGCGAGCCGGGCCGCGTCCTTGGTGGCCTGGCGCTGGGCATCGTCGAAGTAGGCGGGCACGGTAATGACGGCGCCATACAGGTCGGCATCGAAGGTGTCTTCGGCGCGAAAGCGCAGCGTGGCCAGAATCTCCGCACTGACTTCGACCGGCGACTTGTTGCCCGCCACCGTGGCAAGGCTGACCATGCCCTGCGCGCCGTCACCGTCCGCGCCGGAGACAAAGTCGTAGGGCAGCTTGCCGGCCTGCGCCACATCGCCCAGGCCCCGGCCCATGAAGCGCTTGACGGAGGCAATGGTGTTGCGCGCGTCGGCGCTCTGCGCTGCGGCGGCGTCGTAGCCAATCTGCCGCCCGCCGCTTTCCAGGTAGCGCACCACCGAGGGCAGCAGCACCCTGCCCTGCGCGTCTGGCAGGCATTCGGCCACGCCGTTGCGCACAGCGGCCACCAGGGAATGGGTGGTGCCCAGGTCGATGCCCACGGCAATGCGCCGCTGGTGGGGGTCGGGGGACTGACCGGGTTCGGAAATCTGCAAAAGCGCCATGAAAGTTCGGATCTCAACGTGACGGGCCGCCACGGCAATGCGGGGGCCCGAAAAAAGCAAAACCTAGCTATTGTCCCAGTTGCTCCCGGCGGCGCTCGATGTCGTCGCCAAATCGCGCAATGAACATGAGGGCTCTGACCTGGCGGGCGGCGCCTGCATAGTCCTGCCGGCCATCGATGCACTGCGCGCATTCGGCCAGGGCGGCGCGGCGCGCGTCTTGCACGGCGTCGTCCAGCGCATCCAGGGCACTCTCGGCCTGGGCTTCTTCCAGGGCTTCGCGCCATTCCATTTGCTGCATCAGAAACGCCGCGGGCATGGCCGTGTTGTCCTCCGCGCGGATGGGCGCGCCATGCAGCTCGCACAGGTAGGCAGCGCGGCGCATGGGGTCCTTGAGGCGCTGGTAGGCCTCGTTGATGCGCACGGACCATTGCATGGCCACCCGCTGCGCTGCCGGGCCTTGCGCCGCAAACTTGTCCGGATGGGCTTCGCGCTGCAGTTCCTTCCAGCGCGCATCAATGGCACCGCGGTCTTGCTCCATGCGCCGGGGCAGGCCAAACAGTTCGAAATCGTCGGATTGCAGGTTCATGCGGTCCAGGCCCAGTAACAGGCCCGCTCTTTCGAAGAAAAAAACATGAAAAAACCGCCAGCACGAACGCGGTGGCGGTTGGGCAGTGTGTCACTCCACGGACCGGGCAAGCCCGTGCGCTCAGACGCGGAAGCTCTCTCCACAGCCGCAGCGGTCCCGCTCGTTGGGGTTGTTGAACTTGAAGCCTTCGTTCAGGCCTTCGCGCACGTAGTCCAGCTCGGTGCCGTCGATGTAGGCCAGGCTCTTGGGGTCGATGAGAACCTTGACCCCGTGGTTCTCGAACACCAGGTCCTCGGGTTCGCTCGCGTCCACATACTCCAGCTTGTAGGCAAGCCCAGAGCAGCCCGTCGTCTTGACCCCCAGGCGCACGCCCACGCCCTTGCCACGCCGGGCAAGGTAGCGGGTGACGTGCCGGGCAGCGGCTTCTGTCAGCGTAATGGCCATGGCGCTCTTCATTGCTCAGGCCACGGTGGCAGCGTGCTTGGTCTTGTAGTCGAGCACGGCGGCCTTGATGGCGTCTTCTGCCAGGATGGAGCAGTGGATCTTCACCGGCGGGAGCGCCAGTTCCTCGGCGATCTCGCTGTTCTTGAGCGCGGCGGCTTCGTCCAGCGTCTTGCCCTTGACCCATTCGGTCACCAGGGACGACGACGCGATGGCGGAGCCGCAGCCATACGTCTTGAAGCGCGCGTCTTCGATCACGCCCGTCTGGGGGTTCACCTTGATCTGCAGCTTCATCACGTCGCCGCAGGCCGGTGCGCCCACCATGCCGGTGCCCACCGAGTCGTCGCCCTTGTCGAACGAGCCCACGTTGCGGGGGTTTTCGTAATGGTCAACTACCTTGTCCGAGTAAGCCATGATGTGTACCTCTTCAATTCTTCAAAATGCCGCAGGCGCCGTGCGCCCGCTCAGTGCGCAGCCCACTGGATGGTGCTGAGATCGACGCCGTCCTTGTACATCTCCCACAGCGGGCTCAGTTCGCGCAGGCGCGCCACGTTTTCGCGGATGGTGGTGATGGCATAGTCAATCTCCTCCTCCGTCGTGAAGCGGCCGATCGTCATGCGCAGGCTGCTGTGGGCCAGCTCGTCGCTGCGGCCCAGGGCGCGCAGTACATAGCTGGGCTCCAGGCTGGCGGACGTGCAAGCCGACCCGGACGACACGGCCAGGCCCTTGATTCCCATGATGAGCGACTCGCCTTCGACGAAGTTGAAGCTCATGTTCAGGTTCTGCGGCACGCGGCGCTCCAGGCTGCCATTGATGAACACCTGCTCGATGTCCTTCAGCCCGTCGAGCAGGCGCTGCTGCAGCGCCCGGGCCTTGGCATTGCCCTCGGCCATCTCGGCCTTGGCGATGCGGAAGGCCTCGCCCATGCCGACGATCTGGTGCGTGGGCAAGGTGCCGGAGCGCATGCCCCGCTCGTGGCCGCCACCGTGCATCTGGGCCTCCAGCCGCACGCGGGGCTTGCGGCGCACGTACAGCGCGCCGATACCCTTGGGGCCGTAGGTCTTGTGGGCGGTCATGCTCATCAGGTCGATGGGCAGCACGTCCATGTCGATATCCACCCGGCCCGTGGCCTGGGCGGCGTCCACGTGCAGCAGGATGCCCTTCTCGCGGCACAGCGCGCCGATGGCGGGAATGTCCTGGATGACGCCGATTTCGTTGTTCACGAACAGGATGCTGATCAGCACCGTGTCGGGGCGGATGGCCGCCTTGAGCTTGTCCAGGTCCACCAGGCCGTCTTCCTGCACGTCCAGGTAGGTCACCTCAAAGCCCTGGCGTTCCAGCTCGCGCATGGTGTCCAGCACCGCCTTGTGCTCGGTCTTGAGGGTGATGAGGTGTTTGCCCTTGCCCTGGTAGAAGTGGGCAGCGCCCTTGAGTGCCAGGTTGATGGATTCGGTGGCGCCGCTGGTCCAGACGATCTCGCGCGGATCGGCATGGATGAGGTCGGCCACCTGGGCGCGCGCCTTCTCCACGGCTTCCTCGGCCTCCCAGCCCCAGGCGTGGCTGCGCGACGCCGGGTTGCCGAAATGCTCGCGCAACCAGGGAATCATGGCGTCAACCACCCGGGGATCCACGGGTGTGGTGGCGCCATAGTCGAGATAGATGGGGAAGTGCGGAGTCATGTCCATGGCTGGCTCAGGGGTTGCTTCTGGCTGGCAAACAAGAAGAAAACAAAAATTAACAATCTCAGAAATCGCTCAGGGCGGCGCCGACCCCAGGGCCGGCCGCTGCGCTGACAAGTTCAGGATTTAGCGAACGCGTTGCCCAGGGCGAAGACCGAGTTGGGCGCGTTCACGCGGATGGGCTTGACCACCGGCGTCGTGGAGATGGCGCGGCGCACGACCGGCTTGTCCTCGATCTGCACGCCCTTGGCGATCTGCTCGTCCACCAGCTTCTGCAGGGTGACGGAATCCAGAAATTCCACCATGCGCTGGTTGAGCGAAGCCCACAGCTCGTGCGTCATGCAGCGGCCCGCATCGCCCAGGCAATTTTCCTTGCCCCCACATTGGGTGGCATCAATGGGCTCATCCACCGAGACGATGATGTCGGCCACCGTGATGTCCCCGGCTTTGCGCGCCAGCGTGTACCCACCGCCGGGCCCGCGGGTAGATTCCACGAGTTCATGGCGGCGCAGCTTGCCAAACAGCTGCTCCAGGTAGGACAGCGAAATCTGCTGGCGCTGGCTGATAGCGGCCAACGTGACAGGACCGTTGTTCTGGCGCAGGGCCAGGTCAATCATGGCGGTGACCGCAAAACGGCCTTTGGTTGTGAGACGCATCGCAAGCTCCTTGTGCTAAGGCTTGTCCGTTGTAGAAACCGCCGTGCCGGCCGCAGCCAGCAAGGCACCGTCTCCGCCCCTACCCTGCGCCCGTGTTGCGGTGCAGAGCCCTTCATCGCAAGGCTGTTTTCTTGAGTATTTTGTGGGAGTATACCACAAATCCCTATCGAATTTGTCAGGATAAAAGACGGCCCGGTTACCAATTGGCCGGATAGGTAACTTTTCGGGCAAGCGTGCTCGCCGGCCGGGTGGCCGGCATCCGGCTACAGTCCCACGGCATCGCTGCCATGCGCTCCAAAGGCCCGGTCCTTGAGCCGCGACAGCTGGTCGCGCACGCGGGCCGCCTGCTCGAACTCCAGGTTGCGGGCGTGGTCCAGCATCTGCTTTTCCAGGCGCTTGATCTCGCGGGCGATGTCTTTCTCGGACATGTCCTCCACCTTGGCGCGCTGCAGGGCCTCCTGCTCCAGCCGCTCGGCATCCTTGCCAGCTTTTTCGCTGTACACGCCGTCAATCAGGTCTCTCACCCGCTTGACAACACCGCGCGGCGTGATGCCGTGCTCCTCGTTGTAGGCCATCTGCTTGGCGCGGCGGCGTTCCGTTTCGCCGATGGCCTTCTTCATCGAATCGGTCATCCGGTCCGCGTACAGGATGGCGTGGCCGTTGAGGTTGCGGGCCGCGCGGCCGATGGTCTGGATAAGGCTGCGCTCGGCGCGCAGGAAGCCCTCCTTGTCGGCGTCCAGAATGGCCACCAGCGACACCTCGGGGATGTCCAGGCCCTCGCGCAGCAGGTTGATGCCCACCAGCACGTCGAACGCGCCCAGCCGCAGGTCGCGGATGATTTCCACCCGCTCCACCGTATCCACGTCGCTGTGCAGGTAGCGCACCTTCACGCCGTTGTCGGTCAGGTAGTCGGTGAGCTGCTCGGCCATGCGCTTGGTCAGGGTGGTGATCAGCACACGTTCGCGCTTGTCGATGCGGATGCGGATTTCCTGCAGCACGTCGTCGACCTGGTGGGTGGCCGGGCGCACCTCTACCAGCGGGTCCACCAGCCCCGTGGGCCGCACCACCTGGTCCACCACTTGGCCGGAATGGGTCTTTTCATAGTCCGCCGGCGTGGCCGAGACAAAGATCACCTGGCGCATGCGCTGCTCGAACTCCTCGAACTTCAGCGGCCGGTTGTCCAGCGCGGACGGCAGGCGAAAGCCATATTCCACCAGCGTGGTCTTGCGCGCGCGGTCGCCGTTGTACATGGCGCTGAGCTGACCGATCATCTGGTGGCTTTCGTCCAGGAACATGATCGAATCCTTGGGCATGTAGTCCGTCAGCGTGCTGGGCGGATCGCCCGGCGCGGCGCCCGACAGGTGGCGCGTGTAGTTTTCGATGCCCTTGCAATGGCCCACCTCGCTGAGCATTTCCAGGTCGAAGCGCGTGCGCTGCTCCAGCCGCTGCGCTTCCACCAGCTTGCCGTCGGCCAGCAGCTGCTGCAGCCGTTCGGCCAGTTCGATCTTGATGGTTTCCACGGCCGTCAGCACCTTGTCGCGCGGCGTGACGTAGTGGCTGCTGGGGTACACGGTAAAGCGCGGGATCTTCTGCTTGACGCGGCCGGTGAGCGGGTCGAACAGCTGAAGGCTCTCGACCTCGTCGTCAAACAGCTCGATGCGGATGGCTAGCTCGGAATGCTCGGCCGGGAACACGTCGATGGTGTCGCCCCGCACGCGGAATTTGCCCCGCGCGAAGTCCTGCTCATTGCGCTGGTACTGCATGCGGATGAGCTGGGCGATCACATCGCGCTGGCCCAGCTTGTCGCCCACGCGCAGCGTCATCACCATGCGGTGGTAGCTTTCGGGCTCGCCGATGCCGTAGATGGCGGACACCGTGGCCACGATCACCACGTCGCGCCGCTCCATCAGGCTCTTGGTGCACGACAGCCGCATCTGCTCGATGTGCTCGTTGATGGCGCTGTCCTTTTCAATGAACAGGTCGCGCTGGGGCACGTACGCCTCGGGCTGGTAGTAGTCGTAGTAGCTGACGAAGTACTCCACCGCATTCTTGGGGAAGAACTCGCGGAACTCGCTGTACAGCTGCGCGGCCAACGTCTTGTTGGGCGCGAAAACGATGGCCGGCCGCCCCATGCGGGCGATCACGTTGGCCATGGTGAAGGTCTTGCCCGAGCCCGTCACGCCCAGCAGGGTCTGGAAGGCCTCGCCGTCGTTCAGCCCCTCCACCAGCTTGTCGATGGCCTCGGGCTGGTCGCCCGCGGGCGGGTACGGCTGGAACAGCTCGAACGGGGAATCGGGAAAGCGCACGAAGGTGCCTTCTTGCTTTTCCGTGATGACTTCAGAGAGATCCGGCATGGGCGCAGTCAACGAGTGGTAGGGAGCGGCCGTTAAAATTGGCCGAACCCGGCACACTACACCACGCCCGGATTCTCCGCTACTGACAACCTTTCAAGGATCTCCATGTCTCTGTTCACCGCCGTCGAAATGGCCCCCCGCGACCCCATCCTGGGTCTGAACGAGCAATTCGCTGCCGATACCAACCCCAACAAGGTCAACCTGGGCGTGGGCGTGTATTTCGATGACAACGGCAAGCTGCCCCTGCTGCAGTGCGTGCAAGCGGCCGAGAAGGCCATGATGGACAAGCCCACCGCCCGTGGCTATCTGCCCATCGACGGTATCGCCGCCTACGACGCCGCCGTGAAGGGCCTGGTGTTCGGCGCGGACTCCGACGTGGTCAAGAGCGGCCGCGTGGCCACCGTGCAAGCCATTGGTGGCACCGGCGGCCTGAAGATCGGTGCCGACTTCCTCAAGAAGATCAGCCCCAACGCCACCGTGCTGATCTCCGACCCCAGCTGGGAAAACCACCGCGCGCTGTTCACCAACGCCGGTTTCCCGGTGGACACGTATCCCTACTTCGACCAGAGCGCCAACGGCGGCCTGGGCGGCATCAACTTTGACGGCATGCTGGCCAAGCTGAAGGCCGCCGCCGCCGGCACCATCGTGCTGCTGCATGCCTGCTGCCACAACCCCACCGGCTACGACATCACCCCCGCCCAGTGGGACCAGGTGATTGCCGTGGTGAAGGAACGCAACCTCACCGCCTTCCTGGACATGGCCTACCAGGGCTTTGGCTACGGCATTGCAGAGGACGGCGCCGTGATTGGCAAGTTTGTGGCTGCCGGCCTGAACATCTTCGTGTCCACCAGCTTCTCCAAGAGCTTCAGCCTGTACGGCGAGCGCGTGGGCGCCCTGAGCGTGGTGGGCAGCACCAAGGAAGAAACCGACCGCGTGCTGAGCCAGCTGAAGATCGCCATCCGCACCAACTACTCCAACCCGCCCACCCACGGCGGCGCCATCGTGGCCGCCGTGCTGGGCAACCCCGAGCTGCGCGCCCTGTGGGAAAAGGAACTGGGCGAGATGCGCGTGCGCATCAAGGCCATGCGCCAGAAGCTGGTCGACGGCCTCAAGGCCGCGGGCGTGGCCAAGGACATGTCCTTTATCACCACGCAGATCGGCATGTTCAGCTACTCGGGCCTGTCCAAGGACCAGATGGTGCGTCTGCGCAGCGAGTTTGGCGTGTACGGCACCGACACCGGCCGCATGTGCGTGGCGGCGCTGAACAGCAAGAACATCGACTACGTCTGCCAGGCCATTGCAAAGGTCATCTGAGCACGATGAAAGCGAAGCGGCGCTTGAGCGCCGCTTTGTGAGCGAAACGCTCCAGAACCCGCACAACGCGGCCCTTCTGGAGCGTTTGCCGCTTCTGGGCCTGCCGGACGCCTGGCTGGTGGCGGGCTGCCTGTTCCAGACGGTGTGGAACCTGCGCTCGGGCCAGGCGCCCACGGCGCACATCAAGGACTATGACCTGTTCTACTTCGACGCGGCGGACCTGTCCGCCGAGGCCGAGCAGCAGGTGCAGGCCCGCGCCGCTGCGCTTTTTGCCGACCTGCCCATCACGGTGGAAGCCAAGAACCAGGCGCGCGTGCACCTGTGGTACGAAGAATGGTTCGGCTACCCCTACACCGCCCTGCAATCGGCGCGCGATGGCATCGGGCGGTTTCTGGTGCCGGGCACCTGCGTGGGCTTGCAGCCCGGCTCAGCGGGACATGCGCCCCGGCTGTACGCCCCCTACGGGCTGCAGGAGTTGTACGCCGGCATCCTGCGTCCCAACCCGGCGTGCCCGCACCTGCCGCTGTTCGAGGCCAAGGCCCGCAGCTACCGCGAGCGTTGGGGCTGGCTCACGCTGCAATCAGCATGATTTTGGCCTGCAGCGCTTATGTACAAAGCGCAAGCAGCTATTATTTTTATAGCATCACCCCCACAACACCGAACGCATCGAGATCGACGCCGACTGGAACCCGGTGTTGAAAAAGCGCGGCATTTCCGACGGTTGCACCGCGCCCGCCGCGTACAGCAGCGGCAGGTAGTGCTCGTGCGTGGGGTGCGCCTGCCGCGCCACCGCGCCCAGCTGCAGAAAGTCCTGCAGGGCGTCGAGCTGGCCCTTCTTGATCTGATCCTGCACGGTGGTGTCGAACTCGGCGGCCCAGTCATAGGCCTCATTGGCCGCCGAGCCCCGGCGCGACGCGCGCAGGTTGTGCACCACATTGCCACTGCCCACGATCAGCACCCCGCGCTCGCGCAAGGCCCCGAGCTGCCGGCCCAGGGCGTAGTGCTCTGCCGGGGCGCGGCCGTAGTCCATGCTCAGCTGCACCACCGGAATTTGCGCTTGCGGAAACATGGGCTTGAGCACCGACCAGGTGCCGTGGTCCAGCCCCCATTCGCCGTCGTCCACGCCCAGGGCGCCCCCCGTGGCGGGCGACTTCAGCTCAGCCGCCAGGCTGCGCGCCACCTGCGGCGCGCCGGGCGCGGGGTACTGCTGGTCGAACAGCGCCTGCGGGAACCCGCCAAAGTCGTGGATGGTCTTGGGGTGGGCCATGCCGGTGAGCTGCCAGCCGCCACGCGTGAGCCAGTGGGCGGACACGCACAGGATCAGTTGCGGCTGCGCGGCGCGCGCCAGCAACTCCGCGCCCACGGATTGCCAGCTGCGCCGCCAGGCGTTGTCCTCGATGGCGTTCATGGGGCTGCCGTGCCCCACGAACAGCACGGGCATGCGGGGCGACGGCTTGAGCGCCTGCAGCGCAGCCGCCGTGGCGGCGCTGCAAAGGGATGGGTTCATGAAAGCTCCCGGAAAGACGGCCAGGCCCGCGAGGGCGGCCAAAGAAGTTCTGCGTTGCATGGATCAGGGAGCGTAACAAGTTATGTATAACGCGAGAGTGAGCCCGGCCACCGCTTGAAGTTCCTGCCGCGCCCGCACCACACAACCATCCCCCGAGACAACGCCCCACCCATGACCACCGCCCTGCCCCAGCCCTTGCGCAATGTGCGCGTCCTGAGCCTCGCGCTCAACCTGCCCGGCCCGGCCGCCCTGATGCGCTGCGCCCGCATGGGCGCCCTGTGCACCAAGCTGGAACCGCCGCCCGCGCCCGGTCATGCGAGCGCCGACCCCATGGGCATCTACAGCCCGGCCGCCTACGCCACGCTGCACCAGGGCGTGCGCGTGGTGCACGCCCACCTCAAGACGCCCGAAGGCCAGGCCACGCTCCACGGCGAGCTGGCGGGCACCGATGTGCTCATTACCTCCTTTCGCCCCTCGGCGCTGGCCAAGCTGGGCCTGTCGTGGGAGGCGCTGCAGGCGAAGTACCCGCGCCTGTCCCTGGTGCGCATCGTGGGCGCAGCGGCCGAGCGGGCCGAGGAGCCCGGCCACGACCTCACCTACCTGGCCGACGCCGGCCTGGTGACCGGCACCGAGATGCCGCCTACGCTGTACGCCGACATGGGCGGCGCGCTGATGGCCAGCGAGGCGGTGCTGCAAGCCCTGCTGGAGCGCGCCCATACCGGCCGCGGCGTGTGCATGGAAGTGGCCCTGGCCGATGCCGCCGCCTGGCTGGCCCAGCCGCGCACCTGGGGGCTGACCACCCCCGATGGCGATGTGGGCGGCCACCACGCGGGCTACCGCATCTACCCCTGCGCCGACGGCCGCGTGGCCGTGGCCGCGCTGGAACCCCACTTTGCCGCCCGCCTGTGCAACGCCGCCGGCCTGCCACCAACGGGCGACCCCGAGGTGCTGCGCGCCGCGGCCACCCACGCGGCTGTGGCCGCCTTCCTGCGCACGCAGACCCGCGCCCAGCTGGACGCACTGGCGGTGGCGCAAGACATCCCCCTGCACACACTGGCCTGAGGTCCGCCCGCGCCCATGCAGAAACAAGGCACCATCACCCGCTGGGACGCCACCCGCGCTTTTGGCTTCATCCGCAGCCCGGACACCACTGCCGACGTGTTCTTTCATGTGCGGGACTACCGGGGTGCTGGCGCGCCCCGCGAGGGCCTGGCCGTGGTGTACGAAGAGATCCACGTGGGCGGCAAGGGCCCACGCGCCATGGCGGTGCAGCCCGTGGCGCGCGCGGCGGCGCCGGAGCAGTCCCGCCCCGCCACCGCGCCGCCTACCCGGCGTGCGTCAGCGGCGGCAAAGCCGCCTGCGGACCGGGCGCAGGGACTCCGCCGCCCGCGCCGGCCGTCTTCTTCTTCCAGCAGCGAACCGCCCGCCGCAGCCGGGGCGGCGCTGATCCACCTGCTCATGCTGGGCTGGGCGGCCCTGCTGGCGTGGGGCGTGTACGGCGGGCGGCTGCCCCTGTGGGTGCTCGGTGCAGCGGCCGGCGTCAACCTGCTCACCGTCCTGGTCTACGCCATCGACAAGAACGCCGCACAAGCCGGCCAGCGGCGCACCCGCGAAAGCCATCTGCACCTGCTGAGCCTGGCCGGCGGCTGGCCGGGTGCGTGGTTTGCCCAGCAGTGGCTGCGGCACAAGTCCCGCAAGCAACCGTTCCGCGCGGTGTACTGGGCCACCGTCGGCCTGCACTGCGCCGCCGTGGCCGCAGGGGCGGGCGGGTGGCGGGTGTAGGGCATCCGCCCGCGGCCCGCGCAGTTTCCCGAAGGGGCGCCGGCGCATTCGACCTTTGCGGGGGCGCGCGGGGCGCCTGACCCCCAAATTGTCTGCCGGCCTACACCGGCCGACGAGCGCGCCGGTTTCAATCCAGAGGTCTGAAACACCTCGGGAGATGCCCGTCATGAAACCCCTCGTTCTCGATTCGACCATGACCAACATGGGCGGCGTCTTCTATCCCACTGGCCATGTGTTCGCGCTGTTCCCCGACGAGGACTGCGTGCGCCAGGCAGCCAACGCACTGCAAACGGCAGGCTACCAGGGCGACACCGCTTATGCCAGCCCTGAAGTGATCCTGCAGGAGATCGTGCGCACCCTGGGCACCGCCGACGCGCCCATGCCGTCCGTGGGCGCCGAAGGCGATATGGTGCGCCGCATTGCCGACCTGGCGGGCAAGGGCTACCACGGCCTGCTGATTTCCATGGACGGTAAGGACGCGCCCGAACGCCTGGTGGCCGCCATCCAGCCCCAGGGCGCCGTGACGGCGTTTTACTACCGCACCTTCATCATCGAAGACCTGATCCCCCAACAGCCGCAGGACAGCTCGCCCCAGTCGGTCGTCGTGGGTACGCATGCTGCCGAGGGAGATATGCACCCCACGGTGAACAGCGATCAACCGCGCTGATGCAGGGCTTCGGCCGGCAAGGGCCGATCGCGCCCCTGCCCGGCCGGAATTGCCCCGTGACGCTTCCCGCAGTTACTGCTGCGGCTTGCGCTTGAAGGAAGGCTTGGCCGCGCCGGTGGCTCGGGGGGGAAGCCCCGTGTGCTGGGTCAGCATGCGCCCCGGCTTGGGCGGGCTGGCACGGAAGCGCACATCCTCCTTCGGCTCCTGCGTTTCCTGGGTGCGTGGGCGCAGCGCCACGGCCTTGCCATCCTTGTTGATGGCGTAGCCCAGGCCGGCGCCGCCCTTGCCAGAGGTGCTGTTCTTCTTGCGCGCACTCTGGTAGCCGCCGTCCGTCATCGGCTGGAAGGTCGGGATCAGGTGTTGCTTGCCGTTGCCTATCAAATCCGCGCGGCCCATGGCTTTGAGCGCCTCGCGCAGCAGGGGCCAGTTGTTGGGGTCGTGGTAGCGCAGGAAGGCCTTGTGCAGGCGGCGGCGCTTTTCGCCGCGCACGATGTCCACGGACTCTTCGGCCTCGTCGCGCATCTGGCGGCGCACCTTGGTGAGCGTGTTGCGGCCCGAGTGGTACATGGCCGTGGCCGTGGCCATGGGGCTGGGGTAGAAGGTCTGCACCTGGTCGGCACGGAAGCCGTTTTTCTTGAGCCAGAGGGCGAGGTTCATCATGTCCTCGTCGCTCGTGCCCGGGTGCGCGGCAATGAAGTACGGGATGAGGAACTGCTTCTTGCCCGCCTCTTCGCTGAACTTCTCGAACATCTGCTTGAAGCGGTCATAGCTGCCGATGCCCGGCTTCATCATCTTGGTGAGCGGGCCCTGCTCGGTGTGCTCGGGCGCGATCTTGAGGTAGCCGCCCACGTGGTGCTGCACCAGCTCCTTCACGTATTCAGGGCTTTTCACCGCCAGGTCGTAGCGCAGGCCCGATCCGATGAGGATCTTTTTTATGCCCTTGAGCGCGCGGCCGCGGCGGTAGATCTTGATGAGCGGGCCGTGGTCGGTGTGCAGGTTCTGGCAGATGCCGGGGTACACGCAGCTGGGCTTGCGGCAGGCGGCCTCGATCTCGGGGCTGCGGCAGCCCAGGCGGTACATGTTGGCCGTGGGGCCGCCCAGGTCGCTGATGGTGCCGGTGAAGCCCTTGACCTTGTCGCGGATGTCCTCGATCTCCTGGATGATCGAATCCTCCGACCGGCTCTGGATGATGCGGCCCTCGTGCTCGGTGATGGAGCAGAAGGTGCAGCCGCCAAAACAGCCCCGCATGATGTTGATGGAGAAGCGGATCATCTCCCACGCCGGGATCTTGGTCGCGCCGTCGTGGCTGCCGTTCTCGTCGGCGTAGCTGGGGTGGGGGCCGCGCGCGTAGGGCAGATCGAACACATGGTCCATCTCGGCCGTGGTGAGCGGGATGGGCGGCGGGTTGATCCACACGTCGCGCGCCGTGGCGCCCTCGCCGTGGGCCTGCACCAGCGCGCGGGCGTTGCCGGGGTTGGTCTCCAGGTGCAGCACGCGGTTGGCGTGGGCGTACAGCACGGGGTCGCTTTTGACCTGCTCGTAGCTGGGCAGGCGGATCACGGTCTTGTCGCGCGGGGGCGCCTTCAGCTTGGCCTTGAGCGCCGGGTTCGCAACGAACTGGATGGGCTGGATCGCAGGATTGGGGTCATTTTGGCCTCCAGCGCCCGTCCCACAAGCGCTGACAGCTCCTGAATCAATAGCACCGCCACCCTCTTCCTTGCTGCAGCTGGCGCCCTGCGCGGCCGCCTGCTCGCTGGTGGTCATGTAGGGGTTGATGTGCGGCTCCACGCGGCCGGGCTCATCCACCGTGGTGGAGTCGATCTCGAACCAGCCCTTGCCGCTTTCGTCATCGGGCCGGCGCACGAAGGCCGTGCCGCGCACATCGGTGATCTGCTCTACCGGCACGCGCGCGGCGATGCGGTGGGCCACCTCCACCAAGGCGCGCTCGGCGTTGCCATACAGCAGCAGGTCGCACTTGCTGTCCACCACGATGGAGCGGCGCACCTTGTCGCTCCAGTAGTCGTAGTGGGCGATGCGGCGCAGGCTGCCTTCGATGCCGCCCAGGATGATGGGCACGTCCTTGTACGCCTCGCGGCAGCGCTGGCTGTAGACGATGGCGGCGCGGTCGGGGCGCTTGCCGCCCACGTCGCCCGGGGTGTAGGCATCGTCGCTGCGGATCTTCCGGTCGGCGGTGTACCGGTTGATCATCGAATCCATGTTGCCCGCCGTCACGCCCCAGAACAGGTTGGGCTTGCCCAGCACCTTGAAGGGCTCGGCGCTCTGCCAGTCCGGCTGGGCGATGATGCCCACGCGAAAGCCCTGGGCCTCCAGCGTGCGGCCGATCACAGCCATGCCGAAGCTCGGGTGGTCCACGTAGGCGTCGCCCGTCACCAGGATGATGTCGCAGCTGTCCCAGCCCAGCTTGTCCATCTCGGCGCGGCTCATCGGCAGGAACGGGGCCGTGCCAAAGCGCTTGGCCCAGTACGGACGGTAGCTGGTCAAGGGCTTTGCGGCGCGCGCAAAAAAGGAGACGTCGACGGGGGCGTTCATGCTGGTGCGGAGGGCGCGGCCGGCCCCGGGGCGGGCGGGGGCTTTCTGGGGCGCGGCAGTGGTGGGTAACCCGCAATTTTAGGCGGGCACAGCTTTTTTGTCGCCCCGGGGCGGCTTGCCCCTGCCCAGGACAGGTTTGATGCCAACGGCCATATACTTGCCATAGTCAACTAATTACATGACGCAGACATCTATGCAGCCCACACACCCATCCGCCCTCTCCGCCGCGCTGGCGCAGAACACCGCCATTCCCGCGGACGCCGTCAAGGCGGTCCGGCAGTTCAACCGTTTCTTCACCCGGCGCATCGGCGTGCTGGACCCGTACCTGGGCAGCCAGCTGTCGCTGACCGAGGTGCGGGTGCTGTACGAGCTGGCGCACCGCGAGGCCCCCGTCGCCAGCGAACTGGCGCGCGAACTGGGGCTGGACGGCGGGTATCTCAGCCGCATCCTGCGCCGGTTTGAGACGGCGGGCTGGCTCACCCGCCGTGCCAGCCCGCGCGACGCGCGGCAAAGCGTGCTGGCGCTCACCGAGGCCGGGCGTACGACGTTCGAGCCGCTGCAGCAGCGTTCGCGCGACGAGGCCGCAGCGCTGCTGGCCCCGCTGGCCCCCCACCGGCGCCAGGAGGTGGTCGGCGCCATGCAGCGTATCCAGGCGCTGCTGGAGCCGCAGGCGCATGCCGCCCCGCGCTCCCCGGTGGCCGTGCTGCGCGAGCCCGTGCCCGGCGATATCGGATGGGTGGTGCAGCAGCACGGCGAGATCTACTGGCGCGAGTACGGCTGGGACAGCCGCTTCGAGGCGCTGGTTGCCGACATTGCCGCGCAGTTTGTCCGCCGGTTCCAGCCGGGCTGGGAGCGCTGCTGGATCGCAGAGCTGGAGGGCGAACGCGTGGGCGCCGTGTTCGTGGTGCGCAAGTCGGCCACGGTGGCGCAGCTGCGCATGCTCATCCTCGCGCCCAAGGCGCGCGGACTGGGCCTGGGCGCCCGGCTGGCGGACGAGTGCATCGCCTTTGCGCGCGGCAAGGGCTACAAGAAAATGGTGTTGTGGACCAACAGCTGCCTGACGGCGGCCCGCGGCATCTATGCCAAGCGCGGCTTCCGCCTGGTCAAGTCGGAGCCGTACGAGGGTTTTGGCCAGCAGCTCGTGGGCGAGCACTGGGAGCTCAAGCTTTAAGGATCCTCCGCACGAGGGGTCGCGCCGTGTGCCTCTGCAGGCTCGGACCCGGCCGCACTACCACTCCCCGGTCTCACGCACCCGCTGGGCCAGGTCGGGCACGGATTCGTCGACCTCGGCAGCCGCCTCCACCTCGGCCAGCACCGCGACCGCGGCGCTTTCGCCGACCCCGGCAGCCGCGGGGCGGGACAGGAACCGGCCCCACACACGGCGGGTAAGCGTTTGCCCCAAGGGCAGGGCGGCAAAGGGCAAGGCAAGCATGGCGGCTCCTGGATGAGGGTGTTGCTTTGAAAACCGTAGCAAACTTTAAGCGCCACCCGGCGTGCAGGCGTGTAGGAAGGCACGCCATTGCCGCGTGTGACGCGAGGCACACCGCAGCGTGCACGGCGGCAGGGCCGGCCCGCATCCCGTGGCCTCGCGCGCGAAGGCCGGGCCAGCGGTGCCCTAAACTGTTCGCCCCATGCCCTACACCCTGGCCGCCCCGGCCCACAGCGAACTCATCATCAAGAAAAGCCGCTTCATTGGCTGCGTGCAGCCCATGGCCGACCGGGCCAGCGCGCAGGCGGTGGTCGACGCCCTGTGGCAACAGCACCCCGGCGCCGCGCACATCTGCTGGGCCCTGCTGGCGGGCGGGCAGTCCGCCGCGGTGGACGACGGCGAGCCCGGCGGGACTGCGGGCCGCCCCATGCTGGACGTGTTGCGCCACCAGGACCTGGAAGGCGTGCTGGCCACGGTGGTGCGCTACTTTGGCGGGGTGAAGCTGGGTGCCGGCGGCCTGGTGCGCGCCTATACCGATACCGTGGCCCAGGCACTCCTGCCGGTGCAGAAAGTGCCCTTGCAGCGGATGAAGACGCTGGCCTGCGAAGTGCCCTACGCCCTGGAAGGCCTGCTGCGGCGCGAGCTCGCGGCAGCGGGGGCCGAACTGCTGCAGGTGGAACACGGCTCGCAAGTGAGCATGGAACTGCGGCTGGTGGAAGCACAGGCGGCGGCCTTCGTGCAGCGCGTCAACGATGCCGGCCAGGGCCGCGTGGGGTGGCGCACGGCGCAGGCCGACTGACGCGCCCGCCAGGGCCGCCCCGCCACCCGGGCCGCTCCACCGCAGCCACCTGCCACGGCCTTGGCTGCCGACCAGTGCCCAAAAAGGGCTGTGCGCCTACAGCCCGGGGGGGCGTCCCACACGACACTAGTCCCCTGAACCGGACAAACCGGCGGACTGGAACCCCATGGCCCTGGAGACAAGCCCCCTGGAGACAAGCCCATGAGTGCGCCCACATTGGACACTCTGATCATCGGCGCCGGCACCGCCGGCCTGGCAGCGCTGCGCGAGGTGCGCAAGCGCTCGGCCCGCTTCCTCCTCGTGAACGAGGGGCCCTGGGGCACGACCTGCGCCCGCGTGGGCTGCATGCCCTCCAAGGCCTTGATCGAGGCGGCCAACGCGCTGCACCGCCGCCACCAACTGCAGGACCTGGGGCTGCGGGGAGGAGATGCCCTGGAGGCCGACATCCCTGCCGTGCTGCAACGCATCCGCGACCTGCGCGACGACTTCGTGGCCGGCGCCCTGCGCGCCACGGACGCGCTGCCAAGCCACCAGCGGGTTGCAGGCCGTGCCACCCTGCTCGGCCCGAACGCGGTCGACATTGACGGCACCGTGCACGCCACCCGCAGCATCATCGTGGCCACCGGTTCGCGCCCCAAGGTGCCGGAGGAATGGCTGGCCTTTGGGGACCGCATTCTGACCACCGACACCCTGTTCGAGCAGCCTACGCTGGGGCCGCGCGTCGCCGTCATCGGCATGGGGCCGCTCGGCGTGGAAATCTCGCAGGCGCTGGCACGGCTGGGGCTGGAGGTGGCGGCATTCACCACGGCCCCGGAACTGGCGGGTCTGAGCGACACGCAGGTGAATGGCGCGCTGGTCGCGGCGCTCAAGAAAGAGATGGTGCTGCACACAGGCGCCGCGGCCGAACTGCGCGAAGTGGCGGGCGGCATCGAGGTGCGCAGCGGCCCCAACCGCGTGGTGGTGGACCAAGTGGTGGCCGCCCTGGGGCGGGTTCCCAACACCGAGGGCCTGGGGCTGGAAACGCTGGGCCTGCCGCTGGACGCGCACGGGTTGCCCGAGGTCAACCCGCAAACCCTTCAGATCGGCGATCTGCCCGTGTTCCTGGCGGGGGACGCCAACGCGCAGACACCGCTGCTGCACGAGGCCGCTGATGAAGGCCACATTGCCGGCATGAATGCCCTGGCCGGCTCGCCGGGCGCGTTCCGGCGGCGCACGCCGCTGTCCATCGTGTTCTCCGACCCCCAGGTCGCCCAGGTGGGCAAACGCCTTGCCGAACTGGAGCCTGGCCGCACCGTCACGGGCACGGTGGATTTCAAGGACCAGGGCCGCGCCCGTGCTGCGCTGCACCACCATGGCCGCCTGCACCTGGCGGCCGATGCATCGACCGCCCGGCTGCTGGGCGCGGAAATGTGCGCCCCGCACGGCGAACACCTGGCCCACCTGCTGGCGCTGGCCATCCAGCAGGGGCTGACGGTGCACGACCTGCTGGGCATGCCGTTCTACCACCCCACCTACGAGGAAGGCCTGCGCACGGCGCTGCGCGATGCCGCCCGGCAGCTGCCGTCGGCGCCCGAATCGGACCTGGCCAGCTGCGCCAGCATTGGCGTGGCGGCACTGGAGTAGCCCCGTGCGGCCGCCGCTGCCCCCCCGCGCACTTCCGCAGGCCGCACACCGCGCTCAAGCCGCCCGGGAATCTGCCGATAACAGGGCATTGCCCCCAGGAACCGCCATGGACATCGCCCTCACCAACAGCATTGTGAATACCGCCACGGCACTGGCCAGCGCCAAGACTTCGGATGCCGTGCAAATGACCGTGCTGAAAAAAGCCCTGGACACCCAGGCGGCTTCTGCTGCCACCCTGCTGGATGCCCTGCCGCAATCCGCGCCGCAGCAGCCCGCGCTGGCCACGTCCGGCCCGCTGGGCACCCAGGTCAACACCTTCGCTTGAGCCTTTCGCTTCGCTTGAGCCTTTCGGGGGCGTTCAGCGCAGCCGCGCGGGCGACAATCCCTCCACCTCCACGCCCTCGCGCGCCAGTTCCGGCGCCAGCGGTTCGCCGCGCAGCAACTGGCGGGCTAGCAACGATGCCCCGGCGGCACTCTGAATGCCATACCCGCCCTGCCCCGCCAGCCAGAAGAACCCGGGTACGTGGTTGTCCCAGCCGATCACCATGTCCCCGTCGCGCACGAACGAGCGCAGCCCCGCCCAGGTGTGCGAGGGGCGGCGAATCTGGAACGTCGTCATTTCCTCAATGTGGTAGATGCCCGTGGCCACATCCAGCTCCTCGGGCACCACGTCGTGCGGGTGCGTGGGGTCGGCGTTGGCCGGCGAGCCCAGCAGCTGGCCTGCGTCGGGCTTGAAGTAGAAGCTCTCGTCAATGCCGATCACGGCGGGCCAGTGGGTGGCGTCCATGCCCTCGGGCACGGGGAAGGTAAACGCCGTGCGCCGGCGCGGCTCCAGCCCGATGGGGGGCACACCGGCCAGGCCTGCCACGACATCGGCCCAGGCACCGGCGGCGTTGACAAGGGTGGCAGCGGCCAGCACCCGGCCGTCGGCCAGCGCCACCTGCCACGTGCCGCCCTCGCGCTGCACGGCCGTGACCTCGGCGTTCGTCAGCACCTGGCCCCCGCGCTGGCGCAGGCCGCGCAGGTAGCCCTGGTGCAGGGCGTTCACATCGATGTCGGCGGCCTCGGGCTCGCCCATGCCGGCGGCCACGGCCTCGGGCTTCAGGCAGGGCAGCATGGCCAGCAGCTCGGCTTGCTCCACCCAGCGCACGTTGGGTGAGGCGGCACGCGCTTCGTCATACGTCTGCTTGAGCAGCTCCAGCTGGTCCGGCCGGGCCACATAGACCACGCCCCGCGGCGAGAGGATGGGGTCGGCGCCAAACTCGGGCGGCGGCGCATCGTAAAACGCGCGGCTGGCGCGGGTGAGCGCCTGGATGTTGGGCGTGCCATAGGTCGCCATGTACAGCGCGGCCGAGCGGCCGGTGGTGTGGTAGCCGGGCTGCGATTCGCGCTCCAGCAGCAGCACGCTGGCGCCCTGCCCTGCGGCGCCGGACTGCACCAACTGCCAGGCGACGGAGGCTCCGGCAATGCCGGCGCCGATCACGAGATAGTCCACGGTTTGCATCGTCTGCCCCTTCCGTTCAGACCGCCGAGACCTGCGCGGCCGAGGCCGCACGGTCGTCGCGCGGCAAGCTGCGTGCGTCGCGGGGGTCGGGTGCCACAGTCACGATGGAGGTCAGCGCAGGCTCGGCACGGGTCTGCATCAGTTTGGCGATGTCCGGCCGGGGTCGCGCCAGGCCCGCAATGCCCTTGAAAGCCTGCTCCAGCGCATGCCCCACGCCCAGCGTGTGCCGGTCGGCCCGGAAGCGCCCCACGATCTGCAGGCCAAACGGCATGCCCGCAGCGTCCACCCCGCAGGGCAGGCTCAGCGCCGGGTGGGTGGTGAGTGTGGTCACATAGGTCAGCGCCAGCCAGCGGTAGTAGTTGGCCTGCGGCTCGCCGTTGACGTGGCTGGCGAACAGCTGCGTCCACGGGAACGGTGAGACCGGCGTGGTGGGCGCGAGGATCACGTCGTAGTCCTGAAACAGCTTCTGGAAGCGCGCCAGGATGCGCGTCTGCTCGGCCTGCGCCCAGGCGCTGTCCAGCAGCGTCATGGCGGCGCCCATCTCGTAGTTGGCGCGGGTGTTGGGGCCCAGGCTGGCGGGGTCGCGCTCGTAGGCGTCGCGCGTGCTGGCCACGAAGGCCTCGGCGCGCAACACGTCAAAGCAGCGGTGCACGTCGCCCAGGTCGATGTCGATGGCGTCGCAGCGCGCAAACAGGTGCTTCATGGCCTGCACCTTCTGGCGGAACACGGCGCGGATGCCGTCGTCCACCGCGCAGGCGCCGAAGTCTTCGGTGATGGCGACGCGCAAGCGGCTCAAATCCACCGGCTCGGGCAGCAGAAAGCCCATCGGGTCCAGCGGGTAGCTGAGCGGGTCGCCGGGCGACATGCCGGCCGATGCAGCCAGCTGCAGGCAGGCCTCCTCCACCGTGCGGCCCATGGGGCCGACCACCGAAATCGGCGTCCACCCCAGCAGCTTGCGCGAGCTGGGCACCACGCCGGGCGACGGCCGGAAGCCCACCACGCCGCACTTGGCCGCCGGGATGCGCAGCGAGCCACCCGTGTCCGAGCCCGTACACACCGGCAGCATGTCGCACGCCAACGCAGCGGCCGAGCCGCCCGACGAGCCCCCGGCATTCAGGTGGGGGTTGAACGGATTGCCCGTGGCGCCCCACACGGTGTTGCGTGAATTGGCGCCCGCGCCCATCTCGGGGATGTTGGTCTTGCCCGTGACGATGGCGCCGGCGGCCCGCAGGCGCGCCACCAGCACGTTGTCTTCGGCCGGAATGTGCTCGCGGTAGATCTGCGAGCCATACGTGGTCAGCAGCCCGGCCGTGGCCTCCAGGTCCTTCACCCCCATGGGCAGGCCGTGCAGCAGGCCCAGCGGCTCGCCGCGCAGCACCGCCTGCTCGGCCGCCTTGGCCTCGGCGCGGGCGCGGTCGTAGCAGGTGGCGGTGATGGCGTTCACGTGCGGGTTCACCGCCTCGATGCGCGCGATGCAGGCCTCCAGCAGCTCGACGGGTGACACCTCGCGGGTGCCAATGCGGTGGCGCAGCTCGTTGGCGGTCAGCTCGACCAGGGTGCTTGGGTGGGTCATGTCGGGGTTGTCTCCTGGTACGGCGCTGCCATCAATCTGCGGTGATGCTGGCGCGCTGCGCAATGGCGCGCATCAGCGGCAGTTCCTTGTCGATCAGCTCGGCCAGCGCCTTGGACGAAGCATAGGCGGGCTCGAAGCCGACGGCGATCATTTTGTCGCGGGTGGCGGGGTCGGACACCACCTGGGCCAGCGTCAGCTCCAGGCGCGACTTGACGGCCGGCGGCAGGCCGCGCGGCGCCACCATGGCCAGCCAGGTGTCCATCTCCAGGCCGGGGTAGCCGCTTTCCACCAGCGTGGGCACCTTGGGCAGCAAGGTGGAGCGCTTGGCCGACGTGACGGCGATGGCCTTGATCTTGCCGTCCTTGAGCTGCGGGATGGCGGCCGACACCGTGTCCACTGTGAACGGAATCTGCCCGCCCAGCAGGTCGGTCATGGCGGGCGCGCTGCCCTTGTAGGGCACGTGCTGGATCTTGAGGCCCGCGGCATGGAAGAACATCTCACCCGCGAACTGCGAGGTGGTGCCCGCGCCGAACGAGCCATACGAATACTTGTCGGGCGCGGCCTTCACCAGCGCCACGAACTGCTTCACATCGCTGGCGGGCACATCCTTGTTGGCCAGCAAGATCAGGCCGGTGCGCCCGGTGATGCCGATGGGCTCGAAGCTCTTGACCGGGTCATAGGGCAGCTTGGGGCGCACGGCAGGGTTCACGGTGAAGGTGGTGCCCGAGCTCATGAACAGGGTGTAGCCGTCGGGCGCCGCCTTGGCTGCATAGCTGGCGCCCACGGTGGTGCCGGCGCCGGCGCGGTTGTCGATGACCACGGGCTGCCCCAGCAGGTCGCCCATCTTCTTGCCGATCAGGCGTCCCAGCACGTCGGTGGCGCCGCCGGGCGGGAACGGGATCACCAGCGTGATGGGCTTGGAGGGAAACGCCGCCTCCTGCGCCATGGCGGGGCCCCACGCAGCGGCCCCCAGGGCACAGAGGACGGCGGACAAAAGCAGCTTCTTGCGGTTCATGGCGGGGCTCCCAACAGAGGTAAAAAAGAGGACGAGGAAATCAAGAAAACAAGGCCGGGCCGCCGCTGGCGGCCGGCAGCCAGCCCTTGTCAGGCCGGGCCGGCGGCGATCACCGCCCGCCCGCGCTGCACAAAGCCCTGGTACTGCGCATCGGGCACCAGCAAGCCGCCCGTGGTCCACACCAGGTGCGTGGCCTGGTGCAGCACGGCATCCACGCCGCTGCGGTGCAGCCAGGCCTGGCCGGCGGTGGTGCCGGTGAGCAATGCCGGGCCGGAAAACCCCGCGGCGGCCGAGGGCTCGATGCGTTCGCCCAGCGTGTCCAGCACCTGCACCAGCTGTGCAAACAAGGTGTCGTCGGCCACGGTGAACACGCCCGACAGCAGCGGCCGCATCAGCTCGGCCGCCAGCAGCGAGGCGCGCGGCACGGCCAGGCCGTCCGCCTCGGTGCGGTTGGTCAGGCCCCAGTCGTACACCGACGGGTGCGCGCCCGGCCCTTGCGTCGAATCCGCCAGCATCTGCACCAGGAAGCACGGCGACTGCACGGGCTCGGCAAAAAAACAATGCACATGCGGCCCCAGCAGCTGCCGCAGGCCGAAGGTGATGCCCGCCGGCGCGCCACCCACGCCGCAGGGCAGGTACACGAGGAGCGGGTGCTCGGCATCTACCGCAATGCCCTGCTCTTGCAACTGCCGCTGCAGGTGCAGGGCGGCAGCGCTGTAGCCCAGCAGCAGCGAGAACGATTGCTCGTCGTCCACGAAGTGGCATTGCGGATCGGCTGCCGCCTCGGCGCGGCCGGCGGCCACGGCGCGTTCGTAGTCGCCCGCGTGTTCCACCACCTGCACGCCGCGCTGGCGCAGGCGGTCTTTCTTCCATTCCTTGGCGTCGGCCGACATGTGCACCGTGGCCTGGAAGCCCAGGGCCGAAGCCACCACGCCAATGCTCAGCCCCAGGTTGCCGGTGGAGCCCACCGCCACTTGGTAGCGGCCCAGCACCGCACGGGCCTCTGGCGTGTTCAGCGCGCGGTAGTCGCCCCCGGGCTGCACCAGCCTGTGCCGCAGCGCGCACTGCTCGGCAAACTCCAGCACCTCGTGCATGCCGCCCCGCGCCTTGATGGAGCCCGCCACGGGCAGGCGGTGGTCGGCCTTGATGAACAGCCGCCCCTGGCTGGTGGGGTCCAGGCCCAGCGCAGGCTGCAGCGCGGCGGCAGGGAGCAGGGGCGACTCCACCACGCCTTCGCTGGCGGCCAACTCCGGAAACACTTCCGCCAGCAGGCCGGCAAAGCGGGCCAGCCGGGCCGCCGCCGCCTTCGTATCATCCAGACTAATGGTGGTGCCGCGGGCCTGCAGTGCCAGCCCGTGCTGGGCTTGCCGCGCGGGGTTGGTCCACAGCGCGGGCTGGGCGTTGCGCAGACGGCTGGCCAGCAGGGCGTCGGCGGCTTCAGGGGTCTCGGCGGGCGTCATGGCAAGTTCACACAAAAAGTTGCTGGGCCGCATTCTTGGCCGGCCCCGCGCGTGCCACAAACCATTTATATTGAACGAGTCATTAGTATGAGTAATGGATATTCGCCTGTCTCCCTCCCTGTTGGCCTGGCTGCGCAGCTTTGATGCAGCGGCCCGCCACGGCAGCTTCACCAAGGCAGCGGCCGAGCTGTGCATCACCCAGGGCGCTGTGAGCCAGCAGGTCAAGCAACTGGAAGACTGGCTGCGCCGCCCGCTGTTCCTGCGCACGCCGCGCGCCCTGGTGCCAACGCCCGAGGGCAAATGGCTGGCCGTGGTGCTGCGCGAGAGCTTTGACGCCATCGAAAGCACCCTGGCCCAGATGCGCCAGCCGCCCGAGGCCGCCACCGCCACGCTGAGCTGCTCGCCCTCGTTCGCCATGAGCTGGCTCACGCCCCGGCTGGGCGACTTCTTCCGCCAGCACCCGGCCGCCGGGCTGCGCGTGTTTGGCGAATTCCACACCCTGGACCGCACCCGCATGGTGCGCGACGGCGTGGAGGCCGCCGTGCGCTTTGACCTGGGCGGCTACCGCGACCTGAGCGCCACCGTGTTCCTGGACGAGTGGCTGGTCCCCGTGGCAAGCCCCGGCTTTCTGGACCGCCACCCGCCCATCACCCGGCCGCAGGACCTGCGCGGCGAATGGCTGCTGCACGACGGCAGCGCCTGGGAGGGCGCCGACACCTACGAGGAATGGCAGCACTGGTTCGCCCAGCGCAACGCCCCGCCGCCGCCTTGGGCGGGCGGCCAGCAGTTCAATCTGTCGCAGCTGGCCCTGGGCGCAGCGCTGGCCGGCCAGGGCATCGCCATGGGCCGCGCCGCGCTGGTGCTGCAGGACGTGAAAGCCGGCCGCCTGGTGCCGCTGCTGGGGCCTTGCGTGCCCTCGCGCGCGGCCTATTCCTTTGTGACCACCACGCACCCCAGCCCGGTGATGCAGCTGGTGCGGGACTGGCTAGCGGACGAAGCGCAGCGGTTTTGCGGCGAGCGGGCGCAGGTGTTGGCAGCGCCGCTGGACGTTGGGGAGGGTTAGATCGGGTTGGCGCAGCCGACGCATGCCGTCCGCCGCCGTGGCTGTCTGGTACGCCTCGCGGGCCGAAACGGCCTCTTGGCCTATGCCAGTGGGCGTTGGCACAGGCAATGCCTCGTTAGACTTCACAGCCCCCCAGACCCAGCCAACACGCACAATACGCATGAGCTCCGCCACCTCCGACATCGCCACCGCAACAACCGCCGCCCAGGCCTTCATCCAGCGCTGGCAACACATCACCGCCAGCGAGTTAGCCACTGCGCAGAGCTTCGTGATGGACTTGTGCGATTTGCTTGGCGTGGCCAAACCGCACCCCACGCCCGAGCAGGACTACATGTTTGAGCGCCCCGTCACCTTTGCCCATGGCGATGGCAGCACGAGCGCCGGACGGATGGACTGCTATCGGCGCGGCCACTTCGTGCTGGAGGCTAAAAAGCTCAAGGTGGGCAGCCATACGAAAGGCTTCGACGACGGCCTGCTGCGTGCTCGCAGCCAGGGCGAAGCCTATGCACGCGCCCTGCCAGGTGCGGAGGGGCGCCCGCCTTTTGTGCTTGTGGTGGATGTGGGCACCGTGATCGAGGTGTATGCCGAATTCAGCAAAACCGGCGGTACCTACACGCCTTATCCCGACCCGCGCAGCCACCGCCTGCAGCTGGCTGACCTCGCCCGGCCCGAAGTGCAAGACCGCCTGCGCCGCATCTGGACAGACCCGGACAGTCTCAACCCGGCTCGAATCAGCGCCCAGGTCACGCGCGACGTGGCCGCGCTGCTGGCGCGCCTCGCAAAATCGCTTGAGCAGTCCAGCAGTCCAGCAGTCCAGCAGTCCAGCAGTCCAGCAGTCCAGCAGTCCAGCAGTCCAGCAGTCCAGA
>NZ_JAJTBB010000065.1 GCF_021287135.1 Acidovorax sp.
GAAGCCCTGCGCACCGGCAAGATCCCTTCGGGCGAATTCAGCATGTAATTGCAACGGTTGCGGGCCTTGCCCATGGTGGCGACATCGGTGGCATGTCGCAGGTGCCGCTGCCATGGGCAAGTGTTTTGCCGCACCGGAGCAACACATTGCTTCCCCTCGAAATAGGGCTCCCTCAGGGGAGCCCTTTTTTCTTGCCCAGCCGGCACATACAAGTGACTGCAAGGCCCTCAGAGCCTGGACCAAAAACAGGAGCAACGGCCGCTTGCCCACCCCATGTCGCCGCACAAGCTAGCTTGTGACGCCCCCGCCGCCCCGCGCGCATTGGTACGCGAACCGGATGGACAGAAACAGATTGTGCTGGGTGGGAGGCGTACCGCGCATGTCGCGCGAGAATGCCTCGCGTCCAGTGGCATCCCGGCAGACCCGCTCGCCGTGACATACCGGATGGCACATGAAAACCCAACAAAGAAAAAGCCCCAAGCGACAAAATCACTTGGGGCTTTATTTTTGGCGGAAACGGAGGGATTCGAACCCTCGATGAGGCTCTACACCCCATACTCCCTTAGCAGGGGAGCACCTTCGGCCACTCGGTCACGTTTCCAATCCCGCCATTATGCCTCATTTTGGAGGCGCCTTTGGCGAGTCGGCCCCATCGCCGGCGGGAAGATCGCGCCATTCCAGGACGGTGCTGCCGCGCACGACCCAGCCGCACCCCACCCTGATGCAGATCTGGTGCCCGCGCGTGCTACAGGCCTCGATCTGGCGGTGCAGTTCGGCCAGCTGGGCCGCGGTGGGCGTGGTGTGGTGGTTCTGGCGCAGCCAGTGGCGCAGCACATTGGCCTGGCGCGCAGGGCTGAGCGCCCGCAGCGCCTGGAGGGTGGGCGGCAGGCCGACCTGCGCCAAGTCCAGCACCGCCAGTTCGTGCAGCAGTTCGCTGGCCTCGGCCGCGTGTGATGCGGACCGCGCGAAGGTGTCGCGGAATGCGGGAAACGTGGCGTCCAGTACCGGCAGCAGCTGGGCGCGAATACGGTTGCGGGTGTAGCGCTCGTCGCTGTTGGTGGGGTCTTCCACCCAGGCGACGCCTTGGGCCAGCAGCCAGCGCCGCACGTCGGCGCCAGCCACCCGCAGCAGGGGCCGGTGCCAGACCACCCCGGCGCGGCGCCACCGGGCGGGCATGGCGGCCAGCCCCGCCACCCCGGCCCCGCGCGACAAGGCGAGCAGCAACGTCTCGGCCTGGTCGTCGGCGTGCTGCGCAATTGCTACCGATTTGATAGCATTCTGCGCTTGACTGGCCTGCACTGCAGCGTCCAGAGCTTGGTACCGCGCCTGGCGGGCGGCATCTTCCGGGCTTTGGCCCGGCAGGCCGCGGGCATCCACGCGCTGCACGGTGAGGGGCACCTGCAGCGGCTCGCACAAGGCGGCGCAGTGGCGCTCGAACCCATCGGCCGCGGCCTGCAGCCCGTGGTGCACATGGATGGCCCGCACCTGGCCCGGCCAGCGGCGGGCGCAGGCCAGCAGCAGTGCCGTGGAGTCGGCCCCGCCGCTCAGGCCCACGGCCAGGGGCAGCTCTGGCGCAAAGGCTTGCAGGGCCGCTTCGAAGGAGAGGCTCACAGCGCCTCCGCAGACGCCGGACGATAGGCGTAGCCAGTGTTCGCAAAAGGGCAACGCGCCCGTGCGCCGCCCCCGGCAGGCGCCCGCTGCCGCGCAAACAGCAACGGCCCCGAAGGGCCGCAGGCAAGAGGGTTGCGCCGGAGCAGGGTCAACGGCTGTCTGCCTTGGTATCGGTAAAGCGGCCGTAGCTCTGCAGGCGCTCGTAGCGGCGCTCCAGCAGGTCCTTGACCTTCAGGTCCGCCACTTGGCGGAATGCGTCGCCCAGCGCGCGCTTGAGGAAGGCGGCCATCTGCTTGTGGTCGCGGTGGGCGCCGCCCACGGGCTCGCTCACGATCTTGTCCACCAGGCCGAGCGCCTTGAGGCGGTGGGCGGTGATGCCCAGGGCATCGGCGGCCTCCTGGGCCTTTTCGCTGGTCTTCCAGAGGATGGAAGCGCAGCCCTCGGGGCTGATCACGGAGTAGATGGCGTACTGCAGCATGATGACCTGGTCGCCCACGCTGATGGCCAGCGCGCCGCCGGAGCCGCCTTCGCCAATGATCGTCGTAATGATGGGCACTTCCAGCTGCGCCATCTCGAAGATGTTGCGGCCGATGGCCTCGGACTGGCCGCGCTCTTCGGCGTCGATACCGGGGTAGGCACCCGGCGTGTCCACAAAGGTGAACACGGGCAGCTTGAACTTCTCGGCCGTCTTCATGAGGCGCAGGGCCTTGCGGTAGCCCTCGGGCTTGCTCATGCCGAAGTTGCGCATGGCGCGCTCTTTCGTGTCGCGGCCCTTCTGGTGGCCGATGACCATGCAGGCGTGGCCATTAAAGCGGGCCAGGCCGCCCACGATGGACTGATCGTCGGCGTAGTGGCGGTCGCCATGCAGTTCGACAAAGTCGGTGAAGATGTCGCGCACGTAGTCGAGCGTGTAGGGGCGCTCGGGGTGGCGGGCAATCTTGGTGATCTGCCAGGGGCTCAGCTCGCTGTAGATGTCCTTGGTGAGCTGCTGGCTCTTCTTGCTGAGCTGGTCGATCTCTTCCGAGATATCGACGGCGCTCTCGGTCTGCACGTAGCGCAGTTCTTCAATTTTGGATTCGAGTTCGGCGATGGGCTGTTCGAAATCCAGAAAGGTCTTTTTCGCCAACGTTTTTCTCCTTGGGGGCGTACCGGTCAGGGGCGGCCGCGAGTGGCACGCACTGTAACCGATGCGTAAGAACTTGTTTACAGGTTCAGGCCGGCGTTTGCGGCGGCATCAGGCGGTCGGCAAGGGGTCCAGGGAACGCCAAATATACCAAGTCGCCACGCTGCACCAGGGCTTCCAGGCCTCAGCCACCTCGCGGGCATCACTGCGGCTGACAGGGTCGCCCGAGAAGTAGTTCTGGCTGATGCCGGTGATGAGGCCCGGGTCGTCCAGCGGCAGCACGTTGGGCCGCTGCAGGTAGAAGATAAGGAACATCTCGGCCGTCCAGCGGCCGATGCCGCGGATGTCGACCAACTCGGCGATGATGGCCTCGTCGTCCATGGCCGCCCAGTCTTTGACGTGGAGCTTGCCGTTTTCAAAGTGCAGCGCCAGGTCCACCAGGTAGTCGATCTTGCGGGCCGACAGGCCCACGGCCCGCATGTCGTCCACCTTGAGCTTGAGCACGCTGGCGGGCGTGAAGCTGCGCGGCAAGGCCACGAACCGCTCCCACACCGCCTGGGCAGCCTTCACCGACACCTGCTGGCCGACGATGCTGCGGGCCAGCGTCGTGAAGGCGTCGCGCCGGGTCTGCAGCGCGGCGTCGCCAAACTGCGGGATGAGCCGCCGCATGACCCGATCCTTCTTGACCAGGTGCTTGCAGGCTTCGGACCAGTACCCGGGCGTGGCCAGCACGGCCGGAGGATTGGCGGCTTCGCCCACGATCTTTTTTGTAGCGACCACCGCTTACCCCACCTGCGCCAGATTCAAATTTTGTGCAAAACAACCGGTCACTGCGCGGCTTCCCAGGTAGTGCCGGCAGCGGAATCCTTGAGCACGATGCCCTGGGCCAGCAGCGCCTGGCGGATGCGGTCCGCCTCGGCATAGTTCTTGGCCGCCTTGGCGGCGGCGCGCGCCGCGATCTGTGCCTCGATGTCGGCCCCGTTCACGCCGGCGCCCGCCTGCAGGAACGTCTTGGGGTCGCCCTGCAAAATCCCGAGGCAGCCCCCCAGCGCCTTGAGCAGCCCGGCCAGTGCGGCCGAGCGGGTCTTGTTGACTTCCCCGGCCAGGTCGAACAGCACCGCCACGGCTTCGGGCGTGCCGAAGTCTTCGTCCATGGCGGCCTTGAAGCGCGCGGCATGCGGGTCTGCCCAGTCGATGGCGGCCACCTCGGCCGGTGCCACCAGGCTCAGCGCGGTGTAAAGGCGCTTGAGCGCCTGGCGGGCGTCGTCCAGGTGGGCATCGCTGTAGTTCAGCGCGCTGCGGTAGTGGGCGCGCACGATGAAGAAGCGCACGGTCTCCGCATCGTAGGTCTGGAGCACGTCGCGGATGGTGAAGAAGTTGCCCAAGCTCTTGGACATTTTCTCGTTGTCCACGCGCACGAAACCGTTGTGCATCCAGAACTTCGCCAGCGGCTTGCCGGTGGCGCCTTCGCTCTGGGCGATCTCGTTCTCGTGGTGGGGAAACTGCAGGTCCGCACCGCCGCCATGGATGTCGAAGGTCTCGCCCAGCGTGGCGCAGCTCATGGCCGAGCACTCGATGTGCCAGCCGGGGCGGCCGGCGCCGAAGGTACTGTCCCATTTCGCTTCGGGCGGCTCCTCCGGCTTGGCAGACTTCCACAGCACGAAGTCGAGCGGGTCTTCCTTGCCGTCCTGCACCGCCACGCGCTCGCCGGCGCGCAGCTCGTCCAGCGACTTGCCCGAGAGCTTGCCGTAGCCGGCAAACTTGCGCACGGAGTAGTTCACGTCGCCGTTGCTGGCGCGGTAGGCCAGGCCCTTGCCCTCCAGCTGGCCGATGAGCGAGAGCATCTGCGGCACGTATTCGGTCGCGCGCGGCTCCACCGAGGGCGGCTCGATGCCCAGCCGGCCAATGTCCTCGTGCATGGCGGCGATCATCTCGTCGGTGAGCTGGCGGATGGTGATGCCCCGCTCCAGCGCGCGCTTGATGATCTTGTCGTCAATGTCGGTGATGTTGCGCACGTAGGTCACGCGCAGGCCGCTGGCCTTGAGCCAGCGCTGCACCACGTCAAACGCCATCATCATCCGCGCGTGCCCGATGTGGCACAGGTCGTAGATGGTCATGCCGCACACATACATGCGCACATGCGAGGGTTCGAGCGGGGAAAAGTCCTCCAATGCACGCGACAGCGTGTTGTAGATGCGCAAACTCATGGGATTTCAGTGTCGGGATGGGGGTGGGTGTGGGCGCAAAAGATGCGGCCCGGCAGCTGGGAGCCGTCGCTCGCGGCGGGTGGGCCCGGCAGGGGGGGGCCTGCAGTGAAATCACCCGCGGCAACAGCGTACCGTCATGACACCCCCCTCAGCTACAATCCGCCGCAGTATAAGCCCCCGCCCGGGCGCGACCCCGCCCCACTCCCCCAGTACCCCCATGAAGCAAGTCCGCCGCACCCTTCCACGCCTGTTGCGCCTGTTGGCCCTGACCGCGCTGCTGGGCGCCAGCGTGGCCCACGCCAACGACTATGCGGACATCACGCAGCTGATCAAGGCCGGCAAGCCGGCGGACGCGCTGGCCAAGGCCGAGCAGCGCCTGGCCGCCAACCCGCGCGACCCGCAGCTGCGCTTCCTGCGCGGCGTGGCGCAGGCCGACCTGGGCAAGCCGGCGGATGCGATCGCCACCTTCACCAAGCTCACGGAGGAGTACCCGGAGCTGCCGGAGCCCTATAACAACCTGGCCGTGCTCTACGCCAACCAAAACCAGCTGGACAAGGCCCGCACGGCGCTGGAAATGGCCATCCGCACCAACCCCAGCTACGCCACGGCGCATGAGAACCTGGGCGACATCTATGCCAAGCTGGCCAGCCAGGCCTACAGCAAGGCGCTGCAGCTGGATGCGGGCAGCGCCAACTCGGTCAAGCCCAAGCTGGCCCTGATCCGCGAACTGTTCACGGCCGAAACCGCCGGCAAGGGTAGCCGCGCTGCGGCGGCCCCAGCCGTAGTGGCCACCCAGCGGCCCACCACTGCGCCGGCTCCGGCCCCTGCCGCAGCCCCGGCTCCAACGCCCGCCCCGGCCCCCGCTCCCGCCCCAGTTCCCGCACCGGCGCCCGCACCCGCTGCGGCCCCTGCGCCGGCCGCCGCCGTGCCGGCGCCAGCCGCGGCACCGGCGCCTGCCGCGGAGCCTGCCGATGCCGCCACCCAGGCGGTGACGGCCGCCGTGCAAGCCTGGGCGGCCGCGTGGGCCGCCAAGGACATGAAGGGGTACCTGGGCGCCTATGACAAGTCGTTCGACCCGCCGGGCCGCATGTCGCGCGCCGAGTGGGAAAAGGAACGCGAGGCCCGCATCGTGGGCAAGTCCAAGATCAGCGTGCGCCTGTCGGACATCGTGGTCGCCGTGCACGGCGACAAGGCCACGGCCCGGTTCCGCCAGGCCTACAGCGCCGACACGCTCAATGTTTCCAGCCGCAAGACGCTGGACCTGGTGCACAGCAACGGTCGCTGGACCATCGTGCGCGAGTCCACGGGCGGTTGACCGTGCAGCCCCGAGCGGTGCCTGCGCCTGCCGCGCGGGCTTTTTTTTTGTGGGCCTGACTGGGCGCTTCGCTTGCCTCTGGATTTCCGCATGTTGGCGCACCGGTCCTTTCCCGGCTTGAGGACGGCAGGCAGCGCGGCGCTGCTGGCCGCGCTCGCCCTGGCAGCGGCGCCCGCCGTTGCGGACACCGCCAAGGCCCGGCGCGCAGACCTGGCGCATGCCGGCCGGCACAACGCCAAGCCGCCCCGTGCGGCCAGCACTGCCAAGGCAGCCGTTGCCGCCCCTGCCAAACCGGCCGTCCCGCTCACCGCCAAAGCATCCGAACTGCGCGACGGGCAGGCCGAGGCCCGGCTGATGGAGGTGTACCGCCTGGCCGCACGCGGCCAGGGGCGCGAAGCGCTGCAGCAAGCGGAAAGCCTGGCCCGCGACTACCCGCACTTCCAGCTGGCCCAGTTGGCGGTTGGCGACCTGCTGATGGCCCGCACCCGCCCCGTCCGGCGCCTGGGCGACGTGCCCGAGCCCGACACGGTGCGCAGCATCCAGGCCGCCACGGCGCTGGACGAATTGCGCAACGAGTCGCGCCAGCGGGTGGACGCACTGCGCAGCCGGCCGCCACAGGGCACGGTGCCGGCCCAGTTCCTGGAGCTGTCGGCCCGCACGCGGCATGCCATTGCGGTCGACGCGTCGCGCTCGCGCCTGTATTTGTTCGAGAACACCGCCAAGGGCCTGGAGCTGGTGGCCGACTACTACGCGTCGGTGGGCAAGCTGGGCATCGAGAAAGGCACCGAGGGCGACCAGCGCACACCGCTGGGGGTGTACTTCATTACCAGCCGCCTGGACCCCGCCACGCTCAAGGACTTCTACGGCGCAGGCGCCCTGCCCATCAACTACCCCAACCCGCTGGACCAGCGGCGCGGCAAGACCGGCAGCGGGATCTGGCTGCACGGCACGCCGCCGGACCAGTTCGCGCGCGCGCCGCTGTCCACCGACGGCTGCCTGGTGCTGGCCAACCCCGACCTGGAGCGGCTGCTGCGCACCGTAGAGCCCCGCTCCACGCCGGTGGTCATCGCCCGGCAGCTGCAGTGGGTGGCCCCGCACAGCGTGCAGGCCGACCGCACGGCCTTCGACGCGGTGCTCAACGCCTGGCGCAGCGCCAAGACCGCGGGTGACATGGACCGCCTGCTGAGCTTCTATGCGCCCGACTTCCAGAGCGCGCGGAAAAAGCCGCTGCAGGAATGGGCTGACGTGCTCCAGGCCGAGGCGCGCGCACTGCGCGGGCGGGAACTCCATCTCAAGGACAAGACCTACCTGCGCTGGACCGATGCCGCCGACACCATGGTGGTAACGTTCGGCGAAGTCGCGGCCGGTGCCCGCACCGGCCAGGTCAAGCGCCAGTACTGGACGCGCCGCGGCCAACATTGGCAGATATTTTTCGAAGGAGTGATTGGATGATTTCCAGAAGAAATTCGACCGCAGCGCTTGCTGGTATTGCGCTGGCAGCTATATTTTCAGTAGCACCGGCACATGCGGAAGACGCACCCAAGGTCAAGCTGGCCACCTCGATGGGCGACATCGTGGTGCAGCTGGACCCGGCCAAGGCACCCAAGACGGTCGAGAACTTCCTGGCCTATGTGAAGGACAAGCACTACGACGGCACCGTGTTCCACCGGGTCATCGACGGCTTCATGATCCAGGGCGGCGGCTTCACGGCCGACATGGTGCAAAAGCCCACCAAGGCCCCGATCCCCCTGGAAGCCAGCAACGGCCTGAAGAACGACACCTACACCATCGCGATGGCGCGCACGGGCAACCCCAACTCCGCCACTTCGCAGTTCTTCATCAATGTGAAGGACAATGCCATGCTCAACGCCCCCAACCCCGACGGCCACGGCTATGCCGTGTTCGGCAAGGTGATCAGCGGCACCGACGTGGTCGACAAGATCAAGGCCGTGCCCACCGGCAACAAGGGCCCGCACCAGAACGTGCCCACCACCCCCGTCACCATCACTTCCGCCACGCTGGTGAAGTGAGTTCCCAACCCTTCTAGATGAGGAAGATTTCCATGAGCAATCCCCAGGTCGAACTGCACATCACCGGCTACGGCGTCATCACGCTGGAACTGGACGCCGCCAACGCCCCCCAGTCCACCGCCAACTTCTTGTCGTACGTGAACAAGGGTCACTACAACAACACCATCTTCCACCGCGTGATCCCCGGCTTCATGATCCAGGGCGGCGGCTTCGAGCCCGGCATGAACCAGAAGGGCACCGACGCACCCATCGAGAACGAAGCCAAGAACGGCCTGAAGAATGCCAACTACACCGTGGCCATGGCCCGCACCAGCGACCCGCACTCGGCCACCGCGCAGTTCTTCATCAACGTGGCCGACAACGGCTTCCTGAACCACACCTCTCCCACGCCCCAGGGCTGGGGCTATGCCGTGTTCGGCAAGGTGGTCTCGGGCACCGACGTGGTGGACAAGATCAAGGCCGTGAAGACGGGCCGCAAGGGCTTCCATGACGACGTGCCGAAGGACGACGTGGTCATCGAAAAGGCTGTGGCACTTTGAGAGGCATCCCCCTGTGGCGCTGCGCGCCTTCCCCCTTCTCTCGAATTGCTAAGCAATTCGGGAAGGGGGGCGCCGCCAGCGCACGCAAGCGCAGCGCCGCATCCGCGGCTTGGCGGCCCTTGCGCGGCGGCCACTGGCTTGAAGCGCGCCGGTTCTATGCGCCGCGTTCATAGCGGTGCGCGTGAACCTGAAAGAAACGAATCCATGACCCCGACCGTGCCCCGGTTCGAGGAGCTGACCGCTCCTTCGCACTGGCGCACGGTCGATTTCATTTCGGACCTGCATTTGCAGGCTTGCGAGCCCGCCACAGTGGCCGCTTTTGAACACTACCTGGCCACTACCGCGGCAGATGCGCTCTTCATCCTGGGCGATCTGTTCGAGGTCTGGGTGGGCGACGACGCCCTTCTGGACCCCGGCAGCTTTGAGGCCAAGGGCTGCGCGGCCCTGCATGCGGCGGCGCAGCGCCTGCCGGTGTTTTTCATGCACGGCAACCGCGACTTTCTGGCGGGCCCCGCCTTTTTGCAGCACTGCGGCATCGCCGGGTTGCACGACCCCACGGTGCTGGCATTCGCCGGCCAGCGCTATGTGCTGACGCACGGCGACCTGCTGTGTGTAGACGACGTGGACTACCAGCGCTTTCGCGTGCTGGCACGCAGCGCCTCTTGGCAACAGCAGTTCCTGTCGCAGCCGCTCGCCGCTCGCCGCGCGCAAGCCCGCGGCATCCGGCAGGAAAGCGAGTCGCGCAAGCAGTCCGGCGCGGTCTACGCCGATGTGGATGCTGGCGCCGCCACAGCATGGCTGCAGGCTGCGGGCGCCCGCACGCTGATCCACGGCCACACGCATAAGCCCGCCGACCACCCGCTGATCCCGGGCCTGCGGCGGGTGGTGCTCAGCGACTGGGATGCCGCCGCAATGCCCCCCCGGCTGGAAACACTGCGTTTGTCCGCCGCCGGCTTGGAACGCGTGCCCCTGGCCCCCATGTACCGGGCATCGTGACTCGGGGCGCCATCGCTGCCGCCCCTCCCATCCCGCCATGCCTCCTCTTCTGAACCGGATCTGGCACCGCGTGCGGGCCACCGTGGCCCCCGTGCCCGATATCTCGGCCACGCTGTGGCTGCAGACGCTGCAGCGCTACCCGTTCCTGGCAGCGCTGTCGCTGCACGACCAGGCCAAGCTGCGCGCTCTCAGCGCGCTGTTCCTGGACCAGAAGGAATTCCACGGCGCCCATGGGCTGCAGGTGACCGATGCGATGGCCATCGACATCGCCGCACAGGCCTGCCTGCCGCTGCTGCACTGGGGCGATGCGGCAAAGGCGTTGGCCTGGTACGACGATTTCGTGACCATCGTGGTCCACCCCGGCGAGGCGGTGGCCCGCCGCCAGACCGTAGACGGCGCGGGGGTGGTACACGAGCACAGTGAGGTGCTGCTGGGGGAGGCCATGGAGCGCGGCCCCGTCATGCTCAGCTGGCCGCACGTGGCCGACGCCGCCGAGAACATCGCGCGCGGACACAACGTGGTGGTGCATGAGTTCGTGCACAAGCTGGACATGCGAAGTGGCGAGGCCAATGGCTGCCCGCCCCTGCCTGCCGGCTTCCTGGGCGCGCGCACCGGTCGCGGCGCCTACGAAGCGTGGTGGAACGCGTGGGAACCGGCGTACGAGCAATTTCGTGAACGCGTGATCCTGGCCGAGCGATTTGGCGCGGAACGCCCCTGGCTCGACGCTTACGGGGCTACCGCCCCGTCGGAATTTTTTGCCGTTGCCTGCGAGGCGTATTTCGTGAACCGAGCCCGCTTCGCGGAGGAATTCCCAGGGCTGATGCCGGTGCTGGATGCGTTCTTTGGCGGCCATAGCGCCACGGCGGTCTGACAACACGTCGGGGCCGCCGCCAGAGGCGCGTTGTTGACGCCGTGTTGCTCACGCGTGGCGACCGACCCGCGGTGGAGGGCCAAAGTGTTGCCAATCGAAACACTCGCGCATTCACGCTCTGTTCGCGTTAACTTCGGCTGACCTTGACCGTCGGCCCTGCAAGGCCCGCAACCAGAGTGCGCGCTGCCCCTGCCCCACGATTGCCACGGTTACCCAACGTCATTTCATGGAAGACGCTCATGCCAACTGTTCCGTCCAGAAGCCCGCTGCAACGTGCCGGCGTCCTTGCCGCATGGGTCCTTCCCCTGCTGAGCGCCTGCGGCGGCGGCAGTTCTTCTGAACCGGCACCCTCCCCGTCCGACCCCACGCCACCCGCCCCTAGCACAGCGCTTTCGCTCCTGGCCGGCAACACAGACGGCGCCGGCAACCAAGATGGCGCCTCGCAGACCGAAGCTCGCCTCAGCCTGCGGCTGGGCGGAATGGCAACGACCGGCGCCGGCGAGATCGTCTTTGCAGACGGGCAACTGATACGCAAGCTCAGCGCCGATCAACAGCAAGTCAGCACGTTGGCGGGTGGCGGGCCGATGGTGCCTTCGGACATCTCCAACTATGCCGACGGCAGTGGCTCTGCCGCGCGCTTCCTCGGCCCGAAAGCCGTGGCGGTGGATGCGGCAGGCAACACCTATGTTGCCGATACGCAGAATCACCTGGTGCGCAAAATCAGCGTTTCGGGGACTGTCACCACCCTGGCGGGCAAGGCGGGGGTGTGCGGTAACCAGGATGGAATGGCTGGCTCGGCAACGCTTTGCTTCCCTGCCAGCATTGCGGTGGACAAGGCCGGCACCGTGTACGTTTCGCAGAGCTTTGCCTCCACCAGCCCGGTCCGCGAGTCAGCCCTGCCCAACCCCATCCGCAAAATCACGGCAACCGGCGAGGTCAGCACCTTGGTGGCCAAAGCCAGCCTGTACCCCACCGCCGTGCCCAGCCCTTGGGGCTCGGCCTATTACTACGCTCCGGTGCTTTTGGCGATGGATTCTGTGGGCACGCTTTTCGCGGCGGACTCCAACGACCACGTGATCCGCAAGTACACGGCCGACGGCCAGGCCACCGTGGTGTCCGGCACACCGGCCCCCAACAACGAAGGTGATACGGACGGGGTGGCCTCCGCGGCAAAGTTCCGCACGTTCCTGGCCGTGGCATTCGACGCTGCGAATCGACTGCACGTCCTGGGCCCGGACAATTCCGGCGCCCCAGCCATCCGGCGGATTGACGGCAATGGGACCGCGACGACCCTGGTTCGCGCTCGGTCTTGCACCACGCAAACGGGCGTTGTCACTGGCGAGCCGGGGACCTTGTGCACCGCGAATCAGCTGGCCGTCCAGGGCAATGGCGATTTCCTCGTGGCCGAACAGGGTGACTCTGGTGGCTCCGTCAAGTACACGCAGTTGCGCAGCTACACGCAGCAAGGCACCTCCACCGTGGTCGCCGGCAAGCCTTCTGCCGAAGGCGCTGACGATGGGCAGGGCAGCAGTGCCCGATTCAACAGGCCGGGCGCGCTGGCCTTCAATCCGGCAGGCGCGCTGTACGTGCGTGACAACGGCAACGGCGCCGTCCGCACGGTGCAAACCGACGGGCTGGTGCGCACCCTGGGCAAACCCGGCGGGCATTGCACGGCGGTCACCGGCCTGGCCAGCGAATTCCTCGAGCTCTCGGAACCGAGCAGCGGGTCCCTTCGATACAACAATGGCCCCCTGGCCACCGATGGCGCAGGAAATCTCTACACCGTGCATGACGGGCGCGTCCTCAAGATGCGGGACTGCCAGGTCACACTTCTGGCGGACCTGAACCCGCTGCTGTCCGCATCCACCAACCTCTTCATGCCCAACGACGCACCGGGCATCGCGGCCGACAGCAAAGGCAACGTCTTTGTGTCGACCCTCAAGGGCGCCATCTTCAAGATTGACGCCAAGGGAGAAGTCACACTGTTCGCGGGCAGCGTAGGCACCTTGGGGCACGCGGATGGACAAGGCGCGGCGGCGCAATTCGCGGCGCCGGGCCATATGACTGCGGATGCTGCCGGCAATCTCTATGTGGTCGACGGTCTCGGCCTCTCGTTCGCGACGACCGTGCCGGGCCCCACCATCCGCAAGATCACGCCCACAGGTCTGGTCAGCACACTGGCGGGCAACCCCAACGCGACTCCCGGCTTCGCCGATGGCACGGGTACCGCTGCGGTGTTCACGGTGGGCAAGATTTCGTCGGGCGAGATCGCCAGCATCGCCGCAGACGACAACGGCAACGTGTATGTGGCAGACCCCGTCAACAGCGTGATCCGCAAGATTGCGCCGAACGGTCAGGTCAGCACACCGGTGGGGCAGCTCTGGCGCTACGGCTTTGCCGCAGGCAATCTGCCCGGCATCATCAACAGCCCGGCGGGCATTGCCGTGCGCAATTCAATGCTGTACATCAGCGTCCCGAACGCGGTGGTTCAGGTCAAGCTGCCCTGATACCCAGAGCAACGGTCCAAGCCCTCGGACGCCGTGCTTTTGCACAGGCTCAGGGGGCTTTTTTGCGGGTCAATGGCGCGCCCCATCGGCCCGCAGGCTTTCCCGCGCCACGCGGGCAATGTGCGCGGCATCCACCCCAAAAAAGCTCCGCAGCGCCGCCCGCGTATCGCTGCGGCCGAAGCCGTCAGTCCCCAAGGTCACGTACTTGCGCCCTTCGGGAACGAAGGCCCGCACCGTCTCGGGCACGGCCCGCACGTAGTCGGTGGCGGCGATGACCAGGCCGCGCGACGCTGCGAGCTGCTCGGTGAGCCAGGGCACGCCCGGCTGCGCTTCGCCTGCCAGCGCGCGCTGCTCGCACGCCACGCCGTCGCGGGCCAGTTCGCTCCAGCTGGTGACGCTGAGCACGGTGACCTCCACGCCTTCGCGGGCCAGCTGCTCGGCCGCCTGGACCACTTCGGTGAGGATGGCTCCGGAGCCCATCAGCGTGACGGCATTTTGTGAAGAAATCGGGCTCTCGCGCCCGTCCATCAAGCGCGAGAAGCTCCTAAAAACATAGCACCCACGCAATACGCCCTCCGCGGCACCTTCGGGCAGGTCCGGCTGGGCGTAGTTCTCGTTCATCAGCGTGACGTAGTAGAAGGCGTCTTTTTGCTCCACCAGCATCTCGCGCATGCCGGCGTCCACGATCACGGCCAGCTCGCCGGCATAGGCGGGGTCGTACGCCTTGCAGTTGGGGATGGTGGCGGCCACCAGGTGGCTGGTGCCGTCCTGGTGCTGTAGGCCCTCGCCGCCCAGCGTGGTGCGGCCCGAGGTGGCGCCCAGCAAGAAGCCCCGCGCGCGCTGGTCGGCGGCGGCCCAGATGGCGTCGCCCACGCGCTGGAAGCCGAACATGGAGTAGTAGATGTAGAACGGCAGCATGGCCAGGCCGTGCACGCTGTAGCTGGTGGCGGCGGCCGTCCAGCTGGCGATGGCGCCGGCCTCGCTGATGCCTTCTTCCAGGATCTGGCCGTCCAGCGCCTCGCGGTAGCTCAGCACCGAGCCGATGTCCTCGGGCGCGTAACGCTGGCCCACGCTGCTGTAGATGCCCACCTGCTTGAACAGGTTGGCCATGCCGAAGGTGCGCGCCTCGTCGGCCACGATGGGCACGATGCGCGGGCCCAGCTGCGCGTCCTTGAGCAGCGCGCCCAGCATGCGCACAAAGGCCATGGTGGTGCTCATCTCCTTGCCATCGGCCGCCATCGCAAACTGGGCGTACTGGGCCAAGGGGGGCACCGGCACCACCTCGCAGGCGGTTTCGCGGCGCGGCAGGGGGCCGCCCAGGGCGGCGCGCCGCGCGTGCAGGTACTGCATCTCGGGGCTGTCGGCCGCGGGTTTGTAGAAGGCGAGACTTGTGGCCTGCTCGTCCGTCAGCGGCAGGCTGAAGCGGTTGCGGAACTCGATGAGGTCGGCGTCGTCCAGCTTCTTCTGGCTGTGCGTCGTCATCTTGCCCTGCCCTGCTTGCCCCATGCCATAGCCCTTTTTGGTGTGGGCCAGGATCACCGTCGGCTGCCCCTGGTGGGCGGCAGCGGCGGCATAGGCGGCGTGAATCTTGACCAGATCGTGCCCGCCGCGCTTCAGGCGGTCGATCTGCTCGTCGGTCATGCCCTGGGCCAAGGCGGCCAGCTCGGGGTTCTGACCGAAGAAATTGTCGCGGTTGAAGCGGCCGTCCTTGGCCGCAAAGGTTTGCATCTGGCCGTCCACCGTGCCTTCGAGCGTGCGCACCAGGGCGCCGGTCAGGTCGCGGGCAAACAGGCCGTCCCAGTCGCTGCCCCACACCAGCTTGACCACGTTCCAGCCCGCGCCGGCAAACAGGCGCTCCAGCTCGTCGATGATGCGGCCGTTGCCGCGCACCGGGCCGTCCAGGCGCTGCAGGTTGCAGTTGACCACCCACACCAGGTTGTCCAGGCCCTCGCGCGCGGCCAGGGTCAATGCGCTCATGCTTTCGGGCTCGTCCATCTCGCCGTCGCCGAACACGCCCCAGACCTTGCGGCTTGTGCAGTCGAGCAAATTGCGGTGCGTGAGGTAGCGCATGAAGCGCGCGTGGTAGATGCTGCTGATGGGGCCAATGCCCATCGATCCGGTGGGGAACTGCCAGAAGTCCGGCATGAGCCACGGGTGCGGGTAGCTCGACAGGCCGCGGGCGCCCGCAGCGGGCGCGGTGATTTCCTGCCGGTAGTGCATCAGGTCCTGCTCGCTGAGGCGCCCTTCCAGGAAGGCCCGCGCGTACACACCCGGCGCGCTGTGCGGCTGGAAGAACACCAGGTCGCCTCGGTGCTGCCCTGGCGCCGTGCCCTCGCGGGCATGGAAGAAGTGGTTGAAGCCGGCCTCGAACAGATCGGCCGCGCTGGCATAGCTGGCAATGTGGCCGCCCAGCTCGCCGTAGGCCTGGTTGGCCCGCACCACCATGGCCAACGCGTTCCAGCGCATGAGCGACGCCAGGCGCTCTTCAAGGGCCAAATCGCCGGGGAAGGCGGGCTGCGCCTGGGCGGCCACCGTGTTCACGTAGGGCGTGTTCAGCTGCGGCTGCCAGCCCACGCGCTGCGTCCGCGCCAGGCGCACCAGCTCATCCAGCACGAAGCGCGCGCGCTCCGGGCCTTCGGTGGCGACCAGGGCCAGAAAGGCCTCGCGCCACTCGGCGGTCTCTTGCGGGTCGGTGTCGGCCAGGGAGGCCGAAGCATGGGGCAAAGGGGTGGGCAATCGGGCGTTCATGGGAGCACACTCTAGAAGGAGTTGCAAAAAATAGGATGCCGAATCGGCAGACAACGGGCCTTTCAACAGCACAATATGCCGCATTCAATCAAAACTACAGCATATGAAGCTTGACGCCACCGATCTGCGCATTCTGGCCGAGCTGCAGGCCGACGGTTCGCTCTCCAATGTGGAGCTGGCGCGCCGCGTGCACCTGTCGCCCTCCCCCTGCTTGGCGCGGGTGAAGGCGCTGGAGGCCGGCGGCGCCATCGACCGCTATGTGGCACTGGCCAACGCGGCGGCGCTGGGCCTGGGGCTCAATGTGTTCATCAGCATCAGCCTGAAGACGCAGAGCAAGGAGGCGCTGGCCGATTTCGAGCGGCGCATTGCCGAGCACGACGAGGTGATGGAGTGCTACCTGATGAGTGGCGACTCCGACTACCTCATCCGCGTGGCGCTGCACGACATCGCGGCGCTGGAGCGGTTCATCCTGGAGCAGCTCACGCCCATCCCGGGCATCGAGAAAATCCGCTCCAGCTTTGCGCTCAAGCAGGTGCGGTACAAGACGGCGCTGCCGCTGCCGGCCGCGCGGGGCTGAGCCCCGCGCTCATCGCGTGGGCCAGGTCCAGCGCCTGGCCGATGTCGGCCAGCAGGTCTTCCACGTCCTCCAGCCCCACGGACAGGCGCACCAGCCCTTCGGCAATGCCATGGGCGGCACGTTGCTCGGGCGTGTAGGTGGAGTGCGTCATGCTGGCCGGGTGCTGCGCCAGGGTCTCGGCGTCGCCCAGGCTCACGGCGCGGGTGACGAGCTGCAGCGCGTCCATGAAGCGCACGCCCGCCGGCAGGCCGCCGCGCAGCTCAAAAGCGATCATGCCGCCCATCTGGCGCATCTGCTGCTTTGCCAGCGCGTGCTGCGCAAAGCTGGGCAGGCCGGGGTAGTGCACGGCCGCCGCAGCGGGGTGGGCGGCGATGAATTCGGCCACCTTCTGCGCGCTCTGGCAGTGGCGGTCCATGCGCAGGGCCAGGGTTTTCAGGCCGCGCATCACCAGGTGGGCGTCCTGCGCGGACATCACCGCGCCGGTCATGTCTTTCAGGCCATACAGCCGCACGCGCTGGGCCAGCTCGGCGTCGGCAAACACGGCGGCGCCGGCCGTCAGGTCGCCATGGCCGCCCAGGTACTTGGTCATGGAATGCACGCTCACGTCCGCACCCAGCCGCAGAGGCTGCTGCAGGTAGGGCGTGCAGTAGGTGTTGTCCACCACCAGCCTGGCGCCCTGGGCATGGGCCAGGGCCGCCACGGCGGCAATGTCCACCAGGCGCATGTTGGGGTTGGCGGGGGTTTCCAGGTACACCACGCGGGTCTTGGGGGTGAGCGCTTCGGCCACGCGGGCGGGGTCGGTCATGTCCACATGGCGCACCGTTACGCCAAAGCGGCCCAGGCCGTGGTGGAGGAAAGAAAAGGTGCAGCCGTAGAGCGTGAGGTCCGCCAGAATCTCGTCGCCCGGCTCCAGCAGGGACCACAGCGTGGCCGTGATGGCGCCCATGCCCGAGCCGAACACCACCGCGCCCGCGCCCTCTTCCAGCGCGGCCAGCCGCCCTTCGAGCAGCGCCAGCGTAGGGTTGGCGATGCGGGTGTAGAAGTAGCCCGGCTCCTGGCCCGCAAAGCACCGCGCGCCGTAGGCCACATCCGGGAAGGCATAGGTGGCGGAGGTGTGGATGGGCGGCACCAGCGCGCCCTGGTGGTCGGCAGGGTTGTAGCCGTGGTGGATGGCGCGGGTGCTGAAACCGGTGGCGGATGGGCGGGTCATGGGTGTCTCCTGGGTTGGCTGGGCCGCGGGGCCGCAAAGCCTTTGCAGGAGAGATTCTTGAACCCAAAGCCCGGCAAAATTTCGCCTTCTTTGCCTTGATTCACAACCATAAAGGCAAAATTTACCCCAAACCCTGAACCCCACCATGCAACCCTACCCGCTCGACCCCGTGGACCGCACCTTGCTCACCGCCCTGCAGCGCGACGGCCGCGCCACCGTGGGCGAGCTGGCAGAGGCGGTGTCGCTGTCCACCTCGCCGTGCTGGCGGCGCGTGCGGGCGCTGGAGGACGCGGGCGTGATTGCGGGTTACCACGCCCACCTGCACCGCCAGCGCGTGGGCTGGGGCGTGCTGGGCTTTGTGCAGGTGGCCCTGCACGACCACACGGCCGAAACCACCTCGGCCCTGGAGCGGGAGGTGATGGCCATGCCCCAGGTGCTGTCGTGCCACAACCTGTCGGGCCGCTACGACTACCAGCTGGAGGTGGTGGCGGCCGACCTGGAGTCGTTTGCCGAATACGTCCGCACCCATGTGCGCAGCCTGCCCGGCGTGCGCGAGATTTCGACCAGCTTTTCGCTCAAGGAGGTCAAGCGCACCATGGCGCTGCCGCTGTAGCGGTGCCGATCAAGCCCGCCGACTCAGCGCGGGGGCCGGGGCGGGAGTTCGCGCGTCGCCACCCGCTTGCGCAGTTCGCGGATCAGCGCCTTGGCGCGGGCTTCGTTCTCGGGGCCCATGCGCACCAGGATCTTCTGCCCGCTGGAGAGGGCCTGCAGCGCCGGGTCTTCAAACTCGTAGCGCACCCAGGGGCGCGGGTCGGCCAGTTCGGTGTTCACGGGCAGCAGCTTCACGCGCACCGGGCCGCGGGGCTCCGGCGCCAGCAGCAGGTGGTCCAGCACGGCCACGAGGCGGTCGTTGAAGTAGCGGCGCGGGAAGCCCAGCTCCTCATACGCCTGCTGGAACAGCGGGTACAGCCGCGCATACAGCGCCACCGCCGCGTCCAGCGGCACCGCTTCGGCAAAGGCCAGCGCGGCGCGGTAGCGGGCGGCGTTGGCCGCGGCAATCGGCGCGGGAGCATCGGCCGCGCCGTCTACCAGGAACCGGTCACGCATCGGCTGCACGGGCCACATGCGCGCGGGCGCCTGTGCGCGCCCCAGGTTGTCCACCGTGGCAACGGCGCGGCGCACAAAGCCCTCGGTCTGCAAGAAGGCGGCCACCTGCCCCGGGCCCAGCAGTTCGTTCAGCAGCGCGGTGACGCGCCCATCCGACTCGGCCAGCGCCGGCAGGGCGGCATCGGCCGGTGCCAGCGCATCGACCGGATTCTGCGGGCCAGACGCTGGCGGCGCAGGTTCGGGCGCTGTGGCGGGGGCGGGTGCTGGAGGCGCCGACGCCGCGGGCGGGGGCGCTGCGGGCTGCGGCTCGGCCTGGCGCTGCCAGAACCACCAGGCCCCCGCCGCAACCACCGCGCACACCGCAACGGCGGCGGTCACCCAGGCGCCGACGGGCGTGCGCTCGGGCGCGGGGCGGAATTCTGCGGTGTCGTGCTCGGGCATGGGCTCTCCTGGTCAACAAGGAACACCGTGCGAGCCTGCGCAGCGCCCGATGTTCCCGTCTTTTCTTTCGTCCCCTTCCGGGCGGAAAGGACGTCCGCACCCATTGCAACCCAGCCTCCGGGCCGGTCCGTAACACCGTGTAGGAAGGCCGCCAGGCGCGGCCCGGGCCTGGCCCCGTCAGAACGCCGCGGGCGCGGTGGTGGACAGCGACTCCAGCCACGCCACCGTGGCCGCCAGCTCGGAGGGGCGGATTTCGTGGGCGCTGGGAAACTCGTGGTACTCCACCGCCACGGGCAGCGGGGCCATGTGGTGGGCGATGGCCTGCGCATGGGCCAGCGGAATCACGTTGTCGTGCGTGCCATGGCTGAGCCACAGGCGCTTGCCCCGCAGCGCATCGGCCGGGGCAGCATGCGGCAGCACCTGCTGCAACAACCGGCTGTGCCACACCAGGGCCGCGTGCATCAACTCCGGCCGCGTCAGCAGCAGCGACAACGCCATGATGCCGCCCTGGCTGAAGCCGCCCACCACCACACGCTCGGGCGGAATGCCCAGTTGCTCGGCCGCGGCGGCCACGGCCTGCGCCGCCAGGGCCCGGCTCCGGGCCTCCTGCTCTCCGTTGATCGAGCGATCGCCGTTGGGCTCGATGGAGAAGTCAAACCACGCATGCGCGCCCGGCCCCATGCGGAACGGGGCGCGCAGGCTGACCACGTGGAAACGGTCCGGAATCTGCGATGCAAGGCTGAACAAGTCCTGCTCGTTGCTGCCCACGCCGTGCATCAGCACCAGCAGCCAGGGGCGGGGCGTGGTGGCGGCGGCGGGGCGCTGCAAGAAGGTAAGCGGTAGGTGAAGCATGGTGAAGCGCCAGGGTCGGTGGATTGCAATTCAGAGGGGTGGACGGGCGTGGACCGCGTCAATGCACCGGTTCCAGTGCGAACGCGTCCATCGCCAGCATGCTGTACATCACTTCGCGACTCAAGTAGTTTGCGTGCAAATCGTCACCGGCCGCACCCAGCGCAAAGAAAAGGGGCAGGAAATGGTCTTCGGTGGGGTGGGCGCGCGCGGCGTGCGGCGCCTGGCTGCGGTAGTTGAGCAAGGCGGGCAGATCGCGCCGCGCCAGGGCGTCCTCGATCCAGCGGCTGAACGCCACCACGTAGGGCGCAGGCTCGCGCGCGCCGCCAAAAAACTCGGCCAGGTTGTGCGTCATGCTGCCGGAGCCCATCACCAGCACGCCCTGGCTGCGCAGGCCGCGCAAGGCGGCGCCCAGCGCATACACCTCAGCCGGGCCGGCGCCCACCGGCAAGGCCACCTGGACCACCGGCACATCTGCCTGGGGGAACAGATGCATCAGCGGCACCCAGGCCCCATGGTCGAACGGCCGAGCGGCGTCTCCCGCGGCCGCCACGCCAGCGGCTTGCAGCAATGCCAGCACTTCCTGCGCCAGCGCGGGCGCCCCCGGCGCGGGGTACTGCAGCTGGTAGAGCGCGGGCGGAAACCCGCCAAAGTCGTGCCAGGTGGCCGGCTGCGGCCCGGTCATGACCTGGACCGAACGTGCCATCCAGTGGGGCGACATCACCACGATGCCGCGCAGGCCCGGGTACTGCGCCCGCAGGCTGCTGCCCCAGCGGGTGAGCGCGGGCCCGGTCGTTCCGGCGTCCAGGGCGAACAAAGGAGCTCCGTGCGAGACGAACAACGCAGGCAGCGTGGCGGTAACGTGGGGTGTGGCAGACATGGCGATTCCAAGGTGAATGCCTTGAATGTAGGGTGTCCGCGAGGCCCTACCAAGCCCTGGAAGGCGGACAGATTGTTCCAGCGGTGATGCCAATAGCCCCGATGCCGTGGGCAGGCGGCGCCCTTGGGATCAGCCCCCGGGGTCCCGCACGCGGCCGCGCAGCGCCTTGGTCTCCCCCCGCTGGGCCTTGCCCTGCAGCCGGCGGCGCTGCGAGCCCAGGGTCGGCCGGGTGGCGCGGCGCACCCGGGGCGGCAGGGCCACCGAATCCACCAGGGCCTGCAGCCGCGCCAGCGCATCGGCCCGGTTCAGCTCCTGGCTGCGGTACTGCTGGGCCTTGATGACGACCACGCCGTCCTGGGTGATCCGGTGGTCCCGCAGGGCCAGCAGGCGCTGCTGGACCGGCTCGGGCAGCGAAGACGCCCGCACGTCAAAGCGCAGTTGCACCGCGGACGAGACCTTGTTGACGTTCTGCCCGCCCGGCCCCTGGGCGCGCAGGGCGGTGAACTCCACCTCGCGCTCGGGCACCTGCAGCGCCATCCGCGGTCCAAGCATGGCGCAACGCCCTTTCCGGCCGGTCAGCCCGCGGGCTGCGCCGAGGGCGCCAGCATCTGGGCCAGGCCGTCAATCGCCAAGCCGTAGCCCAGCACGCCAAACCCGCACATCACCGCCTTGGCCGCGGCGGCCATGTACGAATGGTGGCGGTACGACTCGCGGGCGTGCACATTGCTGATGTGCAGCTCGATCAGGGTAATGCCCGTGCCCTTGATCGCGTCGTGCAGCGCAATGCTGGTGTGCGTGTAGGCGCCCGCGTTCAAGACCACGCCCGCCAGTTCACCCGCCGCGTGCAGGCGGCCGGCCTCGTGGATCCAGTCCACCAGCGCGCCTTCGTGGTTGCTTTGGTGAAACCGCAGCGCGAAGCCGTGGCGCTCGCACGCCTGGGTGCAGAGCTTCTCCACGTCGCCCAGCGTTTGCGCGCCGTAGACCGCGGGTTCGCGCGTGCCCAGCAGGTTCAAGTTGGGGCCGTTGAGGACAAATACCGTCTTTTTCGTTGCTGATGACATGCGTGCACTCCGGAGCAAGGCGCCCGACCAAGCGGGCCACTGGTGAAGCCCGGGATTATGCTGCGCACGCTGGGCCCTGCCCCGACCCACCCTGCCTGGGCGGGCACTAGGTGTTCAGGCCCCAAGCAAAGCGACCCCACCAAGGGGCCGAAGGCAAAGGACCGCGGAGCAGGGCTCCGCCGTCCGCCAGCAAGGGGTGGGGCGCGCTCCCCGTGGGGTGGCGCGCCCGCTATTCCGCAACTTCAGCACCCCGCTGGCGAAGCGCCGGAGGGGTCAGCGGTCCCAGCGGCCGTAGCCGTATCCGTGGTGGTGATGGTGGCGAGGGCCGCCACCACGGTAGTACACCACCGCAGGGGGCGGCGCATAGTAGGCCGGGGGCGCGTAGTACACCGGCCGCGGGGGCGGCGCGTAGTACACCGGCGGCGGCGGAGCCACATACACCGGAGCGGGTGCGTAGTAGCCATTGCTGGCCCCCACCACCACGCCGGGCACGCCAATCCCTACGGACCAACTCACGTCGCGGGCCTGGGCTGCGCCCGAACCGGCCAGCAACGCCAGCGCCACGCCAGCCGCACCGGCCAGGGCATAGATAGAACGGGTTTTCGTCATGGACATCTCCTGTTTGAGCGAGGGCAGCCAGCCAACGGACTCACCTCACGGGTATCTAACGCTTCAAATGTCAAAAAGGATGGCATAAAAACGTCTTTACGTTGTTTCCGGACGTACACGCCCTTGTTTCCGTGCGTAAAGCATCACGGAACCGCCGCCTAAAATGGCCGCATGAGCACCCCGACCTCCGCCAACACCCCCTCCGCCGCAGCCGCCGAAGCGCCGGAATCCGTCAAACCGAGCAATTTCTTACGCCAGATCATCGAACATGACCTGGCCAACGGCACCTATGCCAGCCGCCGCTGGGCCGGCACCCCCGGCGACGCCGCCCACCACGCCCAAGGCGAGCCCGACCCCGCCAAGATCCGCACCCGCTTCCCGCCCGAGCCCAACGGCTACCTGCACGTGGGCCACGCCAAGAGCATCTGCCTGAACTTCGGCCTGGCGCGCGACTACGGCGGCGTGTGCCACCTGCGCTTTGACGACACCAACCCCGAAAAAGAAGACACCGAGTACGTCAACAGCATCATCGACGCCGTGAAATGGCTGGGTTTTGACTGGGCCCAGCCCGGCCAGGCGCCCGGCAGCGCCGCGCCCTACCAGGCCAGCGACTACTTCGACTTCATGTACCGCTCAGCCGAGTACCTGATCGAAGCCGGCCACGCCTACGTGGACGAGCAAACGCCCGAAGAGATGCGCGCCAACCGCGGCGACTTCGGCAAGCCTGGCGTGGACAGCCCCTTCCGCACCCGCACGCCCGCCGAAAACCTGGCGCGCTTCCGGGAAATGCGCGACGGCCAGCTGGCCGACGGCGCCGCCGTGCTGCGCGCCAAGATCGACATGGCCAGCCCCAACATCAACCTGCGCGACCCGGCCATCTACCGCATCCGCCGCGCCACGCACCACAACACGGGCGACAAGTGGTGCATCTACCCCATGTACACCTACGCGCATCCCATCGAGGACGCGCTGGAGCAGATCACCCACAGCATCTGCACGCTGGAGTTTGAAGACCAGCGCCCCTTCTACGACTGGCTGATGGAGCGCCTCATTGAAGGCGGCCTGCTCGCATCGCCCCCGCCCCGGCAGTACGAATTTGCGCGCCTGAACCTCACCTACGTCATCACCAGCAAGCGCAAACTGGCCCAGCTGGTCAACGAAGGCAAGGTGGACGGCTGGGACGACCCCCGCATGCCCACCATCGTGGGCCTGCGCCGCCGCGGCTACACGCCCGAAGCCATCCAGCTCTTTGCCGAACGCATCGGCGTGACCAAGAGCGACAGCTGGATCGACTACAGCACCCTGGAAGGCTGCCTGCGCGAAGACCTGGAAGCCAAGGCCCACCGCGGCATGGCCGTGCTCGACCCCGTCAAGCTCGTGCTGACCAACTGGGACGAAGTGATGGGCGCAGGCCACCTGGAGCCCTGCCAGCTGCCCGCCCTGCCCCACCCGCCCGAAGGCGTCGAAAGCCCCATCCGCCACTTCACCATCGGCAAGGAAGTGTGGATCGAGCGCGAGGACTTCGCCGAAGTGCCGCCCAAGGGCTACAAGCGCCTCTTCCCTGGGAACAAGGTGCGCCTGAAAGGCGGCTACGTCATCGAATGCACCGGCTGCACCAAGAATGCCAACGGAGTCATCACCGAAGTGCTGGCCACCGTGGTGCCCGACACCAAGAGCGGCACCCCCGGCGCCGACAGCGTGAAGGTGAAAGCCGCCATCACCTGGGTGGGCGTGGCCGACGGCGTGAATGCCGAGGTGCGCATGTACGACCGCCTGTTCAGCGACGCGCACCCTGATGCGGGTGGCAAGAACTTCCTGGAAAGCCTGAACCCAGGCAGCCTGAAGGTGGTGACAGCCATCGTGGAGCCGTCATTGGCAAATGCGAAGCCGGACGACAAGTTCCAGTTTGAGCGGCACGGGTACTTTGTGGCGGACCGGGTGGATCACCAGGCTGGGAAGCCTGTGTTCAATCTCGCGGTGGGGTTGAAGGATTCTTGGGGGAAGTGATTTCCACCAAGAAATCAAGGATGGCCGGCAGGGTTTGGGACTCGCTGACCTTCTCCAGTTCGGCATTTGCCTCTTATAGGCCTCCTAGAACTTCGGACCCTAACCAGCGCTTTCATCAAAGAACTTTTTCGCGATGATCGTTAGGTCATCCCGTTGAACGCCGCCAATATCAAGCACGAGAACGCAGGCGGTGAATGCAAGACGATCTGCCAAGTGCAGAACTTCATGGAGCTCAGCATCTGAATGCTGAGGCTCTATGACGGCATCGCCGATCCACCGCTGAACTTGCAAAGAGCCGCCGTGAGTAAAGGCGCTCATTGCAGACCACCCCTGTGAGTATATGCGCGACAACACTGGTGCAAGCCCATGTCTCTCTTCCAGCAGCTTAATTACGGACGCGGGTTTCGGGTCGTACCGGCCGGCAAAAAATTCATCTAGAGTCGAATCTGACGCGACGTACGCAGCCCAAGCTCCTCGCCATACGGAATCAAAGATCGTCCGCAACAATGCAAAGGCCGAACTGCGCATGTTATTGCGGAGGAGCACGATGAGCGCGACATGATGATCAAGCGCCGACGAAAACAGAGCACTTGATATGGAGAGACGCAATCTCATTCCAGCTGAGCCAACGATACAGTGGCCGTCCCCATCGACTAATGGGGGAAGACTGACCGTTTCAGGGAGCAGCTTGTACAGTTCCCGAGAAAAGTTCGTAGATCTTTCGATGGCCGCGCGTACGGCATCGGATGGAAGTGGCGGCTCTAGTATGTCCATGCGTCAATATTCTGGGCCATCAGGTATAGATGGGACTGCGGCGGAAACCCTGCAGGGTTGTTTGGCCCAAAAGTTAATAGCGATACTGAAGCAGGTAGGCTATGCAATGTGCCGCTAGTCAACCGCTTTTACGATCCTCACCTTGTTCGCCGGAAAACCCAACGGCGCCGAAGAGTTCGATTTCTAAGCGAACTGAGGTCTTCATCTAGTATTCCGGCCGCTCACATGAGGCCGGCTTGCCATCCATCCCCCCAGAATAGCAAAGTGCGCTCACGGCCGGACACCGCTTGCCTGCGCAGTGCTCACACCGGACGCGCCATTCGCGAGCCACTTTAACCGGCCCCCTCAGGCCTCCCCCTGCGCCTGTACCGTCAAAACCCTGGCAGCCACCATGTCCAGCGCGGGCCGGGTGTTGCCCTGCTTGTCTGCCCACACCTTGGGGGTGAGCGCGCCGGCCAGGGCCACGGAGTCGCCGTCGTTCAGCGCCAGCAGCGCGGTGCAGGCGGCGGGGGCAAAGGCGATGACGTTGACGAGCACCGGCTCGCCGTCGCCGGCGGCCGCCCGCACCTTGGCCACCACAAAGTGCGTGGCGTTCTTGCCCTCCCGCATTTCCGCCACGCCCACCAGACTACCCGCCACGAGGCCATCGATCACATCATTTCCTTGGTTGCTAAAGCTGCCCCGAGCCTAATGGATGGGACGGCCTGAAAGAGCCGCCGTGGCGTGAATCCCCCGGCGGCAACGGCGGGTGGCCAGGCGGCCGGCCGTGATTTGCTATATTTTTCATAGCTGTTTGCGCTTTACCAGATTGCCCTGGAGGCCATTTCAATGCCCTACTGCGCCTGCCACCCAGTTTGCGCTACAAACACCGCCATGCCCACGCCCCTTTCCGCGCCGCCGACATTCGCCCCCACCTACGGCCCGGTGCCGCCCGGCCCGCTGGCGGGGCCGCTGCGGCTGCTGCCCGTGAGCGCGGGGGGCATGGCAGTACACACGGCCACGGGCGCACACGTGGGCTCGCTCAAGCAAGTGGGCGGTGTGTGGAAGTTCAAGGCCATGGGCTACGACGCGGCCGGCCGCATGGAACCCGGCCATGGCCCGCTGACGGACCAGCACAACATGCCGTTTGCCACGCTCGACGCAGCCGAGGTCAGCGCCCGGTTGCTGGGCGCGCCCGGATAGGCGGAGACGGCGCACCGGCGCCGCGCAGGTGCCGGGACGGCGCCAACCCACTCAGGGGTGCTGCGCCCCAGCCAGCACGAATGCCACCGCCGCCCGCACCGCCGCCACCTGGGCCTCGATGCACTGCTCGGGCGTGGCGCGCGGGCTGTCGGGGTACACCTCCGTCGTGGTGGTGTAGCGCGCGCCGCTGATGCCCGCGCACAGGCCCCACGGCTTCATCGGGTAGCGGATGACGCCCGGCGCGACCACGGGTGAGCCGATGATTTCGTTTTTCTCGTCCGCCGGCGCAATGTGCGTCACGCGGCAGACGGCCTCGATGAGGGCCTGCTGGAAGGCGGGCTGCGGGTTCTCGGCGTCGTCCACCAGGTAGAAGCCGTCGGGGATGCTGCCGGGCTCGAAGGGTTTGCCGTCGCGCGCGGCCACGGCCGGGCGGTATTCGGACTCGTCGGTGTCGGTGGTTTCGTGCAGGTCGATGTGGGCGCGCCACTGGCCGTGCAGCGGGGCCACCAGGCGCATGAGGGCGGCGGACTCCTGCGCGGGCGAGGCGGGGCGGAAGCAGCGGTTGGGGTCCAGGGCGTCAAAGTTCCAGCGCTGGATGCGCTCGTACGCCCAAGGGCTGACGCAGGGCACGACCAGCAGGTTGGCGCGGCCCGCCCATTCGGCAGCATGCTGCTGCGCAAACCGCAGTGCGCCGTGCACGCCACTGGTCTCATAGCCGTGCACGCCGCCCGTCACCAGCACGCTGGGCAGGCCGGGTTGCCAACGGCGGCTGCGCAGCGCCTGCAGGGGAAAGCGCTCTGGCGCGGGGTGCGCATCGGCACAGACCACTTCGCCATAGGTCTCCACATCCCATTCGGCGCGCAGCGCGTCGATGGCGCTAAGCACGTCGTCCGCATGGCTGCGCTGGCGCACCTGCCGGGCACGCCACAGGGCGCGCTCGGCGTCGCCCCAGGGCTGGCCGGGCGTGCCGATGGGATAGAAAAACGGGGAAGGCGACGGGGCGGCTGCTGGCATGGGCGGGTGAAGGGTGGTGATCAGGCACGGGAGCCCGCGCAGAATACGCGATGCGCCTGCGGCAGCCCGGGCTGCCGGTATTCTCTTGCGGGCCAGGAACCGGCCAACCCGCAAGACACGGCGCCACCACCGCAACCTGGCAGATCATCGCCCCCCCAGCCGACCGTGCCCCACCCGCGCCCATGCCCCGCCGCCCCCACCACCACGTCTATGTTGTCGAGCTGTCCCGCGACGTGCTGCGGGAGCCGCGCTTTCGCAAGTGCAACCCCGGCTATGTGGAAGGCAAGCCGTGCGTGTACGTGGGCATGACGGGGCTGGACCCGGACGTGCGCTTTGACAAGCACAAGACAGGCATCCAGGCCAACCGGTTTGTGCAGCAGTACGGCCTGCGGCTGTTGCCGGATCTGTACGAGGGTTTCAACCCCATGCCGTACCAGGAGGCGGTGGACCGGGAGATCGAGATCGGCATCGACCTGCGCTCGGCCGGGTTCGGGGTGTGGCAGGCGTAGCCCGGCGCAGCCCGGGGCCACCGTGCGGGGCGATGGCGTAAGATGCGCGCCGGGTAGATACTCACTTTTTCATAGCTGCCAGCGCTTACTCCATAAGCGCTGGAGGCCAATTTCATTCAAAATCACACCCTCAAAACGCGCCATGAACTTCGCCGACCGCCTGAAGCAACTCCCCTCCGCCGCCCACCTCGCCGCCCTGCACCTGCTGGGCGCGGACGGCCAGACGCTGGCTACGCTGGAAAACAAGCCCGGCCAGGCGGGCTCGCTGGCCGTGTACGCCGCGCTGGCGGCGCTGTACGGCGGGCGCATCACGCCGGCCGCCGCCAGCCTGGGGCTGGAGTGGTATGGCGAGCACGTGGCGGACGCCCAGGCATTTCCGGGCAAGCACCCCAATATCGACCGGCTGCTGGCCTGGGCCGGCGGCAGCGAGAGCTTCGCGGTGCGCACCGTGGCCGCCTGACAGGCCGGACGGCCAAAAAGCCGGCCCGGCTGGGAATGCTCCGCACACAGCGCGCGGAAAGCTTGCGCTGCGGATCGGGCGGGGCTGCAAGGCGCAAAGCCGAATACGGAAAACGCGGCAATAGCCGGTGCAACGGCGAGGCCTTGCTTGCGTGGCAGCCTGCCCGAGGCCCCAGAGGCGCACGGCGCGACGATTCGTGCAAAGCCCCCGTGCGACGCCACGTTGTCGAAAACGGGCCGCCCTGATCGTCGTAGGGGTGTGGGCGCACGAAACCCGGGTGGCGGCCGTGCGGCCCACAATCGTTCGATGTCCCGCCGCCAAACCCTTTGGAGACCCCTATGACGACTCCCGACACCGCCACCGGCACCGTGACGTTGCACCGCGTGCTGCGCGCCCCGGCCGAGCGCATCTACCGCGCCTTTCTGGACCCCGATGCCATGGGCAAATGGCTGCCGCCGCATGGCTTTACCGGCCGGGTGCTGAGCCTGGACGCCCGCGTGGGCGGCAGCTACCGCATGCAGTTCACCAACTTCAGCAACGGCCAGACGCATGCGTTTGGCGGCGAGTATGTGGAGCTGGTGCCAGGCGAGCGCATCGTGCACACCGACCGCTTTGACGACCCCAACCTGCCGGGCGAGATGCGCACCACCGTCGCGCTGCGCAAGGTGCTGGTGGGCACCGAGGTGTCCATCGTGCAGGCGGGCATCCCGGCGGTGATTCCCACCGAGGCGTGCTACCTGGGCTGGCAGGAATCGCTGCAGCTGCTGGCGCAACTGGTGGAACCGGAAATCCCGGGCTGACGCGGCTGCACGGCCCCTCCGCTCACTTGAGCCACTTGTCCGCGGCCTGCTGGATGCCGCCGCGGCTGTCCACCAGGCCCCAGACAAAGCCCATCACCCGGGTGTAGTCCGCGTCGTCCACCGGCACCATGAACCCCAGGTAGTTCTTGGGCGTGAGCGGGGCCTCGACGAACGCGGCGGCCAGGCGCGGGTCGGCCTTGGCGTAGTGCAGGGCCTCGTAGGTCTCGGTGATCATCACGTCGCCTTTGCCCTCGGCGATCAGCGCGGGAATCTCGGCGTTCTTGTCGTGCGTGCTGACCTGCGCAGCCTTCAGGTTGTTCAGCACGTAGGTCTCGTTGGTGCCGCCGGGGTTCTTGATGACGCGCACGGTGGGCTGGTTCAGGGCGTCCACGCTGGTGTACTTGGCCTTGTCGGCCGCACGCACCAGGGCCACTTTGCCAAAGGGCGCATAGCCCGGCAGCATGTCGAAAAGGCGCATGCGGTTGACGTTGCGGGTGATGCCGCCCACGGCCACGTCGAACTTGTCGGCCTGCAGGTCCTTGACCAGGTTGGGCCAGGAGGTCTGCACGTACTCGACCTTCACACCCAGCTCCTTGGCCATGGTCTCGATCACATCGATGTCATGGCCGCTGTAGCCTGCGTCGGTCTTGATGGCAAACGGGCGGTAGTCGCCCGGCGTGCCGACCCGCAGGACCTTGGTGTCCAGGATCTTGTCGAGCCGGGGCCCGGCGTGCGCCGCCTGCGCGAGCGCCAGACAGGCCACCACGGCGGCTGCCGCCGATGCCAGGGTTTTCTTTGCGTTCATGGTCCAGTGTCCTCCAGACATTGTGGGAATCGTTGCGATGAAAAAACGCCGCGGAGCGCGGCGCGGGTACGGCGGCTGCAATCACCGTGCCACACTGGCAGGGTACACAGAAAAACCCGTCCGGGCCGCGAAATGCGTTACCCTGCCCGCCCACTTCACCAGGAGCTAGCACCATGGCCAAGAAACTCACCGTCACCATCCAGCTTGAAATGACCGTGCCCGACGACTGGCAGCTGGCCGACACGTCCGAAGGCACACCGGTGCTGCAGCTGTCGGACGGCCGCTACATGGACATTGCCGTGGAGCCGCTGTTTGCCACCGACCCGGAAGACATGTGGAGCAGCACCGACGACGAGGAGGTGCTGGACGAGATCATGGAGATGGTGGAAAGCGAAGCCGTCACCTACGAGTTTGCGGCGCAATAAAAGCAAAAGCGTGCCCGGGCACGCTTTTGCGGGTTGGCCGGCCAGCGGCTGGAGTTGCCGCGCTACCGCAGCGCCCGGTACCGCCGCACCCGGCCGGCGCCCAGCAAGCCCAGCGCAGCGACCAGTGCGATCTGGCCCCATTGCGACAAGGTGGGTATGGACGTGGCCGCTGCAGCCGCCAGCACCGCCGGGCCACCCGGGTCCAGGATCAGGCTGTTCGCCGCCAGATCGTCATCGCCCGCACCGCCATCGGTCAGTGTCAGGGTCACGGTATTGCCGCTGATGAGGGCACCGGGGAACGGATACCAGTGGGCGACCGGGTTGCCTGCCGTCTTGCCGTATTTCCAGTACACGGCGTTCGCCGGCAAGGCCGTGGGGTAGGTGATGGTGACGGTTGCGCTGGTGCCTGCAGTGCCGGTATCGAGTTGCAGGTCCAGCAGCCCATGCGGAAACGCATAGCCGCTGGGGCCGGTGCCGGCCGCCGACGCGACAGAGACGAAGCTGGCGCTGCGAACCTGCCAGGCGGTGCTGCCGCTGGAGTGGGTCAGCTCCAGGCGCCCCGTGCCGGAGCCCGTCGCCGTGGTGCCGTTGGGCGCCGAGCAGTTGGCCGTGCTGGCCGCACTGGTGCATGTCCAGGTCCAGGGGGATCCCGCCGCGACCGCGCTGGGAGTGCCAACCTGGCACAGACCCCCGCCTGACGGGGCGAACACCGTCGGGGCGTTGTGGGCCGCGCCACAGCTGGCGCCGGCGCTGGTGGTGAGGCTCCGGGGCGCCGAAGCCCCCCAGCCCGACGTGCCCGCGCCATTGATGCGCAGCAGGTAGCCCGAACTCGCGGACAGCCCCGTCACCGTGGCCGAGGTCGACGCCGGGGTGATGGCGGATTGCAGCGCGGCGGTGGTCCAGGTCGCGCCTCCATCGGACGACTGTTCAATGCGCACCCCGCTGGTGCCGGGGGCGTTGAAGCCCACCGTGGCCGTGGTTTCCGTCACCGTGCCCAGCGTCAGCACCGGCAGGCCGATGAGATTGGACCACCCCACGTAGTTGGAGCCGCTGTCGCTGTCGTTGAGGCGGAAGTAATACCGGGTGGCCGGGTCCAGGCCCGACACGGTGAAGCTGGTGTTGGCGGCCGTCAAGGTGCCCGGCGGGGTGACGGTCGCGCTGCTCCAGGTGCTCCCGTCGGTGGATTGCTCGACGATGAACGCATTCGTGTTGACGGCGGGCACCACGCCGCTGGCCAGCCCCAAGGTGGCCGTGGTGGGCGTGCGTGAACCGAAGACCAGGAGCGGGTCGCTGTAGGCGAGCACGCTGTCGTTCTGGTCCTTCACGATGGTGATGCCGGAGCCGTGCACGCCGGGCGCCACCGTGTTGCTGTGGCCCACCGAGAAACCCGCCAGGCCGGGGTCGTTGATCAGGCTGTAGCCGTTGACCGAGAACTCGCTGCCGGGCTGGTACGACTGCCACCCGCCCGTCAGCGACAGGCTGGTGGAGCAATTGCTGATGACGTTGCCGGTGATCGTGGCCTGGCTGCCCGGGAAAAATCCCACCGTGGCGATGCCTGCGCTGGTGTACGAGCTGATGAGGTGGGCCTGGTAGCCCGTGATGGTGTTGCCCGTGACCGTGGTCTGCCCGCCATACAGATAGATGCCGTTCTCGAACCCGTCGGAGGACCGCAGGCGCTCTGCGTGCACCGTGCCGTTGAAGGTGTTGTTGGTGATGGAGGCGCTCTGGCTGTTGTACAGGTGCACGGCATCCCGGAAAGCGTTGGAGCTTCCAAAGGTGCTGCCAGTGACGCTCACCGTCCCCTGAAAGTCGTAGTCGGCGTACACCCCGTAGCTGAGGTCGCCCACCGCTGCGTACAGGCCTTGCGCCTCGGCCAGGTTGTTCTGCGCGAAGAGCTGGTCGTTCTTGAACCAGAAATTCTCGAACACCACCTGGTCCAGGCTGGCCTGCGAGGTGCCCGTCAGGAAGACGGCGCCAAAAATGCCGGTCAGGCCTTGCGCATTGGTGGTGGTGGCCACGTTGCGCAACGTGAGGTTGCTGACCGCGAGGTTGCCCCCCGAGGTCACCAGCCAGAACAGGTTGCCCCGGTACCGGCGGTTGGTGCTGGCATCGGGCATGCCCAGGTGGAAGATGGTCTGGTTGTCATAGCCCTGCCCCATGCCGCCCAGCGCCTCGATGGTGGCGCCGTTGCCCTGGATCGTCAGCGGCCGGTTGATTTCGGTGCCGTAGATCTGGTAGGTCACACCGCCGGACAGGTTGATGGTGGAGACGGCGGGATTGTTGAGGGCCGCGCTCAGGGCCGCGGAATCTGCCGCGTTCACCGTGGACCCTGGGGCCACATTGACCCCGACGGTGAGCGTCCGGCTGGCGGTAGCCACACCGTCGCTCACTTCAATCGTGAAGGTGTCCGTACCGAAGTAGCCGGGCGCCGGCGTGTAGGCCACCGGCCCGACAGGCAGCGTGACCAGGCTGCCGGCCGTGCCGCAAATGCTGTTGGCACAGCTGGAATTGGCGGTGGCGGGGAAGCCGCTGAGTGTTCCGTGCGCCGGGGCCGCTGTCACCGTCCAGGTCAGGGTCTGGTTCACATCGATGTCGCTGACGGCCAGCTGGTTCAGGAGGCTGGTGCCGCTGGGGTTGACGGTCAAGGCCGACAGGCCGCCGACGAAAGCGGGCGCCGCAGAGGCCCCGAGCGACAGCCCGATACCCGACCACAACAATAACGAACACGCCACCCACCGGATTCGAGATCTTTTGAGCACTTCTCCCCCCCTTTTCTTAAAGATATTTGCTTGTGTGAAATCAAAGTCCTATGATTTTCAGTGCCATGGCCTTTGCAATCATCTGCGACCTGTTCTCGGCCTGCAGTTTCTCGCGAGAGCTATGGATGTGCGAAATCACGGTTCTGGTCGTGATCTTGAGTTTCTTGCTGATCTCGGCATCGCGCAGACCCCGCGCAGCCAATTGCAGACACTGCAGTTCCCGCGGACTGATGGCTTTAGCGAGCGGGGTGGTTTGCACTTTCATGAGCCGCTGAACGGCCGAGTGCATGTAAATGCTCAGCAATTGCCCATACGGAAGAATTTTCAGGGTCTTCTCATATTCGGCATCAGGATCGGCGTCCTTGGCAATTCCCAAACCACCGATGGTCATGTTCGACGGCCCGACGGGAAATGTGGCACCGGCCCGCACGCCGTAGCGCGCCGAGACTTCCAGAATCTCCTGGCTCTCGGGGGTGTCAAAATCGGAACGGCGCCACACCTGCGGCAAATCGCTGGCGAGCATGCGCACCGACGGCGGGTCGATCCGGTACCACTGCCGCTCCGAAAACAATTTCACATATTCCGGGTCATAGGTACCGAGAAAAAAAGCAAGAGGCTGCTGCGAGATGAATTCTTCTTTTCTCATCATCCCGTACATAAACCAGTCGAACCCCAGTTTCTCGACCACCTTTTGCGAAAGCTCTTTCAGACTATCGAAATTCTGCGCATCGCGCACCGCTTCCAAATCTCGAGGTGAAATAGCAAAAGGCATGGGACGCAAAATAACCACACAGCCAGGCAATCAATACACTCTACCAGAATTTACAAAAAGTAATACTGTCAGAACTGACAATGCGTATCTCCTGCGCGACCCTTTTTTTGGGCTGGCTTTTGGGGGCGGCGACGCCTGTCCCGCCGAACGGAAGCGGGCCCCGAAACACAGGAGAAAGTGAGTTCTGCAGGCGCTGGTGAAAGAGAACCCCAGGCCGCGCTATTGAGCGAGCCGGCGATGGAATGCGTGCCAGCGTCTTTTTGCTACGGATGCTCTGCACGAATCGAGCGGCAAGTGTGCGCTGCGGATCGGGAGGGGCTGCAAGGCGCAAAACGCAGCAATAGCCGCAGCTATTGCGAGGTTTTGCAACGCCGCAGACCGCCCGAGTCCGCAGATGCACACGGCGCGACGATTCGTGAAGAGGATCCCTACAGCTGGGATTCCAGCAATCCCGTGATCCGCTCGGCCAGGCGCTCCTTCAGCGGCCGGTTTTTCCAGTCCTCGTACGTCACGCGGCGCGAGCGGCGGATGTCGTCCTCGAACACCCGCGTCTGCCGCTGCGCAAAGGCAGCGTCGTAGACGTTCAGGTTGGCCTCGTCGTTCAGCCGGAACGACCGGTTGTCGAAATTGGTGGAGCCCACCGACACCAGCCGCTGGTCCACGATCATCACCTTGCAGTGGTACATGGTGGGGCGGTATTCATAGATCTCGGCGCCCGCCGCCAGCAGCGGCCCCCAGGTGCCGCGTGATGCGGCCTTCACCGTCTCGGTGTCGGTGTGCTCGCCGGGCGTGACCAGGCGGATGCGCACGCCCCGCGCCAGCGCATCCATGAGCAGCTTGTGCGTGAGCTCGTCGGGCACAAAGTACGCTACCGACAGGTCGATGCTGCGCTCGGCCGCGGTGATCGCCAGGTGGTACATCAGCTGCATGCTCTCGCTGCCGCTGGACGGCGAGCTGGAAAACATCTGCGCCTTGTGCGTGCCCACACGCGGCAGCGGGGGGAAATACCGGTCGCCATGCAGCACGCGGCCCGTGACCTTGAGCCAGTTGTCCAGAAACGTGGCCTGCATCTGCGCCACCGCCGGTCCGCGCACCAGGTAGTGCGAGTCGCGCCAATGGTCGGGGTCCTGCGCCTGGCCGGTCCATTCCGGCGCAATGCCCACGCCGCCGGTGAAGGCCACCTGCCCGTCCACCACCAGCAGCTTGCGGTGGGTGCGGTTGTTCATGCGCGCCCAGTTGTACCAGTGCGGCTTGTGGAATTTCTCGATCTGCACCCCGGCCTGCTTCATCTCGGTCAGGTAGCTCTCTTCCATCTTGGCGCTGCCCACCCAGTCCAGCAGCACGTGCACCGGCACGCCGGCGCGGGCGCGTTCGCTCAGCGCGTCGGCAAACTGCTTGCCAATGTCGCCCGACCAGTAGATGTAGGTTTCAAACGTCACGCTGTGGCGCGCGGCCCGGATCGCAGCCAGCATGGGCGGGAAGATCTGGTCGCCGTTGAGCAGCTCGGTCACCTCGTTGCCGCCCACAATGCCCGGGCCGAGCAGGCTGCCCAGCGCCCGCTCGAACTGCGGGCTGGCGGCGCTGTACAGGCGCGGCAGCTGCTGCTGCACCTTTTTCTCGCCCGCCGTGAAGTTCAGGGCCAGCAACACCAGCGCACCCGTGGCCAGGGCGGTCCAGAACACGTGGAAGAGGGTCGAACGGCGGCGGCCGGCGGCAGGCATGGCGCGATTGTGGGCACCGCCCCGCCGCACCGCTGTAGGCCGCCACCGCCACTGTAGAGCAGCCTGCGGCGCGTTCGGGAGGCCGTGCAACGCAGCAGGCCGCCCGAGGCCGCAGCGGCACACGGCGCCACGGTTCGTGAAGAGGAACCCCAGGGCACGGGGCCGGCGAACCGGGGGGCGGCACAATGGCAGGCCGGGCGGTGCGCTGCTGCGCCCCTGCCCCGTGGGCGCTGCCCTTGACCTTTGCTTTCATCTTCTGCCGTGACCCGCCGCTCCCCCACCCCCTCTTCTTCCCCCGCCACGCCCGCTTTGTCGACCCTCGCTTCGCCGCTGCTGCCGCCCGGCGCGGTCTCGCGCCGCCAGGTGCTGTCGGGGGGCGCGGGGCTGCTGGCCCTGAGCGCCGCCCACGGGCTGCACGCCCAATCCGCTGCGCCAGAGGTATGGCCCCGGCCGCTGCAAGTGCCCGGCGGCGTGGCGCGGCTGTCGCTGGGCCCCGCCCCCACCCGGCCGCTGGCGCTGCTGCGCCGGGGCGATGGCGACGTGCCCGTGCTCGTGACGGGCGACGCCATCGAATGGACCGCCGTGGTGGGCATTGCACTGGCGGCCACGCCCGGCGAGTCGTCCATCACCGTGGCGGCGGCGTTGCCGGGCGGGCGCGAGCGCCAGGTGCCATTTACGGTGGCGCCCAAGCACTACCAGGAGCAGCGCCTGCAGGTCGCTCCCCGCACCGTGGACCTCGCGCCCGAGGACCAGGCCCGCTACGAACGCGAGCGCGACCACCAGGCCGGGGTGATGGCCACCTTCACCGAGCCGCCGGCAGGCAGCGCACCGTCCGCCCTGCGCATGCGGGCGCCGGTGCCGGGCCGGCGCTCCAGTTCGTTCGGGCTGCGCCGGGTGTTCAACGGCCAGCCGCGTAACCCGCACAGCGGCATGGACATCGCCGCAGCGACGGGCACCCCCGTGGTGGCGCCGCTGGCGGGCCGCGTGATCGACGTGGGCGACTATTTCTTCAACGGCGGCACGGTGTGGCTGGACCACGGCCAGGGGCTGCTCACCCTGTACTGCCACCTGAGCCGCATGGACGTGCGCGTGGGGGACGCGGTGAAGGCCGGCGAGGCGTTCTGCCAGGTGGGCGCCACCGGCCGCGTGACCGGCCCGCACCTGCATTGGGGCGTGATGCTCAACCGCGTGATGGTGGACCCGGCACTGTTTTTGTAGCCCCCGTGAGCCACTGCGGTGGCCGCTGCGGGGCGGCCGTTGCGCGGCGCCACTCGCTCGCGCCGCGCCCATCCCTCGCTTGCGACCGGCGCCGCCCCCCGCTTCAACAGGCTACTTCAGGTAGTTCATGAAGCCGGTGATGATCACGGCGTTGAAGAAGTCAATGAACAGCGACCCCACCAGCGGGATCACGAAGAACGCCTTGACCGAAGGGCCGTTCACCGCGGTGAAGGCGTGCATGTTGGCCATGGCATTGGGCGTGGCGCCCATGCCGAAGCCGCAGTGGCCGGCGGCGATCACGGCCGCGTCGTAGTCGCTGCCCATGACGCGGAAGGTGACAAAGTAGCCGTACGCGAACATCAGCACCGTCTGCACCAGCAGGATCACCAGCAGCGGGCCCGCCACCTGGGCCAGCTCCCACAGCTTCATGGACATGAGCGCCATGGCCAGGAAGAACCCCAGCGAGACATTGCCCACCACGTCAAACTGGCGCAGGGGCAGTGCCCCGTCCCGCCAGTCGATGATGTTGCGCACCAGCGCGGCCACCAGCATCGGGCCCAGGTAGGCGGGCAGCGTGATGCCCAGGCTCTTGAGCCAGTTGACCAGCACCGTGCCCGCGCCAATGGACACGGCGATCAGGATGCTGGCGTACATGACCGTGTCGCCATGGCTGCTGCCGCTGCGGTCCGGTTCGGCACCCTGGGTGCCGGCGCCCGCGCCGCCCGGGACGGCCAGCGCCGGGGAGCCCGGCACGCGCAGGTGGTTGCGGCGAATCAGCAGCGTGCCCAGCGGCCCGCCAATGACGCAGCCGGCCACCAGGCCGTAGGTGGCCGCGGCAATGGCGGCGGGCAGCGCCCCCGCCGCACCCGCCTGCTCCAGCAGCGGGCCGAAGGCGGCCGAGGTGCCGTGGCCGCCGGTGAGCGAGATCGACCCCGCGGCCACCCCGATGAGCGGGTGCACGCCCAGCGCCGCCGCCAGGCCGGCGCCCAGCAGGTTCTGCAGCACCACCAGCCCGATCGCCGCGGCCAGGAACAGTGCAACGCCCACGCCCCCTTTTTTCAGCAGCTCAAAGCTGGCCGAGAACCCGATGGTTGTGAAGAACACCAGCAGCAGGAAGGCGCGCATGTTGTCGTAGAACTGGAACGCGAACAGGCCCGTTGCGTGGCCGGCCAGCGCAATCAGCGAGAACAGCAGCCCGCCGATGATGGGGCCGGGGATGAAATAGCGTGACAGCAGGCTCACGCGGTTCTTGATGAACTCGCCGGCCACCAGCAACACGGCTGCGACGCCGATGGTTTGGGCGATATCAAGTTCAATGGTGGTCATGGCGGCGTCTCCTGGATACCTCGAAGGGTGAAGGCACACGTGCCCCGATGCAATATTTGCTATGCTTTAGATAGCTGCTTGCGCAATATCTATGCGCTATAGAGCCCAATTTTACCCTCACCCCAATAACCCCAAAAACCCCCAAATCCGGTACCTTGCGAACTGCCGGCCCAGTTGCTCCGCCGGGCACCGCCACCCGCGGGGGTATGCTCGGCGCCCCATGCCACCCCGCCTGATCCGCTTTTACAAACCCTATGGCGTGCTGAGCCAGTTCACGCCCGAGGGGCGGTGGCAGGGCCTCAAGGACTACATCGACCTGCCCGGCGTGTACGTGGCGGGCCGGCTGGATGCCGATAGCGAGGGGCTGCTGCTGCTCACCGACAACGGCGCGCTGCAGGCGCGCATTGCCGATCCGCGCTTCAAGATGGAAAAGACCTACTGGGTGCAGGTGGAGGGCATTCCGGACGAGGCCGCGCTCGCGGCGCTGCGCCAGGGCGTGGTGCTCAACGACGGCCCCACCCTGCCCGCGCGGGCGCGGCTGCTGGAGCCCGCCCCCGCGCTCGGCCCGCGCAACCCGCCCATCCGCGAACGCAAGCACATTCCCACGGCGTGGATCGAGCTGGTCATCCGCGAAGGCCGCAACCGCCAGGTGCGCCGCATGACGGCCGCGGTGGGCCACCCCACGCTGCGGCTGGTCCGCGCGGCCATCGGGCCGCACACGCTGCAAGGGCTGGCGCCGGGCACCTGGGCCGATGCCGAGCCGGGCGCCCTGGCCGCCTATGGCGCGGCCTCCGCCCCCATGCGCCGCGACAAGGCCGAGCCGCGGGCGCGCAGGAATGCGCGCAAGCCTTCGGGATAGCCTGCGTCCACGGCCTGGCGCAACGAGGCGCGCTGCGCCAGGGCCTGGCGCCAATCCGCCACCTGCGGCACGCCCCGCCACAGCCCCAGGTCCACCACGCCGGGCAGTGTGTCGATCACGTCGAAATAGCGGAACACGGGGCCGAACACCGCGTCCACCATGCAGAAATCCGCCCCGGCGAAATAGGGCCCCGGCCCGCCGCGTTGCGCCAGCGCCTGCTCCAGCTGCACAAAACGTCCGTGCAACTGCTGCGCACTGGCCTGCAGCGCAGCCTCGTGCGGCGCGGCATAAAACGTACCGATGGTGTTGAGCACGGCCGAGCCAAACTCCATCCACGCACGGTGGCGGGCGCGCTGCAGCGGGTCCTGCGGGTGCAGCGGGGGCATGGCCACTTCGTCCAGGTATTCGCAGATCACGGCGGACTCGAACAGTGCTTCCCCGCGCACCTGCAGCACCGGCGTCTTGCCCAGCGGCGAAAGGGCCAGGAACCACGCGGGCTTGTGCGCCAGGTCGACGGTGCGGCGCTCGAAGGCGAGGCCTTTCTCGTGCAGCACGATGGCCACGCGCTGCACGTAGGGGCACAGCGCATGCGAGACCAGCGTGGGCAGGGAGCTGCCCGCCGCGGCGGTCATGCCAGCAGCCCCTCGGCCCGCAGCGCGGCCTGCACCGGCGCACGTGCCGCCACGCGGGCCATCCAGGCCTGCAGATGCGGGTAGGCCGTGAGCGGCACGCCCAGCAGGTGGGCCCAGTTCAGGATGGTGAAGCCGTAGGCGTCGGCCACGCTGTAGCCGCCCGCCAGGAAATCGCTGCGCGCCAGCACGGCGTCCAGCTCCGCAAACCGCGTGGCCAGCTTGGCCTTGACCGCCTGCCGCGTGGATTCGGCGGTCTCCTTGTGCCACAGCCAAGGGCTGAAGCCCTTGTGCAGCTCGGTGCTGATGAAGGTCAGCCATTCGACCACGGCCAGGCGCTGGCGCGACCCCGGCGGGCCGATTAGCGCCCGCGCAGGGTCCAGGTCGGCCACGTACTGCAGCAGGGCTGCACCTTCGGCATGGCGCGAGCCATCGCCCAGTTCCAGCAGGGGCACGTAGCCGCGCGGCGACACGTCAAGGAAATTGCCCCCCGCCTCGGTGGTGTGCGTGCGCAAGTCCACCTTGACGAGTTCAAACGAGGCACCGACTTCGCGCAGTGCAATGTGGACGGCAAGCGAGCAGGCGCCGGGGGAGTAGTAGAGCTTCATGGAGCGGGGCTTTCTGTGCAAGGGAGTGGAGGATCGTCCTCCCGCAGACGCGACGGCCTGCAGGCGACGCCTGGAATTTATGATTGCAGTGCCGCAAATAAAATACGCAGCCATGAAATCATCGATTGCACCAACGCAATACCGCCTGGGCGCCGCCGAGCTGGAGGTGCTGCTGGCCATGGCGCGCACCGGCACCCTGGCGGGCGCGGGCGAGCGCCTGGGGGTGGATGCCTCGACCGTGTTCCGGGCCATCCAGCGCATGGAGCGTGGGCTGGGGCAGCCGCTGTTCGAACGCTCGCGCGCGGGCTACCGCGCCACGGACCTGGCCCAGGCCCTGGCCGAGCAGGCCGAGCGCGTGGAGGCCGCCCTGGAAGCGGCCCGGGCTGCGGCCCAGGCGCAGCCCGAGCAAGTGACGGGCACGGTGCGCCTCTCGACCACCGACACCCTCCTGCACGGGCTCATCGCGCCGGCCCTGCAGCAGTTGCAGCCACGCCACCCCGCACTGGTGTTTGAATTGCATGCCAGCAACGAGCTGGTGAGCCTCACCCGGCGCGACACCGACATCGCCGTGCGGGCCACCCGGCGCCCGCCGCAGCACTTGGTCGGCCGGCAGCTGGGCATGATCCGCTCGGCGCTGTACGCCGGTGCCTCCAGCCCGGCCCAGTGGTCCGATGTGGAGGCGGGCCGCGCCGCCTGGATCGCGCTGGACGACGCCATTCCCGACCACCCGTCCGTGCGCTGGCGCAGAAAGCACTTTCCCCGGGCACAGCCCACCTTCCGCGTCAACACCGCGCTCACGGTGATGGAACTGGTCGGCCGCGGCATGGGGATTGGCGTGCTGCCGATCTTCCTGGCGCAGCACCGCAGCGAACTGCGCCCGCTCACCGGCTCGCTGGAGGACAGCGAAACGCAGCTGTGGCTGCTGACGCACCCGGAATCACGCCACCTGCGGCGCATCGCGGCGGTGTACGGCCACCTTGCCGAGACGGTGCAGCTGCCCTGAGCGCCGGGCACACGCTCGGGGCCCCGCACCAAACACCCGCCAAAACGCCCGCGGAAGGCGCGCGGGCGGCCGCCGCAGCCTACGCGGCCCCGCGGCGCGCCGCTTCAATGGCCGCGATATCGATCTTCCGCATGGTCATCATGGCGTTGAAGGCACGCCGTGCGGCGGCAGGGTCGGGGTCGGTGATAGCCGCCAGCAGCGCGCGCGGGGTGATCTGCCAGGACACACCCCAGCGGTCCTTGCACCAGCCGCATTCGCTCTCCTGCCCGCCGTTGTCCACGATGGCGTGCCACAGGCGGTCCGTCTCGGCCTGGTCGTCGGTGGCGACCTGAAAGGAGAAGGCCTCGCTGTGCTGGAAGTGCGGCCCTCCATTGAGCCCCACGCACGGGATGCCCGCCACCGTGAACTCCACCGTCAGCACGTCCCCCTGCTGGCCGTCGGGATAGTCGCCCGGCGCACGGAACGTGGCGCCCACGGCGCTGTCGGGAAAAGTGCGGGCGTAAAACCGGGCAGCCTCCAGGGCGTCGCCGTCGTACCACAGGCAGATGGTGTTCTTGGGGGACATCGTCGGGTCTCCAGCAGGTGTAGTGCCGCCGGCCTCATGGGCAGGCACGCCGCCATGGTATGTGCGCAATCCGCCGGTACCCCTCCAAGCCCGCGCCGGCAGCAGGGCTGCTCCCTGCCCTGGTCTGCTGCCACGGCGTTGTCAGCGGCCCCTCCGTAGAGTGCCGGGATCCATTGATTCCAAGGTCCCCTCCATGAAGACACAGTTTTACGGCGCCTGCAGCCTGGATGGCTTTCTGGCCACGCCCGACCACGACCTCGGCTGGCTGCTGCAGTTCGGCGAAATCGAAGGCTCCAGCTACCCGGCGTTCCTCCGCGGCGTGGGGGCCCTGGCGATGGGCTCGCACACCTACGAATGGATGCTGCGGCACGCGGTGGACGCCGGCCAGCCGTGGCCCTACGCGCAGCCAGTGTGGGTGTTCAGCTCGCGCACCTTGCGCCCGGTGGACGGCGCCGACGTGCGTTTTGTGGGCGGTGACGTGCGGCCGGTGCACGAGGCCATGCGGCGGGCCGCAGCCGGCCGCAATGTGTGGGTGGTGGGCGGCGGCGCGCTGGTGGGACAGTTCTACGACGCGGGCCTGCTGGACGAGCTGATCGTGCAGATCGCCCCCGTCACCCTGGGCGAAGGCCTGCCCTTGCTGCCCCGCCGGATCACGCAGCCGCCGCTGCGCCTGCAGTCCGTCACGACGCTGGGCGGCGGCTTTGCCGAGCTGCGGTACGAGGTGCCCCGCCCGGGTCAGTCCGCCTGAGCCTGGTCGAGCAGCAGATAGCGCTTCACCAGGTCGAAAAAGCTCTCATAGAAGGTGTCCTTGGAGATCGTTTCGCTGGCCACCTTGACCAGCGAATCGCTGCTGGCCGAGAACGGCAGAGACACCGAGCCGATGGCCCCCACGCCGACACTGGCGGAATTGTTGGTCTTGCGCAGGGCATAGGTGTCCTGCAGCGCGGTCACGAACCCCAGGCTCACCTTGCCGTCCCCGGCCTCGGCCACGCACACCACGCGCACCACCATCTGCAGATGCGACTCCGCCTCGGGCTGGAAGCTCTTCTTGCCCTCCACCAGCTCGGGCTGCTGGGTGGCGATGATGTAGCCCTGGCTCAGCAAGGCCCGGCGCGCGGCTTCGCAGGTCTGCTGGGGCGTCGCGTCGAACAGGCGCGAAAAGGTGGTGACGGATCCGAAATTCTCGGGCACGGCAAATGTGCGCACGCTGGCACAGCCGCCCAGCGCCGCGAGGGCCGCGCCCAGTGCCAGCGCTGCCGCGGCCCGGCGCACCCCGGCACCGCTCGTCCGCACGGCGGCTGCGGGACGCTCCAGGCGCCCTGGCAATGCGGGTGTGGGACAACTCAAAATGCACGCTCCTTCTTTTTGCTCTTTCCACTGTCGTCAAGGTGCCTGCCGCGGGGAGTCCCCGGGCTAAGAACGTGTTGACGATCTCGCAGGGGATCGCGTTGGAGCGCAATCGGGATGAGCGGATGCTTCGGATGCGCCGCATGGGCTCGTGCCCATGCAAGCAGCCGAGGCGTCCAATCACCCGATTTCGCTCCAACCCTTCGGGCAGCGGCCTTTGCGGGCGGTCTGCGGCGTTGCGGCGCTTGTGGATAGCCGGGCTATTCACGGCGCACCGCGCCTTGCATCCCTTCCCGCAAAGACCGCTGCGCGACCCCTGGGAGATCGTAAACACGTTCTAAGAACGGCGTTCAAGCCCCATGAGAGGGTTTGCGCGCGCCACAGTTCCACCAGCCGGCAAGTATCGCCCCACCCCGTGGCTTCCCGGTGTCAGCAGGTGTGAATGGCCCCAGGCCCCGGTGCGGACGCCGGTCCGCCGGTTGCAGGCAATTGCTATACTATTGATAGCTGCCCACGCTTTGAATACGGCGCGGGCGCCCTTTTTTACCCACAGCCCAGCCCGCCAGAGCCCCATGTCCCTTGCCGCCCTTGTCTGCCTGATCGTCGCCATCAGCGACGGCGACACGCTCACCGCCCGCTGCGGGGCCGGCGGCGCCTACCGGCAGGTGAAGGTGCGTGTGGCGGCCATTGACGCGCCCGAATCGCGCCAGGCCTTTGGACAGAAGTCGCGCCAGAACCTGGCGCGCCTGTGCTTCCGCCAGCAGGCCACGCTGCAGCCGCGGGAGCAGGACAGCTACGGCCGCACCGTGGCCGATGTGCGCTGTGGCGGCACCGACGTGGCCAGCGCCCAGGTGCGCGCGGGGCTTGCGTGGGTGTACACCCCCTATGCCGGGGCACACCCGCACCTGGGGCTGCTGCAGCAGCGGGCACGCGGCAGCGGCGTGGGCCTGTGGTCCCAGCGGCGGCCGCTGGCGCCATGGGATTACCGGCACCGGCACCCGTACCGCCCACACTGAGCGGACAGCCCGCCGGGCCAGGGCATTCGGCCCGCCCGCAGCGCCCCTGGCGTACCGGCGCTAGCATCCAGGGTCTTCTGCCGGACCTCAGCGCCGCAGCGCATGCGCTGCCGGGGCCGTCGGCGCCCTCCCCCGCTTCGCTTCGCTCGCCTTCCCGACTTCATGACATCTCCCCAACCCAGCCTGGCCGCCGCCGCCCAGGACCCCGCCACCGCCAGCGTCTACCGCCATGCCGGCTTCGTCGCCTTTCTGGTCGCCCGGGTGGTGGCCGTGGTGGCCACCCAGGTGCAAGCCGTGGTGGTCGCCTGGCAGGTGTATGACCTCACGCGCCAGCCGCTGGCGCTGGCCTACGTGGGCCTGGCGCAGTTCCTGCCCATGCTGTGCCTGCTGCTGCCGGCGGGCGACCTCATCGACCGGTTCGCGCGCAAGCGCATCCTGGCTGCCAGCTGGGCCGTGGGCGGGGTGTGCAGCGCCTTGCTGTGGTGGCTGTCGGGCCACGGGACGGGCGGTGTGGCCGGCATCTATGCGGTGCTGGTGCTGTACGGCTGCTCGCGCGCGTTTTCGGGCCCTGCCATGCAAAGCCTGCTGCCGCAGATCGTGCCGCGCGGCCAGCTCGCGCAGGCCATCGCGGCCAACAGCATGCTCATGCGGGTGGCCAGCATCGGCGGGCCGCTGCTGGGCGGCCTGCTGTATGCGCTGGGCGGCGGCAAGCTGACCTACGCCGTGTGCTGCCTCTGCTTTGCGCTGGGGGTGGCGTTGATGCTGCGGGTGCCGGTGGCGTATGCCACGCCGCCAGCGCCTGCGCAGGGCACGATGTGGGAGCGCTTTGGGGCCGGCATCGCGTTCATCCGCTCGCGGCCCATCATCCTGGGCACCATCTCGCTGGACCTGTTTGCCGTGCTGCTGGGCGGCGTGGTGGCCCTGCTGCCCATCTATGCGCAAGAGGTGCTGCACGTCGGCCCTGCCGGGCTGGGCGCGCTGCGCAGCGCCATGGCGGTGGGCGAGGTGAGTGCCGGGCTGTACCTGAGCCTGCGGCCCTTCAACCGCCGCGTGGGGCGCACCATGTTCATCGCGGTGGCGGTGTTCGGCGTGGCCAACCTGGTGTTTGCGCTGTCGCACTGGTTCTGGGTGTCGTTCGCGGCGCTTGCCGTGGCGGGCGCGGCCGACATGGTGAGCGTGTACATCCGCGGCGCGCTGGTGCAGTTCTCCACACCGGATTCCATGCGCGGGCGCGTGAACGCGGTGAACATGCTGTTCATCGGCTCGTCTAACGAGCTGGGCGAGTTCCGCGCCGGCACCAGCGCCTCGTGGCTGGGCGTGGTGCCCGCGGCCATCGCCGGCGGCCTGTGCACCCTGGGCGTGGTCGGCGGCTGGATGCTGGCCTTCAAGGCGCTGCGTACCGTGGACCGGTTTGAAGAAGCGTCACCCGCAGCGGGCTGATCGGCCGACACGCATCGATACATTCACCCACGCCTGTGTGTCCCGCAGGTAAAACCCGGGGGCCGCGCTTGCACGGCGCGGTGGCGCGGCGCACCATGCGCGCTCCACTCCCGCCGCCCGCCGGCACCGCGCCATGTCCCTGTCTTCTGCTCCACGCAGCCCGCTGCCTCTGCTTCGCCGCCGCACCGTGTTGGCGGCCGCCCTGGGCGCTGCGGCGGCCGGCCCGCTGGGCCTGGTCCGTGCCGCCACTCCGCCGGGCACAAGCCTCTGGAACCCGGCCGACGAGCCCACCCTCACCCGCCTGCTGGACCGCGTGACCTGGGGCTGCACCGCCCAGGGCGCGCAGGCGCTGGCCCCGCAGGGCGCCGCCGCCTACCTCGCGGCCCAGCTGCGTCCACCGCCCGCCGCGGCACTGCCGCGCCCCGCGCAGGCCCGCATCGACGCCATGGCCATCACCCGCGTGCCTGCCGAAGCGCTGGCGCGGGACATGGAAGACCGCCACCGCGCTGCCAAGGCCCTGCCCACCGAAGACGGGCGCAAGGCCGCGCTCAAGGCCTGGCAGCAGGACCTGCGCGCCCTGCAGCAGGAGGCCGCCGAGCGCTTCGTGCTGCGCGCCGTGTATTCGCCCACCCCACTGCGCGAGAAGATGACGTGGTTCTGGATGAACCACTTCAGCATTTTTGCGGGCAAGGGCGGCCTGCGGGCGCTGGTGGGCGACTATGAGGAGCGCGCCATCCGTCCCCATGCCCTCGGGCGCTTTCGGGACCTGCTGGGCGCCACGGTGCGCCACCCGGCCATGCTGCGCTACCTGGACAACGCGCAGAACGCGGCCGGCCGCATCAACGAAAACTACGCCCGCGAACTGATGGAGCTGCACACGCTGGGCGTGGACGGCGGCTACAGCCAGCAGGACGTGCAGGAGCTGGCGCGCGTGCTGACGGGCGTGGGCGTGTCGCTGCGGCCCGCGGGCGAAGAGCCCCCGCGCATGAAGCCCGCGCTGCGCCCGCACTACGTGCGCGAAGGGCTCTTCGAGTTCAACCCCGCCCGCCACGACTGGGAGCCCAAGAAGTTGCTGGGCCAGCCCCTTGCGGCCCAGGGCCTGGCCGAGGTGGACGAGGCGCTGGACCGCTTGGCGCGCGCACCCGCCACGGCGCGCTTCATCACGCGCAAGATCGCCCTCTTCCTGGTGGGCGACCAGCCGCCGCCAGAGCTGCTCCAGGCCCTGGCCCGCAGCTTCGAGCGCAGCGATGGCGACATTGCCGCCGTGCTGCAGACGCTGTTCGATGCGCCCGCCTTCCGCGCATCGCTGGGCCGGCGCCTGCGCGACCCGGTGCACTATGTGCTGGCGGGCCTGCGGCTGGCCCATGGCGACACCGTGCTGCCCAGCGCCGAGCCGGCCCTTGCCTGGCTGCAGCGCCTGGCCGAGCCGCTGTACGGCCGCGCCACGCCCGACGGTTATCCGCTGGACTCCACGGCATGGACGGGCTCGGGCCAGATGGCCGCGCGCTTTGAGGTCGCGCGGGCCTTGGGCGCTGGCGCCGCAGAAGCCATCAAAGGCCCTGCGGCACGCGAGGACCGGGCCGACGGCGATGCCGCCGCACCGCCGCGCACACCGCCGGCCCTGGCGCAAAGCGCCTATGTGCGGGCGCTGGAGCCCACCTGGTCCACCGCCACGCGCAATGCGCTGGCCCAGGCGGCGTCGCCACGCGAATGGAACCTGCTGTTCCTCGCCTCCCCCGAATTCATGCACGGCTGAGGAAAAGATGGCGTGCATCCCCCTGAGTCGCTTCGCGCCTTCCCCCTTCTCTCGATCCGCTGCGCGGCTCGGGAAGGAAGACGCAGCCCGTGCGGCGGGGCGGCCCTTGCACGGCTGCCCTGGCTTCGGCCGCGCAAGCTCATGCGCAGCAAGCGATGGTGCGTACTGACGCTTATTGAAAGGACAGATCCATGCTGCACAGGCGGAAACTTCTCCAAGCCCTGGCCGCCAGCGCGCTGGGCGTTCACCGCACGGGCCTGCTGGCCGCGCCGCGCACGCAGGACGCGCGCTTTCTGCTGGTCTTTCTGCGCGGCGGCTACGACTGCGCCAGCCTGCTGGTGCCCACGGCCAGCAGCTACTACTACGAGACGCGCCCCAACATCGCCATCGCCCGGCCGGGGCAGGAAGGCGGTGCGCTGCCGTTCACGGCGGACTGGGGGCTGCACCCCGTGCTCGCGGAATCGATGTTGCCGCTCTACCAGAAGCGCCAGCTGGCCTTTGTGCCGTTCGCGGGCACGGACGATCTCTCGCGCAGCCATTTCGATACGCAGGACAGCATGGAGCTGGGCCAGCCCCTGGGCGGGCGGCGCGACTACCGATCGGGCTTTCTGAACCGGCTGGTGGCCGAGCTGGGCCGCGCCGACGCCACACCGCCGCACGTGCAGCCCATCGCCTTCACCAGCACGCTTCCCCTGGTGCTGCGGGGCACGGTGGAAGTGCCCAACACGCTGCTGGGCGCGGCGGCGGGCCGCGGCGGCGTGGATGCGCGGCAGGCGCAGCTCATCGAGTCGATGTACCAGGGCACACCGCTGGCCGCACCGGTGGCCGAGGGCTTTGCCACGCGCGAGGAGGTGGCGCGCACCATGCAAGGCGAGATGGAGGCCGCGAGCCGCAACGCGCTCTCCACCCAGGGCTTTGAAGGCACGGCCCGGCGCATGGCACGACTGATGCAAACCCGCTACCAGCTGGGCTTTGTGGACGTGGGCGGCTGGGACACGCACGTGGGCCAGGGCGCGGCCACCGGCGCGCTGGCCAACCGCCTGGACGAACTGGGCCGGGGCCTGGCCGGCTTTGCCGACGAGATGGGGCCGGCCTGGAAGTCCACCGTGGCCGTGGTGGTGAGCGAGTTCGGCCGCACCTTCCGCGAGAACGGCAACCGCGGCACGGACCACGGCCACGGCACGGTGTTCTGGGTGCTGGGCGGCGGCATCGACGGCGGCCGCATCGCGGGCGAGCAGCAGGCGCTCACCGCCAGCACGCTGTTCCAGAACCGCGACTACCCCGTGCTCAACGACTACCGCAGCGTGCTGGGCGGGCTGTTTGCGCGGATGTATGGGCTCAACGCTGCCGCCGTGGCGCGGGTGTTTCCGGGGGCCAAGGCGGCGGACCTGCGGCTGGTCTAGCCGCCCCTTCCACCGAGCCGACACTATCTTTTTAATAGCTGCCAGCGCTTATCCAACAAGCGCTAGAGGCCATTTTGACTGAAATCCGCTGCAAAATCAGGCGTTGAAAGTCCCCGTCAGTAGCTCCGCCAGCCGGTCCACCTTCATCTTGAAGCCACAAGCCTGCGCGTGGCCGCCGCCGCCCATGCTTTCGGCCAGGGCGATGCAGTCGAAATTGCGCTGCGACCGCAGGCCCGCCTTCACGCCCTTGTCGCCCGCGCTCCACATCAGGCCGAAGGTGCCCGTCTTGGCCGACAGGATGTCGCCCACCAGGCTGTGGAACATGCCGGGCGCGTTCACCATCAGCCCCGCAACGCCGTTGAACACCAGCGGCTGCGCGCCTTCGGCAATGTCGGCCGCGAGCTTGCGGAATTTCTCGTCCATGGCCGCGCCGCGCGCCATGAACCGCTCAAGCTGCTCGGGCGTGAACGCGGCGATCTCGCGCCAGCGTTCGAAGCCTTGCGCCTCCATGTCCAGCGCCGAGAGAAATGCCGCGCTCTCGGCAAACTCCCACTTCCAGATGTCGCGGTCTTCCACGTACTGCAGCAGCGCGGGCACGGGCTCGTGCGGGTGGAAGAACTCCCACGCCAGGCGCGCGCCCGACTTGGCCATGTCGAAGTGCACCACGCCGCAGCGGCAGGCAAAGCCGGTGAGCTTCTCGGCCGCGCTCTTGTGGTGGTCCAGCATCACGAGCTTGGCCGCGCGCTCGTCGAGGGCGGCCATGACCTCGTTGGAAAAGGAAAAATCAAGGATGTACACCGCCCGGCCCTGCACCGGCGGCAGGTCGTCGATGGTCGCCACGTCGCCATGGTCCAGGCCCACGTACTCGGCCCGGTCGCCGTAGTACAGCCACGCCGCCAGCGCGGCGCCAAAGCCATCAGGGCAGTTGCGGCCGTGGTAGAGGATGAGGGGCGCGGGGTCGGCCCGGTCGGGCGCCACCAGCAGCTGCAGGGGAAGGATGGTTTTTTTCGTCATGCCTGCCGATTGTCGCCGGGCAGCTTTGCGCGCGCGAACCCCAAGGTTTAGAGAGGCAGCCAACGCCACCAGAACGGCTTGCGCACCTCGCGCGCGCCGTGGGCCTGCAGCAGCGCCACAAACTCGGTGCGGCCGTGGCGGCGCGCGGCTTCCAGCGGCGTGAGATCGTCAAAATCCGAACGCAGCTGCGGATCGGCCCCGTGCGCCAGCAGGTAGTGGGCAATGTCGCCATGGCCGTGGACGAGGCTGGCCACCAGCGGGGTGCACAGGATCTCCGGGTGCTGGTAGTTGGGGTTGACGCCCGCGCTGATGTGGTGGCGCACCAGCGCCAGGTCGCCCGCTACCGCGGCGGCGTACATGTCCTTCCAATCTCCTGCCGACATGGCGCAGTCCTCCCGTGCGGGGGCAGTGTAGGCGTGCGGCCGTGCGGCACAATCCGCGCCTTCCCTATGCCCACCACCCCGCAGGCCCTTCCCATCCTCTGGCGCGACGAGCACCTCGTCGCCGTCTACAAGCCCGCTGGCTGGCTGGTGCACCGCACCGGCCTGGATGCGGGCGAAACGCGCTTTGTGATGCAGACCCTGCGCGACCAGCTGGGGCAGCACGTGTTCCCCGTGCACCGGCTCGACAAGGGCACCTGCGGCGTGCTGGTGATGGCGCTGCACAGCGAGGCGGCACGCGCACTGTCGCAGGCGTTTGAGCACGGCGCCACGCGCAAGCGCTACCTGGCCCTGGTGCGCGGATGGGCGCCCGAGGCCACCGAGGTGGACCATGCCCTCAAGCCCGATGACGCGCGCGCCGATGCGCCCGCGCAAGACGCCCACACCCGCTTTCGCCGCCTGGCGCGGCTCACGCTGCCCGAGCCCAGCGATGGGCGCTTTGCCACCACCCGCGCCTCGCTGGTGCTGGCCGAGCCCACCACGGGCCGGCGCCACCAGATCCGGCGGCACCTCAAGCACCTGGCCCATCCGATCATCGGGGATGCCACGCATGGCAAGGGGCCGCTCAACCGCTGGTGGGCCGAACGGCTGGGGCTGCAGCGGCTGTGGCTGCATGCCTGGCAGTTGACGGTGCCGCACCCGGCCACCGGCGCCCCGTTGGTGATTGACAGCGGGCTGGACTGGCCTGCGGCACCTGCGGGCCTGTGCGGCCCTGCCCCGGGCGCAGGGGCGGCCCCGGCGGCAGACTGGCAGCGCCTGGCGGCGCTGCTGCCCTGGCAAGACTGAGCGGGCTGTCGGGCCGCACACCGCGGCGGCGCCCCTGCGCCGCTTGCGTCAGCCCGCCTTGGCCCCCAGGGTGCGCATGCGGGCCTTCCATTTGGCAACGCCGGCATCGCCCAGCAGTTCCACGCTGCCTACCAAGGTCTCCTGCACCGGGGCGATGCCCACGAAGCCCAGGATGTTGCGCTCCAGCGATTTCACGCTGTGGGCACGGAAGTACCAGCGGTACACCAGGGCCGGCATGCCCATGGTGACCACGACGCGCGCGCTGCGCCCGGTCAGGCCCTTGCGGCCGAACGGGTTGTTGCCTTCGGCATTGAAGGCGAACCCCGGCCGCGCCACCTGCTCCAGGAAGCCCTTGAGCAGCGCGGGCATGTCGCCCATCCACAGCGGAAAAAACAGCACGATGTGCTGCGCCCAGCGGATCGACTCCTGCGCGGGCCGCAGCGCGGCGGGCAGCAGGCCCAGCTCCCATTCGTGCTGGCTGCGCAACAGCGCGAAGTCGATGCGCGCCACGTCCACCTCGCGCACTTCGTGCCCCGCCGCGGCGGCGCCCTCGGCATACGCCTGCGCCAGCGCGTGGCACAGGTGGGGCGCGGCGGAATCCGGGTGGCCCTGGATCAGAAGAATGCGCTGTGCAGCCATGGCGGCTCCCCTCGGGCGGGCACGACAGCGGTGGACGGCAGACCACGACGCGGTGCCTTCTGTGGACCATCCTGGCACGCGGCCGCGGGCAACGCAAGCCTGTTGCGCAAGCGCACGCGTCGGCTGCGTCCTACCCGCGCCCACGGCGCCTGCCGCTGGACGGCGCGCCCCGCCGGGCCGCACAGTGTCAGGCCAAGCCCCCCCTGCCCCCTATCCCCCAGTTTCGCCCAGCCCATGTCCACGGTTTGCCCTCCCCTCCCCCGCCTTTGCAGTGCCGCCTTGTCTGCGCCCCGCCGCTGCCCCAAGGTACGCAAGGTGCGCCGCCATGGCTGAGCTGTGGCAGCAGGTGGCCGACGCGGCCGCCGCCGAGTTTGCCGACGTGTCGGACGCCGCGCAGGCGACCCGCATCGTGGTGCGGCTGGCCGTGGCCGCCGTGCTGGGCGGCCTGCTGGGCTGGGAGCGCGAGCACGCGGGCAAGGCCGCGGGCGTGCGCACGCACATGCTGGTGGCCATGGGGGCCGCCTTGTTCGTGCTGGTGGCGCAGCAGGCCGGCATCCAGCCGGCGGACAACAGCCGCGTGCTGCAGGGCGTGATCGCGGGGGTGGGGTTCCTCGGGGCGGGCACCATTCTCAAGGGCGACGCCGAACACCGCGTGAAGGGCCTGACCACGGCGGCCGGCATTTGGCTGACGGCGGCCATCGGCGTGGCGGCCGGGCTGGGCCGCGAGGTCACGGCCGTGCTCAGCACCGTGCTGGCCCTGGCGGTGCTGTGGGCGATCCCCGCCGTGCAGGACCGGCTGGCGCCGGAACCTGCCGCCGCCCCGCCCTCCCCCGCAAGCGAAAGGCCCGCCCGCAAGCCGGGCTGAAGCCGCCACCCGGGCGGGCGGCCCGCAACCGTGGGCTACACTTTTCGGCCCTCCACCCACCCGGCACTGGCCGTGCCGCCCGTGCTGTGAACGCGCCCTCCATGCCACGCCTTTTTGTACCGCGCCCGGCGTTGTCCGGCCCTGCAGCAGGGCTGCGCGCCATCCGCCCCACAGGCACGCGCCGCGCGGCGCAGGGCACGGCATGACGGCCGCCGTCTCGGGCAACCTGCGCGGCATCCTGGCCATGGTCGCGGCCGTGGGGTGCTTCTCGCTGATGGATGCGCTGCTCAAGACCCTTTCCGGCAGCTACCCGGCCATGCAGGTGGCCGCGCTGCGCGGCTGGGGCGCGCTGCCGCTGGTGGCGCTGTACGTGCTGTGGCGGCGGCAGACGGGCGGGCTGCTCAAGGTGCGCTGGCCCCTGCACCTGCTGCGGGGCGTGCTCAACGTGGGCATGCTGGCGCTGTTCACCTGGGCCCTGCGCGAGCTGGACCTGGCCGAGGCGTACACGCTGTTCTTCATCGCACCGCTGCTCATCACGGGCCTCTCGACCGTGGTGCTGCGGGAAAAGGTGCGGCGCGCGCACTGGATTGCCATCGTGCTGGGCATGGCGGGCGTGATCGTGGCCTTGCGTCCCAGCCAGGACGCCTTCTTCACGCTGGGGGCCCTGGCCGTTCTGTCGGCCGCCGGATGCTACGCCGTCTCCGCCATCACCGGCCGCGTGCTCACGCGCACCGATTCCAGCGCCAGCCTGGTCTTCTGGACCACCACGCTGCTGGCCGTGGGTGCGCTGGCATTGGCCTGGCCCCGGTGGCAGCCCGTGCAGCCGGCGCACTGGCATCTGGTGGCGGGGCTGGCGTTCACCGGCTTCCTGGGGCAACTGGCGATCACGGAAGCCTTCCGCCACGGGCAGGCCTCGGTGGTCGCGCCGTTCGAGTACACCGCGCTGGCCTGGGGCATGGGCCTGGACTGGGTGCTGTGGCAGGCCGTCCCCGGCTACGCCACCCTGCTGGGCGGCGCCATCATCATCGGCAGCGGGCTCTATCTGGTGCGGCAGGAACGGGCCCAGGCCGTGCTGCCGCCCTGAGCACGTGTTGGCGATCTGTCAGGGGAAGATCGCCCGCCAGCGACTGCGGCCCGGTCTGACAGCGGGCCGCACGCGCGGCCCTTCCAATGGAGGCATCCGAACCACAGCGGCCCGGCCGCCCAGGAGACTTCCCATGACCCAGCACGCCACCATCACCGGCAAGGTAACCTACACACCCGGCGACGGCGCCCCCATCGCCATTCCGCAAGGCCCGGTGGAGATCACGCCCGCCAAGGACAGCACCACGCTGAGCTGGACGGCGGACAATGACGCGGCAGGCTCGGCCGCCATTCCGCACGACCAGTTCGACCAGTACGTCCGCGAAGGCAAGATCCGGATGGACCGGTAAGCGACCGGCGCCACCCCGGGCGGTTGGAGTGCGGCGTGCTCCGCAAGCATACCGATTGCTACAATTTCGATAGCTGCTAGCGCCCACCCACCGGGCGCTAGAGCCCATTTTCACCCCAAACGCTCGCATGCACACCGACGACATCCTTCGCTTCTGGTTCGAAGAACTCCGCCCCGCCCAGCACTTTGCGACGGATGCAGCACTGGACGAGGCCATCCGCACCCGGTTTGGCCCCACCTGGGACGCCGCCTGCCGCTGCGAGCTGTGGGCCTGGCGCGCCACGCCGCAGGGGCGGCTGGCCGAAATCCTGGTGCTGGACCAGTTCTCCCGCAACATCCACCGCGGCACACCCATGGCGTTCGCGCAGGACGCGCTGGCCCTGGCGCTGGCGCAGGAACTGGTGGCGGGCCAGCACGACCGCGCCCTGCCCCCGGCGCAGCGGGCGTTTGCGTACATGCCCTACATGCACAGCGAATCGCTGGCCATCCATGAAGTAGCCATGGCCCTGTTTAACCAACCGGGGCTGGAGAACAACCTGGCCTTCGAGGTGCGGCACCGCGACATCCTGGTGCGCTTCGGACGCTACCCGCACCGCAACGCGGTGCTCGGCCGCAACTCCACCGACGAGGAGCGGGCCTTTCTGGCGCAGCCTGGCTCGTCGTTCTGACGGCAGGCCCCGGAACGCGGCCGCGGCCTCAGTCCAGCGGCCGCGTCAGGTACACCGCTTCGCGGCCCACGATGGGCTCGCGCGTGGGCATGAGAATGGTGCAGCGGTCGCACAGGGCGCGGATCTCGTGCGGGCCATCGGTGGCAATGAGTTCGCCCTGCGCAAACACCTCGAAGCCCCGCACGGGCCGGGTGAAGCGGAAATCCGCCGTGCGTACCATGCACGTCTCCAGCAGTTCGTAGCGGCGCTGCGCGGCAGGCGCGGGGCGGTCTGCCGCCGGCTCCACCAGCCCGAAATGGGCCAGAAAATCCAGCGCCACCGCCGTGGCCATGTCCGCCGCCGACTGGCGGAAGTGCTGGCCGCACTCCACCACCAGGGCCACGCCCTGGCCGTCCGCCAAGCCATGGCGCCCGTGCTGGATGAGCGGCGTGCCCGAGCCCAGCCCGCTGGGCATCAGCAGGTGCACCGGCGGGCGGCCCAGGGCCATGGCCGCCTGCATGTTGCGCGGATAGGCGGGGTACACCCAGAACGGCTCCACGTCCTGGCTGGTGGAATGGATGTCGAGGATGTGGTCTGCCGCAGCCACCACCGGCCGCAGCGCGCGGGCCCGCGCCAGTTCGGGGCTGTGCGCGCTGCCGTCCAGCTCGGCAGCCGACCAGATACGGTTGAGGTTGTGCACCAGCTGCCGGCTTTCGAAAGGACGGGCGGGGTCAAACGACTCGTAGGCCGCCACGTTGGCGAAGCTGATGGTCAGCGTGCCCACCCGGGGCCGCACGCCGCTGTCCAGCAGGTGCGTGGCCGCCACCATGCCGCAGATTTCGTTGCCATGGGTCAGCGCATTGATGAGCACATGCGGGCCCGGCTTGCCGGACTCGAAACGGTGCACGTAGTCGATGCCGACATTGCCCTGCCGGTACGCCGACAGGTCGCGGGGAAGAACTTCAAAGGCGGGGGGATTCTGCGTCATGGCCAAGGCATTGATAAGCAAGCACAGCATTGTCCGCGCAAAGCGAAAACAGCGCAGGCCCGCGGTACCATGCCCGCCGGCCCTGCCCACCGCGCCCCTCCACCATGCCCACCGCCCGACTCTGCCCGCTGGCCGAAGTAGCCCACCGATGGCCTGCCGACAGCGGCGTCCCCCAGCACCTGGCGCCCAGCCCGGCTGCGCTGGCGCAGGCATGGGCGCTGTGCATCACCGGCGATATGCAACTGCCGGGCCTGGACCTGGACGCCCCCCTGGCAAGCGGCAGCCCGCTGCGGGCACTGCTGCAGGGCGGCGCCGCCGATGCGCCCGCGCCGGAGTCGCCGTTTCTGATCCTGGTAGATGGACATCTGCAGATCGACGGCGCACTCACCTGCGCCCGCACCGACGGCGCCACGCACCTCGTCGTGCGGGGCGGCGCGCGCCTGCACAACGCCGTGATCGGCGGCCAGCTGCTGTACGTGCAGGGCACCCTGGAGGTGACCGACCTGCTGTGGGCCGACGGCCACCGCGGCGCACTCTGCGCGCGCGGCGGGCTCACGGCCCGTGTGGCCCTGTTCACCGGCCACTGCGCCGTGGACATCGCCGGGCCGCAGCAGGTGGAGTTCCTCCTGGACGAAGTGCGCGGCGTGCCCCACCGGGCCGAGTTCAGCAGCGAAATCGCGGGCATCGTGTTCCCGCCCACGTTCCATGACGGCATCGGCGATGGCGAGCACGGCATCCGCCCCCTGCTCGACCGCGCCCGCGTCGTGGCCGCCGTGCGCGCAGGCCAGCCCGCCACGCGCACCAGCGCCGAGATCCACGCCGCCCAGCCGCTGGACGCCGATCTGTTTGCCGACGAAGCCATCAGCGTGCGCAACATCCTGGCGGCCGTGCGCGCGCCGGTGATCGGCCCCAAGGAACACACGGCCGCAGGCTGGTTTCAGCAGACCGACTTTTTGCTGTGCCAGCGGCATGTGGACGCCGATGGCGACGCCCGCGACGACAACGTGTTCATCACCGTCTGGAAGACCTGGGACTTCTACCTGTCGGTATCGCATGAGCCCGAGCGCCCCGGCCTGCTGGCCCGCCTGGCCGCCGCCGCCCGCGGCCGCAAGATGCCCACCACTGCGCAGCTGGCGCTGCTGTACCGCGCATACCACGGCGGCAAGCCCGGCGCCTGGCAACCCCTGGCGCCCGACACGGCGCCTGAAGCCTGGCGGGCCTGCACGCACGCCTGGCGCGGCGTGCTGGACTACCTGCGCAAGGCCGTGGGCCAGCACCGCGCCCGCTACCCGCTGTACCAGCGCCTGCTGGCCGAACTGACAGCCCAGCGCATCGAGGACTTCACCACCCTGCCCGTCTTCACCGAGCGCTACAACGACTGGTGGGACGGCGACAAGAGCGGCTGGTGGGAGGACGACGTGTGGGTGGGCGCGCGCCAGCCCTGCATGCACGCGGGCGAACCCTGGGGCCGCGCCTTCAAGCTCAGCTGGCACAACGGCACCGAAGCCCCCGGCGACGCGCAGGACAACGCCCACAGCGCCTACCAGATCACCCTGGAAGCCGCACTGCACGGCCCTGCCCTGGTGCAGTACACCTACGCGCAGCGCCAGAGCGATCCCCGCACGCCCCTGCCGCGCAGCGCCGCCGACCACATCGCACGGCTGCTGCGCTTTGCTGCGGCGGTGGAGGCGCGGGTGCGTGCCCGGCATGCGCATGAGCAGCCCCCCCAAGACACGACACCGCGCATCTAGGCATCCGCTGCTGGCGCAAGCCCGTGCCCACGCCGCACGGCCTGGGCTGCGCTCCCAACCGGCCCTGCTTTGCCCGCAGCCACGACCTGCACAACACCTGGCGTTGACAGCCCCCGTTCAACGCCCACCCAACAACAGCGCTTGCAGCTCGTGCCGGTTGTTGACCACGAGACGCGCGTAGATCTGCCGACGATGGTAGGTGGCCGTGTTGATACTGATACGCATGCGTGCCGCGATCTCGTCTTCCGGCAGGCCGCGCGCCAACCAATAAGCCATTTCGTGCTGGCGTTGCGGCAACCCCAACGTGCGCAATCTGTTCAGAAGATACGCCACACGCTGCACACGCCGGGTGATGGTCACGCCCACCGCCCGCCCTTCCCCCACAGCTGCTGCCAGCTGCGTGGCGCTGAGCGAGAACCAGCCGCTGGCGTTGTGCAACTCCAATTGCGGTGGCGCAGCGTCCGCTGTGGCCAGGCTTTTCTGTGCAAAGCGCAAACGGCCCAGCAGCTCCTGCAGCGCATGCGGCAGTTCGCTGCGGCGGTACCACCGCGGCCCAAAAGCCAGCGCCATGAGCGCATCAGCCTCCGGCGAAGTCCACAACAAGCGGCCTTGGGGGGTCGCCACCAGCATGGCACTCTCGTGCACGAGGCTGTCGCGCGCATCCAGCTCGCCCGGCTGCAGAGTGCGGGCCAGCCAGGGTTCCAAGAGGTTGAACATCGCCACATCCGATGCTCCAAACCGCGGCGCACGCGGCCCCCGGTACAACTTGAGAACGCCCACGCCCGCGCCTTGTGCGGTGCGCAGCATCAGGCTCATGCAGTCGAGCAGTTCGGCAGGCCGCAACGTGAAGTTGTAGAAATCGCTGCGCACCAGCTCACCCACAGACACCTTGAGAAGCTGCTCCATCACTTGCGCCCCATGGTCCTGAAGCACAGCACCTTCAAAGTCATGCACGCTGCGCCGGATCACCTGATGTTCGCTGGCGATCACATCCGGCTCAAAGTACAGGTACATCAAGTCACGTGCCAGCGATGGCTCCACGAACGCGTCCAACGCGCCGTCGCGCCCCGGATGGAAATAGCCGCCGGTATCAAACTCAATCAGCTGGTGCAGCTCGTGCAGCACGGGCTCGATCAGCTCTGGCCCGCGAAAATCGAGCAACGCCATTTTTTGCAGGCGCGCCAGAGCCTGCTGCTGGATGCGGGTGAGGGACATTGCTGGGTGCCGCAGGGGGGTGTCCCCGCAAACGGCGCTCTCCTCCAAGGTGGATGCATCGCCCCGCCAACGCAGACGGTGCCGCGCGGCAAGGACTGGGCATGGCTTCGTCCCGCGCAGACCGTGGGCGCAGGAGGCTGGCCGCTATCGCAGTGTACGGCGCCTGGCAAAGGCCAGCATCGCCAACGCCAAGCCCATCAGTGCGAGCGGGCTGTTCACGGGCACCGCAACCGAGGTGCCGGGGCCGGGCCCGCCGCCCGGAGGGATGCCCGCAGCGGTGTTGGTCAAGTCAAACTTCTGGAGGATCGCTTGTTCGAGCACGGTGTCATACACGATGGCGGTGACCTGGTACGACCCCACCGTCCCGTCGGCGGTGGCCGTGACTTCCGCAAAGCCATTGGCGTCGGCCAGCGCGCTCTCTGCAGACAATACCGCGCCACCTGACGCGATGAAATAGACACGCACCTGCGGCGTGGCACTGTTGTCCCAAGCCGTCACGCGCACGCGAAGCTTCTGCGCAAACGTCGTATTGACGGGCGTGCTTTGCGGGGTGCCGCTCACCGAGGCCATGAACTTCGGCAGGTCCGGCACATTTCTCAGCAAACGGCTCTGGGGGCTGACGACCGCGCTGCCTTGCACGCTGGCCTTGATCGAGTAGGCGCCCACAAACCCGTTGGCTGTGGCACTGACCTGTGCGTTGCCTGCGGCGTCGGTCACGGCGGTGAGCGTGGAGAGGCTCGCCGTAGCGCCCGATGCGGGATCGGAGGTCACCGCGAAAGCCACCGTGGCGCCTTGCACCGGATTGCCGGAGGAGTCTTGCACGTGCGCAATCACAGGCCCCGAAAACGGCCGGGTGACGTAAGCCCACTGGGGCGTAGACGCGTCAAACCCGATGGAGGCAGCAGCCCCTGCAGACGCGGCATTCGACAGTTTGATCGAGGCACCGGTGGCGCCGGGCGCCGTGACAGAAACGCTGTAGACGCCTGCCTGGCCCGCTGCCGTCGCGGTGACCGCGGCAAAACCATTGGCATCGGTCACGGCCGTGGAGGAAGACAGCACCACACGCGAGGGCACGCTCGGCCCGCCGAACGTGACCAGGACGCCAGCCTTGGGATTGTTGGACGCGTCGGTCAACCGCACTTGCAGCGGGGTACCAAACGCCGTGTTGACCAGCGTCGTTTGGTTGTTGCCGGCCGTCACCGCCAAGCTGTCCGTGGTGGTGTTGCACAAACTGAAGATAGGCACATTGCCCAAGCTGCCGACGACGCCCTTCATCTCATAGCAGCCCATCACCCCATTGGCAACCGGGGTGTAGCTGAAGACGCCTTGCCCATTGGTCGTGCCCGAGCCCGAGGACGCAACCGGCAGCCCAGGCCCGGGATCGACGGGCGTAATGCCCACGGCCAAGCCGGGCACGCCCACCCCGTTGCCGTCGACCACCTTGATCGACAGGGGTTGCGGAAAGCTCGTATTGAACACCGTACTCTGCGGTGTGCCGGTCGCACTCACCGACGCAGGAGAGAGCGCAAGGGTTTTGAAAACGGCGATGGTCCCCGCGCCGGGGCCTGACGTCACAAGATCGGCACGGCCGTCGCCATTCAGGTCCATGGCCGCCAGCATGCGGGTTACGGAATAGCCGATGTGTTCATTCAACACAAAGCTGTGATTGGCCTGCTGCAGCCCCACAAAACCGTCGGAGATCACGTCCAACCGGCCGTCACCGTTCACGTCGGTGATGATGACCCGCCCCATTTCGCGGCCCCCATTCATGGGAACCCCCGTGGCGAATAGCTTGGTGGCAGGAAAAAATGAACCGCTGCCAATACCCCTGGCCATCCATACCCCTTGGCCATAATAATTTTGCAAAAGCAGGTCAAGCTTTCCGTCTCCATCCACATCGGCGATTTCAATATCACTAATGCTGCCGACGCTGTTGCCCACACTCACCAGAGGCGCTTGCGGGGCAAATGCTCCATTGCTAACCCCTTTCAGCCAGGAAACCGTTCCGCCCACAGCGCCGTCCGCAAAAATCAGGTCTGCATTGCCGTCCCCATCGACATCTGCCAATTGCGCTTGGCGCGTACCTGAATTACCGGCCACACCACTATAGGACACCTCGTACTGCCCCACCAATATGAAGGTCCCAAACCCGATATTTTGCAAAACTTCAAAATAATGGGTACCCCCAAAATTCCCTGTATCGTAGACACCCACCACGATGTCCAGTTTTCCGTCATGGTTGAGGTCGGCCAGCATGGGGCCTGAAGCTCCATAATCTGTTGCATCCGCAAGCCCCGGCCGCTGCAGCGGGAAAGCACTGAAGTCGCCGTTGTTGTTGCCTGACCCCTTCAGGACCGACACGCCGAAGTCATCGGTGATGACCAAGTCCATCTTGCCGTCGCCATCCAAATCGCCGACGGAAATGCCGTTGGGCTTTTGCAAGCCGAACACCAGATTATTGAAGTCATGCTTCAGCACCAGGCCGCCAGCGGGAGTTCCCATGTAGATGAGCAGATGGTCGTTGTCGGTATTGAGAACCGCCAGATCGGGGTATCCATCATTATTGAAATCAGCACTTGCAGCCGCTGTCGAAACACTGCCAGGGCTTCCGACATTGTTGGCCTGCAAAGCCGGCGGCCCGAAAATGTTGGCAGCCTGCGCTGGCAGTGCCAGTGCGCAAAGCGCAATAACTGCAAACGCACCGGCAGCCATGCGTCTTGCGCTTTGAATTAATTTGCTTGGTAGCTGCTGCAGCTTGGAATTTCCCATGGCTCTTGAATCCTCCGTATGACCAAGAGCAGTCTAGGAAGTTAATTCCCGCCGCACACCACCCCCGGGGGTGGGGCGCACGTCCCATTGCTGTGATTGCCGGCCACCGGCCCCCAGAGCAGCCCGCGTGTCACGGATCACCCGGCAGGCCGAGCCGGGTTGCCCGGTCATCCCGGTAGCGCACCGGCTGTTGAAACACAGCACGGGGCCGGTCCTGCAGCACGGGGGGTGCCTTGCGCAGCGCCAACGGCGGCCCGCGTCAAAAATGCGGCCCCGGCCCCTCTTGGGCCAGCGTGTCCTGCGCGTTGCGTAGCGGGCAGACCTTGAGCGACAGGCAGCCGCAGCCGATGCAGCCGTCGAGCTGATCCCGCAGCGCCGTCAGCGTGCGGATGCGCTCGTCCAGGTCGTCGCGCCAGCGGGCGGACAGGCGGCGCCAGTCGGCCACCGTGGGGGTGCGGCCGGCGGGTAGCGCCTGCAGGGCGTCGGCAATGGCGGCCAGGGGCAGGCCCATGCGCTGGGCGATCTTGATTACGGCCACGCGGCGCAGTACCGAGCGGGGGTAGCGGCGCTGGTTGCCCGCGTTGCGCGCACTGGCGATGAGCCCGCGCGATTCATAGAAGTGCAGGGCTGAGACGGCCAGGCCGCTGCGGCTGGCGACCTCGCCCACCGACAGCTCCGACTGTTCGGGCTGCGTGCGCGCTACCACACGGGCCGCGGGATGGGCGAGCCCGGCGGGATTCCCTTTCACGGCTGCACGGGATTTCTTCATGGGGTTTGACCTCAATAGCACTTGAGGTTTGATACTAACCGCGAAATCTTCCCACCCGCCCTGGCCGTCGCGGCAACGACGGTGGCAGTGGCTTCAATTTCTTCCCCCGACTTCTGAACTTCTGAACTTCTGCACCATGCACCTTGATTCCGCACCCCCTCGCCAGCCAGCCTCTGCCGACGCCACGCTGCATTTCATCAACCCCCCTGGCCTGTACGACCCGCGGGCTAATGGCTACACCCATGTGGTCGTAGCCCCCGCCGCGGCGCGCACCATTTTTGTGGCGGGCCAGGGGGGCGAGAACGCGGCGGGCGAGCTGTCTGCCGACTTTGGCGAGCAGTTGGAGCAGGCGTTTTCCAACCTGCACACCGCGCTGGCAGCGGCGGGCGCCAGTGTGCGCGACGTGGCTAAGCTCACCGTGCTGGTGGTGGACCACACCGGGCAGCGGCTGGCGCAGCTGAGCCACGCGGTGCGCAGCCAGTGGGCGGATGGCCGGGCGCCGGCATGCACGCTGGTTCCGGTGCCCCGGCTCGCGCTCGATGGCATGCTGGTGGAGGTCGAGGCCACGGCGGTCACCACGGCAGCGCAGGCATGAGGTGTGCATGCAGCAAGAGCCCACCAGCACCCCCTTCATCCCACGAACCACTCCAGCATCCAGCGGCATGAGCACTCCAGGCACTCCTTCCTCCTCCCGAACCCTCCCGTCCACAGGGCCGGGCAGCGCCCCCGCAGAGGCCCCCGGCCTCGGCACGCCGGTGCTGCTGCTCATGGCCGCGGCCTGCGGGTTGTGTGCGGGCAGCAATTACTTCAACCAGCCGCTGCTGCATTCCATCGCCACGCAGTTGCAGGTGCGCGATGCGTCGGCCGCGCTCATCGTCACGCTGGCGCAGGTGGCCTACGCGGCGGGCCTGCTCTTGCTGGTGCCGCTGGGTGATTTGCTGGAGCGGCGGCGTCTCATCACCACGCTGATGCTGCTGGCGGCCCTGGGGCTGTTTACCAGCGGGTTTGCGGGCAGCTACGCCATGCTGGCGCTGGGCACGGCGCTCACGGGGCTGTTCTCGGTGGCGGCGCAGGTGCTGGTGCCGCTGGCGGCCACGCTGGCAGCGCCGGGACGCAGCGGGCGCGCGGTGGGGCTGGTGATGAGCGGACTGCTCGTGGGCATTCTGGCGGCGCGCAGCGTGGCGGGCCTGCTGTCGGAACTGGGCGGCTGGACGCTGGTGTACCGCGTGGCCGGCGTGGCCATGGTGGCCGTGGCGCTGGCGCTGTGGTGGGTGATGCCCCGCTCGCAAAACGCGGCGCGGGCGCAGGGGTATGCACAGGTCCTGCGCTCGCTGGGCACGCTGGCCCTGCGCCACCCGCGCCTGCGCAGCCGGGCGCTGCTGGGCGGGCTGTCGTTTGCCTCGGTCAGCGTGCTGTTTTCCACCATGGCGTTGTTGCTGGCGGGGCCGGCCCACCGGCTGGGCGACGCAGGCATCGGCCTGGTGGGGCTGGCGGGGGTGGCGGGCGCGCTCATGGCCAATGTGGCCGGGCGCATGGCGGACCGGGGCCAGGCCCAGGTGGCCACGGCCGCCTCGGTGGGCCTGCTGCTGCTGGGCTGGGGCGCCCTGTGGCTGGGCGCCAGCAGCCTGGTGTGGTTCCTGGTGGGGATGCTGGTGGCCGACCTGGCGCTGCAGGGCGTGCACATCAGCAACCAGAACGTGATTTACCGGCTGGACCCCACGGCCCGGGCGCGCCTCAACGCGGTGTACATGACCAGCTACTTCACGGGCGCGGCCACGGGGTCGGCGCTGGGCTCGGTGGCCTGGCTCTGGGGCGGCTGGGGCGCCACCTGCGCCCTGGGCGGCGGCATCGCCGTGCTCAATGCGCTGGCCCTGGCCTACGACCAGCGGCTGGCCGTGCGCACGCCAGCCGGGACCCTGCCCCGCACTGCGGAGAGCGCCGGGGCCTAGGAGGCTGCGCGGCAGAAGGAGCATCGGCTGCAACGCGCGATAAACCGGTCTCGCGCGGTACTACCTCCTGCGCCCAGGGGGCCACCCTGGGCTTGTCGGTAGCACCACGCGATCCTCGGTTTTCGCGCGTCTCGCTTCGATGCCTTCTGCCGCGCAGACTCCTAGCCATCGCCCGGGGCACGCGGGGGCGCGGCGCCTCGCGCGCACCCGCGCAGGGCCTCAGTTGCTACAGAAAAAATAGCTGTCAGCGCTTACCCCATAAGGGCTAGCAGCCATTTTTTATTAATAACCCCCGCTTTGGAGCGTTCACGCCGTCACAGCCTTGGGGCAACATCCCCCCGCTGCGCCGCACGGGCCAGCCAGTCGGCCTGGGGCTCGGGGCGGCTGAACAGGTAGCCCTGGTGCAGGATGCCCGGCGCGCGCTGGCTCAGGAACTGCGCCTGCTCGGGCGTTTCCACGCCCTCGGCCACCACGCGCAGCCCGAAATGCCGGGCCACCGACAGGATGCCTTCCACCAGCACGCCATCGTCGGCGTCGGTGGGCGCGTCGCGCACGAACGAGCGGTCGATCTTGATTTCCTGAATGGGCAGGCGCTTGAGGTAGGCCAGCGAGGAGTAGCCCGTGCCGAAGTCGTCCAGCGAGATGTCCACGCCCAGGGCGGCCAGCTCGCGCATCTTGCCCACGGCATCGTCAAAGTCGTCGATCACCAGGCCCTCGGTCACCTCCAGCGTGAGCAGCCGGGAGTCCGCGCCCGAGGACAGCAGCAACGCGCGCAGGTGCGGCACAAAGCCGGCCTGCCGGAACTGCCGGGCGCTGAGGTTGACGGACAGGCGCAGCCGCCGTTCGCGGAACACGGGCTGGGCCAGCAGCGCGCAGGCCTGGGCCAGCACCCAGTTGCCCAGGTGCACGATGAGATCCGACTCCTCGGCCACGTGAATGAACACGCCGGGCGCCACCAGGCCGTCGCGCGGGTGCTGCCAGCGCACCAGGGCCTCGGCACCGGTCACCCGCCCCTGCACGTCCACCTGCGATTGCAGGTACAGGCGCAATTCGCCGGCGCTGATGGCCTGGCGCAGCTCGCGCTCCACCCGAAAGCGCTGCTCGGCGGCCTCGCCCATGCCCTGCTCGAAAAACGCGGCCCGCCCGCCACCGGCCTGCTTGGCCCGGTGCAGCGCGGTGCCGGCGCGGCGCAGCGCGTCGTGCGCGCCGTCGTCGGCACTTTGCGGGTACAGCGTGATGCCCACGCTGGCGCCCAGCTGGGCCTCTTCCGCGTCGTTGTCCTGCAGGTGCAGGGGGCGCAGCAGCACCGCTTGCAGCCGGTCGGCAAAGGCCAGCGCCCGGCGGCCCGCCCGCACCGCGTCGGCGCCCAGGCCGTGCAGCACCACCGCGAACTCATCGCCCGCCACACGCACCAGCAGGCCCTGGGGCGGGAGGATCTCCGACAGGCGCAGGGCCACTGCGCACAGCAGCCGGTCGCCCATCTCGCTGCCGCGCGCGTCGTTGAAGGTGGTGAAACGGTCCAGGTCCAGCAGCAGCAGCGCGTGCTGGGTGGTGGGCGTGCGGCCCGGCCGGCACTGCAGCGCGGACAGCCGCTCCATCAGAGCGAAGCGGTTGGGCAGGCTGGTGAGGCTGTCGAAATGCGCCAGGCGGTGGATCTCCTGCGCGGCGCGCTTGCGCTCGGTGATGTCCTGCTTGAGCTCCACGTGGTGGCTGATGTGCCCGTCGGGCTGCCGGATGGGGGCCACCACCACGGCCTCGACGATCTCGCTGCCGTCCTTGCGACGGTTGACCTGCTCACCCGCCCAGTTCTCGCCGCGCGCCAGCGTGTCGCGCAGGCCCTGCTGCTGGGCCACGGTGAGCCCGTTGCCGGAAAAACGCTCCGTGGGCTGGCCCAGCACCTCCTCGCGCGCGAAGCCCGTGCGCGCGACAAAGGCGGCGTTGACGTATTCGATGCGGCCCTGCAGGTCGGTGACGACAATGCTCTCGGGGCTTTGCTCCACCGCGCGCTGCAGCTTGCGCAGCTCGGCGTCGGTGGCCACCAGGCTGCTGGCGGTGCGCTGGGCCTCGCGCACCCGGCCCACGTAGCTGCGCCGCGACAGCAGCGTGGCCGCCGCCGTCACGGCCAGGATGCCGCTCAGGTACACCAGGTAGGCGGCGCGGTTGCCGTACCGGGCGGGCGGCAGCCAGCCCTGCACGTCGGCCCAGACGAAAAAAACGAACAGCACGCCCGTGACGCCGGTGAGCACCAGGGTGTGCCGCGCACCCAGCACCCATCCGGCAAAGACGATGAGCACGGGGAAATTCAGCAGGTTCGGCCCGCGCAGCCCGCCGTTGTTGGCAGCCACCAGCGCGGCCACGCACCACACGCCCCAGATCAGCACCAGCGCCGCCATGTCCCAGCGCTGGCGCCGGCCCAGCAGCACGCCGGCGCCGCCCAGCGCGGCAGCGGCCAGGTTGAGCAGCACGGGAACCCACGCCAGCGTCTGGTCCAGCAGCACCAGCAGGGCGGCAATCACGCTGCCCATGCCCAGCACCGCCCACGAACCCGCCAGCACCAGCTGCGCAGTGGTGGCATCGACTCGCTCAAAAGACCGGGGGGCGGCGGCGGGCATTGATGTGCATCAAGGGAAAACAGCCAGTCGGGCATGGTAACCCGAACCCTCCGGGCGGCGCCACACTGCGGCAGCGGCAATCGGCGGTGGCTGCGCCGGTGCCTATTCGCCGGGCTCGGGCGCTTCGCGCCGGCCCGATCCTTTGCCCTTGGCCTTGGCGCGTGCGTCCTTCTTGGCCTGGCGCTGGGCGTCCTGGGCCAGCCCGGCCGCGCGCCAGGCTTCGAACTCCTGCGGCGTTTCCAGCGTGACGCGGCCCAGGATGGCGGTGCGGAAGTCGGTGAGCACGATCTCGGCCGCCTTCTGCAGGTTCACCCGCCCGCCGCCCATCATGGCGCCGCGCTTGCGGCCGATGGCTTCGAGCAGTTCGTCGTCCTGCAGCGCAGCGATGGCGTCCGCCGACAGGCCCAGCTTGTAGCGCGCCTCCAGCAGCGGCGCGTAGTGCGTCTGCAGGCGGCGCAGCAGTTCCAGCGCCACCAGCTCTTCGTCGTAGGCATTGCGGCCCACGGCACCGCTGGCGGCCAGGTTGTAGCCGCTCTCGGGCACGATGATGCGCGGCCACAGCATGCCCGGGGTGTCCCACAGGTAGAAGTCGTCGGCCAGGGTGATGCGCTGCTCGATCTTGGTGATGCCGGCCTCGTCGCCGGTCTTGGCCTGGCGCTTGTTGGACAGCGTGTTGATGAGCGTGGACTTGCCCACGTTGGGCACGCCGCAGATCAGCACCCGCATGGGCTTGGCCATGCCGCCGCGGCCGGGCGCCAGCAGGTGGCAGGCGTCGATGAGCTTGCGCGCAGGCGCCGGGTCGGACGCATCCAGCGGCACGGCGCGGGTTTCGCTCTGGGCGTTGTACCAGTCCACCCACAGCGGGGTGCGCGCGGGGTCGGCCACGTCCTGCTTGTTGAGCACCTTGAGCGTGGGCTTGTGGCCCGTGAGCTCGGCCAGCAGCGGGTTGCTGGTGGAGCCGGGCAGGCGCGCGTCCAGCACCTCGATCACCACGTCGATGTCCTTGATGCGCTCGGCAATCGCCTTCTTGGTCAGGTGCATGTGACCGGGGAACCACTGGATGGCCATGCGGGGGCTTTCGTTCTGTCGCTGAAAAGGGGCAAGGATAATCGCGGTCCCTGTTGCCCACGCCCGCTGCCATGCCCCTGCCTCCGCCAACCCGCCGCAAAGCCGATCAGGAAATGCTGTTCAAAGGCGTGACCGTCGCCCTGATCGGGCTGGTGATCCTGCTCGCGCCCTACATCGCGCGGTCGGACAGCGTGCGCGAGATGATGGGCCAGGCCGCCGTGGTGGGCTGGTTTGCGCTGGTGCTGGGGATTGCTTTTGTCGTGCAATGGGCCGTGCGGCGGGCGCGGGCGGGCCGCAATCCCGGCAGCGGCAACCGCAAGCCATGAGCGCAGCGGTCACCCTGCCCCACGCCTTTGCGCCCCCGCCGCGCGCCGTGGACGGCGCCTCGGCCCAAGCCATGTTCCGCGTGCTGCAGGAGCAGGCCTGGCTGGCGGGCATCGCCCTGCGCAACCCGCCGCCCGAGCCCACCACCTGCTGCGGCCGGGGCTGCAATGGCTGCGTGTGGGAGGGTTTTCTGGAAGCGGCCGAATACTGGCGGCAAGAGGCGCTGCTGCAGCTGCAGGACTGAGTTGCAAGCCCAATCGACCTCTAGCGCTTGATGGATAAGCGCTGGCAGCTATCAAATTCAGAGTGCCAAACCACTCTGCCTGGTAGCAGCCGCGGCCTCCAACTGGTGCGATCCAAGACCCGTGCCACCGTGGAACGGGCTTTGCCAGGCCACCGGTGGCGTCCCCCTTGGGGAAAGCGGCGCAGCCGCTCAGGGGGTCATCCCAGTTCCGAGACGGCCATGTACTGCTCGCGCCAGGCCTCGAACGGCAGCGTGTCGGCGGCCTCGATGGCTTTTTGCGCGGTGATGGACTCCTCGGCCAGGGCCACAAAGCGGGCCTGCTGCGCAGGCGACCACGGCAAGGCCAGCAACGCGTTTTGGGCCTGCACCGAGCATTCGCGCGCAAAGGCCTCAAAGCTGTGGCCGTGCTGCTGGGTGATGGACTGCAGCACCCGGGCCGAGGGCGTATCGCCCGGCGCGGCCATCAGCGCCCGCGCTGCACGCAGCGCAGCGCTGTAGTCGCCGCAGCCATGCTGTGCGTCCAGCGCCTGGGCCAGCGGGGCACATTCATCCAGCACCTGCGTGCCCCAGTCGGCGAGCCGCACGCGCTCCCCGCCGCGCTGCAGCAGCAGCCCGGGCTCGCGCCCGCGCTCGGCCGTGAGGTGCTGGTTCTGCTTGAGCGCGGCAATCTCGGCCGGTGTGTCGGGCGGGCTGTCGGACAACAGGCAGTGCAGCAGGAACACGTCCAGCAGCCGCATGGTCTGCGCCGTGATGCCCACGGGCACGAACGGGTCCAGGTCCATCAGGCGCACCTCCACGTATTCGACGCCGCGCTCGCGCAGTGCGTGCAAGGGGCGCTCGCCCGTGCGCACGGTGCGCTTAGGGCGGATGGTGCCGTAGAACTCGTTCTCGATCTGCAGCAGGCTGGTGCCCAGCTGGTTGTAGTCGCCGCCGGGATTGCGCACGCCCAGCGCCTCATACGCCGGATACGGCTTGGTGAGGGCTTCATGCAGTGAATTGGCATAGCCCGTGAGGCCGTTGTAGCTCACGGCCAGCGTGGCCTGGGCGTCGCTCTGATAGCCCAAGCGGCCCATGCGCAGCGAGGTGGCGTGGGGCATGTACAGCGCGCTGCCGCCTTCCATGCGCTGCAGGCCGTGCTCGCGCCCTTCCACAAAGCACGGACACAGCGCAGGCGAGGCACCAAACAGGTACAGCAGCACAAACGCATGCCGGCGGAAGTTGCGGATGAGGGCAAAGTACTGCTCGCTCGTCACGCCGGGCAGGGACCAGTTGTAGTGGATGCCCGAGATGGTCTGCATGCGCCGGCCGTAGCGGTGGCCCAGGCCCATGCGGTACACGCTCTTGGCGCGGCCGATGTTGGAGCCGCCGTAGCGCGCCAGCGGAATGGTTTCGTCGGTGGGCAGGCCGCAGGGCATGCTGGAGGCCCACAGCAGCTCGCCGCCGCTGTCCTTGAGCACATGGTGCACGAACTGGTGCACTTCGGTCAGCTCATCCAGGCAGGCTTGCACGCCCCGGTGCGCGCCCGTGATCAGCTCCAGCTGCGACTCGCTGTAGTCGGTGGTAATCAGCGGGTGCGTGAGGGCCGAGCCCAGTGCCAGCGGGTGGGGCGTGAGGGCCAGGCCGTCCGTGGGCAGCACGCGCAGCCCTTCTTTCTCGATGCCGCGGCGAATCCCCCCCAGGGCATCCGCCGGGTAGGCGGCCAGTCTCTCGTGCAGTGTGCTCATATGGTGATACCGAATCCGTCTTTTGTCGGCCCGGAACTTAGCACGGAGCTGGCCTGCCCGTGTGGAGCTGGCTTAAACCCTGGCCGCCAGGGCCTTTCCGACTTCGTTGGTGCCCTGGGCCGCGCCACTTTGTGGTACTTGCTCGCCCACACGCTCGGTCACCTCGGCCAGGCGGGCGGCCAGTTGCTCGGGCACGTCGGCGCCGATGCCCAGATGAATGCCCTGCGTCAGCGTGATGTGGGCCGCCTCGAACGTGCCCGCGCCCGCGCACAGGATGGTGCGCGTGGGCGCGCTTTCGTGCGCCAGCACCAGCATGGCGGGCACCACGGCCTCGGGCTTGAGGGCATCGAGCACCTCCTGCGGCATCAGGCCTTCGGTCATGCGCGTGGCGGCCGTGGGGGCCAGGGCGTTCACATGGATGTTGTACTTGGCGCCCTCGATCGCCAGGGTCTGCATCAGCCCCACCTGCGCGAGCTTGGCCGCGCCGTAGTTGGCCTGGCCGAAGTTGCCGTACAGGCCGGTGGACGAGGTGGTCATCACGATGCGGCCGTACTGCTGCGCCACCATGTGCGGCCACACGGCCTTGCAGCAGTGGGCGGCGCCCATCAGGTGCACCTGCACGACCAGGTTGAAGTCGGCCATGTCCATCTTGGCGAACGACTTGTCGCGCAGGATGCCGGCGTTGTTGACCAGGATGTCCACGCGGCCCCAGGCGTCGATGGCCTGCTGCACCATGGCCTCCACGGCCGCGAAGTCGGTGACGGACGCGCCATTGGCCAGCGCCTCGCCGCCCGCCGCACGGATCTCGTCGACCACCGCCTGCGCGGCCGTCACCGTGCCGCCGCTGCCGTCCACCGCGCCGCCCAGGTCGTTGACCAGCACCTTGGCGCCGCGCTTGGCCAGCGCCAGCGCATGCTGGCGGCCCAGGCCGCCGCCCGCGCCGGTCACGATGGCCACGCGGCCCTTGAAATCAATGCTCATGCAGGTTCTCCAGTGTGTTTGCCAAAAAGGATGGGATGGCGCACGCGCGCCGCGCGCCGCGCGGGGCACTGTAAGCCACGAGGCGCGGGGGCCGGGTTGCGTTGGCGACTCCGAAACGGCAGGGCCCCGAAGTGCGTGGCTCAGCCGTGGCCCGATTGAGAACGGGTGCAGTTCAGGCGACGGAGCCCCCGTCGCTCGTCTCGTAATTCACCGGCCGGCTCAGGCGCGGGTCGCGGTGCCAGTCCCAGTACGTCTGCACCAGCTGGCGCACCACGGGGCCCACGGCGCCATCGCCCACAGGCTGGCCGTCCACCCGCGTGACGGGCAAGACGCCGCCGCCGGACGTGGAAAGGAACACCTCGCGCGCCGCGCGCAGCTCCGCCGCGGGCAGGTCCCGCACCTGCAGCGGCAGGCCCAGGGCCTGCGCCATCTCCAGGACCGTGCGGCGCGTGATGCCTTCCAGCACCCCGTGGGCGGGCGTGACGACCGTGCCCTGCGCGTTCACGCAAAAGACGTTGAACCCCGGCCCTTCCACCACATGGCCCGCGCCATCGGTCAGCACCACCGTGTCGCCACCGGCGTCCAGCGCGCCCAGCAGGCCCATGGTCAGGTCGTTCCAGTGGTAGTTCTTGGCGCGCGGGTCCACGCTCTGCGCCGGGATGCGCTGCACGTCGCTCACCACGAGGTGCAGGCCCTGCGCGCGCTGCGCTTCGTTGGCGATCCACACATACGGCACGGCAAACGCGTAGAACTGGTTCGCCGCCTGGCGCGGGTCGCGCGAGCCCCACGGCGGCTGGCCGCGGGTCACGATCATCTCCACGTAGGCATTGCGCAGGCCCGACAAGCGCACGCACTGCTCCAGGATGCCCGCGATCTGCGCCGCGGGGCGCCCGGCGTCCAGCCGGAAGCGCGCGCAGCTGGCCAGGAATCGCTCCAGGTGCGCATCCAGGCGGAAGAACGCGCCCTCCCACACCGTCACGACGTCATAGGTCGCGTCCGACCGCAGGAACCCCCAGTCGGTGAGGGGGATGGCCGCCTCGCCGATGGGGACATACCGGCCGCGCACGTAGGCGGCTCCTTGGGAATAATCGGGCTCGGTGCTCATCCCGCCCATTCTTCGCGGCTGGCGCGCCAAACGCAACCCTGTGCGGCCACCAGTGCGGCCACCGGCGCATCCACCAGTGCGCCTCCAGTGTGCCTTTGTGGCCCAGGGCACAGCCCGCGCGCACCCCGCAAGGCCTTCACCCCATTTTTTCAAGGAGTCCACATGAAAGCCACCTGGAACGGCGTTGTCCTCGCCGAAAGCAACGACACGGTCATGGTCGAGGGCAACCACTATTTCCCCGAAAGCGCCCTGAACCGCGCGTTCTTCACCTTCAGCAACCACAAGAGTACGTGCCCATGGAAAGGCCAGGCCAGCTACCTCTCGCTGCTGGTCAACGGCGAGATGAACGCCGACGCCGCCTGGTTCTACGCCGATCCCAAGCCCGAGGCCGAGCAGATTCGCGGCCGTGTGGCGTTCTGGAAAGGCGTGAAGGTGACGGAATGAACCCCGGCGGGTGCAGCGCCTGCGGGTTATCCCTGCAGTCGCTGGACAATCGTGTGGATAAGTTTTGACAAGTCCTGTATGGCCGCGCCAAGTCATTGATTTGTAATGCAATCCACCAGATTGCTTCATTTTTAAGCAGTCGCCCATCGTCCGCCCCCCGGTTATCCCTGCGCGCACTGGACAACGCTGTGGACAACCTTGAACAAGCCTTGGATCACGCATCCAAGTTATTGATTTTCAAGGACTATCGTTGCATTGCCCAAAAAGGAGGCAACCGACGCATCCCCGGCCGGAACACACTCGCCACCCCAGTTATCCCGCCCCGCGCTGGACAATTTTGTGGATAACTCTGGACAAGCCCTGTATGGCCGGCGTAAGTGCTTGATTTGCAAGGGCTGCGTCAGGCCTGCTGAAAAAGAAGGCAGCCGGCACAGGCCCGCATGCCGCGGTACAGTCAGGGCCGCCGCCCTGCGGATGCTGCAAAATTCATAGCTTCCAGCGCTTTCCCAGCAAGGGCTGGAGGCCAAAAACATGCAAAAAACAGACCCCGATCTTCCCCACAGCCCCGCAGCCGAGCGCAACCAGGGCCCCATCCTGGCCCAGCTGCAGGCCCTGCTCGGCACTGCCGGCCGCGCGCTGGAGGTGGCCAGCGGCACCGGCCAGCATGCGGCCCACTTTGCCGCGGCCCTGCCGGGCTGGCAATGGCAGCCCACCGACCGGCAGGCCACCCACTTCGGCGCCATTACCGGCTGGGCCGCCCACCGTGGCGCGGCCAACGTGCTGCCCCCGCGGCGCCTGGACGTGCTGCACAGCCCCTGGCCCGACGCGGGGCCAGCGTTCGGGGCCGAATTCGACCTGGTCTACTGCGCCAACATGCTGCACATTGCGCCCTGGGCGTGCTGCGCCGCGCTGATGCAGGGCGCCGCGCGCCACCTGGCCCCGGGCGGACGGCTCGTGACCTACGGGCCCTACCTGGAAGACGGCGTGCCGACGGCGCCCAGCAATGCCGCTTTTGACGCCAGCCTGCGCGCGCAGGACAGCGCCTGGGGCCTGCGCCGCCTCGAAGACGTGGCGGCCACGGCCGCTGCCGCCGGCCTGGCCCTGCTGCAGCGCCACGCCCTGCCGGCCCACAATCTGCTGCTGGTGTGGGGCCGCGCCGCCTCCGCCACCCGAGCAACCCCACCGATCGCCCCTTCCGCATGACCGCACCCGCCACCCCGCCCACCGCTCCGTTCTTCATCGCCAAGGTCGAGCCCGACGGCCTGCAGTGCGACGCCTGGCCCGAACAGCCGCTGCTGCTGTCCCTGGAGCAAGGCGGCATTGACTGGCCCAGCTCCTGCCGCAACGGCACCTGCCGCACCTGCATCGGCCACCTGGTCGAGGGCACGGTGCGCTATGCCATCGAGTGGCCCGGCCTCTCGGCCGAGGAAAAGGCCGAGGGCTGTGTGCTGCCCTGCGTGGCCTACCCGGCGTCTGACGTGGTGATCCAGGGCTCGGCCATCTGAGCTGAGCATGAGAGACGGCTCAGGAGCCCTGGCTCCTTCTGCCGCCCCCATTCCTTGAGGCCGCGCAAGCCGGGCAGCGCCCGCGCTACCGAGCGACCGCGCAAAGGCATCGCCGTGAACTAAAATCACGCCTTTCCTGTGCAGGTGCGGCCACTTGGCCGCTGCACCTGCGACGTGCGGCAGCGCCGCATCGCATGTTCTTTGGGTGGTTCTGGGGGCGCCGAGCCTCCGCCAGAAGAACCTGCGCTGCAGCGCCCCGCCAACCCGCCGCCCGCGGCGGCCCCAACGAAAGCGCCCCTCTCATGAATTCCCCCCTCACCCCGGTGCCCATCTCGCCGGTGCAAGACATCGTGGCCGAGATGCGCGCCGGGCGCATCGTCATCCTGGTGGATGAAGAAGACCGCGAGAACGAAGGCGACCTGGTGCTGGCGGCGGACCACGTCACGCCCGAGGCCATCAATTTCATGGCCCGCTTCGGCCGCGGGCTGATCTGCCTGACGCTCTCGCGCGAGCGCTGCGAGCGCCTGCAACTGCCGCCCATGGTGGCGCGCAACGGCACCAAGATGGGCACCGCCTTCACCGTGTCGATCGAAGCAGCCGAAGGGGTGACCACCGGCATCTCGGCCGCCGACCGCGCACGCACCGTGCAGGCCGCCGTGGCCCCCAACGCCCAGGCCAGCGACCTGGTGCAGCCCGGCCACATCTTCCCCCTGCAGGCCGTGGAAGGCGGCGTGCTCATGCGCGCCGGCCACACCGAGGCCGGCTGCGACCTGGCCGCCATGGCCGGCTGCAGCCCCGCCGCCGTGATCTGCGAGATCATGAAAGACGACGGCACCATGGCCCGCCTGCCGGACCTGCAGCTGTTCGCCGCCGAGCACGGCCTGAAGATCGGCACCATCGCCGACCTCATCGAATACCGCAGCCGCAACGAATCCCTGGTCGAGAAGGTGGGCCAGCGCGAGCTGAAGACCGCCTTTGGCACCTTCACCGCCCACGCTTTCCGCGACAAGCCCAGCCAGGCCGTGCACCTGGCCCTGGTCAAGGGCGCGTGGGACGCCGGCGACTCGGTGCCCGTGCGCGTGCATGAGCCGCTGTCGGTGCTGGATGCGCTGGAAGTCAACCGCTCCATGCACTCCTGGAGCCTGGACACCAGCCTGCAGTACCTGGCCGCGCAGGGCAAGGGCGTGGCCGTGCTGCTCAACTGCGGCGAAAGCGCCGCGCAGCTGCTGGCCCAGTTTGAAGGCACCGCCCGCTCGGCCCAGGCGCCGGAGCGCGGCCGCATGGACCTGCGCACCTACGGCGTGGGCGCGCAAATTCTGCGCGAGTGCGGCGTGCACAAGATGGCGCTGATGGGCCAGCCACGCCGCATGCCCAGCATGGCAGGCTACGGCCTCGAAATCACCGGCTTCATCCCCAAAGAATAAAGACAGGAACAGGATCACCATGTTTGGCGCAGAAAAAGGAACAGCGGACCGGCTCGACGGCAAGAAGCTGCACATCGGCATCGTGCAGGCCCGCTTCAACGAGAGCATCACCAACTCCCTGGCCAGCGCCTGCCGCGCCGAGCTGCTGGCGCTGGGCGTGCAGGAAAAGAACATCAAGCACGTGCTGGTGCCCGGCGCGCTGGAAGTGCCCGTGGCCCTGCAGGCCCTGGCCGAGGCGGACGAGTACGACGCGCTGATTGCGCTGGGCTGCATCATCCGCGGCGAGACCTACCACTTCGAGCTGGTGGCCAACGAGTCGGGGGCGGGCGTCACGCGCATATCGCTGGACTATCAGGTGCCCATCGCCAACGCCATCATCACCACCGAGAACATGGAGCAGGCCATTGCCCGCCAGACCGAAAAGGGTGTGGATGCGGCCCGCGTGGCGGTGGAGATGGCCCACCTGCTGGACGATCTGTCATGAGCGAAAACACCCCCTCTTCCCCCGGCGCGCCCCAGCGCCCGCCGCGCCAGCCCCGCACGGGCGTGACGTCCACCGGCGCGCGCAAGGCAGCGTCCAAGTCCAACCGCAGCCGCGCCCGCGAGTTCGCGCTGCAGGCGCTGTACCAGCACCTGGTGGGCGGCAACGCGCCCGAGTCCATCGACGCCTTCACGCGCGACCTGGCGGGCTTTCACAAGGCCGACTCGGTGCACTACGACGCGCTGCTGCACGGCTGCATCGCCAACGCGGCCGACATGGATGCGCTGATCACCCCGCTGCTGGACCGCAAGATGGCCGAGATCTCGCCCATTGAGCACGCCACCATGTGGATCGGCGTGTACGAGTTCCAGCACTGCCTGGACGTGCCGTGGCGCGTGGTGCTCAACGAGTGCATTGAGCTCGCCAAGGAGTTTGGCGGCACCGACGGCCACAAGTACGTGAACGGCGTGCTCAACGGCCTGGCGCCCAAGCTGCGCGCGGCCGAGGTGGGCGCCGACAAGGCCTCTGGCGCGGCGCCAGCGGCCGGCACGTCCACCGAAGGCGCCTGACCGCGCCGCCAGCCCGGGCACGCGCCTTGCGTGCCGCCCGGCGCTCCATCTTCGAACCACGCCCGACCTGCACGGGCAGGACTTTTTCCGATGAAGTTTTCCACGCGCGCCGAGCGCATCGAACCGTTCTACGTGATGGAAGTGGCCAAGGCCGCGCAGGCCCTGGCCCGCGAGGTGGCCGGCACGCGCGAGCCCATGATCTTCCTGAACATCGGTGAGCCGGACTTCACCGCGCCGCCCCTGGTGCAGGAAGCCGCGGCGCGCGCCGTGCGCGATGGCGCCACGCAGTACACCAACGCCCTGGGGCTGGACGCGCTGCGCGAGCGCATCAGCGGCTGGTACCAAAGCCGCTTCGGCGTCAACGTGCCCGCCCGCCGCATCGTGGTGACGGCGGGCGCATCGGCCGCGCTGCAGCTCGCGTGCCTGGCGCTCATCGAGGCGGGCGACGAGATCCTGATGCCCGACCCCAGCTACCCCTGCAACCGCCACTTCGTGAGCGCCGCAGAAGGCCGGGCCGTGCTGCTGCCCACCACCGCGGCCGAGCGCTACCAGCTGAGCGCCGACAAGGTGCGCGCGGCCTGGAACGCACAAACGCGGGGCGTGCTCCTGGCATCGCCCTCGAATCCGACCGGCACCTCCATTGCGCCCGGCGAGCTGCGCCGCATTCACAACGTGGTGCGCGCCCAGGGCGGCATCACGATGATCGACGAGATCTACCTGGGCCTGTCGTACGAAGAAGAGTTCGGCCACACGGCCCTCGCCATCGACGAGAACATCATCAGCATCAACAGCTTCAGCAAGTACTTCAACATGACGGGCTGGCGCCTGGGCTGGATGGTGGTGCCCGAGGCCATGGTGCCGGTGGTGGAGCGCCTGGCGCAGAACCTGTTCATCTGCGCCAGCACGGTGTCGCAGCACGCGGCGCTGGCCTGCTTCGAGGCCGAGAGCATCGCCGAATACGAGCGCCGCCGCGCCGAGTTCAAGGCCCGGCGCGACTTCTTCATCCCCGCGCTGCAGTCGCTGGGCCTCGGTGTGCCGGTGATGCCCGATGGCGCGTTCTACGCCTGGGCCGACTGCACACAGGCCGCGCAGCGGCTGGGCGTGCAGGGCAGCTGGGACACCGCGTTTGCGCTGATGCGCCGCGCGCACATCGCCGTGACGCCGGGGCGCGACTTCGGCACGGCCGAGACGCAGCGCTTCATCCGCCTGTCCACGGCGAACTCGATGGCGCAGCTGCAAGAGTCGGTCGCACGGCTGCGCACGCTGCTGGGGTGAAGCGGCATGGGGTTCGAGTTTCCCATCCGCGTCTACTGGGAGGACACCGATGCCGGGGGCATCGTGTTCTATGCCAACTACCTCAAGTTTTTCGAGCGCGCCCGCACGGAGTGGCTGCGCTCGCTGGGTGTGGGCCAGCAGCGGCTCAGGGAACAAACGGGCGGGATGTTTGTCGTAACCGACGCACAGCTGCGCTACCACCGGCCCGCGCGCCTGGATGACGAACTCATTGTTACCGCCGCTTTGCAGAGCAGTGGCCGCGCATCGTTGACAATACTGCAGCAGGCGCTCCTGAAACCAGAGCAGATGACCGTACAGACACCGACGCTGTTGACCGAAGGCACCATCCGCATCGGGTGGGTTGACGCCACCACCCTGCGCCCCGCCCGCATTCCGGGCTCCCTGCTGGAACAACTCACACCATGAACTCCCAAAACATGTCCATCATCTCCCTGGTGCTGCACGCCAGCTGGGTGGTGCAACTCGTGATGCTGCTGCTGCTGTGCGTGTCCGTGGCGAGCTGGGCCGCCATCTTCCGCAAGCTGTTCGCACTCAAGCGGGTGAAGGCCCTCAACGAGGATTTCGAGCGGGAGTTCTGGTCCGGCACCAGCCTGAACGACCTGTACGCCAGCGCCGCCCAGAATGCCAAGCACGCGGGCCCCATGGAACGCATCTTCGCCAGCGGCATGCGCGAATACCAGAAGCTGCGCGAACGCCGCATCACCGACCCCGGCACCCTGCTCGACGGCGCCCGCCGTGCCATGCGCGCGAGCTTCCAGCGCGAAATGGATGTGGTCGAGTCCAGCCTCTCGTTCCTGGCCTCGGTGGGCTCCGTGTCGCCCTATGTGGGGCTGTTTGGCACCGTCTGGGGGATCATGCATGCCTTCACCGGCTTTGCAGGCATGGAGCAGGTGACGCTCGCCACCGTGGCGCCCGGCATTGCCGAGGCCCTGGTGGCCACCGCCATCGGCTTGTTCTCCGCCATTCCCGCCGTGATCGCCTACAACCGCTTCGCCCGGGACATCGACCGCGTGGCCACCCACCAGGAGACCTTCATCGAAGAGTTCTCCAACATCCTGCAGCGCAACCTGGGCGCGCAGCCTGCGGCCCACACGGCGTCGGGCCACTGAACGGAGACCTGCCCATGCCCGCCCTAGCCTCCCGCGGCCGAGGCCGCCGCACCATCAATGAAATCAACATGGTGCCTTTCATCGACGTGATGCTGGTGCTGCTCATCATCTTCATGGTGACGGCGCCCATGCTCACGCCCGGCGTGGTCGATGTGCCCAGCGTGGGCAAGGGCAAGAACATGCCCAAGGTGGTGGCCCAGGTCATCGTGAACAAGGATGGCTCGCTGCAGTTCAAGACCCCCGATGCCACCCGCAGCCTGAACCAGCGCGAGATCGGCGAAGCGGCCAGCCGCTGGCAAAAAGCCCAGGACGAGAACGCCACCAGCGCCGTCGTCATCACGGCCGACAAGGGCGTGCAGTACGAAAGCGTGGTCAAGGCCATGGACGCGCTGCAGAAGGCTGGCGTGCAGCGCGTAGGCCTGTCCGTCAAGCAGGGCGGATAAGCCGCCTGCGCCACTGTTGCCCCGCCCCATGCACGACCACCACCACGACCGCGATCAGTTTGCCCCCCCCGAGCCGCCGGCGCGGCTGCGCGCCGTCGCCCTGGCGGTGCTGGTGCATGCCGTGCTGATCGGCGCGCTGACCTGGGGCGTGAACTGGAAAAACACCGCGGACCAACCCGCGGTCGAGGCGGAATTGTGGGCCGCCGTGCCCACCCAGGCGGCGCCGCGCGCCGTGGAGCCGCCGCCTCCGCCCCCGCCGCCGCCCGTTCAACAAGTCACGCCGCCGCCCCCCCCGCCACCGCCGCCCGTGCGGACGGCGGAGCCGGACAACACGCGCGAGGCCGACATTGCCATCGAGCGTGAAAAGAAACGCCTGGAGCAAGAAAAGAAGGCGCGCGAACAACAGCAAGAGCGCGAAAAGCGCGAGCGCGAACGCAAGGAAGAAGAGCGCCGCGAACGCCTGGAGCAGGAGAAGAAAGAGCGCCTGCAAAAAGAGAAGGAAAAGGAAAAGGAAAAGGAAAAAGAGAAAGAGAAGGAGAAAAAGGAACTGCGCGAGAAGCAGCTGGCCGAGCAAAAGAAGGCCGAGCAGGAAAAGCAGAAGAAGCTGGCCGAGGACAAGCGCAAGGCCGACGAGGCCGCCAAGCGCAAGGCAGATGCCGAGGCCAAGCAGCTGGCCGAGCTGCGCGAAGCCAACCTGCGCCGCATCCAGGGGCTGGCAGGCGCCACGGGCGGGGAAACCGCGACGGGTAAGGACAAGGAAACGCGCAGTCCTTCGGGCGGCTACGGCGGCAAGGTGGCCGCCAAGGTCAAACCCAACATCGTGTACCCCGACGCCATTTCGGGCAACCCGCGCGCCGAAGTGGAGGTACGCCTGGCGCCCGACGGCACCATCGTGGGCAAGCGCCTGGTGCAGTCCAGCGGCAACCGGGCCTGGGACGACGCCGTGCTGCGCGCCCTGGACAAGACCGAGACCCTGCCCCGCGATGTGGATGGCCGCGTGCCCCCTTCGCTGACCATTGGCTTCCGGCCCCAGGACTGAGGCGGCGGCGCCCCCCACGGCAAAACGCCCGGCAGAACCGGGCGTTTTTTTATTCATTTTGGCCTCTAGCGCTTTACCAGCAAGCGCTGGCAGCTATTATTTTCATAGCATTTTTACTGCCGCGCTTGCGTGAAGCTTGCCCGCGTTCTTATCGGTCGCGGCGCTCCATGCGCCGGTTCAGGTTGAGCGCACCCAGCGTGCAGGCCACCCCGGACAGCAGGTACACCGTCACGGCCAGCAGGCCGAACTGGGCCGACAGGTACAAGGCCACCAGCGGTGCAAACGCGGCGCCGATGATCCAGGCCAGGTCCGCCGACAGCGCCGCGCCGGTGTAGCGGTACTGGGGCGAGAAGTTGGCGGTGACCGTGCCGGACGCCTGGCCGTAGGACAGCCCCAGCAGCACAAAGCCCAGCAGCAGGAACATGGTGCTGCCCACCTCGCCCGTGCTCAGCAGCACCGGCGCCATGAAGCTGAACACCCCGATCAGCACCGCCATGCCCCCCAGCAGCTTGCGCCGGCCCAGGTGGTCCGACAGCCAGCCGGACACCATGATCGCCCCGGCGGCCAGGAAGGCGCCGACGATCTGCACCGCCAGGATCTGCGTGACGGGCTGCTCCGAATACAGCGTGATCCACGACAGCGGAAACACGGTGACCAGATGGAACAGCGCAAAGCTGGCCAGCGCTGCAAAAGCCCCCAGCAGCACGTTGCTGCCCTCGTCGCGCACCACGCGGCTCACGGGCACGGGCTGCAGTTCGCGCTCCTGCAACAGCTCGGCATAGGACTGCCCCACCACCAGGCGCAGCCGGGCAAACAGCGCGACCACGTTCACGGCAAAGGCCACGAAGAACGGATAGCGCCAGCCCCAGGCCAGGAACTCCTGCACGCTCAGGCTGCTGTACAGATAGGCAAACAGGCTGGCGGCCAGCACAAAGCCCAGCGGGGCGCCCAGCTGCCCGATCATGGCGTACCAGCCGCGGCGGTTCTTGGGCGCGGACATGGCCAGCAGCGATGGCAGGCCGTCCCACGAACCGCCCAGCGCCAGCCCCTGGCCGATGCGCAGGACCAGCAGGGCGACCACCGCCGCCATCCCCGCGTCCTTGTAGCTTGGCAAGAACGCCATCCCCACGGTGCACACGCCCAGCAGGAACAAGGCAATCGTCAGCTTGGTGCCGCGGCCCCAGCGGCGCTGGATGGCCATGGAAATGGCCGTGCCCACCGGCCGCACGACAAACGCCACCGCCAGCAGGGCAAAAGCCATCAGGGTCCCGTCCAGGCGCGACAGGAAAGGAAACAGGAACGAAGGAAAGACCAGAACGCAGGCAATCCCGAAGACGAAAAAGTCAAAGTATTCCGACGAGCGCCCGATGATCACGCCCACGGCGATCTCGCTGGGGGTCACGTCTTCGTGCGTATCAGCCCGGGACAGGGAGGCGGGGCTTTCTTCAAAGCCGGCCGCAGGGTAGCTGGCGAAGGCAGGGCTGCTCATGAACCGATCTCCTGGTCGTTGTGTGAAAAAGACAACACCGTTCTACACCCAAGCGCAATCCGCCACAAGTGCGGTTTCACTATGTCAGTTGCAGGACAACGCCGCAGGACAAGGCTCGAACGGCCCCTGGCGAGCGCCCGGACTTTGACCTTGGACAAAATGTCCCATGGACAAAAAAGCTAGCGCTATTACATTCGCGGTCACTTCGTTATCCGCGTTTACCCCAGGGGTCGCCCGCGGCTGCCGTGACCGGCCGCCGTGCGGAACCGGCCCTCGACAAGCGCTCCGATTGCGCAACATCCATGTCCAAATTCACTCTTTCTCGCGCGCCTGCCTGGCTGGCCGCTGCGGCCGCCGCCGGCGGCTTGGCCGGCTGCAGCAAAGCTGTCGTCCTGAACCCCGCAGGCGACATCGCCTCGCAACAAGGCCACATGGTCATCCAGGCCACGTTGCTGATGCTCATCATCATCGTGCCGGTCATTGCCCTGACCCTGTGGTTCGCCTGGAAATACCGCCAGAACAACGGCGCCACGACCGAGGCCGACTATGACCCCGACTGGCACCATTCCACCACGCTGGAGCTGGTGATCTGGACCGTGCCGCTAATGATCGTCATCGCCCTGGGCGCGCTGACCTGGATCGGCACGCACAAGCTGGACCCCTACCGCCCCCTGGACCGCATCTCGTCCACCAAGCCGCTGGATGCGCAATCCACCCCGCTGGTGGTGCAGGTGGTGGCCATGGACTGGAAATGGCTGTTCTTCTACCCCGAACAAGGCATCGCCACGGTCAACGAACTGGCCGCGCCGGTGGACCGCCCCATCCTGTTCCAGTTGACGGCCACGTCCACGATGAACGCGTTCTATGTGCCGGACCTGGCGGGCATGATCTACGCGATGCCCGGCATGCAGACCGAGCTGAACGCCGTGATCAACCAGCCCGGTGTGTTCCAGGGCATGGCGTCGCACTACAGCGGCAAAGGCTTTTCGGGCATGACCTTCAAGTTCCACGGCCTGGCCCAGCAAGACTTTGACCAGTGGGTGGCCGCCGCCCGCGCACAAGGCAAGGCCCTGGACCGCAAGACCTACCTGCAGCTGGCCCAGCCCAGCGAGCGCGACCCCGTGCAGCGCTTCGCCAGCGTGGAGGAAGGGCTGTACGACAAGGTGCTCAACCGCTGCGCCGAGGACGGCAAGATGTGCATGCACCACATGATGGCCATCGACGAGAACGGCGGTGATGCCTACGTGCGCGCCATGGGCCTGAACCTGCCGCAGGACGTGTGCACCTCGAAGAACGCGGCCCAGGTGGTGGCGAGCCTGGAGGCCCGCCACGCGTCGGCGCGCGGCGCCCACTCCGTCCAATGATCCGCCCCTGACCTGCCCGCCTGGCGCCCGCACCCGTGCGCCGGCAGACTGAAAAAGACTTCCTATGTCCTCCGCACCTGAAACCGCATCCCATTGGGCCTTGGGCCGCATTACCTGGGACTCCATACCGATGGCGCACGAGCCCATCGTGTTGTGGACTTTTGTCGCCACCTTGCTGGGCGGCCTGGCCGTGATGGCCGCGATCACCAAGTTCCGTCTGTGGGGCCCGCTGTGGCGCGACTGGATCTGCAGCATCGACCACAAGAAGATCGGGATCATGTACATGATCCTGGGCCTGGTGATGCTGCTGCGCGGCTTTGCCGACGCCGTGATGATGCGCCTGCAGCAGGCCATGGCCTTTGGCGACCACCTGGGCTACCTGCCGCCGCACCACTACGACCAGATCTTCACCGCGCACGGCGTGATCATGATCTTCTTCGTGGCCATGCCGCTGGTCACCGGGCTCATGAACTACCTCGTGCCGCTGCAGATCGGCGCACGCGACGTGTCGTTTCCGTTCCTGAACAACTTCAGCTTCTGGATGACCACGGCGGGCGCGATCCTGGTGATGGTGTCGCTGTTTCTGGGCGAGTTCTCCACCTCCGGCTGGCTGGCGCTGTCCAACCTGGGCGCGCAGGATCCGGGCGTGGGTCTGGACTACTACATCTGGGCACTGCAGATCGCGGGGGTGGGCACCACGCTGTCGGGCATCAACCTGATCGTCACCATCATCAAGATGCGCGCCCCCGGCATGAACCTGATGCGCATGCCCGTCTTCACCTGGACGGCCCTGTGCACCAACGCGCTGATCGTGGCGTCGTTCCCCGTGCTGACCGCGGCCCTGGTGCTGATGTCGCTGGACCGCTATGTCGGCACCAACTTCTTCACGAACGACCTGGGCGGCAACGCCATGCTGTACGTGAACCTGATCTGGATCTGGGGCCACCCGGAGGTGTACATCCTGATCCTGCCCTGCTTCGGCATCTTCTCGGAAGTGGTGGCCACGTTCTGCAAGAAGCGCCTGTTCGGCTACACCTCCATGGTGTACGCCACGGTGGTGATCACCATCCTGTCGTACCTGGTGTGGCTGCACCACTTCTTCACCATGGGCTCGGGCGCCAGCGTGAACACCTTCTTCGGCATCACCACGATGATCATCTCGATCCCCACGGGCGCGAAGATCTTCAACTGGCTGTTCACCATGTACAAGGGCCGCATCCGCTTCGAGTTGCCCATGATGTGGACCGTGGCCTTCATGGTGACGTTCGCCATCGGCGGCATGACCGGCGTGCTGCTGGCCGTGCCCCCGGCCGACTTCGTGCTGCACAACAGCCTGTTCCTGATCGCTCACTTCCACAACGTGATCATCGGCGGCGTGCTGTTCGGCCTGTTCGCCGGCATCAACTACTGGTTCCCCAAGGCCTTCGGCTACAAGCTGGACCGCACCTGGGGCGTGCGCTCGTTCTGGCTGTGGGTCGTCGGGTTCTGGGTGGCGTTCGCGCCGCTGTATGTGCTGGGCCTCATGGGCGTGACGCGCCGGGTGAGCCACTTTGAAGACCCTTCGCTGCAGATCTGGTTCATCATCGCCGCCATTGGCGCCGCGCTGATTGCCGCCGGCATCGCCTGCTTCCTGATCCAGCTGGTGGTGAGCTACCTGAAGCGCGACCAGTTGCGCGACGTGACGGGCGACCCCTGGGACGCCCGCACGCTGGAGTGGTCCACCTCGTCGCCCCCGCCGGACTACAACTTCGCGTTCACGCCCGTGGTGCATGAGATCGACGCGTGGTGGGACATGAAGAAGCACGGCTACCAGCGCCCGCTGGGCGGCTTTGCCTCCATCCACATGCCGGCCAACACCGGTTCTGGCGCGGTGATCTCGGCCCTGTCGCTGGTCCTCGGCTTTGCCCTGATCTGGCACATGTGGCTGCTTGCCGGCGCGTCCTTCGCCGTGCTGCTGCTGGCCGCCATCGTTCACACGTTCAACTACCAGCGTGACTTCTACATCCCCGCGTCCGAAGTGGCCGCCTCCGAAGAAGCCCGCACTCTCCAACTGGCCCGCCATGTCTGAACACAGCCTTCACGCCAGCGCCGCCGCCGGCGCCCTGCCCGGCCGCGCATACCACCTCGCGCACGAGCCCCATCCTGAAAACGGCACCGCCCTGGGTTTCTGGCTCTACCTGATGAGCGACTGCCTCATCTTCGCAGCCCTGTTCGCCACCTATGGCGTGCTGGGCCGCAGCTACGCGGCCGGCCCCACCGGCGCACAGCTGTTCGACCTGCCCCTGGTGGCCCTCAACACGGCATTCCTGCTGCTGTCGTCCATCACCTTCGGCTTCGCCATGCTGCGCAAGCAGCTGGGCGACGTGCGCGGCACGCTGCTGTGGCTGGCCGTCACCGGTGCATTCGGCCTGTGCTTCCTGGGCTTGGAGCTGTACGAGTTCAGCCACCTGATCCACGAAGGCGCGGGCCCGCAGCGCAGCGCCTTCCTGTCGGCGTTCTTCACGCTGGTGGGCACCCACGGGCTGCACGTCACCTTCGGCCTGGTCTGGCTTGTGGTGCTCATGCTCCAGATCGGCCGGCACGGCCTCATCCATGAGAACCAGCGCCGCCTGATGTGCCTGTCGATGTTCTGGCACTTTCTGGACGTGGTCTGGATCGGCGTCTTCACCTTTGTGTACCTGATGGGAGTGCTGTAAATGAGCGCACACGACACACACGCACACCACACCGGCCACGGTGACCATGGCGACCACCACAACGCTGCCGTGGGGCCACACAGCAGCCTGCGCGACTACACCATCGGTTTCGTGCTCTCGGTCATCCTCACCGCCATTCCCTTCTGGCTGGTCATGGCCAAGGTGATTGCCGACCGCAACACCGCCGTGCTGGTGCTGGGCGCCTTCGCGGTGGTGCAGATCCTGGTGCACATGGTCTACTTCCTGCACATGAACGGTAAGGTCGAAAGCGGCTGGACGCTGCTGTCCACTGTCTTCACCGTGGTGTTCGTGGCCATCGGGATCAGCGGCACGCTGTGGGTGATGTTCCACATGAACGCCAACATGATGCCCGAGCACCCCGCCGCCGCGCAGCCGGCGGCGCATGAGGCCGCGGGGCACGCCACGCCTTGACCGCCGGCGCGCCCCCCCGCGCTCCTGGCACACCGCCCGCCCGGCGGCTGCGCCAGGCGGTGCTCGCCGTTGTGGGCACCGCGTTGTTCCTGGTGTTTGTGGCGCTGGGCACCTGGCAAGTCGAACGGCGCACCTGGAAGCTGGCGCTCATCGAGCGTGTCGAGCAACGCGTGCACGGCGCCCCGGTTCCCCTGCCCCCCTCCGCTGAATGGCAGCAGATCACCGCCCCGCAGCATGAATACCTGCCCGTGACCCTGCACGGCCGGTGGCTGCCGGGCAAGACGGTGCTCACGCAGGCGGTCACGGAGCTGGGCGCTGGCTTCTGGGTCCTTTCGGCCCTGGAGCAGAACGATGGCACCCAGGTGCTGGTCAACCGCGGTTTTGTGCCCGCTGCGCAACGGGCGCAATGGCAGGACGGGCCGCCTCCTGCGTCGCCAGAGGCCGGCGCCACCGTGCGCGGGCTGTTACGCATGACGGAGCCGGGCGGCGGCTTCCTGCGCGCCAACGATCCCGCGGCGCAGCGTTGGCATTCGCGCGATGTGGCAGCCATCGGCCGTGCGCTGGGGCTGCCCCGGCCCGCCCCCTTCTTTGTGGATGCAGACCTGCCCGGCCCCGGGCGTGAAGCGGCCACTGCGGGGGCCAGCGCCTCCTGGCCGCGGGCCGGCATGACGGTGGTGCAATTCCACAACAGCCATCTGGTCTATGCGCTCACGTGGTACGGGCTGGCGCTCATGGTTGCCGCAGGCGGCTGGTATGTGGCACGCTATGAGCGCCGCCAAGGCGGCAAGCCTCCGCACAGCCCGCTTTCATGACCCCTCCTCCCCGCGCAGATTCCCCGCCCGCCCAGCAGCAACGAAGCCCGCGCGCCGCGGATGCGACGGCCGGGCTCAAAAACCTCCAGCAGCTGATCCAGCTGCGCTGGATTGCCGTGGTGGGCCAGGTGTTCACCATCGAGGCGGCGCACTACAGCCTGCAGCTCACCCTGCCGCTGCGCGAGATGCTGATGGTGGTGGGCTGCCTGGCGCTGTACAACGTGGTGAGCATGCTGCGCCTGCGCACCGGCGTGGCAGTGCGCAATGTCGAGCTATTCCTGGCCTTGCTGATCGACGTGGCCGTGCTCACCGTGCAGCTGTACCTCAGTGGCGGCACCACCAATCCGTTCGTTTTCCTCTACCTGCTGCAGATCACGCTCGGGGCTGTGCTGCTGCGGGGGGGCTACATCTGGTCCATCGTCGTCATCACGCTGCTGTGCTTTGGCGTGCTGGCCACGCACCACCTGCCCCTGGAGCTGCCGCAGGACCTGCACCAGGGCCTGTCCAGCCTGTATGTCATGGGCCTGCTGGTGTGCTTCGCGCTCAACGCCACGCTGGTGGTGGTGTTCATCACGCGCATCAGCCTGAACCTGCGCGAACGCGATGCACGGCTGGCCGCCGCACGCCGGCGGCGCGTGGAAGAAGAGCACATCGTGCGCATGGGCCTGCTGGCCTCGGGGGCGGCGCACGAACTGGGCACGCCGCTGTCCACCCTGGCGGTGATCCTGGGCGACTGGCAGCATGACAAGGGCTTGGCAGCCTCGCCGGCGCTGCAGGAAGACATTGCGGAGATGCAGGTCCAGGTGCAGCGCTGCAAAGGCATCGTCAGCGGCATCCTGATGTCGGCCGGAGAAGCCCGCGGCGAGGAATCGGTGCAGACCACCGTGCGCACCTTTCTCGACGCCCTGGCGCAGGAATGGCGCGGCACCCGCTCCCTGGCGGAATTCGCATACGACAACCAGTTTGGCACCGACCTGCCCATGGTGTCGGACACCACGCTCAAGCAAATGGTTTTCAACGTGTTGGACAATGCGCGCGATGCCTCGCCAGGGTGGGTCCGCCTGGCCGTCACGCGCGATGCCGACATGCTGGACATCACCGTGACGGACGCCGGTCCCGGCTTTGCGCCTGAAATGCTCGCCCAGCTGGGCACGCCCTACCAGTCCACCAAGAAGCAGCCCGGCCGCGGGCTGGGCCTGTACCTCGTGCTCAACGTGGCGCGCACCCTGGGGGGCAGCGTGGCAGCCCGCAACCGCCCCGAGGGCGGTGCACAGGTTTCCATCCGGCTGCCCCTGGCGGCCATTGCCCTGCCGGGCACCAGAGGCTGAGAAGAGTCCGTTCGCACACCATGGATACCGACATCGACGAAGACGAAGACGAACGCCTGCTGCTCATCGTGGAGGACGATGAGGCGTTTGCGCGCACGCTCACCCGCTCGTTCGAGCGGCGCGGCTACCGGGTGGTGCGGGCCGCCAGTCTGCCCGAGGTCGATGCCGTGCTCGCCGCGCACGCGCCGGGCTATGCGGTCGTGGACTTGAAGCTCAAGGGCGAAGCCTCGGGCCTGGCCTGCGTGCAGCGGCTGCATGCCGCCGACGACGACATGCTCATCGTGGTGCTCACGGGGTTTGCCAGCATTGCCACGGCCGTGGAAGCCGTGAAGCTGGGGGCCTGCCACTACCTGGCCAAGCCGTCCAACACCGACGACATCGAGGCGGCCTTCGGCCTTCGCGCCGGCAACACCGAGGTGGAGCTGACCAACCGCTCCAGCTCCATCAAGACCCTGGAGTGGGAGCGCATCAACGAGGTGCTGGCCGAGACGGGCTTCAACTTGTCCGAGGCCGCGCGCCGCCTGGGCATGCACCGGCGCACACTCATGCGCAAGCTCGACAAGAAGCAGGTGCGGTAACACCGCGGCGGGGGCCACTCCCGGCCGCGCCAGCGGCGCGCGTCAGGCGCCCGCCGGCACCTCGTGGGCCATCTGGCGCTCGAAGGCGCGAAGCCGCTTGTAGATGGAGATCTGCTCCACCACGGTGCTCCAGTTGAGCACCAGGAACTGGAACGACTCGAGCACCTTGTCAAAGGCGCGGGCGATCTGCTGCATCACCCCCAGCGTGATCGCGCCGGCAATCAGCGTGGGGCCGAGGGCCACCAGCGGCACCAGCACGCTCACCTGCAGGTACGACCACTTCACCACGTCGAAGTACAGGTAGTGGAAGAACAGCCGAAAGTAATTGCGCCGCACGCTGGCAAACAGTTCGGCCGCCGTGGGCGGCGTGGCGCGGGACGGGTCGTCCTCCCCCAGCACCAGTTCCTTGCGGTAGGCGGCCTCCACGCGCTGGTTGTGGAACTCCAGCCCCGGCAGCTTCACGCCCACCCCCGCCAGCAGCAGCGTGCCGCCCAGGGACCACACCAGCGCCACCCAGACCAGGGCATGCGGCACGGCCCCCAGCAAGGGCAGCCCGGTCACCTTCTCCGAGAGCGTCCACAGCACGGGCAGAAAGGCCGCCAGCGTCATCAGGCTGCGCATGAAGCTCAAGCCCAGGTCCTCCATGGTGCGCGCGAACCGCATGGTGTCCTCCTGCACGCGCTGGGCCGCGCCCTCGATATGGCGCAGCCGCGGCCAGGCGGCCATGTAGTGCTCGTTCATGGCCTGCCGCCAGCGAAAGATGTAGTGTTTGCTGAAGAAGTCCACCAGCACCGCGGTGGTCACATACACCATGGCAATGCGCGCAAAGGTAGAAAGCTGGCCCCAGAACTGCGCCGCCGTGATGGCGCCCGGCTTGCCCAGCGCTTCCTGGATGAGGTCGTAAAAGCTACCGAACCAGTCGTTGATCTGCACGTCCAGCTCCACACGGTAGCCGGTGGCCAGGAGGATGACCGCAGAGCCCGCAAGGGACCAGGCCCACCAGCGGCGGGCAAAGAAGAAAGACTTGAACATCGGACACCGGGTTGTTGTTGTGCTTTTGGCAGGTTCTGATTCGGGACTGCCTTGATGGTTCCGGCACGCGCCGGCACTGCGGCGGGCCCGCCTCAGTGCCGCTCCATGAGCCACCGCTCCGTGTCCGCCTGGTGGCCCCATCGCGCCCAATCCACGGCGCTCTTGCCCCGGCGGTCAAGCCGCCCGAGGTCCACGCCCTGCGCATGCAGCCATTGCAGGGCCTGCAGTTGCCCTTTGGCGGCGGCCAGCATGGCCGGGGTTTCGCCCAGGCTCGCGGGAGCGGGCTCTTCCAGGGACAGCCCCTGTTCCGCCAGCCACTGCAGGCAGGCCACACAACCGCTTTGGGCGGCCATGTGCACGGGGCCCCAGTCCCAGCGGTTGCGGGCTTGCAGGCTGGCGCCGGCCTGCGCCAGCCGCTGCGCAGCCGCAAGGTGGCCGCCATAGAAAGCTCGCAGCAAGGCTGTGTCGCCCCGCTCGCTGTCCTTGCGGGTCTGGCGCAGGTCGGGCTGCGCGCCGGCGCGCAGCAGCCGTTCGACATGCGCCAGCTGGCCGCGGTGGGCGGCCAGCATCAGTACGGAAGATCCGCTGTCGGCCAGCAGGTTGGGGTTGGCGCCATCGCGCAGCGCGGCCTCCAGCGCCGCGGCATCGCCCGCGTCCTGCGCATCCATGAGGCGCCTGTCCGCGGCTGACCAGCGGCTGCTTTCCAGCGTGCCGCCGGGCGCGGTGGCATCCGCGCCGGCGCGCACATCCCGTTGCGGAGCCCACCACAGGGCGGCCAGCAGCGTTGCCACCACCAGCCAGCCCCAGCCGGGGCGGGACTGGTCGCGGCCCGCGCGCAGCCCCCCGGCCGCAAACTGGCCGCGCCGGTCGCGCCAGGCCTGCGCAATCGCATGCCCCACGGCGACGGCGGCGTCCGCCCCCGCCAGCCCTGGCGTGAGCCGAATCCGCGCGCCGTACGGGCCGCGCGCGTACACGGCGTGGTAGGGGCGCTCCTGCGCACCGCTGCCGGTGGAGTACAGCTGCTTGTGCACGAGTGCCTGGCTTGCATCGCCCGGCACGGACCGCACCGAGGTCCACAGCCAGGACGTTCGCTGCACCACGATGCCGCTGTCCTGCACGCGCAGGGTCCAGTGCCGCGTGGCCGCGTGCAAGGCGAAGGCCGGCAGCAGGGTTGCCGCCAGCAGCCCACCCAGCGACCGCGGCGGGAGCAGGCCGTGCGCGCCCAGCCGGTCGTTGACCACCCATTCCAGCACCAGCAGGCACAGGGCGATACCCGAGGCCCACTGCCAGGCACGCTGGGAAAAGGCCAGTTGCCACCCCTGCGGCCCTTCGGACGCCGCCACGCCGGGGGGCAACGGCGCCGAGGCGTCCGGCCCGGAGTCTTGCGGCACGGAAATGCTTTCTTCACGCGCCCACGCAGCCCGGCGGTCAAACCGGTCTTCCGCGGCTGCCAGGGCAGCAGAGGGCGCGGCCTGCACGGGCAGATCGTAGAAAAGCTCCACGGCGCCATCCTCCCGGAGCAACTCCACCCGCCAATCCACGCGCTCTCCCGACCGCTTCGCACCGTGGGACGGGGCGTCCGCCGGAACCGTAAAGCGCGCAACCAGCCGGGTGCCGCCGTCCGGGTTGGGTTGCTGCGTGGTGCGCGCGTCCACCGCTTCCACCCGGCGCTCCGGAGATCCCGAACTGGACTCATCCACCCGGTACTGCGCCAGGCGCAGGTGCAACGACTGGGCTGTCGCGCCGGCCCTTTCCGGAAGCAGCACCGTGGCCTCCACGGGGCTTCCTCCCAGCGGCCGCTGCGGCAGCGCGGTGAATGCCGAGCCCCGGTAGCGCCACGCCTTGCGCGCCTGGCCGATGGCAAAGCCAAGCAGCAACAGGCCAATGGCCACGAATACGGCAATGAATGCCTTGGCCCAGCCGGGTGCGCTGCGGTCCGCCCAGAACACTGCCGCCATGGGAAACGCAATGCCACACCAGAACAGCGCGAAGACCCAGATTCCGGCCGTGCTGCCCTGCAGCGAGCTGCGCACCGTGGGCCCGGCAGCGCGGCCCGCAGGCCCTAATGGAGGTTCCGCGCCCTCCGGGCGCTGGCGCTGCAGCAACAGCCGCCCGAACAACCACGCGGCTCCCACCCCCACGCCGGTGAAGACAAAGGCAAAGGGTAGACGGAACGCCAGCAAGGACCAGCGAATGGCCGGGTCGAGCAGCGCATCGGCCGGATCGGCCGGATTCACCCACACCGTCACGGACTGCCCCTGGTCGCGTGCCTGCTGCAGCCGGCGGTGCCATTGCTGGTGCCAGTCGCCAATGTTGTCGGCGCCCGCTGGCCACTCCAGGCCGACCCGGCGCCCTTCCAGGGTCCGGCCGCCAAACTCGTAGCGATAGTGGGCCCGCACGTCATAGGTCGAGCCGCCCTTGCTGCCGCTGTGCTGGAGCAACTCGGTGTCCAGCACCTGCCCTGGCACGGGCTGCCAGCTGCGCACTTGCCATGCCGCCAGCAGCGTGTGCCCCAGCGGCCGCAGCCCCGCAAAGTAGCCGCCCAAGCCAAACGCGATGGCGAACACCGCACTGAACAGCAGCGCCCCCGCACGACCCGCCCAGAAAGCCATCGGTCCCTCCTCTCTGTTGTTTTTGTTCTTAGAGCCTGCTTACGATCTCGCAGGGGATCGCAAGCAGGTTCTTTGAGCCCAGCATACGGGCCTCCGGGTGACAAATGTATGACAGTTGTCCGTGCGCCGGACATAAAAAAAGGCGGCCCCGAAGGGCCGCCTTGGCGATGGCGCGCTGCGTGGCGCTTAGCAGGCCGCAGTTGCCTTGGCTGCTTCCGCATACTCTTCGATCTGGTCGAAGTTCATGTAGCGGTACACGCTGGCCTTGTCGGCGTCGATGACGCCCATTTCCTTGAGGTACTCCTCCTTCGTGGGCAGGCGGCCCAGGCGCGATGCGATGGCCGACAGTTCGGCCGAGCCCAGGAACACGTTGGTGTTCTTGCCCAGGCGGTTCGGGAAGTTGCGGGTGGACGTGGAGATCACCGTCGCGCCCTCGCGCACCTGCGCCTGGTTGCCCATGCACAGCGAGCAGCCCGGCATTTCAGTGCGGGCACCGGCCGTGCCGAAGGCGGCGTAGTGGCCTTCCTTGATCAGCTCGTTCTGGTCCATCTTGGTGGGCGGCGCGACCCACAGCTTGACGGGGATGTCGCGCTGGCCGCCCAGCAGCTTGGCTGCGGCGCGGAAGTGGCCAATGTTGGTCATGCACGAGCCAATGAAGGCTTCGTCGATCTTGGTGCCGGCCACTTCGGACAGGAACTTGGCGTCGTCCGGGTCGTTCGGGCAGCAGACGATGGGTTCCTTGATGTCGGCCAGATCGATGTCGATCACGGCGGCGTACTCGGCGTCCTTGTCGGCTTCGAGCAGGTCCGGCTTGGCCAGCCAGGCCTCGACCTTCTCGATGCGGCGCTGCAGGGTCTTCGCGTCCTGGTAGCCGTCGGCGATCATGTTCTTCATCAGAACGATGTTCGACTTCAGGTACTCCTTGACCGGCTCGGGGTTGAGCTTGATCGTGCAGCCGGCAGCAGAGCGCTCGGCCGAGGCATCGGACAGTTCGAACGCCTGTTCCACCTTCAGGTCGGGCAGGCCTTCGATCTCCAGGATCTTGCCGGAGAAGATGTTCTTCTTGCCGGCCTTGGCCACCGTCAGCAGGCCCGCCTTGATGGCGTACAGCGGAATGGCGTGCACCAGGTCGCGCAGGGTCACGCCGGGCTGCAGTTCGCCCTTGAAGCGCACCAGCACGGATTCAGGCATGTCCAGGGGCATCACGCCCGTGGCGGCGCCAAACGCCACCAGGCCCGAACCTGCCGGGAACGAGATACCGATGGGGAAACGGGTGTGCGAGTCACCCCCCGTGCCCACGGTGTCGGGCAGCAGCAGGCGATTGAGCCAGCTGTGGATCACGCCGTCGCCGGGACGCAGGGCCACGCCGCCGCGGTTGCTGATGAAGGCGGGCAGTTCGCGGTGCGTCTTCACGTCCACCGGCTTCGGATAAGCGGCGGTGTGGCAGAACGATTGCATCACCAGGTCGGCCGAGAAGCCCAGGCAGGCCAGGTCCTTCAGCTCGTCGCGGGTCATGGGGCCCGTGGTGTCTTGCGAACCCACGGTGGTCATCTTGGGTTCGCAGTACGTGCCCGGGCGGATGCCCTGGCCTTCCGGCATGCCGCAGGCACGGCCCACCATCTTCTGCGCCAGCGTGAAGCCCTTGCCGGAATCCTTGGGCGCCACGGGCAGGCGGAACACGGTGGAAGCGGGCAGACCCAGGAACTCACGCGCCTTGGCCGTGAGCGAACGGCCGATGATCAGGTTGATACGGCCGCCGGCACGCACTTCGTCCAGCAACACATCGCTCTTGAGCGCGAACGAGGCCACTTCGGCGCCGTTCTTGACCAGCTTGCCGTCGTAGGGCAGCACGTCGATGACGTCGCCCATTTCGAGCTTGGACACATCGACTTCGATGGGCAGCGAACCCGAGTCTTCTTGCGTGTTGAAGAAGATGGGGGCGATCTTGCCGCCCAGCGTGACGCCGCCGAAGCGCTTGTTCGGAACGAAGGGGATGTCCTGGCCCGTGGCCCAGATCACCGAGTTGGTGGCGGACTTGCGGCTGGAGCCGGTGCCCACCACGTCGCCCACGTAGGCGACGAGGTTGCCCTTCTTCTTGAGGTCCTCGATGAACTGCATCGGGCCGCGCTTGCCGTCTTCCTCGGGCTTGAAGGCCGCGTCAGGGCGCGTGTTCTTCAGCATGGCCAGGTAGTGCAGCGGGATGTCGGGGCGGCTCCAGGCGTCGGGCGCGGGCGACAGGTCGTCGGTGTTGGTTTCGCCCGGCACCTTGAAGACGGTGACCGTGATCTTCTTAGCCACTTCGGGGCGCGAGGTGAACCACTCGGCGTCGGCCCAGCTCTTCATCACTTCCTGGGCCTTGGCGTTGCCGGCCTTGGCCTTGGAGGCCACGTCGTTGAAGAAGTCGAACATCAGCAGCGTCTTCTTCAGCGCCTCGGCGGCCACGCCCGCCACTTCGGCGTCGTCCAGCAGCTCGATCAGGGGGTGCACGTTGTAGCCGCCCACCATGGTGCCCAGCAGCTCGGTGGCCTTGGCCTTGCTGACCAGGCCGACCTGGATGTCGCCGTGGGCGACGGCGGCCAGGAAGCTCGCCTTGACCTTGGCGGCATCGTCCACGCCTGGGGGCACACGGTGCGTGAGCAGGTCCAGCAGGAAGGCGTCTTCGCCAGCCGGGGGGTTCTTGATCAGCTCGATCAGCTCGGCGACCTGCTTGGCATCCAGCGGCAGCGGGGGGATGCCCAGGGCGGCACGCTCGGCCACATGGTCACGGTAGGCTTTCAACATTTTTTTCTCCGGTTGCGTTCTAAAGTGGGGCGGCGTGCGGTGCCGTGCCGGTTGCCGCGGCCCGGCAGCGCACTGCGCGTGTTGTGGTGAGGGTGGATCGCAGACTTCAGCGAAGCGGGCCACGGCAAGCCCGGCTTCCGCCTTACTTGGAAACAGGCTCCAGCACGCTCACGGGCGGGTTCTTCTTGATGGCCTCGGCCACCACCACCTGCTGCGGGCTCATGCATTCGTCCGCCAGGCGCTGGCCCAGCTTCTGGTTCATCAGCATGGACTTGTTGGCGATCTGCAGCCAGACCGCGCCACCCTTCTGGTCTTCCAGCCGCACCGTGCCGGTGGTGGTGGCCACGGGCGCCATGAAGTACTTGAAGCCCTTGCCCTCCACATGGAAGTGGCCCGGCACGGCGGGGTCGGCCGTGACGGTGACGAACGCGCCCAGTTCGCAGGGGATGCGGCCGACATGCACGCGCTCGGCAATGGCCAGCTCCTCGGGCGAGAGCGCCGCCTCGGCGGCGATGATGCCGGAAGCCACCTGGTTGGTGGCGCTCTTGAGCTGCGTGCGGCTGCTGGTGCCTTCGTGCTTGGCCTTGGCCACGGTCGTCTTCTTGGACGAAGCCGCCTTGTCGGAGGACTTGGCCGTCTTGGCTTCGGACTTGGTAGCGTGTTTGGCAGCCGGCTTGGCGGCGGCCTTGGCCTCGGGCTTGGCCGGCGTTTGCGCCAGAACAAGGGCCGGTGCCAGCAGCATGAGGGCGGAGGCGATGAAAGATTTCATGGGAGGTCCTGCGGGAAAAAGGTCAGGATAGTTCACTGCGGAACGGGAGCCGACGCGCCAAACCAATGGCGCACAGCCTGGGGAAGTGCACGCCCCGTGCGGTGGGCGCGCTCGAGCACCTGCCAGTAAAAACGGTAACTCGCACGGTCATGCAGCACACCGTCAAAACTGACAGGAGCCCAATCAGCATCAGCGGCGGCAGCTATTATTTTCGCAGCATCTTCAATATCGTCCTGGGGCGGCGCGAACGCCTGCAGGATGGGGCGGATCTGCGCGGGATGGATGCTCCACATGCGCGTGTACCCCAGTTCACGGGACGCGCGGCTGGCCGCGCCTTGCAGGGCGGCCGTATCGGCGAACTCGGTCACCACGCAATGCGAGGGCACCTTGCCATGGGCATGGCAGGCCGCTGCAATCTCCAGCTTGGCACGCACCACCAGCGGGTGCGTGAACTGCCCGTCCGACGCCATGCCGGACGCCGGGATGGCGCCGCCGTGGGCGGACACAAAATCCATGAGCCCGAAGCTCAGGCTCTGCACGCGCGGATGCGCGGCGATCTCGAAAGCGCGGTGCACCGCAGCGGGCGATTCGATCAGCACATGCAGGGGCAACTGCCCGGCACCGGCCTGCTGCAGCGCCCGTTCGGCGGTCAGCACATCATCGACCGACTCCACCTTGGGCACCATGAGGTGGCACAGCCGGTGGCCGGCCGTACCGCCAATGGTGGCCACATCGCTCGCGAATGCGGGATGGTCCACCGCGTGGACCCGGGCCGCCACGCGGGCTCCGGTGGCAGCGCCCAGCGCCAGGCTGGCGACGAGCCGGGCGTGATCGGCCTCGCGCCCGACCGGCGCGCCGTCTTCACAGTCCAGCGTGACGTCAAAGACGCAAGTGCCGAATTCCTGCGCCATTTCTGCCTGCAACTGCAGGCTCTTGCGCATGCGGGCTTCCACACCGCTGTAGTGGTCGCAAACCGGCAGGAAGCCGGTTTGCGCCTGGGCGCCGAGCAGCACATCGCGGGGATGGCGCGGCGCGGGGAAGGATGCAGCGCCCAGCTTCCCTGCGGAAGCTTCGGCGACCCGGAGGTCCGAGGCCAGTGGCGTCGGCTGCATGGTAGGCCCTGATTTACAGCAGGTGCTTGACGCCGTCTTGCTCGCCTTGCAGCTCGGCCAGCGTCTTGTTGATGCACTCTTGGCTGAATGCATCGATTTCCAGGCCTTCGACGATCTTGTATTCGCCGTTTTCGGTGGTCACGGGGAAACCGAACACGATGCCTGCGGGGATGCCGTATTCACCGTTGGAGGGCACGCCCATGGTGACCCACTCGCCCTTGGAGCCCAGGGCCCAGTCGCGCATGTGGTCGATGGCAGCGTTGGCAGCGGAAGCTGCCGACGACAGGCCGCGGGCCGCGATGATGGCCGCACCACGCTTGCCCACGGTGGGCAGGAACACGTCCTTGTTCCAGGTCTGGTCGTTGATGGTGTCCTTCACGGACTTGCCGTCCACCGTGGCAAAGCGGTAGTCAGCGTACATCGTGGGCGAGTGGTTGCCCCACACGGTGAGCTTGCGGATATCGCCCACCTTGAAGCCTGCCTTGGCGGCCAGCTGCGATGCAGCGCGGTTGTGGTCCAGGCGCAGCATGGCGGTGAAGTTCTTGGCCGGCAGGTCGGGGGCCGACTTCATGGCGATGTAGGCGTTGGTGTTGGCAGGGTTGCCCACCACCAGCACCTTCACGTTGCGCGAGGCAACGGCGTTCAGGGCCTTGCCCTGGGCCGTGAAGATCTGGGCGTTGGCGGCCAGCAGGTCGGCACGCTCCATGCCGGGGCCACGGGGGCGGGCGCCGACCAGCAGGGCGTAGTCGGTGTCCTTGAAGGCTTGCATGGGGTCGCTGTGGGCCTCGATGCCCGCCAGCAGGGGGAAGGCGCAGTCTTCGAGTTCCATGATCACGCCCTTGAGCGCGTTCTGTGCCTTTTCGTCGGGGATTTCCAGCAGTTGCAGGATGACCGGCTGGTCTTTGCCCAGCATCTCGCCCGAGGCGATACGGAACAGCAGGGCGTAACCGATTTGACCAGCGGCGCCGGTGACGGCGACGCGAACAGGCTTCTTGCTCATGGTGAAAACTCCAGGAAGTGAGGAAAACAGGGGTGTGCAACGCAAGCACCAGCGCCTGTTACCAGAAGCCCGTGCCCCGCAAAAACAGCCTTGGAGTGTACCGCCGATTGCAAGCCTCGGTCAATTTGTCTTATGTCTTATATAAGATATGATTGCGCACCCGAGCAAGCCCCTCCCGCCGTGCGCAGCCCTCCCATCTCCTGATTGCCATGCCCTCGCTCTCGCCCATCCCCGATCATCCCGCACCGTCTGCGGCCAGCGCGGGCCCCGGCACGCCGGCATTCAGCCCGCTGTACCAGCAGATCAAGGGGCTGATCCTGCAGAGCCTGCAGCAGGGCGAGTGGAAACCGGGCGAATCGATTCCGAGCGAGATGGAGCTGGCCGCGCGGTTTCGGGTGAGCCAGGGCACCGTGCGCAAGGCGATCGACGAGCTCGCAGCCGAAAACCTGGTGGTGCGCCGCCAGGGCAAGGGGACCTTTGTGGCCACCCACGCCGAACAGCATGTGCAGTACCGCTTCCTCAAGCTCATGCCCGACACGGGCGACGCCCGCGTGGAAGGCCCCGCGCAGCGGCGCGTGCTGGACTGCCGGCGGGTGCGCGCCAGTGCCGACGTGGCGCGCGCATTGGCGTTGCGCAGCGGCGACCCGGTGATGCAAGCGCGGCGGGTGCTCTCCTTTGCCGGCATTCCCACCATCCTGGAGGACATCTGGCTGCCCGGCCAGGCCTTCAAGGGGCTGACAGCGGAGCAGATGGCCAATTACCAAGGCCCTACTTACGCCATGTTCGAACTGGATTTTGGCGTGCGCATGGTGCGTGCCGAAGAGAAAATACGTGCCGTGCTGCCCGATGCAGAGCAGGCCGCATTGCTGCAGGTGCCGGTGACCACGCCACTGCTGAGCGTGGAGCGCATTGCCTACACCTACAACGACGTTCCGATGGAGTTACGGCGCGGCCTGTACCTCACCGACACCCACCATTACCGTAACGAACTGAGCTGACACCATGCTGGCAACCCAGCGCAAACGTGGAGCATTCGCTTTGCAGCAAAGTGCCGCGTGTTGCGTTGCAATAGAATTTTGCGTTCTTTGTCTTCGCGAAATTACAAAGCAGTTACATCCACGAAAGCACACACATGACCGAACTCGCCAAAAAGCGGCCTGAATTCCGCAACATTCATGCCTTCAAGGACCTGCCGACCTACCGTCTTCCTGCTGCGGGGTGGGTGTCGATCCTGCACCGCGCCAGCGGGCTGATCATGTTCCTGCTGCTGCCGTTCATCATCTGGATGTTCGACACGTCGGTGTCGTCCGAGATCTCGTTTGGCCGCTTCAAGGCGGCGTTCAACGTGGGCCTGGGCTTCGTGCCCGGCTGGTTCCTCAAGCTCGTGGCGCTGGCACTCATCTGGGCCTATCTGCACCATGCCATCGCCGGCCTGCGCCATCTGTGGATGGACGTGAGCCACAGCGCGGTGACCAAGGAATTCGGCAAGACCTCTGCCCTGTTCGTGCTGGTGGTGAGCATCACCCTGGCACTGGTTCTGGGCGCCAAGCTGTTCGGCCTGTACTGAACCCCATCCACAACACCCCAGCGCGTGCGCCGCGGCGCCACGCTGCCGAATGAGAGGAAAACATCCATGTCCGTCAATTACGGTTCCAAGCGCGTCGTCGTCGGCGCCCACTACGGCCTGCGCGACTGGCTCAGCCAGCGCGTCACGGCGGGCCTGATGGCCCTGTTCACCCTGGTCATCCTGGCGCAGGTCATCTTCACCAAGGGCCCGGTCGGCTACGACCTGTGGTCCGGCATTTTTTCTGCCCAGTGGATGAAGGTGCTGACCTTCTCCGTCATCGTGGCCCTGGCGTGGCACGTGTGGGTGGGCATGCGCGACATCTTCATGGACTACATCAAGCCCGTGGGCGTGCGCCTGCTGCTGCAGGTATTCACCATCGTCTGGCTGGTCGGCTGTGCCGGCTGGGGCATCCAGGTTCTGTGGCGTCTCTGATTGATCCCCGCGACTGAAGGCATAAAACAATGAGCTACACCAACGCTAACATCACCAAGCGCAAGTTCGACGTTGTCATCGTCGGCGCAGGCGGCTCCGGCATGCGGGCTGCCCTGGAACTCTCCCGCGCTGGCCTGAACGTGGCCTCGCTGTCCAAGGTATTCCCCACCCGCTCGCACACCGTGGCCGCGCAGGGCGGCGTGAGCGCCTCGCTGGGCAACATGTCCGAGGACAACTGGCACTACCACTTCTACGACACCATCAAGGGCTCTGACTGGCTGGGCGACCAGGACGCCATCGAGTTCATGTGCCGCGAAGCACCGAAGGTGGTGTATGAGCTGGAACACTTCGGCATGCCGTTCGACCGCAATCCCGACGGCACGATCTACCAGCGCCCCTTCGGCGGCCACACCGCCAACTACGGCGAAAAGCCCGTGCAACGCGCCTGCGCAGCGGCTGACCGCACCGGCCACGCCATGCTGCACACGCTGTACCAGCAGAACGTGAAGGCCAAGACCAACTTCTTCGTGGAGTGGATGGCCCTGGACCTGATCCGCGACGCCGACGGCGACGTGGTGGGCGTGACGGCGCTGGAAATGGAAACCGGCGACCTGTACATCCTGGAAGCCAAGACCGTGCTGCTGGCCACGGGCGGCGCCGGCCGCATCTTCGCGGCGTCCACCAACGCCTTCATCAACACCGGTGACGGCCTGGGCATGGCCGCACGCGCCGGCATCGCGCTGCAGGACATGGAGTTCTGGCAGTTCCACCCCACCGGCGTGGCCGGCGCGGGCGTGCTGCTGACCGAAGGCTGCCGCGGCGAAGGCGCCATCCTGCTCAACAGCAATGGCGAACGCTTCATGGAACGCTACGCGCCCACCCTGAAGGACCTGGCACCCCGCGACTTCGTGTCCCGCTCGATGGACCAGGAAATCAAGGAAGGCCGAGGCTGCGGCCCCAACAAGGACTACGTGCTGCTCAAGCTCGACCACCTGGGCGCGGAAACCATCCACAAGCGCCTGCCTTCGGTGTACGAGATCGGTGTCAACTTCGCCAACGTGGACATCACCAAGGAACCGATTCCCGTGGTGCCCACCATCCACTACCAGATGGGCGGCGTGCCCACCAACATCAACGGCCAAGTGGTGCGCCAAGCCAATGGCATCCACAACGAAGTGGTCAATGGCCTGTACGCGGTGGGTGAATGCGCCTGCGTGTCGGTGCACGGCGCCAACCGCCTGGGCACCAACTCGCTGCTGGACCTGCTGGTGTTCGGCAAGGCCGCCGGCCGCCACATCGTCGAGTTCAACAACAAGAACAAGGAGCACAAGCCCCTGCCCAAGGACGCGGCCGACCGCACGCTGGAGCGCCTGAACCAGCTCGACAAGTCGACCGATGGCCTGTATGCACAGCACGTGGCGGGCAACATCCGCGCGGCCATGCAGCAGCACGCCGGCGTGTTCCGCACCCAGGCCGGCATGGACGAGGGCGTGAAGAAGATCGCCGACATCCGTGCCAGCGTGGCGGGCGTGACGCTCAAGGACAAGTCCAAGGTGTTCAACACGGCCCGCATCGAAGCGCTGGAAGTGGACAACCTGATCGAAGTGGCCCAGGCCACGATGGTGTCCGCCGCTGCGCGCAAGGAATGCCGCGGCGCCCACACGGTGTACGACTACGAGCACCCCGCCGACCACGCTGAGTTCCCGCTGGGCCGCAACGACAAGGAGTGGATGAAGCACACCCTGTGGTACAGCGAAGGCAACCGCCTGGATTACAAGCCGGTCAACCTCAAGCCCCTGACGGTGGACAGCGTGCCCCCCAAGGTCCGCACGTTCTAACCAGTAGCCCCACGAGAGACGAAACATGCAAAAGCGCACATTCCAAATCTACCGCTACGACCCGGACAAGGACGCCAAGCCCTACATGCAGACCGTGGAGATCCAGCTCGACGGCCATGAGCGCATGCTGCTGGACGCGCTGGTCAAGCTCAAGGAGCAAGACCCCTCGCTGTCCTTCCGCCGCTCCTGCCGCGAAGGGGTTTGTGGCTCCGACGCCATGAACATCAATGGCAAGAACGGTCTGGCCTGCCTGACCAACATGAATACCCTGCCGGGCACCATCGTGCTCAAGCCGCTGCCCGGCCTGCCGGTGATCCGCGACCTGATCGTGGACATGACGCAGTTCTTCAAGCAGTACAACTCCATCAAGCCGTACCTCATCAACGAGAGCCTGGCCCCGGAGCGCGAGCGCCTGCAGTCGCCCGAAGAGCGCGAAGAACTCAACGGCCTGTACGAGTGCATCCTGTGCGCCAGCTGCTCCACCAGCTGCCCCAGCTTCTGGTGGAACCCCGACAAGTTCGTGGGCCCCGCCGGCCTGCTGCAGGCCTACCGCTTCATTGCCGACAGCCGCGATGCAGCCACCGCCGAGCGCCTGGACAACCTGGAAGACCCGTACCGCCTGTTCCGCTGCCACACCATCATGAACTGCGTGGACGTGTGCCCCAAGGGCCTGAACCCCACGATGGCGATTGGCAAGATCAAGGAACTGATGGTGCGCCGCGCCATCTG
>NZ_JAJTBB010000026.1 GCF_021287135.1 Acidovorax sp.
GCCGGGGGAGCGGCGGCCTACAGCGGCAGCATCCCCTTCACGCTGAACTGCACCACGCCCAGCTACCAGTTCAGCGGCACCATCACCGTGACCAACAACACGGGCACGGCCGCGCCCATCACCGTGGCGGCGGGCAGCGTGTGCACCGTGAGCCAGGGCGCACTGCCGGGCGTGACGGGTGCCACCTGGGGCGCCCCGGTGTACGTGCAGCCCAGCGGGGCCATGCCCGGGGCGGGCTCGCAGACCATCACGATCACCAATACGCTGACCCTGAACGGTGGCGGCGGCAATGGCAATGGCAATGGGGGCAACGGCAACGGAGGCAATGGCCCCAACGGCAACGCCACGCCCGTGCCCACGCTGGGCGAGGGCGGGCTGGTGGCCCTGGTGGGGCTGATGCTGGCGGCGATGGCCGGGATGCGGCGGCGCGTGCTGCGGGCCTGAGCGGCTGGCCTGTGGACCGGCCCCGCCTTGGTGGCGCAATGCCTGCGTCAGCGTTGGGGCGGGTGCGGTGCAGCCGGCAGCACCCTCGCGCTGCCGGGGGCCGTGGCAGTGCGCCAAGCGCACAACGCTGGCGATGACGGGGTCGATGTTTTCCGGTCCGCCCTCCGAACGGGGGCACTTTCTATTTGCGAAAAGCGTATGCAAACTTCGTCCACCCAGGCTTCGACGCCGCCCCCGCTGCCCCTGTTTTACCGGGAGCTGCAGCCGCTGGACCCGCAGCGGTATCTGGGCCATGGCGTGCGCACGGGCCAGAACTTCACGGCCGCGGCCAAGGCCAATGCCGTGCCGCTGGGGGTGAGCGAGTTTCCGTGGGCCAGCAGACACTATCCGATCGTGTTCGGCCCCGAGGGCCCGGGCAGCATTCCAGTGGCGATCACGGCGGTGGTGGAGGGGCGCAATCTCTTCGTGGACGCGCACGGCGCCTGGGAGCCCGGCGTGTATGTGCCCGGCTACCTGCGCCGGTATCCGTTCTGGGCGCGGGTGGATGAAGGGGTGCAGCAGGCCCACCTGTGGTTCGACCCGCAGGCGGGATACGTGGTGCCGTTGCAGGACGACAGCGCCGCGCGGCCCTTGTTTGACTTTCGCGGGCAGCCCAACGCGGCACTGAACGAGATCGTGCAGTTCTGCCTGCAGTGCCTGCAGGATGAATTCGCGACGGCGCAGTTCATGGCCGCGCTCACCCGCGAGCGGCTGCTGGTGGACAGGCAGGCGCGCATCGAACTCTCGCCCGGCCGGTTCTATGAACTCGGTGGATTCCGCACGGTGGATGCCGAGGCGTTCCACCGCCTCCCGGAGGCCACGCTGGCGCAATGGGTGCGCAACGGCTGGGCGGCGCTGGTGGCGGTGCACCACTGGTCGCTTGCCCACAACTGGCAGCAGCTGCTGGCCCTGCACCATCGCATGGAGCAGCAGCAACAACAAGGCCCGGCCGTCGCGGGGCCTGCGCTGCACCATGCATAGCCTTTGCCGCGGCTTCCTGTGCCTTGTGGCACGGCACCGCACCCCCGCCAACCTTCTGTTCTGGACGGCACGACGATGAGTGGTTTCAGCTTTTCCCTCCGGCCTCCCGGCCTCCCGGCCCCCCGTGGCGTGCTGGTCCATGTGGAAACTGCCCAGTACGTGCTGCGCAGCATCACGGCCGCTGATGTGACGCCGGAGTTTGCGGCGTGGTTCGACGACCCCCTGATGCTGCAGGGCCTGAACCTGCCGGCGCTGCATTTCTCGGTGGAAGGGCTGCGGGCGTTTGTCGCGAGCTTCAACAACCTGGACAATTTTCTGATCGGTGCCTTTGCCCGGGACAGCGGCCAGCTGCGGGGGTTTTACAACTTCAGCGTCAACCCGGCCCACCGGCTGGCCACGCTGACGCTGGGGATGGAGCCGCGGTCCGGGCTGGGGCGCGCCATCTTGTGGGAGACGGCCGGACCGCTGTTCGACGAAATGTTTGCCAAGGCCGCCATCGACAAGATCTCCGGCCGCATCCTGGTGAGCAACCGCCGCGTGCTGTTTGCGTTGATGGACAACGACCATTTCGTCAGCGAAGGGCTGCTGCGCCAGGAGTGCATGGGCCGGGACGGCAAGCGGCTCGACGTTCTTGCCGTCGCCTGCTTCAAGGACGAGGCCCTGCGCCCCAAGAAGACGCCGCCCCACCATGGCTGACGCGGCAGTGCGCGCCGAGCGGCGCATGGGCGGCTTTTCGTCGCTGCCGCAGGCCTTGCGGTATGCGGCCACGGCGTTCCCGGAGCAGGGATTCAGCTACTTCGACGGCCAGGGGCAGTTGAGCGCCCGCATGGGGTATGGCGAGCTGTGGCGCCGCGCCTGCGCGGTGGCGGTCTGGATGCGCACGGGCATTGCCGCCCAGCGGGGCACCCGGATCGGGCTGCTGGCGCAGACGGGGCCGGACTTCATCGTGCATTTCTGTGCGTGCCAGCTGCTGGGGTGGGTTCCCTGCCCGCTGCCGCTGCCCGCCTCGTTGCAGGGCGCCAGCCGCTACCAGCAGGCCCTGGCCAACCTGCAGGCCGCGGCCGGCATTGAGCTGCTGATCGGCCCCCGGCAACTGTTGGCCTCGCTGCAGACAGGCCTGTCCGGGCTGGCGGGGCTGGACTACGAAGCAACGGCCCACCTGGGCGGCGACGAGGCCACCTGCGCTGCGGCCTGGCGGGCCGGTGGTACGCCCGAGCCGTCGGACGTGGCGTATGTGCAGTTTTCCTCGGGTTCGACGGCCCAGCCCAAGGGCATTGCGATTGCGCACCGGGCCTTGATGGCCAATGTGGATGACATCCTGCGCCACGGCCTGCGCGTGGTGCCGCAGGACCGGGCGTTTTCGTGGCTCCCGTACTACCACGACATGGGCTTGGTGGGCCTGCTGCTGGCGCCGATCTGCGGCCAGGTGAGCGTGGATTACCTGGCGCCGTCTTCCTTCGTGCGGCGTCCCCATGTGTGGCTGGCCCTGATGGAGCGGCAGGGCAGCACGATCACCTATGCGCCCGGCTTTGCCTACGCGTTGGCGGCCCGGCGGCTGCCGCCGGGAGCGCCGGTGCCCCGGCTGCACGCGCTGCGGATCGCGGGCGTGGGCGGCGACCAGGTCCACGCCGCCCAGCTGCAGGAATTTGGCCGCGCCCTGGCCCCCCACGGGTTCGACAGGAATGCGTTCAAGCCCAGCTATGGACTGGCGGAAGCTACCCTGGCCGTGACGATGTGCGATGCGCCGTTCGACCGGCTGCAGCGGCACTTTGCCATCGGCGATGACGGCGCGGTGCGGGAGGTGGACGCAGCCGAGCCCGCGGCGCGTGCGCTGGTGAGCTGCGGCAAGGCGCTGCCGGGCTGGACCGTGACCGTGGTGGATGCGCAGGGCCGGCCGCTGCCGCCCCTGCGGGTGGGGGGCATCGTGGTGAAGGGCGAGGCGCAAATGTCGGGCTTGCTGGAACACGGGCGCCTGGAGGCGGTGGACCGGTCGCGGGGCATCGAGACCGGCGACCTGGGCTTCAGGGCCGCCGATGGCGAATGGTTCGTCGTGGGGCGCGGCGCAGACCTGGTCATCGTCCGCGGGAGAAACCTCTGGCCCCTGGACCTGGAGCGGGTGGCTGCGCAAGTCCTGGGGGCCGACACCGACGACCTGATGCTGCTGCAAAAGGAAGGCCCCGGGGCGGAACTGGTGCTGCTGGTGCAGGAGAAGGCCGCGGCCCGTGTGCAGGGCGCGGAGCACCACGGCCATTTGGTGGCGGCGCTGGTGGCCGCCTGTGGCGCGGCCGTGCAGCCTTGCGTGGTGGCCAACGGGACCATTGAGCGGACGTCGTCCGGCAAGAAGGCCCGCGGCCCCACCCGCGCCCGGTTCCTGGGCGGCCGCATTGCGCACCGCCCCATTTTTCCCAGCTGATGATGAAGGACAAGGAAACCATGACCCACTTCGACACAATACAACGGCTGATTGCCGAGAGCCTGCTGATCCCTGCGGAGTCCATCCGCCCGGAGGACGGGATCGCGCAATTGAAGAACATCGACAGCCTGACGTTTGAAATGATTCTGGTCTCGATCGAATCAGAAACCGGCCGCACGATCGATCCCATGGATCTGATGCACGTGAGGACGGTGGGCGATCTGGCAAAGCTCCTGGACTGATGGAACGGCCTGCGCTGTACATCGTCACCGGCACCTCCCGGGGTTTTGGCGAGGCGCTGGCCGCCTTGCTGCTGGAGCAGCCGGGAACGCGGGTGCTGGCGCTGTCCCGGCAGGTCAGTCCGGCCCTGCAGGCGCGCGCCGATGCGCAGGGCGCGGCGCTGGAGCAATGGCCGGTGGACCTGCGCTATGGCGCGGCAGTGGCGCGCCGTCTGGCGCAGTGGCTTGCCGGGCAGCCGGCGCGCTGGCGCGAGGTGTGCCTGGTCAACAACGCCGCGCTGCTGCCCGCCAGGATTGCCCCCGTGTCCGAAAGCGCCGCGGACGACATCGACGACGTGCTGCGCGTGAACCTGCATACGCCCCTGCAGCTGACGGCGCAGTTCCTGCGCAGCACCGAGGCATGGCCGGTGCCGCGCAAGGTTCTCAACATCTCGTCCGGCCTGGCGCGCGCGCCCATGGCCTCCATGGCGCTGTACAGCGCTGCCAAGGCAGGCGTGGACCAGTTCACGCTGTGCCTGGCCCTGGAAGAAGCCCGCAAACCGTTTGGCGCCAAGGTCTGCGCCCTGGCGCCGGGCGTGGTGGACACGGGCATGCAGCAGCAGATGCGCGACACGGCCGAGGCGCAGTTTCCCGACGCGGCGCGGTTTCGCTTTCTGCACGCGTCAAAGCGGCTGATGCCTGCCGCGCAGGCGGCCCGCAAAGCACTCGACCTGCTGGAAAGCCCGGATTTCGGCGCGCGGCCGCTGGCCGAACTGCGCCAGGGGGCCGCAGCCGCCCCGCCCAAAGCGCCCTAGGAGAGCCCATGAAGCACATGAACACCGCGTCCGACTGCTGCACCTACCTGTACGAGCAGGCGCGCAGCGCCCCCGGGCGCAATTCCGTGATCGAATCCGACGGGCGGCGGGTGCTGGTGGTCCAGGACTGGGTCGATGCGGACCGCATCATGCGCCGCAACCTGGCCAACTACCCGAAGAACCTGCACTGGTTCGTGCAGGTGGCCGGCAACTCGCGCCTCACGGAGGAGGGCGAGGCGTGGAAGTTTCGCTGGGACCTGTCCCAGCCCTTCTTCAGCAAGTACGACCATGCCCGTGGCTGCGCGGTGAGCTTGCAGCACGCCCAGAACATGGCCCGGCATCTGGCGGCCTCCAGCGGGCGCGCGGTGCTCGACGAGGGTGTGATCCACGAGAGCATGCTGTCCATCTTCACGCAGATGTTTTTGGAGGTGGCGCTGCAGGACGTGCCCATGCCGCACGGCAATGCGTCCCGGCTGATTGAACTGGCCTCGGCGTTTGCGTTCAAGGCGCCTGGCAAGGAGCGGGGCGGGTACCCGCGCGAGCATCTGCGCGAGATCCTGGCGCTGAGAAAAGAGACCTTTGCCGCGCTGCAATCCCTGCGGGGGCTGCCCCAGCCGGCGCCCCTGCTGAAGAAATTGCTGGACGCCGAGCTGGTGGAAGGCGCGGATTTCCAGTTTGAAAAAGAGCTGGTCATGCTGTTTGGCGCCGGGACGGACACGGCCGCCTATTCCGTGGGCTGGGCGCTGCACCTGCTGGCCCAGTACCCCGAGGTCCAGGCGCGCCTGCAGCGCGCGGTGGATGCGGTGTATGCCGCGCACCCGCAGGGCCCGGCGCTGGCCGAAGCCCTGGCCTCGTGCCCCGAGCTGAAGTACTTCATCGCCGAACTGCTGCGGCTGTATCCGCCGTTGCCGTTCGTGACTCGCGTGGCCAAGGGGGCGGACCAGCTCTCGGACATGGCGGCGCAGCCGGGGGACGTGGTGATCGTGTCCCTGGTGGGGGTGAACCACAAAGGCCTGGCGCGCACCGACCCGTGGGTGCCCGATATCGACGCCGCCATGCGCGAGGGCATCGGGGCCGGCAGCGGCACCCATTCCAGCTTCATCTGGGGGCCGCGCGTCTGTGGCGGCCGGGATTTCGCGCTGCTGGAGCTCAGCGTCGTGCTGGGGGTGCTGGTGCACGAGCTTCAATGCACCGCCTCCTCGCAAGAGGCGCTGGCGTACGAATGGGTGGGGCAAATGCGCCGCAAGGGCGGGCACCGTGTGCGCGTTGCGCCGCGCAGCACGGTCGCGCCAGAGGCACATTTGCCATAAAGGGCCATGCCGGGCGGCGTTCCGCCAGGCCTCAGCCCGCGCCGGCGGTGGTCAGCCGGGCTGCGTCAGCTGCTCCAACCGCGCCAGGTAGTGCATGGCGTGCGCGGTGTCGGGCCCGCACATCTCCACCGACGGCATGAGTTCCGCGCACACGGCCGGGCGCTCGGGCTGCCCGAAGATGCGGCAGCGCGCGTCGTCCCCCAGCTGGATGCAGCGCACCCCCGCCGGCTTGCCCTGCGGCATGCCCGGGATGGGCGAGCTGATGGAGGGGGCGGTGCAGCAGGCGCCGCATCCCGGGCGGCAGGCAGGCGTGGCACGGGGTGCCCCGGTGCAGGGCATCAGGATTTGGACTTTGCCTTGGCCAGTTGTTCGTCGAGCCGGCGCTTGAGGGACTCGTAGGGCTGTACGCCCACCATTTTTTCCCCATCCAACGTGCCGGGCGCCGTGGCACCCAGCACGAACGTGGGGGTGCCGTTGAATCCCAGCCGCCGGGCCTCGGCCGCCGAGGCCTTGATCTTGGCCGTGTAGCGGCCTTCGGCTACGCAGGCGTCAATGCGGCTGCTGTCCAGCCCGGCCGCCTGCACCAGGCGCGCCATGACCGGGGGTGCCAGCGGTTCCGACACGGAGCCGAAGGCCTCCAGCAGCGGCCAGTGCTTGCCCTGTTCGCCAGCGCAGCGGGCGACCTCGGCCGCCCGCTGGGCGTTGGGGTGGATGTCCAGCGGAAGGTCGCGCAGGATGAGGCGGAGCTTGCCCGTATCGATGTAGTCCTGTCGCAGGCGCGACAGGGATTCCTGCAGGAAGCGCTTGCAGAACGGGCATTCGTGGTCGGTGAACATCACCAGCGTGAGCGGGGCGGTGGCCGCGCCCAGCGTGTGGCCTTCCTGGGACAAGTCCACCCGCACGGTGGTGGGGGCTGCCACCGGCGCAGCGGGCGCGGCAGCGGCCGCCCTGGGCTGCTGTTGTTGTTCCAGCAGCTGGCGGATGGCCCGCAGTTCCTGGAGGATGGCCGCGCCTTGTTCGCGGGACAGGGGTTCGGCGTGCGCGGTGCCGGCCAAGCCGGCCATCACCAGCGAGCAGGCCAGTGCGGTGTTGCGGAGGAAGAGGGAAGGCATGGACGTGTGAAGGAAAGGGCGAAGGGAAGCGGGTGGAGCGGGCCGGCCGTATTGTGCGCTGTGGCAGGTGCCGCCACCGCCGGGCTTGGCGGCGGCACCTCTGCGCGGGACTACTGGCAAATGCCGCTGTTGCAGGTGCCGCTCACGCAGTCAGCGGAGACGAGGCACGCATTGCCCGCGTTACAGGCTCCGCAGGTGCCGCCGCAGTCGGTATCGGTTTCGGTGCCGTTCTTGACCTGATCGGTGCAGCTGGCTGGCTGGCAGACGCCCGCGCCGCAGACGTTGCTTTGGCAGTCGGTGCCTGATGAACAGGTCTTGCCCGCTGCACAGGCGCCACAGACGCCGCCACAGTCGGTATCGGTTTCGCTGCCATTCTTGACCTGGTCATTGCAGGCGGCGGGCTGGCAGACGCCACCGGCGCCGCAGACGTTGCTTTGGCAGTCGGTGCCCACGGAGCAGGTTTTGCCGTCCCCACACGCGCCACAGGTGCCGCCGCAGTCCACATCGGTCTCGGTGCCGTTGCGTTGCTGGTCTGAGCAGGTGGGGCCCTGACAGGCGCCGTTGATGCAGGCGCTGCTGTCGCAGGTCTGGCAAATGCCGGGCTGGTAGGCCACGGTGATGGCGCAGTGGGCGCCGCTGCCCAGGAGGCTGCCGCAGCTGTTGGTCTGTGTGAAGCGGCCTTGGGTGCGGATGTCCTGGATATGGATGGGCTGGCCTGTCTGGTTGTCCAGCTGCAGTGTTTGTTGCGAACCGCTGCTGGCAAAGAGGGTGGGGGGCGTCAGGTGGAGTGGCCCCACAGCCTGTGCGTCTCCGTACCAGTGCAGGGCTGCCACCGTGGTGGCGAGAAGCGCGGCCGTCATCAGCGGCGTGGTGCTGCGAAGCCGCAGCAAGCGCTTGCGCGTGGCCAGCAGGATGAAAAGGGCAGCCGCCAGCAAGGTGGTCCAGGACGCGGCCGGCACTGCCATGGCCCCGGACGCCAGCGCCGCTGAGACGCTGCCAAAGCTGGTGTCGATGGTGAGAGAACCCGTTTCAGCGAAGGCGTGCGACGCGCCCCCCAGCGCTGCGAGGAGCGCGATCCCAAATTTTCGTTGCATGGTGTGTTGTGGTTGGTTTTGTAGAGAACGCGGTCCCTCCGGCCGCGCAAAACCATGCTAGCGAGGACTTGTTCGCACGCAACAAATTTATGACCAAGGCGATGGCCTGCAGTTGCCGGGCAAAAAATGCCGGGCTAGGCGGCGGGCGGTGCCAGCCGCTGGCTGGCCCAGAGCACCTGGTCCACCACGGCACGTACGCGGTCGCGGTGGGCTTGCTGCACCAGGGCGCCGCTGTCGTTGAACGCGTTGCCGGCCAGGCCGAGTGCAAACGCCTTGGGTGCGAGCCAGCACTCCGCGTTGATCAGCAGGGGCGCCAGATGGCTTTGCGACCGCAGGCCGCCCAGCGCGCCTGGCGATGCGCTGAGCATGCCCACCACCTTGCCGCGGAACGACTTCCCGCCATCTTCCCAGTCGGGATGGCCTTTGACGGGGCTGGAGGCCCAGTCGATGGTGTTCTTGAGCAGGGCCGTGTAGCTGCCGTTGTATTCGGGCGAGCAGATCACCCAGCCCGGGTGGCGCCACAGAATTTCCTTGAGGCGGATCACGTCGGCCGGCGTGCCCTGGGCTTCGAGGTCGGCGTTGTACAGCGGGATGTTGAAATCCGACAGCTCCAGCAGCGTGACAGCGGCACCCGCGTCGCGCGCGATGGCGGCCGTGGCGTGGGCCAGTTTGCGGTTGAACGACTGCTGGCGGGTGCTGCCGGCGAAAACGAGGAGGGAAGGGGCGGTGTGAGGCATGGTGCCCACGATTGGACCATGGCCGCACCACAGGAATCCTGCAAGCCTGTTTCACGTGGAACAACGGGGTTGCCGTCATGGCAAAACCCGCAAGGCGTGCAAAGTGGGAAAATTGCGGGTTGCCCGCTCAGCGGGCTTTTCACCAATGGGCCGCGAGGGCCCCGGAGCGTTTTCATGTTGTACCCCCAGGAATTTGATGTGATCGTGGTTGGCGGTGGCCATGCCGGCACCGAGGCCGCGCTAGCCGCTGCGCGCATGGGCAGCCGCACGCTGCTGCTCACCCACAACATCGAGACCCTGGGGCAGATGAGCTGCAACCCCAGCATCGGCGGCATCGGCAAGGGCCACCTGGTGAAGGAGGTGGACGCGCTGGGCGGTGCCATGGCCTTGGCCACGGACGAGGGCGGCATCCAGTTCCGCATCCTCAACAGCTCCAAGGGCCCGGCCGTGCGCGCCACGCGGGCGCAGGCCGACCGCATTCTGTACAAGGCCGCCATTCGCCGCATGCTGGAGAACCAGCCCAACCTGTGGCTGTTCCAGCAGGCGGTGGACGACCTGATGGTGGAGGGCGACCGCGTGGTGGGTGCCGTCACGCAGGTGGGCATCCGCTTCCGCTCGCGCACGGTGGTGCTCACGGCCGGCACCTTCCTGGACGGCAAGATTCATGTGGGGCTGAACAACTACGCGGCAGGTCGGGCAGGGGACCCGCCGGCGGTGTCGCTCTCGGCCCGCCTGAAGGAGCTGAAGCTGCCGCAGGGGCGCCTGAAGACCGGCACGCCGCCGCGCATCGATGGGCGCAGTATCGACTTCTCGAAGTGCACCGAACAACCCGGTGATGGCATGCCCGGCGGCGTGAACGAGGGCACGGTGCCCGTGTTCAGCTTCCTGGGCCATGCGCAGATGCACCCGAAGCAGGTGCCGTGCTGGATCACCCACACCAACGAGCGCACGCACGAGATCATCCGCAGCGGCTTTGACCGCAGCCCCATGTTCACCGGCAAGATCGAAGGCGTGGGCCCGCGCTACTGCCCCAGCGTGGAAGACAAGATCAACCGCTTTGCCGACAAGGACAGCCACCAGATCTTCCTGGAGCCGGAAGGGCTGACCACGCACGAGGTCTACCCCAACGGCATCAGCACCAGCCTGCCGTTCGACATCCAATACGCCCTGGTCCGCAGCATGCCCGGGCTGGAGAACGCCCACATCCTGCGCCCGGGCTACGCCATCGAGTACGACTACTTCGACCCGCGCTCGCTCAAGAGCAGTTTTGAAACCCGCCAGATCCAGGGCCTGTTCTTTGCCGGCCAGATCAACGGCACCACCGGCTACGAAGAGGCAGCAGCCCAGGGTTTGTTTGCGGGCATCAACGCCGCGCTGCAATGCCGGGGCGAGGCCCCTTGGCTGCCTGGCCGGGACGAGGCCTACCTGGGTGTGCTGGTGGATGACCTGATCACCAAGGGCGTGACCGAGCCCTACCGCATGTTCACCAGCCGCGCCGAGTTCCGCCTGCAGCTGCGCGAGGACAACGCCGACATGCGCCTCACGGAAGTGGGTCGCAAGATGGGCTTGGTGGACGACGTCCGCTGGGATGCTTTCAGCCGCAAGCGCGATGCTGTTTCACGTGAAACAGAGCGCCTCAAGGCCACCTGGGTGAATCCGCGCAACCTGCCTGCGGCCGAGTCCGAGCGCGTGCTGGGCAAGAGCATCGAGCACGAATACAACCTGTTTGAACTGCTGCGCCGGCCGAACGTGAGCTACGCCAGCCTGATGAGCCTGGACGGTGGCAAGTACGCCACCGCGGATGTTTCACGTGAAACGCTGGGCGAATTGACCGAACCCGTGCTGGAGCAGGTGGAGATTGCCGCCAAATACGCCGGCTACATCGACCGGCAAAAGGGCGAAGTAGAACGCGCCGCTCACTTCGAGAAGCTGCGCCTGCCGCCCGACCTGGACTACATGCAGGTGACGGCGCTGAGCATCGAGGCCCGACAGGTGCTCAACCGCCACCGGCCCGAAACCCTGGGCCATGCCTCGCGCATCACGGGTATCACACCGGCGTCGATCTCGCTGCTGATGGTGCACTTGAAGAAGGGCGGGTTCAAGGAGTTTGCCGCAATGCCCGCCAAGGCGGAGGGCGAAACGGCATGAGCACTGCACCCAACCACGACACCCTGCGAGCGCAGCTGGAGGCTGGCGTCCAGGCCCTCGGGCTGAACCTGAGCGCAGCCCAGGTGGACCGGCTGATGGACTTTTTGTCCCTGCTGCAAAAGTGGAACAAGGTCTACAACCTCACGGCCGTGCGTGACCCGCAGGAGATGCTGACCCACCACCTGCTCGACAGTCTGGCCGCGGTGGCGCCGCTGCGCAGGCAGGCGGCGCGGGTGGGGGAGGGGGGCGCCGCACCGGTCAAGCTGCTGGACGTGGGCTCCGGGGGCGGTCTGCCTGGCGTGGTGTTTGCCGTCTGCTGTCCGGACGTCGATGTGAGCTGCGTGGACACCGTGGGCAAGAAGGCGGCGTTCATCCAGCAGGCGGCGGTGGCGTTGAAACTTCCCAACCTGCACGGCGTGCATGCCCGTGTAGAGACGCTGGCGGGTCCGTTTGACGTCATCAGCTGCCGGGCGTTTGCCTCGTTGCCGGACTTCGTGGCCTGGTCGCGCAGCGCCCTGGCCGTGCCCCATGGCGTGTGGCTGGCCATGAAGGGCAAGCGGCCCGACGACGAAATCGCGGCGTTGCCGCCCGGGGTGACAATGTTTCACGTGGAACCGCTGGTGGTTCCGGGCCTGGAGGCCGAGCGCTGCATCGTCTGGATGCGACCGGTCGCGTAAACTCGGCCTCTCGTTTCTTGGGCGGGCGTTGCGGTGCAGCGCCGCCCGTCCACTGCCCGGGGGGTTCATGTTCGGCATTGCAGACTACGGCGCGTTCGTCGCCGCCATCGTGTTGTTCCTGGCCATTCCCGGCCCCGGCAATCTGGCGCTCATCACCTCCACCAGCAAGGGCGGCGTGCGCGGCGGGATGGCCGCCACCATGGGCGTGATTGCCGGCGACCAGGTGCTCATGTGGGCGGCCGTGGCCGGCGTGGCGGCACTGCTGGCAACCTATCCGGCAGCCTTCAACGCCGTGCAGTGGCTGGGCGCAGCCTACCTGGCTTGGCTGGGTTTCAAGATGCTCACGGCCAAGCCCGGCGCCAAGCCCATCCTGAACATCCAGCCGCGGCATTATTTCCGGCAGGCCGGGCTCATCACGCTGCTCAACCCCAAGGCCATCGTGTTCTACATGGCTTTCTTCCCGTTGTTCGTGGATCCCGCCCGCCACCAGGGTCTCGTCACCTTTGGCGTGATGGCCGCCACCATTGCCGTGCTGACCTTTGCCTATGGCCTCACGGTGGTGCTGCTCACCCACCATCTGGCCGAGCGCATGCGCGCCAACCCGCGCATCGGCCGCACCCTGGAGAAGCTGGCCGGTGTGTTCCTGGTTGGCTTCGGCATCAAGCTGGCCCTTTCCAAATAAACCCCACCGAGCGCTGAAACCACATGGCCAAGATCTTTTGCGTTGCCAACCAGAAGGGCGGGGTCGGCAAGACCACCACCACCGTCAACCTCGCCGCCGGCCTGGCCAAGATCGGCCAGCGCGTGCTGATGGTGGACCTGGACCCGCAGGGCAACGCCACCATGGGCTCGGGCGTGGACAAGCGCAGCCTCGACCTCACGGTGTACGACGTGCTGCTCGAATCCGCCTCGGTGAAGGAGGCGGCCGTGCTGTCCGACAAATGCGGCTACTGGGTGCTGGGCGCCAACCGCGAGCTGGCTGGGGCCGAGGTGGAGCTGGTGACGCTGGAGCACCGCGAGAAGCGCCTGAAGGCCGCGCTGGCGGAGGCCGATGGTGACTTCGACTTCGTGCTCATCGACTGCCCGCCGTCCCTCAGCATGCTCACCCTCAACGGCCTGTGCAGCGCGCACGGCGTGATCGTGCCCATGCAGTGCGAGTACTTCGCGCTGGAAGGGCTCACGGACCTGGTCAACACCATCAAGCAGGTGCATGCCAACCTCAACCCCGACCTGCAGATCATCGGCTTGCTGCGCGTGATGTTCGACCCGCGCATCACGCTGCAGCAGCAGGTGAGCGACCAGCTCAAGGGCCACTTCGGCGACAAGGTGTTCAACACCGTGATCCCGCGCAACGTGCGCCTGGCCGAAGCGCCCAGCTACGGCCTGCCCGGCGTGGTGTTCGACCCCAGCGCCAAGGGCAGCCAGTCGTTTGTCGAATTTGCGCACGAGATGGTGCAGCGCGTGCAGACCATGCCCGCCGCCGCAACATCCATGGCAAAAATGGCCTCCAGCGCTTGATGGATAAGCGCAAGCAGCTATTTATTTCATAGCATGAAGCCTGTTCAGATCCTGCTGCTGCCCGGCTGGCAGAACTCCGGCCCCGGCCACTGGCAAAGCCGCTGGGAGGCACTGCACGGCGACCAGCGCGTGGAGCAACACGACTGGATGCGCCCCCTGCGCGGCGACTGGTCGGCCCGCCTGGAGGAAACCGTGGCCGACGCCGACGGCCCCGTGGTGCTGGCCGCGCACAGCCTGGGCTGCATCCTCACCGCCTGGTGGGCGGCGCACACCCGCCACGCCGCCAAGGTGCGCGGCGCGCTGCTGGTGGCGCCGGGCGACGTGGAGCGGCCCGACCTGGCCGAAGTGATCCCGGGCTGGGCGCCCATCGCCCGCCAGCCCCTGCCGTTCCCCGCCGTACTCGTGGGGAGCCGCAATGACCCGTACTGCAGCTTTGACCGCGTGCGGTCCCTGGGCGACGCCTGGGGCGCGCGGTTCGTCGACTACGGCGAGCGCGGGCATATCAATGCCGAATCCGGGCTGGGCGACTGGGAAGAGGGGCGGGCCTGGCTGCGCACCGAGTTCAACATCTGACGTGAGAGAAAACGACAACACCATGGTCACCAAAAAACCCAAGGGCCTCGGCCGCGGCCTCGAAGCGCTGCTCGGCCCCAAGGTCGAAGACAAAGTGGAGCAGGCCCAGGCCGCTGAAGCCGGCCTGCCCAGCACCTTGCCGCTCTCCGCGCTGGTGCCCGGCGTGTACCAGCCGCGCACGCGCATGGACGAGGGCGCGCTGTACGAGCTGGCCGAATCCATCAAGGCCCAAGGCATCATGCAGCCGATACTTGTTCGCCGTCTCGACGACGAACAAGCTCGGCTGCGCCGACAAGAACGAGCATCGCAGGGGCCCTCCCCTGCGATGGGCGCCCTCAGCGCAACAGGGCCGTTGTACGAAATCATCGCGGGCGAGCGGCGCTTTCGCGCTTCGCGCCTGGCCGGCCTGGCCGAGGTGCCGGTGCTGGTGCGCGACGTGCCCAACGAGTCCGCCGCCGCCATGGCGCTCATCGAGAACATCCAGCGCGAAGACCTCAACCCGCTGGAAGAAGCCCAGGGCCTGCAGCGCCTGGTGCGCGAATTCGGCCTCACGCACGAGCAGGCCGCGCAGGCCGTGGGCCGCTCGCGCAGCGCCGCCAGCAACCTGCTGCGCCTCTTGAACCTGGCCGATCCGGTGCAGACCATGCTCATGGCTGGCGACATCGACATGGGCCACGCGCGCGCGCTCTTGGCGCTGGACCGCGCCGCGCAGATCACGGCGGGCAACCAGATCGCGGCCAAGAAGCTGTCGGTGCGCGAGGCCGAGGCGCTGGTGAAGAAGCTCAGCGCCGAGTTCAGCCTGGTGCCGCAAAAGCCCCAAAAGGAAAAGTCGCGCGACCTGAAGCGCGTGGAAGAAGAGCTGTCCGACCTGCTCATGGCCGAGGTCGAGGTGCGCGTGAAAAAGCGCGTCAAGCGCAACGGCCGGGTGGAGGACATGGGCGAGCTGGCCATCCAGTTCGGCTCGCTCGAAGCGTTGAACGGCCTCATCGATCGCCTGCGCGGCTGAAGGGGGGTCTTCTCCGGCGGCGCGGTTCTTGTCGCCGCGCTGGGCGGCGTGAAATAGCGCACGGAAACGGTTTCCAGCCGTAACTTGGGCGGGCAAAATGCGTTCGCGCGGGGCCTACACTGCGCTGCGTTCAACACACCCGGGTTGACCGCAAGGCCTCACCCCAGGGCGGCGACGGTGCCGCCCTGCGGCCCACGTTGGTTTGCCGGGTGATCCCCGCATCTCCTGGAGCAGACCCATGACCCCTTCGCGCTTGTCCCCCGTGTGCCTGGCTTTACTGGCTGCGGGCCTGGGCCTCGCCAGCCTGGGCGCCCAGGCCCAGAACACCAAAGCCCCCAAGGTCCAGCTGTGGATGGACCTGTCCACCGGCACCATGGCGGGCATGCCCGAGATGGACAGCCTGCCCGGCGGCGGCATGCTCGGCGGCCTCATGGGGGGCATGGGCGGCGGCGCGCTGGGCAGGGGGGCGGGCAGCGGCAACACGGCGTATGGCAACGCGCGCGCCATGTCGGTCATGCCGCCGCGCGTCATCGACATCGCCCTGCACAACAGCCTGCGCCCGGGCGTGGAGGCCAGCCAGGCCATTCCGCCCGGCATGCGCATGGGCGAGTCCCTGCCGCTGGTGCCGCCCCGCGCGCAGCCCACGCAGACGGAACCGGGCGAGGTGCCGCAGGAGTACCAGCAGCACCAGCCCAAGGGCCGCATCCTGCTGTACTGGGGCTGCGGCAGCACCGTGCGCGCAGGCCAGCCCCGGGTGATCGACCTGGCACGCGCCAAGCCCACGGACTACGCCCAGGCCTTTGCCGGCCGGGCCGTGCCCGACCGCGGCCCGCGCGTGGGGCCGGCCTATGCGCTGTACCCCAACGAGCGCAACCAGGTGAACCTGTCGCGGGACAGCTCGGTGGTGGGCGAGCACCAGGTGCGCGGGGAGGGCATCCCCGCGTCCATGAAATTCACGCTGGGCGCGGCGCAGGACCTGATGCCTGCCATCGACCTGCGCACCACCGGCAAGCCGCAGGACAGCATGGGCACGAGCTGGCAGCCCGTGCGCAATGCGCGAGCCTACTACCTGCACGCCCTGTCGCAGAACGGGGACGACCTGGTGATGTGGTCCAGCGCCGAGACACCGGACACCGGCATGGGCCTGTTCGACTACTTGGCGCCCGCCACCATCGACCGCTGGCTCAAGGAGCGCGTGCTGCTGTCGCCCGAAACTACGCAGTGCGCGATCCCGCAGGGCATCTTTGCCGGCGGCGGGCGCGACGCCACGCCCATGCTGCGCATGATGGCCTATGGCGGCGAGAGCACCATCGTGCACCCGCCGCGCCCCGCCGACCCCAAGGCCGCGTGGGAGCCTGAGTGGTCCGTGCGTGTGCGCGTGAAGTCGCACACCATGGCGATGCTGGGCGAGGAAATGGCGCAGGGCGCACGCGGCGGCATGGGCTCGGCAGCGCCGGGCGCAGCGGCCGGCGGGGCGTATACGAGCGGCATGGGCGGCGGCTCGGCGCCCGCAGGCCAGCCGCCTGCGGGTGAAGGCGGCGCGGACCCCGGCAGCGTGGTCAACCCGGTGAACCTGTTGCGCGGCATTTTTGGCCGCTGAGGGGGGCTGCAGGGTGTCGTCGCTGCGCATGCCCTGGCCGTTGCCCGCGCTCGCCGCGTGGGCGGGCGCGTGGCTTGTCTTCGCGGCCCTGCAGCGGGCCGCCGTGCCGCCGGCCGCGGCCCTGGTGGTGGCCTGCCTGCTGGGCACGGCCGCCAGCGTCCTCGGGTCCACCTGGTGGCGCCGCGGCCTGATTGCGGCGGGGTTTCCGCTCTCGCTGGCGCTGCTGGGCGGTGCCAGCCTGCCGCACTGGGCGTGGCTGGTGCCCCTGGCGCTGCTGCTGTGCGTGTACCCCCTCAATGCCTGGCGCGATGCGCCCCTGTTCCCCACGCCCCCGGGCGCGTTGCAGGCATTGCCTGCGCACGCGCCGCTGCCGGCCGGTGCGCGGGTGCTGGACGCTGGCTGCGGCCTGGGCGATGGGCTCAAGGCGCTGCGCCGGGCGTACCCGCAGGCGGCGCTGGAAGGCGTGGAATGGAGCTGGCCGCTGCGGCTGCTGTGCGCGCTGCGCTGCCCGTGGGCGCAGGTGCGGCAGGGCGACATGTGGGCAGCCGACTGGCGGCCCTTCCAGATGGTCTACCTGTTCCAGCGGCCCGAGAGCATGGAGCGGGCCCTGGCCAAGGCGCAGGCGGAACTGGCGCCGGGCGCCTGGCTGGCCAGCCTGGAGTTCGCGGTGCCCGGCGTGGTGCCCAGTGCCCGGTGCGGCGTGCCGGGCGGGCGCGTGGTCTGGCTGTACCGCCTGCCGCTGGACCGCCGCACCGGCACCGGGGATTGACATGCCGCAACCTGGGGGCTGCAAGGGCCGTTGCCGCGCCTGGCGGTTACACAAAAGATACAAGCATTTGCTACATTGCGCGCCGGGCTACAAGTCCACACAAAATTACCTAAAAACTCACAGCCAGAAGAGGGGCTGTACGCAGCACGCGCATGCGCCGGGAGGGGGCGCACCGGCTGGCGACGCCCCCGTGGCCCGAGGCATTCCTTTTTCCAGTTCCTGCCCATCCTGCGGGTGCGCCGCCCTGAGCGCTGCGCCGGCAAGGCCGTGCGGGCCCGCGGGGGGACGGTGTTCGGGTGTTCTGGCGTGAAGCCGCCGACCGATTTGCAAGGAGCATTGATGACGACCACCGCCTTCCCGCCCCGTTTCCGCCCGCGCCTCGTCTGGGCACTGGCCCTGAGCGCCGCCCTGACCGGCTGCGCCACCATGCAGAGCCACGACAAGCTGGCCACCGACATGCAGTCGGCCGGCCGCTCGGGCGGCATTCCGGCCGCGCTGGCCAGCCTGGAGAGCACGGCCAAGACGGAAGAGGAAAAGACCGCGCTGCTCTACAACATGGAACGTGGCGAGCTGCTGCGCATGGACCGCCGCTACCCCGACAGCACCAACGCCTTCCTGCTGGCCGACAACAAGGTCAAGGAATGGGAGGAAACCGCCAAGACCAATCCAGCCAAGCTGATGGGCACCGTGGGCGCAGCCATCGTTAGCGAGCGGCTGAAGGTCTATGAAGGCCAGGACTACGAAAAGGTGTGGCTGACCACGCGCCTGGCCCTGAACCGCATGGCCGTGGGTGACTTCGAGAACGCCCGCGTGGACATCAAGCGCACGCACGAGCGCGAGGCCATCATTGCCGAGTTCCGCGCCAAGGAAACCCTGGCGGCCGAAGAAGAGGCCAAGTCCAAGGGCGCCACCTCGGGCGGCAAGGAGCTCAACGGCTACCCGGTGGAAACGCTCAACGACCCCGAGGTGCTGGCCCTCAAGAACGGCTACTCCAACGCCCTCAGCCACTACCTCGCCGGCTTCCTGTATGAAATGCTCAATGAGCCCGGCCTGGCGGCGCCCGGCTACCGCAAGGCCATCGAGCTCAAGCCCGACACCCCCATCCTGGAAGAAGGCCTGCGCGGCCTGGACCAGCGCACCGGCTTCACCTGGAAGCGCCGCCAGCGCATGACCGACGTGCTCTTCCTGGTCGAGGCGGGCGACGCCCCGGCGCGCAAGCCCAAGGCCTTCACCGTGCCCGTGCCCACGGGCCGCGGCCTGGTCACGGCCAGCATTTCCTATCCGGTGATCGAGCCGTCCAAGGACGCTCCCCTCACGGTGATCTCTGCCGCCGGCACGGACCTCAAGCTGGAAAAGGTGGTGGACGTGAACGTGATGGCCCGCCGCGCGCTCAAGGACGAAATGCCGGGCATGGTGCTGCGCGGCTTCACCCGCGCCGTGGCCAAGGGCGTGCTGCAGAACGAGCTGCAAAAGCGCGGCGGCCTGATCGGCGGCATCATCGGTGCGGCCGCCTCGGTGGCCACCGAAGGGGCCGACGACCGCATGTGGCGCATGCTGCCCGGCCGCGTGTACGTGGCCCGCGGCTACCTGCCGCCCGGCGAACATGTGGTGAGCGTGAACGGCCGCCAGTTGCCCCAGCCCATCAAGATCGACGGCCAGTACGCCCTGGTGCCCCTGCGCATGTACGACAACAGCGTGCTGACCGGCGACGTGGCCATGCTGGGCCAGCTGCCCACCGTGGCGGCCGCCCCGCAGCCTGCCGCCGCGGAGACCACCACGACCGTGCGCACGACGACCACCACCACCACCCGCACGCGTTCGGCGCCCAAGGGCGCGGTCAAGTCCACGTCCACTGCGCCGGCCGCCAAGAACTGAGCGCGATTGCGCTGTGACGAACCCCCACCGATTGTTGTCCCCCTTCCAAGGAGCCCCAGGCATGAGAACCCGCCTTGCTGTACCCGCTGCCGCTCTGTGCGCAGCCTTGATGATGACCCTGGCCGGCCCTGCCCAGGCCCAGCTGCATGACCCTGCCACCCCGCTGGCCGTGGCCTCCAAGATCGCCCTGCGCGGCGAGGCCAACAGCATCGCCGTGCGCGAGATGCGCATCGTGCGCAAGAACGACATCCTGGTCGTGCAGGCCGACATGGCCAACATGGGCCGCACCGACCGCACCGTGTTCTACCGCTTCAAGTGGCTGGACAACGTGGGCAACCAGGTGGGCGACGGCGAATCGTGGAAACAGATGACCGTGCTGGGCCTGGGGCAGCAGACCGTGAAGAGCGTGGCGCCGACGAACGCTGCCGTGGATCTGCGCCTTGAAATGAATGTGGAGCCGCGCTGAAGACATGAAGCACCCCCTGAGTCGCTTCGCGCCTTCCCCCTCTCTCACGCTGCGCGTGGGAGGGGGACGCAGCCAGGGCGGCGGGGCGGCCCTTGCCCGGCTGCCCGCGCCTGCGTCGCGCCGGTTTCAACCGTTAGCTGCAGTGTGAACTGCTATGTCTTACTAAGGAACACCAAACCATGACCCAAAATCCCATCCAGCGCACTGCGCTCATCCTGGCCTTTGCCGCCAGCACCCTGGCCCTGTCGGCCTGCCAGAACCTGTCCTCGCCCACCGTGCGTTTCGACCGCCAGGTCAACTACGGCGACGCCAAGGCCGTCGAGCTGGTCACCAACGAATTCGGCTCCACCGACCTGCAGATGATTGCCGAGAAGATGACCGGCGGCCTGCTCGAAACCGGCATCTTCCAGGGCCGTCCCACGGTGACGATCTCCACGGTGAAGAACAAGACCAGCGAGTACATCGACACCACCAACGTGATGAACTCCATCCAGACCGCGCTGGTCAAGTCGGGCAAGGTGCGCTTCGTGCGTTCCATCAACGAGATGCAGGCCGGCGTGGACGAGCTGCAGCGCCAAAACCAGAGCGGCCTGTACAAGCAGGGCACCACCGCCAAGGTCGGCCAGATGACCGCGGCCAAGTACAGCATGGAGGGCGAGCTGACCAGCATCGTCAAGCAGAACAACACGACCAAGGACGTGTACTACAAGTTCACGCTGAAGCTGTTTGATGTGCAGGAAGGCACGATCGAGTGGCAGGACGAAAAGGAAATCCGCAAAACGAGTAAGCGCTGAAGCAGGACATCCCCCTGAGGCGCTGCGCGCCTTCCCCCTTCTCTCGAACTGCTGCGCAGTTCGGGAAGGGGGACGCCGCCAGCGCTGCGGGGCGGCCCTTGCGCGGCGGCCGCTGGTCTGGGCCGCGCCAGTTTCGAAGGATGTCGGTGCTATTGCTCGCATCCCTCGATAAATCCATGAATTCCTGTTAGCTCACAAGGAGCATCACATGCAACGCAGAACCACCTTGCACACGGCCCTGGCCGTGATCGCGGCCACCACGCTGGCCTGGGGCGCGGGCGCGCAGGCGCAGCAGCCGGGCGCGGCGCCCAAGATCGCCGTGACCGACCTGGCCTACGCCCAGCGCGTGTCCGAATACTTCGTGGCCGGCACCTACCAGCGCAGCAGCCAGATGAGCGCGCAGGGCAGCCAGGGCGGCGGCTACAGCCACGGCATGTACGGCGGCGGTGGCTCGTACTCGGGCCAGCAGTCCATGCAGGCGTCCGAGCAGGCCAGCGGCACCTATGTGGCCGGGCGCTACAGCTACATCGAGCAGCGCGAGCTGGGCGGCTACACCAACGACATCAAGGGCGCCATCCTGCAGGGCACCTATTTCAAGCTGGTGCAGGGCAAGGGTTTTGACGCCGGCAAGCCCCAGCCCAGCAAGGCGGAGCAGGTGCTCAACCAGGTGCAGGGCGGCAAGATGGCCACGCCGCAGGTGCAGCCCCAGGTCAACGACGTGATCGCCCGCATCAAGAAGGGCGAGTTCAACGGCGCCGACTACGTGCTCTTCGGCGTGGTGTCGAGCATCGAGTTCACCGACGCGCTTTCCCCCCTGCAAGGCACCACCAGCGCCACGCGCCAGTACGGCCTGCAGCTGCTGGCGGACTTCTCGCTCATCAACACCAAGACGTACGAGATCAAGGCCGCGTTCTCCGCCCAGGGCGAGGGCAACGACACCAAGATCCTGTCCAACCGCGGCGACATCGCGCCGCCCAACCGTGCCAAGGTGATGCGCGAGACCTCGCTGTCGCTGGCGCAGGACGTGTACCAGCAGCTCGCCATGCAGCTGGGCTACTCCGACCCGAACCTGGCCCGCGGCGTGCGCCCGGCGCCCATGTACCCCCAGGGCGGCCAGCCCATGCCCGTGCCGGTGCCCCAGCAGCCGGAGCAGGTCATCATCCTGAAGTAACGGGCGGGCAGCGCGCCCCTGAAGGGGCTGGCGGGTTTCCGGTGAGGTTCGCCGGCCTGCCAGCGCCCTGCGTTGCAGCCCCCGGCCCCGGGGCTTGCGCAGTCGTGCCAGACTTCAGGGGTGCGTAATCTCAAAAACCTTCTTGTGGGTGCCGCAGCCCGGCTGCGGTGTCCGGGCCGCGCGCCGCTGGCCCTTGCCGTCTCGCTGGCGGCCGTTCTGGCCCTGGGCGGGTGCGCCGCGCCGCCGCCGTTCTATGCGGCTGCGGCCTCCGAATCGCTGGCGGATGTGTACGGCAAGGAGGCCTCTTCGGGGGCTTCCACCGGGGCCTCTCCCGGAGCCTCTTCTGCGCCCGCCCAGGCGCCTGCGGCGCCGGCCCCTAGCCCTTCCGAACCCGTCTTCGTCCGCCACCCGCTTCCCGGGGTGGGCGGCGCCACGCTGCAAGCCCTGGTGCGCGATGCGCGTACGGCGCCGCGGCGCTACCGGGTCATCGTCATCCCCGGCTCGGGTTGCGCCGGGATGGGCAGCATTGCCGACCGCTATTTCGCCGGCCTGCTGCATGCGCAAGTGCTGGTGCTGCACAAGCCGGGCGTGGACCCGCAGGCGCGCACCGCACCGGGCGACTGTGGCCGCGACTTCGTGCAGCAGGACCGCTTGTCCACCTGGCTTGCGCATGCCCGGGCGGCCCTGCAGGCCGATGCACGGGAGCGTGCCCAGGCGGGCGCCCCCGAGCTGCCCCAGCTGCTGGTAGGAATCTCCGAAGGCGCCGAGCTGCTGCCGGCGCTGGCGCCCGAGGTGCCGCAGCTGGCGGGCCTGGTGGTGCTGTCCTCCAGTGGCCTGGACCCCCAGGAGGCCGGAGCCCTGCAGGCGCAACGCCTGGAGGCACAGGCCGACTGGCAGGCCCTGGGCGAAGCCCAGGCGGGCGGGCGGGCCGACAGCGCCGTGCTGCAGGGCCGCAGCCTGGGGTATTGGCGCGATCTGTGGAACTGGCCCCTGACCCTGCCGCTGGTGCAAAGCCCCTGGCCGCTCCTGCAGGTGTGGGGCAGCGACGATGCCCTGGTACCCGCTGCGGCGTACGAGCGCTTTGCGCGCCTGGCCGCCGTGCGGGCGGTGCCGTACTGCGGCCGCCGCCTGGACGGAGCCGACCACGGCCTGCAGCGCCGCGCGGAAGGCATGGATGCGGTGCAGTTGGTGTGGTCCTGGGTCGAGCAATGGGCCCGCACCCCGTCGGGGGGGCTGTGCGGGCCGCTGCTGCTGCAGCCCTGACGGATGTGACGGGCGGCGGCCCGGATCAGGCCACGGATTCCGCAGCGCCCGCCTGCTGGCCGAAGAACCGCCCCGGCGGCAGGCCCACCGTGCGGCGCACCATCGCGCTGAATGCGCTCGGGCTGTAGCCCAGCTCTGCAGCAATCTGGCCCATGGGCATGCGGCCGGCGGCCAGCGCCACGGCCTTGGCCAGGATCACCTGCTGGCGCCACTGGGTGAAGGTGCTGCCCAGCTCCGCACGAAACAGCCTTGCCACGGTGCGCGGGCTGGCGCCGGTGTCCTGCGCCCAGTCGGCGAGGGTCTCGTGGCGCGTGGGGTCGGCCAGCACGGCTTCGCACAGGTGCAGCAGGCGCTTGTCCTGCGGCAGGTCCACGCCCAGCTTCACGGCGGCGGCGCGGGCCAGTTCGTCCTGGATGAGGGCGCTCAGGTGCTGCTCGCGCAGCCGCTCGGCCGGCGTCGGTGCGGGGCCGCCGTCGGGGGTGGTGGGCATCTCGCGCACCAGGGCCCGCAGCAGGTCCGACACCTCCAGCACGCGGCACTGGCGCCAGTCGGGTAGGCCCGTGTCCGGCGCGGCATCGTGCGGCCGGCCACGGCCTGGCGCACCTTCGGCGCCCAGTGCGCCCGGCCCGCACCGGCCGCGTGGCTGGTGGAAGTACAGCGTGCGCAAGTCCGCGTCCTCCACCATGGTCACGGCGTGCCGCACACCGGGCGGGATCCACAGCGCCCGCGAGGGCGGCACGATGTAGGTGCCGTGGCTTACTGTCAGGCGGATCACGCCGGTGGTCGAGATCGCCACCTGGGCCCAGGGGTGGCTGTGCGGCATCACCTGCGTGTCGGCGGCCAGCCAGCGCAGCTTGGCGCGCACGGGGCGCGCGCTGGTGGGCACGAACAGCTCGGGCGTGAGCGAGTCCACATAGGCGATCCCCCGCCGTTCCCGGGGCAGCACGGCGGCGGCGGGGTGCGGGGGCCGTAAGGCGGGTGTTGGCATGTTTGCGACAGAAGTTGTCCGTCTATCGTAAACCTGCCGCGGTCGGCCTGCCTAAGATCAAGTCCATGACCCAGCCTTCCGCCCCCCACGCCTCCGCCCCGGTGCCCCTGCGCCAGGATGCCCGCACGATCGGACTGATCGGCCTGGCCCACGGCAGCTCCCACTTCTTCCACATGCTGCTGCCGCCGCTGTTCCCCTGGCTGATCGGCGAATTCGGTTTCAGCTATTCCGAGCTGGGGCTCCTGGTCTCCGTGTTTTTCGTCATCTCGGGCGTGGGCCAGGCGCTGTCGGGTTTTCTGGTGGACCGGGTGGGTGCCCGGCCGGTGATGTTCTTTGCGCTGTCGAGTTTCGCGGCCGCCGGCCTCGTGGCGGGCACCGCGCAGGGCTACACCGGGCTGCTGGTGGCCGCTGCGCTGGCGGGCCTGGGCAACGCGCCGTTTCACCCGGTGGACTTCACCATCCTGAACAAGCGGGTGTCGCCGCAGCGGCTGGGCCACGGCTTCTCGGTGCACGGCATCAGCGGCAACCTCGGCTGGGCCACGGCGCCCGTCTTCATGGCCGGCATTGCCACGGCCACGGGCTCGTGGCGCACGGCCTGCCTGTGCGGCGGCCTGCTGGCCCTCACGGTGCTGGCCATCATGGTGTGGAACCGCGACGCTCTCGACGACCGCCAGGGCGCCTGGGCGCACCAGGCCAAGGGCGGGGCAGGGGCTGCCAAGCCCGAACACCCCATGGCCTTCCTCAAGCTGCCCTCGGTGTGGCTGTGCTTCTCGTTCTTCTTCTGGAGCACCTGCGCATTGAGCGCCATCCAGAGCTTTGCCAGCCCCGCGCTCAAGAGCATGTACGGCCTGCCGCTGAGCGTGACGGCCATGGTGGTCACCGGCTACATGCTGTGCGGCGCGGCGGGCATGCTGGTGGGCGGCTTCCTGGTGGGGCGCGTGCAGCGGCTGGAGAAGATCATCTCGGTGTGCCTGCTGGGCTCGGCCGCCCTGCTGGTGGTGGTGGCTTCGGGGCTGCTGCCGGGCATGGCGGCGCTGGTCGTGGCCTCGGTGGCCGGGTTGGGCACAGGTCTGGCCGGCCCCTCGCGCGACATGCTCATCAAGCGCGCCGCGCCCCCCGGGGCCACGGGCCGCGTGTATGGCACGGTGTACTCGGGCCTGGACCTGGGCTTTTGCCTGGCGGCGCCGGTGTTCGGCGCCATGCTGGACCACGGCATGACGGCGGGCATCTTCTATGGCTCGGCCGTGACCCTGGCGCTGAGCGTGGTGTCGGCGGCGCTCGTGGGCGTGGGCGTGGCGGCGCGGGCTGCGCGGCCCCTGGCGGCGGCGGCCTGAGGGCGCCGGGTATCCTCGGGCCATGCCATTTCCCCTCGAAGAACGCCGCGCCTTGCTCGGTGTGAAGGGCGTGGGCCCCACGGTGGTTGCCCGGCTGGAGCAGATGGGCTTTGAATCGCTGGCGCATCTGGGCAAGGCCAATGCCCTGGACATTGTTTCCACGGCCTCGGCCATGGTGGGCTCCACCTGCTGGAAGAACAGTCCCCAGGCCCGTGCTGCCATCCAGGCGGCCATTGCACTGGCCCAGTCGCGGGCGGCTTGACCTTCGGGCTGCACGCCGGGCCGTCGTGTGTTGCAATGCGGCCCGGCGCGGGGCATCCGGTGCCCCGGCCGTTGCTTCACATCCTTTCAGGAATCCCCTCCATGACTTCGCCGCTGTACAACGCCAGTGTTCCCGTGTTCCGCCAGATGCTCGGTTCGCTCAAAGACATCCTGGCCAAGACCGAAGCCCACGCCACGGCCCGCAAGATCGAGCCGGACGCCCTGCTGCAGGACCGGCTCTTCCCCGACATGTTCCCCATGGCCCGGCAGGTGCTGATCGCCTGTGATTTTGCGAAGGGGGTGGCAGCACGCCTGGCGGGCGTGGCGGTGCCGTCGTTTCCCGACCCTGAGCGCCCCGGTTTTGCCGACCTGCGCGAGCGCATCGAGACCGTGCTGGCGTTTATCGACGGCCTGCCGCAGGAGGCGTTTGCCGACGCGGCCACGCGCCAGATCACCGTCCAGCCCGGCACGCCGCGCGAACGGCAGTTCGTGGGAGAGCAATACCTGCTGCACTACGGCCTGCCGCAGTTTTTCTTCCATGTGACCACCGCCTATGCCCTGGCCCGCCACAACGGTGTGGAGCTGGGCAAGCGCGATTACATGGGCCAGTTCTGAGGCTGGGACTGCCGTGGCCCCCCGCACTCCCTCGGTCTTGATCGCACGGTTGGCCTTTGCCGGGCTGGCCTCCCTGGTGGGCGCCTGCGCGCCCGTGCGCCCGCTGTCGCCGGCAGCCCTTCCGCAGGCGGCCGCTGGTGCCGAGGCCGCGCCCGCAGCCACCGCCTGTCCCCAGGACCTGGCGCCCATCGCGCGCTGCCTGTCGGGCCAGGACTCCGCGGGCGCCTACTACCTGATCGCCCTGCCGAACTCATGGAACGGCCACCTGGTGTTGCACGCCCACGGCGGCCCGGCATTGGGCGCGCCCAAGAGGGAACGGTCGGTGGAAGACCTGGAGCGCTGGTCCATCATGGTCCGTGCGGGCTATGCCTGGGCGGGCAGCACCTTCCGCCAGGGCGGCGTGGCGGTGCGCGCTGCGGCCGAGGACACCGAGCGCCTGCGCCAGATCTTCGTGCGCCATGTGGGCCAGCCCCAGCGCACCATCCTGCACGGCCAGTCGTGGGGCGCCAGCGTGGCGGCCAAGGGGGCCGAGATGTTCACCACCACCGCTGACGGCAGGCGCCCCTACGACGCCGTGCTGCTCACCAGCGGCGTGCTGGCGGGCGGCACGCGCTCGTACGACTTCCGCACCGACCTGCGAGTGGTCTACCAGTCCCTGTGCCACAACCATCCCCGGCCCGACGAGGCGCAGTACCCGCTGAACATCGGCCTGCCTGCCGATGCGGCGATGACCCCGGCGGACCTCGCCGCGCGCGTGAACGAATGCCTGGCGCTGAACCAGCCCGCGGCCGAGCGCACGCCGGAGCAGCAGCGCAAGGTCCAAACCATCGTGGACGTGATCCGCATCCCGGCCAGCTCCCTCCAGAGCCACCTGAACTGGGCCACCTTCCACTTCCGCGACGTGGTGCAGCACCGCACGGGGGGCGCCAGCCCGTTTGGCAACATGGGCGCGCAATACCGCGGCTCGCCCGACGACGCGGCGCTGAACGCCGGCGTGCTGCGCTACCGCGCCGACCCTGCGGCCGTGGCGCGCTTTGCCGAGGACACCGATCCCACGGGCCGCATCCCCGTGCCCGTGCTCACCGTGAAGGGGGTGGACGACCCCACGGCCTTTGTCGAGCTGGATGCGGCCTTCAAGCAGACCATGGAGCGCGGCGGCAGCGCAGCGCGCCTGGTGCAGACCTTCACCCGGCACGCCACGCACAGCTACCTGAGCGACCCGACCTACCCCACGCTGATGGCTGCGCTGCTGCGCTGGGTGGAGGCGGGCGAAAAGCCCACGCCCGAGGGCATTGCCCGTGCATGCCCGGCGTTCGAGGCCACGTTCGGCAAGGGCTGCGCCTTTGTGCCCGCGTATGTGCCCGCGCCCCTGGAAAGCCGGGTTGTGGAGCGCACGCGCCCGTAAGCGTCTGCGGCGCACCCCCAAAGCACAAAGGCCCCGCTCGAAAGCGGGGCCTTTGTGTTCTGATGCTACTATTTTGGTAGCTGCCAGCGCTTACTGGGTAAGCGCTGGAGCCTGATTTGGCTTGAATCCGCCGAGCGGCGAGGTTACTTCACCGTTTCCAGGGCGGCGTTCAGCGTCTTGCTGGGGCGCATCACGGCATCCAGCTTGGCCAGGTCGGGCATGTAGTAGCCGCCGATGTCGGCTGCATGGCCTTGCACGGCGTTCAGCTCGTCGACGATCTTCTGCTCGTTCTCGGTCAGCTGCTTGGCCAGGGGTGCGAACTTGGCGGCCAGTTCGGCATCCTCGGTCTGCGCTGCCAGCTCCTGGGCCCAGTACATGGCCAGGTAGAACTGGCTGCCGCGGTTGTCCAGCTGGCCGGTCTTGGGGCTGGGGTTCTTGTTGTTGTCCAGGAGCTTGCCCGTGGCGGCGTCCAGCGTCTTGGCCAGCAGCTTGGCGCGGGGGTTGTTGTTCTTCAGGCCCAGGTCTTCCAGCGACACGGCCAGCGCCAGGAACTCGCCCAGGCTGTCCCAGCGCAGGTGGTTTTCCTCCACCAGCTGCTGCACGTGCTTGGGCGCAGAGCCGCCGGCACCCGTTTCGTACATGCCGCCGCCGGCCATCAGCGGCACGATGGACAGCATCTTGGCCGAGGTGCCCAGCTCCATGATGGGGAACAGGTCGGTCAGGTAGTCGCGCAGGATGTTGCCGGTGGCGCTGATGGTGTCCAGGCCGCGGATCACGCGCTCCAGCGTGTAGCGCATGGCACGCACCTGGCTCATGATCTGGATGTCCAGGCCGGTGGTGTTGTGCTCGTGCAGGTACATCTTGACCTTGGTGATCAGCTGCGCTTCGTGCGGGCGGTACGAGTCGAGCCAGAACACCACGGGCATGCCGGAGTTGCGGGCGCGGTTCACGGCCAGCTTCACCCAGTCGCGGATGGCGGCGTCCTTCACCTGGCACATGCGCCAGATGTCGCCGGCTTCCACGTTTTGCGACAGCAGCACTTCGCCCGTGGCCAGGTCGGTGATGTTGGCCACGCCGTCTTCGGGGATCTCGAAGGTCTTGTCGTGGCTGCCGTATTCCTCGGCCTGCTGGGCCATCAGGCCCACGTTGGGCACCGTGCCCATGGTCTTGGGGTCGAACGCGCCGTGCCACTTGCAGAAGTTGATGATCTCCTGGTAGATGCGGGCGAAGGTCGACTCGGGCATCACGGCCTTCACGTCCTTCAGGCGGCCGTTGGCGTCCCACATCTTGCCGCCGTTGCGGATCATGGCGGGCATGGAGGCGTCCACGATGATGTCGTTGGGCGAGTGGAAGTTGGTGATGCCCTTGGCGGAATCGACCATGGCCAGCTCGGGGCGGTTCTCGTGGCAGGCGTGCAGGTCGCGCTTGATCTCGTCGCGCTGGCTTTGCGGCAGGGCCTCGATCTTGTTGTACAGGTCGACCATGCCGTTGTTCACGTTCACGCCCAGCTCTTCAAAGGTCTTGGCGTGCTTGGCGAACGCGTCCTTGTAGAAGATCTTCACGCAGTGGCCGAACACGATGGGGTGCGACACCTTCATCATCGTGGCCTTCACGTGCAGCGAGAACATCACGCCGGTCTTGCGCGCGTCTTCGATTTCCTTTTCGTAGAAGGCCAGCAGGGCCTTCTTGCTCATGAACATGCTGTCGATCACTTCGCGGTCGAGCAGGCTGACCTTGGGCTTCAGGATGATGGTCTTGCCGCTCTTGGTGATCAGCTCCATCTTCACGTCGCGGGCGCGGTCCAGCGTCATGGACTTTTCGCCGTGGTAGAAGTCGCCGGCGTGCATGTGCGAGACGTGCGAGCGCGAGGCCTGGCTCCACTCGGCCATGCTGTGCGGGTTCTTGCGCGCGTATTCCTTCACGGCCTTGGGCGCGCGGCGGTCGGAGTTGCCTTCGCGCAGCACGGGGTTCACGGCCGAGCCGATGCACTTGCCGTAGCGGGCCTTGATTTCCTTTTCCTTGTCGTCCTTGGGCTGGTCGGGGTAGTCCGGCAGCGCGTAGCCCTTGGCTTGCAGCTCGGCAATGGCGGCCTTGAGCTGCGAGACGGAGGCGGAGATGTTGGGCAGCTTGATGATGTTCACATCGGGCTGCAGCGTCTTCTTGCCCAGGTCGGCCAGGTTGTTGGGAACGCGCTGTTCCTCGGTCAGGTAGTCGGGGAACTCGCCCAGCACGCGGGCGGCCACCGAGATGTCGCTCTCCAGCACGCTGATGCCCGCCGGCGCCGCGAACGTGCGGACGATGGGCAGGAAGGAGGCCGTAGCGAGGCGCGGGGCCTCGTCGGTCAGGGTGTAGATGATGGATGGTTGCTGGGTCGTCATGGCTTGTCTCTCGAAACGGAGTAAGTAGATGCCCCGCCGGCGGCGCGCGCAACGGGTCAAATGCGGATGCTCGGTGATTCTCCTTGCTCAGGCCTGTCGGGCCCCCTCATTTTTGCAATCGAATCTCATAATGCAAAATTTTCATGGGCGGGAGGGACTTTTTTTCACCAAAAAGGTGGTAGCAGCCCGGCGCGCCAGTGCCGTTCAGCCCCCGGCCGGCACACGGACGACCTGGCCGGGCGTGACCGCGAACGGCTGCCAGTGACCGGGCAGTGCCACCGGCGACGCCCCCGTGAAGGCCCCGAACGCCGGCAGCACCAGTTGCCCGTCGCCCCAGCCAAAGCAGGGCGCGCTGAGCGCATCGCGCGCCCGGCCGCGCAGGCGCACCACCGGGTGCCAGTGCCCCGCCAGCACGGTGTGGCCCGCCACGGCCTGCGGGTGGTGGCCGGCCAGCACCGGGGCGCCCGGCAGGGGTGGCCACGGCTCGTCCGCCAGCGCCATGGCGAGCTGCGCCGGTGGATCGCCGGCGTGGCGGTCATGGTTGCCGCGCACCAGCGTCATCTGCACGGCGGCGTGGCGTTGGCGCCAGGGCAGCAGCTGCTGCCACAGCGGCTCTTGCGCACCGCCGCGCGCGTGCAGGAAGTCGCCCAGAAACACCAGGTGCTGTGCGTCCGTGGCGGCCAGCACCGCATCCAGCCGTGCCAGGTTGTCGGCCGTGGTGCCCTGCGGTACGGGCTGGCCCGCACGGCGAAATGCCGCCGCCTTGCCAAAGTGCACATCGGCCACGAACACCGTGTCTGCGCTTGGCCACCACACGGCGCGGTGGGGCAGCAGCCAGAGCAGGGTGCCGGAAGGCAGGGCGAGGGGGCAGGCGCCCGCGGGCGGTGTGTGCTTCGGGGACGTGGTGGTGAAGAAGTGGTCGAGCGCGTTCACCGGCGGCATTGTCGGGCGCGCTGACTCTGGAGGCTTCAAAACCCGTGTCGGCCGCGGGGGTGCCGCACGGGGCCGCGCTCGCCTGTGTCGCGCCGGGCACGCCGCCGTGGGTTGGGTTTGTCGGGCTCATCCCAGGCCAGGTCTGCAGCCTGGACGGCTGGCGGGGCCAGGTGGGTGCCGGTGGTTTTGTCCGCCGCCTGCTCCAGCGCCTGCACCATGCGGGCCAGGCGGTCGGCCAGGGTCTCGGTGCTCAGGCGCTCGCGAAAGCGCTCCACCATCAGCGGCAGCGCGAACGGGGTGGGGCGCTCGATGGCATGCACGGTCAGAGCCTTTGCTTGCATGCCGCGCAGGGTGCGGGCCAGGCGCTCCATGTCCAGCTCGTTGGCCAGCAGCTCGGCGCGGGCCTGGGCCAGCAGCAGGTTGTCGGGGTCGTACTGCGCGAACACGTCGTAGTACAGCGACGACGAGGCCTGCAGCTGCCGGCTGCTGCGCTGCTCGCCCGGGTGGCTCTGGAAGATCAGGCCCGCGATGCGCGCGATCTCGCGAAAGCGCCGGCGTGCCATCTCGGTGGCGTTCAGGCTGCTAAGCACCTCGTCTTCCAGCCCGCTGCCCACGGTGGTGGGCGTGCCCTCGCCGATCAGGCGCGGCAGCAGCGCGGCCCAGTCGATGGGCTTGGCCGACAGCAGCTCCAGCCCGTAGTCGTTGACGGCAATGGAAAACGTGTTGGCCACCTGCTGCGATGCGCGCCAAGCCAGCAGCCCGGCCAGCCCCAGGTGCACCAGGCGGCCGGCCAGCGGGTACAGGTACAGGTGCCAGCCCTCGCGCGTGTGCAGCGTCTCGGCCACCAGGCGGCCGGGCGTGGGCAGGGCCGACCAGGCGTGCTGCAGCTCCAGCAGCGGCCGGGCGCGGCGCATCTCGGGCGTCGCGTACACGCCGCGCTCGGCCTGCTCCAGCACCTCCAGCATGGCGTCGGCCAGGGTGTTGGACAGTGGCATGCGCCCGCCATTCCAGCGCGGCAGCGCGGCGCTGCCCTTGGGGGCCACGCGCACATAGGCTGTCATCTGCTGGGTGCGCACCAACTCCAGCAGGCGGCCCGCGAACATGAACACGTCGCCGGGCCTGAGGCGCGCGATGAAGCTCTCTTCCACCGAGCCCAGGCGCCCGCCGCTCACAAACTGCACCTGCATGCTGGCGTCGCTCACGATGGTGCCGATGTTGCTGCGGTGGCGGCGCGCCAGCCGCGCATCGGGCACGCGCCAGACGCCGTCTTCATCGGGCACCACCCGGTGGAAGTCCGGGTAGGTGGCCAGCGATGCCCCGCCCTGGCGCACGAACTGCAGCGCCCACTGCCAGTCGTTGTCGGCCAGTTGCGCATAGGCGGGTGCGCGCCGCACCTCGGCCCGCAGCGCATCGGGCACAAAGCCGCCGCCCAGCGCAATCGTCACCAGGTGCTGCACCAGCACATCCAGCGGCGCGCGCGGCGTGTGCCGGTCTTCCACGCGGCCCTGGGCCAGCGCGTGGCGCGCGGCCGCGGCCTCCACCAGCTCCAGGCTGTGCGTGGGCACCAGCGTGATGCTGGAGCTGCGCCCCGGCGCGTGGCCCGAGCGGCCCGCGCGCTGCAGCAGCCGCCCCACGCCCTTGGCTGAGCCGATCTGCAGCACCCGCTCCACCGGCAAGAAGTCCACGCCCAGGTCCAGGCTGGAGGTGCAGACCACGGCCTTGAGCTGCCCGGCCTTCAGCCCCTGTTCCACCCAGTCGCGCACCTCGTGCCCCAGCGAGCCGTGGTGCAGCGCCAGCACGCCCGCCCAGTCGGGCCGCGCTTCCAGCAGCGCTTGGTACCAGCGCTCCGCCTGCGAGCGCGTGTTGGTGAACACCAAGGTGGACGCCGCAGCTTCGATCGACTGCACCACCTGCGGCAGCAGGCTCAGCCCCATGTGGCCGGCCCAGGCAAAGCGCTCGGCGCGCGCGGGCAGCAGCACCTGCACCTGCAGCCGCTTGTCGATGCGGCCCTGCACCAGCGCGGGCGCCGGCCGTGCGGGCGCCTCGGGCACGGGCGTGGGCAGCAGCGTGGCCAAGGCTTCCTGCAGGTTGCCCAGCGTGGCCGACATGCCCCACACCTGCAGGGCCGGGTTCCAGCCCGACAGGCGCGCCAGCGCCAGCTGCGCCTGCACGCCGCGCTTGTTGCCCAGCAGCTCATGCCACTCGTCCACCACCACCAGGCGCACGCTGGCCAGGCGCTCGCGCGCATCGGCGCGGGCCAGCAGCAGGGACACGCTTTCGGGTGTGGTGACCAGCAGCGTGGGCAGGCGGCGGTCCTGCGCGGCGCGCTCGCCGCTGGCGGTGTCGCCTGTGCGCAGGCCGCTGGTCCAGCGGGGCGCCAGGCCGGGCAGCGGGGCTTGCAGCGCGCGCAGCGTGTCGGCGGCCAGGGCGCGCATGGGGGTGATCCACAGCACGGTGAGGGGCGGGGCAGCGGCGCGGTGGGCGCGCAGGGCTGCGGCTTCGACAAGCTCAGCCCGAACGGGCGGGGGTGGCGCTTGGTGCTCCCCGGCTTCGACGGGCTCAGCCCGAGCGGTCGGCGGCGCAGCCAGGTGCTGCAACGCGCCCAGCCACACGGCATAGGTCTTGCCCGCGCCGGTGGTGGCATGCAGCAGGCCCGAGCGGCCCTCGCCCAGGGCCTGCCACACCTCGCGCTGAAAGCCAAAGGGCTGCCAGCCGCGGGCGGCCATCCAGGCCTCGGCCGCGCCGGGCGCCGGGGCGGGGGAAGCCTGCTTGCGGGGGCGGCGCGCCGTGCTCATGGGGGGTGGTCCGGCAGCAGGGCGGCCAGGGTCTGCAGCGTGTCCGCCTCGGCCACGGGCTTGTCCTGGCGCCAGCGCAGCATGCGCGGAAACCGCACCGCAATGCCGCTCTTGTGGCGCGGGCTCTTCGCGATGCCTTCAAAGCCCAGCTCGAAGACCTGCGTGGCCTCCACGCTGCGCACAGGGCCAAAGGTCTCGCGCGTGGTCTTGCGAATGATGGCGTCCACCTGTGCGATCTCGGCGTCCGTCAGGCCCGAATACGCCTTGGCAAACGGCACGAGCTGGCGTTCCGGGTCGTCCGGCGGCCCGCTCCATACGGCAAAGGTGTAGTCGGTGTACAGGCTCGCGCGGCGGCCGTGGCCGCGCTGGGCGTAGATCAGCACGGCGTCCACGCTCATGGGGTCGATCTTCCACTTCCACCACACGCCCACGTCCTTGGTGCGGCCCACGCCGTAGTGCGCGTCGCGGTGCTTGAGCATGAAGCCCTCGGTGCCCATGGCGCGCGCGGCCTCGCGCTGGCGGGCCAGGTCCGGCCAGTCCGCGCCCTGCAGCAGGGGGCTCAGGCGCAGAGTGCGTTGGTCATCGGGGGCGATGGCGGCGGGGGCGGGCTGCAGCACCGCGTCCAGCAGCGCACGCCGCGCGTGCTGGGGCGTCTGGCGCAGATCCTGCCCCGCATGTTCCAGCAGGTCGTAGCAGACCAGCACCACGGGCAGCTCGCGCAGCAGCTTCGGCGTCAGCGTCTTGCGGCCCAGGCGCTTTTGCAGGTCGGCAAACGGGCGCGGGCCGGGTTCGTCAGGCAGCCACACCAGAATCTCGCCATCGACGACGGTGCCCTCCGGCCACTGCGCCAGCGCGGCCTCGGCGAGCTCGGGAAAGCGGTCGGTCACCAGCTCTTCGCCGCGCGACCACACCCAGGCCGCCCCGCCGCGCCGCACGATCTGCGCGCGGATGCCGTCCCACTTCCACTCCACCTGCCAGTCCTGCACCGCGCCCAGCAAAGCGGGCATGTCGGCCACGGGCTGGTTGAACGGATGCGCCAGGAAAAACGGGTAGGGGTGCCCGGCCGCGCTGTCGTCCGGCGCGCTGTCCTCCGCGCCCCCGGCAGGCGCCACCAGCGCCGCGTAGTCGCCGGCCTGCGGCTGCCGCCCGATCTGCGTGTAGCCCATCAGCCGGTGCGCAATGCGCTTGGCGTCCACGCCGCTCACAGCGGCCAGGGCCTGCGTCACCTGCAGGCGCGACACGCCCACGCGGAAGTTGCCGGTGATGAGCTTGAAGTACACAAAGCGCTGCTCCGCCGCCAGCATGCCCCACTGCGCGCGCAGCCGGGCGTCGGCCTCATCGGGCGGCAGGGCGCGCAGCGGCAGTAGCTGCGCCATCCACTCGGCCAGCGGCAGGTCTACCGCCTGCGTGGGCGGGGGCAGCAGCAGGGCCAGGGTCTCGGCCAGGTCGCCCACGGCCTCGTAGCTTTCGTCAAACAACCATTCGGGCAGGCCCGCGGCCTGCTGCGCCAGGGCCTTCAGGCGCTTGGTGGGCACCATCTGGCGCGGCTTGCCGCCCGCGAGGAAGTACACGGCCCAGGCCGCGTCGGCCGCTGGCGCCACGCGCAGATAGGCGACCAGCGCCGCCTGCTTGGCCGACTGCGCGGTGGTGGCGTCGAGCGCCTGGAAGAGGGCGGCGAACTGCTTCATGGCGCGGCCTCGGGCGCCGCGGCCGCGTCGTCCTCGTTGTCGTCGTCCGAGCCATATTCGGTGGCAAACACCTGGGCGTCCAGCCCCTGTTCGCACAGCCAGCGCACCATCACCGCCGTGCTGCCGTGGGTGACGATGACGCGCTCGGCCCCGGTGGCGCCAATGGCCTGCAGCAGGCCCGGCCAGTCGGCGTGGTCGCTCATCACAAAGCCCCGGTCCACGCCCCGGCGGCGGCGCGCGCCGCGCACCAGCATCCAGCCGCTGGCGAACGCGTCAGAGTGCTCGCCAAAGCGCTTGAGCCACGGCGTGCCAGCGGCCGAGGGCGGGGCGATCACCAGGGCGCGGCGCAGCAGGTCTTTGGTCACGCCAGGGTCCGTCACGCGCAGCGTGGGCGGCAGGGCGATGCCGGCCGCGCGGTACACGGCGTTCAGCGGCTCCACCGCGCCATGCACGACGATGGGCCCGATGCCGGCGTCCACCCCGTGCAGCAGGCGCTGGGCCTTGCCAAACGCGTAGGCAAACAGCACGCTGGCCCGTCCCGCCGCCGCGTTGGCGGCCCACCAGGCGTTGATGTCGGCAAACAGCGCGGGCTGCGCCGGCCAGCGGTAGATGGGCAGGCCGAAAGTGGATTCGGTGATGAAGGTGTGGCAGCGCACCGGCTCGAACGGCGGGCAGGTGCCATCGCGCTCCAGCTTGTAGTCGCCCGAGGCCACCCACACCTGGCCGCCGTGCTCGACGCGCACCTGGGCCGAGCCCAGCACATGCCCCGCCGGGTGCAGCGACAGCTTCACGCCCTGGTGGTCGATGGTTTCACCATACGCCAGCGTCTGCAGCGCAATGCCGGCGCCCAGCCGGTTGCGCAGCGTGCCCGCGCTGCCCTCGTGCGCCAGGTAGTGGGCCGAGCCCATGCGCGCGTGGTCGGAATGCGCGTGCGTGATCACGGCCCGCTCCACCGGCCGCCAGGGGTCGATGTAGAAGTCCCCGGGCGGGCAGTACAGGCCTTCGGGGCGGTGGACGATCAGGTCGCTGGGCATGGCGTGAAGGGGCCGGCGGTGCGTGCGGATTATGAATAAAAAACGGCTCCGGCGCTTTGCTGGCAAGCGCTGACAGCTATCAATAAAAGAGCAAACATCGAAAGCCCCGGTTGTGTTGTGGCCGAAACCCTTGCCATCATGGCGGCCCGTGAAACCGGGCTCTGCAGTCCAACGCCGCGTTTGGTGGTGCGCAGCAGGCCCACTCCGCCGGAGCCTGTGCCCATGAAAAAGCCCTCACTCCCGTCCCCGCAGCACAGCGCCGCGCGGCCGCTGCTGCGCCCCGTGCTCGGCGCGGTGGCCGCGGGGCTGGTCGCTGCGTTGCCCTGGGCCGGGTGGGCACAGCAGGGCGCGGCTGCGGCCGCTGTAGCGCGCACCAACGCCTTCAACGACCCCTTCGTGCAGGTCACCAACGCCCTGCCTGCGTGCCCCGTGCCCGAGGGGCCGCTGTACACCGCATCCGAGGTGCGCGAGCTGGCCCACGTGCGCGCGCAGCACGGCGGCAGCTGCTACCGCGTGGGCCGTTGCCGGCTGCCCAACTCGTACCTTTACGACGCCGAGATCATCCCGCGCGTGCAGCTGTACCTGCGCGAGGACGGGCGGTTTGGCGACACCAGCGTGTGGGTGCTGGGCGAGCGCCGGCTGGTCACGCTGATGGGCTGCGTGCAGTCGCCGGAGCAGGCCGAGGCGATGGAGAAGGCCGTGGGGCTGGTCGACGATGTGATGGGCGTGGTCAACCTGCTGCAGGTGGGCACGGCACGCGAAGGGGTGCGGTACCGCCTCGCAGTGCCTTAGCGCCCCGGCTGCAGCATGATGATCGCCATGCCGGCGAGCGCGACCAGCACGCCCGCCACATCCCATGCGGTGGGCCGAATGCCATCCACCACCCACAGCCACGCCAGCGCCACGCCGATGTAGACCCCGCCATAGGCCGCGTACACGCGGCCCGCGCCGGCCGTGTCGTGCAAGGTGAGCAGCCACGCAAACAGCGCCAGGCTCAGCGCTGCGGGCAGCAGCAGCCACAGGGGCTTGCCGTGCCGCAGATACAGCCAGGGCAGGTAGCACCCCACGATTTCGGCCACTGCGGTCGCAATGAACAGCAGCAAGGTCTTCATGCTGCGCGCGTGCCTTGCGGGGTGGATGCGGCGGCCGGGGCAGTGCCAGCCAGCCATTCGCGCAGCGCCAGTTCGCCCCGGGGTGTGAACTGGACCACGCGCGAGTCCCCGGCGCGGTGCGCCCACCCACCGTCGAATAGCCGCTGCAGCAACGCCGCGCCCAGTGCGCCGCCCAGGTGGTGACGCCGCTCGCTCCAGTCCAGGCAGGGGCGGCACAGCGCGCGCCGCTGGTGGGCGAGGGCGTTGGTGTCGATCCCCACCTGTTCAAACCACTGCGCGCCCGCATCGGTGACTGCCGCGCCCTGGGGCGTGGCCTGCAGCAGCCCTTGCCGCACTAGCGACTCGTAGAACTGCACGCCCACCTCGCCGGCCAGGTGGTCGTAGCACATGCGCGCGCGGCGCAGGGCCGGCTCGCGCGGGCTGGCGCGCAGGCGCACCGCACCGGCGCGGAAGGCCACGTTCATCAGCGATTCCAGCAGGGCCGCCACGTCGCGGTCGGCCAGGCGGAAGTAGCGGTGCCGGCCCTGGCTTTCCACGGCCACCAGGCCCGCGTCCGTCAGCTTGGCCAGGTGGGCGCTGATGGTCTGCTTGGTCACGCCGGCCACATCGGCCAGCTCGGTGGCGGTGAGGGCGCGGTCGGCCATCAGCGCGGTGAGGACTTCGGCGCGCGCGCTGTCGCCGATGAGCGCGGCAATGCGCGCGATGTGGGGGCCATCTTTCATGGTTCGATCTTGGGCGAACCATCGGTGCCCGTCAACAGCCTATCGTGAAGCCCTTGCCAACCCAAGAGCCTGTCCAAAAACTTCGGAACACCATGATCACCTGCTTTATCCGCTACGAAATCGACCCTTTCCAGCGCGAGTTGTTCGCCGAGTACGCGCGCCGCTGGGGCCAGATCATTCCCCGCTGCGGCGGCCACCTGCTGGGCTACTTCCTGCCGCACGAGGGCAGCAACTACGAGGCCTGGGGCCTGATCGGCTTTGACTCGCTGGCCGCCTACGAGGCCTACCGCGCCCGCCTGCGGGCCGACCCCGAGGGCCGCGCCAACTTTGCGATGGCCCAGGAAAAGCGCTTCATCCTGCGCGAGGAACGCACGTTCACGCAGGGCGTGCAGGGCACGCTGGGCCTGCCGGCGCACCCGCAGGAGGCAGGCGCATGATGGCCGTGATCTTCGAGGTCCAGCCCGCGCCGGGCCAGCGCGGCGCCTACCTGGACGCCGCCGCCGCGCTGCGGCCGATGCTGGAGCAGATCGACGGATTCATCGCCATCGAGCGGTTCGAGAGCCTCAGCGTTCCCGGCAAGCTGCTGTCGCTGTCCTTCTGGCGCGATGAGGCCGCCGTGGCGCGCTGGCGCCAGCAGGAGGCGCACCGCGCCACCCAAAGCGCGGGCCGGGCCGGCATCTTTGACGACTACCGCCTGCGCGTGGCCGCCGTGGTGCGCGACTACGGCCTGCATGAGCGGGCGCAAGCGCCGGCGGATTCGCGCGCCGTGCATGGGTAGCCGGCTGAGCTGGGCCGACGGCCCGTGCGCAAGCAGGGTCCCCGCACAGAGGCTGCGGCGGTGACCTCAATCCAGCCGCTGCACGGACTCCAGCGCGCGCCGTTTGCGTTCCTCCAGCGCCTGTGCCAGTTCTGCCCAACGACCCCCGTGCTGCGCACCCGCGATGAGCGCACTTCCAATCGCCATGCCGACCATGGACAGGAAACCCAGCACGATCCATGCGATGAGCGACTCCAGCGGCCGGAAGTCGCCCGCCTTCCACGCTAGATCGCCCCGGTGCCACATGATCGCGCCAAGCCAGAGCGGCGTTGCCAGGAAGATCCAGCCAAAAATCTGGGCGGGCACGGGCGCGGCTTTGCCGATCACTGTGGCGAGGGTGGGGAGCGATACGGAGATGATCAGCAGGATCGCAACCGCCCTGGGCAGAACGGCCCAGATGATGGCGCTGAAGAGCAGCGTTCCGGCGATCAGTGCCACCAGCTTGGCGCCATAGCCATCGTTGTCGTCCTCGGTGCCTTCCCACAGCGCCGCCGCTGCCGGCACCGGTTCCGTGCGCCGGGCCACAAGCACCGCTGCGGCGACCTCGCGCGCGATGTCGGTCAAATCCTGACCGGCCAGGCGTCGCTCGATTTCCTCCGTCTCCATCGACTGGTACAAGGCCTCCAACGAGCGCTTCTTCCTGCTGTCCATGGTTCCTCCCTCTGTGAGTTGCGCGTGGCGGCCATCGTGGGTGTGGGGCGAACGCATGCGCAGTGCACTCTGCAAGACACGTCCGCGCAAGGCGCACCGCCGCAGCAAAGACGCTGGCGCGCCTGCGCTACGGCCCACTGCCCAGCCCCGTGACGTCTGCGCATCGCTCGTGCAGGACCCTCGCTTCGGCTTCGCAGGTCGCAGCAGCAAGAATACCGCCCGGGCGCTCAAGCGGCGAGGGCCTGGATTGGCTCCCGCAACGTGGGCATGAGAAAAATCAACGCTCTGGCGTCTGCCTACCGCGGCAGCTTCAGCGCCACCACCTCCATGCACACGCGGTAACGCTGGCTGATGCCGTAGCGCACGGGCTCAAAGCCGCATTCGGCCAGCAGCGCATACAGCCGCTCGCGGTCGAAGTTATGGTAGTGCTCGATCTCGCCCCAGTACGGGTTGGCGTTCGCGGCGTCCAGCGCCTTCCACACGGTCGAACCCCGGTTGGGCATGGAAACCAGCAGCACGCCCCCGGGCTGCAGCAGCCGGTGGGCGGCGCCCAGGCCGACCTTGGGGAACGGCATGTGCTCCAGCACATCCGCCATGCTGACCACGCTGGCAGGCCGGGGCAGTTCGAGTTGCGCCACGTCCTGGCAGTGCGCGCTGACGCCCCATTTGCGCAGCTCGTCCACCGTCTGCTGGCGCAGGTCCAGCCCCACCGGCTCAAACCCGTATTCCTGCGCCGTGAACAGCAGCGACGCGTTGCCAAAGCCCACATCCACCCAGGTGCCGTGGCTCTGGTAGGGCAGCACCTTCTCGATCATCTGCGCCGACACATAGCGCTGGCGCTCCAGGTCGTAGCCCACCACCTGCGATTCGTTGGTCCCGCGAAACACCACCTTCAGCGCCGCATCGGTGTAGTAGCCGCTGCGAAACACATGGCCGCAGGCCGCGCAGCGGCTCCAGTGCATCGTGCGCGACAGCTCCGGGCTGTAGCGGGGGTGGTGCGAGCAGTCCGCGCTGCACAGCGGCGCCAGGGCCTGGCTGGCGCACAAGGGGCAGGCCTGGTAGTCGATCAACTCGCCCGGCAAGGGCGACGCAGGCGCGGCGGCCGGGGCCGGCGGGCGGGCCACCTGCGTGGCGCTGGTGGCAAAGGAGTACTTGATCATGGTCCCATCCTCAAAAACGCCTGCCGCACATCACCGCAGTGCGTGACCGCACGCCACCGCGGCCTTCTCGCATCGCGCACCGCCCCGCTCACACGGCAAGCCAGCCGCGAAATCCCCGGGCCGCGTAGTACGACGATGCCCCGTTGTGGTACACGAACACCCTGCCGTAGCGGCGGTCGCCAAACAGCGCGCCGCCCAGTGCCCGAACGTCGCCGGGCGTCTGCACCCAGCTCGACGTCTTGGTATCGAATTCGCCCAGCGCCTGCAGGGCGCGGTAGCGCGCTTCCGTCAGCAGCTCCACGCCCATGTCCGCCGCCATGGCCACCGCGCTGCCCTGCGGCTTGTGCTCCTTGCGCGCGTCCAGCGCCTGCGCGTCGTAACACAGGCTGCGGCGGCCGCCCGGGCTTTCGCGGGAGCAATCGCAAAAGTGGATCTCCGCCGTGCCGTCGGCACGCCCCACCACATCGGGTTCTCCCCCGGTGGCCTCCATGGCGTGCAGCGACTGCAGCGCATCGGGCTTGCCCTCCAGCCGCGCCAGCACTTCCGCCCAGGCAATGCCCGGGTGGCGCTGCATGTGTGCGTCGAATCGCGCCTTCAGCACGGCCAGCAGTTCGTGGCGTTCGGGTGCCTTCATGGGGTGCAACCTGCGGGAATGGTGTTGCGGGATACCCGCATTCGCGGGGCGTGCCTGATGCGTCGTTTCGGCTTGCGGGGCGCTCAAGGCGCCGGCCTACAGCGCAAAAATCTTCCCCGGATTCAGGATGTTCTTCGGGTCCAGCGCGCGCTTGATGGCGCGCATCATGTCCACCGCGCCGGTGCCGGTCTCGTCCAGCAGGAAACCCATCTTGTGCACGCCCACGCCGTGTTCGCCGGTGCAGGTGCCGCCCATGCTGAGGGCGCGGGCGACCAGGGTGTGGTTCAGGGTTTCGGCCTGGGTGCGTTCTTCGGCGCTGTGGGGGTCGATGAGGTAGCCAAAGTGGAAGTTGCCGTCGCCCACATGGCCGACGAGGAAGTAGGGGATGCCGCTGGCTTCGACTTCGTCCACCGATTCGAGCAGGCAGTCGGCCAGGCGGCTGATGGGCACGCAGGTGTCGGTGCTGATGGCGCGGCAGCCGGGGCGGCTTTGCACGGCGGCAAAGTAGGCGTTGTGCCGCGCGGTCCACAGGCGGGTGCGCTCCTCGGGGGTGCTGGCCCACTCAAAGGCCTGGCCGCCAAATTCGCTGGCAAGGTCCTGCACCATCTCGGCCTGTTCCTTCACGCTGGCGGGCGAACCGTGGAACTCCATCAGCAGCATGGGTTCCTCGCGCAGATTGAGCTTGCTGTGCGCATTCACCATCCGCACGGTGTGGCGGTCGATCAACTCCACGCGCGCAATCGGCACGCCGATCTGGATGGTCTGGATCACGGTGCGCACGGCCGCCTCGATGCTCGGGAAGGAGCAGATGGCGGCGCTCACGGCCTCGGGCAGCGGGTACAGGCGCACGGTGATCTCGGTCATGATGCCCAGCGTGCCTTCGCTGCCCACCAGCAGGCGGGTGAGGTCGTAGCCCGCGCTGCTTTTCTTGGCGCGGGTGCCGGTGCGGATGACCTCGCCGCTGGCCGTCACCACCTCCAGCGCCAGCACGTTCTCGCGCATGGTGCCGTAGCGCACGGCGTTGGTGCCGCTGGCGCGCGTGGCGGCCATGCCGCCGATGCTGGCGTCGGCGCCCGGGTCGATGGGGAAGAACAGGCCGGTGTCCTTGATGGCGTCGTTCAACTGCTTGCGCGTGATGCCGGGCTGCACGGTCACCGTCAGGTCTTCGGCATTGATGCTGAGCACCCGGTTCATGCGGCTCACGTCGATGCTGATGCCGCCCTGCACGGCCAGCAGGTGGCCCTCCAGCGACGAGCCGGCGCCGTACGGGATCACGGGCACTTCGTACTGGCTGGCGAGCTTGACCAGGTCGGCCACGTCCTGCGTGCTTTCGGCAAACACCACAGCGCTGGGCGGCGGGGCCTGCAGCGAGCCTTCGTCGCGCCCGTGCTGCTCGCGCACGGCCTGGGCCAGCGAGCACTGCGCGCCAAAGCGGGCCTGCAGCGCATCGATCAGGGCCTGGGGCACGTCGCGCAGCTGGATTTCAGGCAGCAGGTGGGCGGCAGCGGTGGGGGCGTTCATGGTGGGTGTCTCCGGTGAGGGCGGTCAATGAGAAGCATTCTAGGTTCGGCCCGCGGGCAGCTCGGGGTGATCCACCTTGGGCCCGCTGAGGGGTGCGGGTATTCACGGGCTTGCTGGTCAGCATCCGCCTAAATACATTACGTTTGAAATGTATATTGTGAAAGCGCCATGAACCACCGTGTTTCCCCCAAGGCCGGGGCGCGCCGCACCCATGCCGAGCGCAGCGCCGCCACGCGCCAGCACCTGATTGCCACGGCCATCGACGTGATCCAGCGCCGCAGCCTGGAGGAGATGTCCATCCACGAGCTGGCCAAGTCGGCGGGCATGACCTCCGGAGCGGTGCAGCACCACTTTGCGTCCAAGGCGGTGCTGATGATGAACGTGCTGAGCGAGCTGATCGAGTCCACCGTGCGCTCGGGCGAGCTGTGGCCCAGCCCCGCGCTGCCGGCGCGCGAGCGGGCTGCGAAATTTGTGCAGGCGGTGTGGAGCCTGGTGTATGCGCAGCCGCGCTTCATCGTGGCGTGGAACATCTACCTGGGCTGCCGCAATCAGCCGGAGGTGCTGGGCCACATCGCCGAGCTGCGCCGGAGCGTGCAGGCGCGCATGCACGACGGCTTCTTCAACGCCTTCCCTGAGCTGGCGGCCATGCCCGACCGTGACGGCCTGCTGGGCCTGGTGCTGTCGTCGCTGCGCGGCCTGGGCCTGCTGCAGCTCTTTGCACCCGCACCGCCCACCGTGCCCGATGCTGCCCAGGAGGCACAACTGGACTGCTTGGCCGACTGGATTGCCGCCCGGTGCGAAGCCTCTGCTACGCCTACAAAGGCGCACACACGCCGCCGCTGACGCCCTTCTTTGTCTGCCCGTGGGGTGCGCGGCATCTCCCGCCTGCACGTTACTCAACCCGAGCGCCCCTCGCATAAAACACCAACAGGAGACACACCATGACCTCAGCCTCTACGCGCGCTCCGCGCCTCCTCGCGCTCGCCGCGCTGGCCTGCGCTGCTGGCAGCGCCCAGGCGCAGCAGCCTGCGGCCTACCCGGCCAAACCCATCCAGCTCATCGCGCAGCAGCCGCCCGGCAGCGGCTCGGACGCGATGACCCGCGTGTGGGCCGACTGCGCTGCGCGTGAACTGGGCCAGCCCGTGGTGGTGCAGAACAAGCCCGGGGCCAACGGCATCCTGGCCGTCAACTACCTCAAGGCCCAGCCTGCAGATGGCTACAACCTGCTGAGCATCGGCATGTCGCAGATGAGCATCACGCCCTACGTCTACAAGCAGCAGCCCTATGACCCGCTGCGCGACTTCGACGGCGTGGCCGTGCTGGGCACGTCGCCGCTGGTGCTGGCGGTGCCCGCGGGGCAGGGCATTGCCACCCTGGCGGACCTGCAGAAGCTGGCCCGGTCCACGCCCGGCGGCATCAACTTCGGCTCGCCGGGCCGGGGCAGCCCCGCCCACCTGCTGACCTCGGCGCTCATCGAGCGGCTGGGCGTGCCGGGCACCCATGTGCCCTTTGTGGGCGAGGGCGCGGGGCTCACCGCCCTCATGGGCCAGCAGATCCATGCGATGACACTGGTCATCGGCACAGCCGCTGCGCAGGTCAAGGCCGGCAAGCTGGTGCCGCTGGCTCTGTTTGGCACCCAGCGCTCGGCGTTGCTGCCCGAGGTGCCCACCATTGCCGAGGCGCTGCCCAGCGCCAGCGACCTGGCGCGCCCCGCGTGGATTGCCGTGGTCGCCAAGGCCGGCACGCCGCCCGAGCTGCTGAACCGGCTCAACGCCGCCACCGAAAAATGCCGCACGGGCGACGCGCACTACAAGTCCCGACTGGAGGCCATGAACGTCACGCTCACGCCGTCGGTGCCGGGCGACGCGCGCACCTGGGCGGCGCGTGATGCGGCCGTCTGGCGCCCGCTGATCGACAAGCTGGGCCTGGCGACGGAATGACGGGCGGAACAGCGGTACCCACCGTCACGCTGCCGCATGGTGGGCAACTGCAGGGCGTGTGGGACCAGGGCGTGCGGGTGTTTCGCGGCGTGCGGTATGCCCAGGCGCCGCACGGTGCGCTGCGCTTTGCGGCGCCCGTGCCGGTGCTGCCCTGGTCCGGCCTGCGGGATGCCACGGCCTTTGCGCCCATGGCGCCGCAGCTGGCCCGCACCGCGCGCGCGGATGCGCCCCCGCTGGGCGCCGCGGACTGCCTGGCCGCCAACGTGTGGGCACCGCCCGCCGGGCCTGGCGCGGGTCTGCCCGTCATGGTGTGGGTGCATGGCGGCGGCTTCTTTCGCGGGGCGGCCAGCGAGCCGCTGTACGACGGGGCCGCGTTTGCGCTGCAGGGCGTGGTGTTCGTGTCGCTGCAGTACCGGCTGGGCATCGACGGCTTTCTGCATTTCGAGGGTGAGGAGCACGCCGCGCCGGCCAACCGGGGGCTGCTGGACCTGCTGGCCGGGCTGCAGTGGGTGCGCGACCACGTCGCGGCCTGGGGCGGCGACCCGGCCCGCATCACCGTGTTCGGCCAGTCGGCCGGGGCGGGCGCGCTGGCTTGCCTGCTGGGCCTGCCCGCTGCGCGCGGGCTGGTGCAGCGCGCCATCCTGCAAAGCCCCAGCGTGGCCTGCCAGACCTTGCAGGAGGCCGCCGCTGCGCGGCACGCCGTGGCCGCACTGGCGGGCGTGGAGCCCAGCCTCGCGGCGCTGGGCGCCGCGCCGCAGTCAGCGGTGCTGCACGCGGTGCACCGGCTGGCGTCCGACCCCGCCCTGCGGCTGCAGCACGGGCTGGGCGGGCGCAACTTCTTCCCCCTGCGGCCGGTCGTGGACGGGCAGGTGCTGGCCGCACCGCCGCTGCAGGCGCTCGCGCAGCAGTGGGCCGCCCAACCGCCGGACCTGCAGGTGCTGGCGGGGTGCAACGCCGACGAGATGCGCCTGTACCACGTGCCCGGCGGCGCCATCGACCGCGTGACCGAAGCGCAGGTGGAATCCTTCGCGCACGAAGTGGGCTTGCAAGGCAGCGCCGTCGAGGCCTTGCGCGGCATGCTGCCGCCCGCGCAGCGCACGCCCGGCGAGGTGCTGTGCGCGCTCCAGTCCGATTACTACTACCGCGTGCCCGCCCAGCGCATCGCCGCGCTGGCCCAGCGCTGGGCCCGCAGCGCGCATGGCTACGAGTTCGCCTGGCCATCCCCCCAGTGGCGCGGGCGGCTGGGTGCGGCGCACGGGGTGGAGTTGCCGTTCGTGTTGGGCAACCTCCACACCACGGCGGGGCAGGAACTCACCGGAGCCACGCCGCCCGCGGCGCTGTCGCAGGCCATGCAACTGGCCTGGGTGGCGTTTGCCCGCGGCGGAGACCCCGGCTGGGCGCCGTATGGGGCTGCGCCGCCAGCGGTTCAGCATTTTGGTGACACGGGCCTGTACGCGCCGCACCCGCAGCCCGCGCGCTTTCAGCTCTGGGACGGCCTTCTCTGACGCGTGCCACGCCGGGGTAGCAGCCGCGCGATGCGCTCGCTACACTGCCCGGGCAGTGTTTGCTGCACATCCAAGAGAGGGGGATTGCCATGGCTTCAGCCAGTGTGGGAGATTGTCTGTCCGGTGCCTGGGGCACCTTCAAGAAAAACGTCCTCACCCACGTGGTGTGCACCTTGCTGGTGATGGTGGTGGCCGGCATCAGTGCCGGCCTGCTGGCCGGGCCCATGGTGGTGGGCTACATGCGCATGATCGAGCGCGAGGCGCGCGGCGAGGCGGTGCAGATCGGCGACGTGTTCCGGGGCTTTGACGATTTCGTGCCCGCCTTTGTGGCCGGCCTCATCAGCTCGCTGGTCGTGTCGCTGGGCTTCATGCTGTGCTTCATTCCGGGCCTGCTGGTCATGGCGCTGCCGCCCGTGGCCCTGTACCTGGTGGCGCGCGGCGAGCGCGACGGGGTGGCGGCTTTCAGCCAGGCCTGGAGCATCGTGACGAAGAACCTGGGCTCGGCCTTGGTCTGCTCGCTGGTGCTGGGCATCGTGGGGTCGCTGGGTTTTCTGTTGTGCTGGGTGGGCGCGCTGCTGACGCTGCCGCTGTCCACCATCGGCTCGTACTACATGGCACGCCAGCTGGTGGGCGATGAACCCGTCGCACTTCCCCCGCTCTGACGACGTTCGCGCTGGCGCGGCAACCGCCGGGCCACCGCTGCAGCGGGCTGATCGTGCGCTGCGGCTGGCGCTGGGCCTGGGCGTGCCGCTGGCCATGGCGGCCACGCCGTGGTGGCTGCGCCAGGCGGGTGGAGACCGGGGCTGGGGCTGCGGGTTCCGGGCGCTGACGGGCCTGCCCTGCCCGCTGTGCGGCGGCACGCACGCCTGCGCGGCGCTGGTGCAGGGGGACGTGGCGGGCGCGTGGGCGGCCAACCCGGGGGCGCTGGTGCTGCTGGTGTGGCTGCTGCTGGCCGCCAGCCAGGCAGGGGCCGAGGGCCTCGGTGGCCGCCGCCGCGCGGCACGCTGGCCCGGGTGGCACCCGGCGGTGCTGGCGGTGGTCGGGGGCGGGCTGCTGGTGTCCTGGCTGGCGCGCCTGGCCGGGCTGGCATAGCGCGGCGCTGCGGCGCCGGGTTGCCGCGCGCCCCACGCCAAAGGGCCCGCTGCTCGCGGGCCGTGGGCCGCGGACCCCAATGGCCCGCTGGCGGCTTCCATTCCAACGGCACTCCCGGGCTGCAGCGCGCGGGGGTGGGCGGGGCGTCAGCTCAAAAGACCTTTCTCGAATTCGGTGGGCGACAGCGATCCGTTGCGGTCGGTGTCCAGTTCCTTGAAACGCTGGCTGATGGCGGGTAGCTGCGTGGCTTCCTGCTCGCTGAGCTTTCCGTCCTTGTCGGCGTCTGCGCGGTTGAAGGCGTTGGTGGCGGCGCGCGACGGGTTGCCGGTGCCCGGGCCGTAGGAGTAGGGCGCGTCCGACCCTTGCGCTGCGGGGCTTTTGCTGCCACCGCTGGCGGCGCCTTGCGCCTGGGCTTGCAGTGCCCCGGCGCCACCCAGCGCCAGGGCGGCGAAGAGCATCACGCTGCGGCTGTCAAACGAGGAAATGCGTCGTTGCTGTGCTTTCATGGAAGCGGGGCTCCTTTGAAGTTGAACAGGCGTTCATTGCACTGCAGCAGTGGCCGCAAGACCAGCACTCTTGCCGGCTGTTGCGCACGCCAACAAATGCCAGCGCCATGTAACCGCAGGCGCCGCTTGTGTAGAGCAATGCTGCAAATCTGTACCCCAACGTAAGTCTGCACGGGCAGGGTGCGCAGGCGCGGCGGCGGCACGCCGGCTGGCCCCCGGACGACCGGCACCGCGGCGGATGTCCTACAGCCCGGGGCCTGCGCGGCTCCAACAATGGGTGTTCAGCCTTCCGCTTCGGGAGGTTTTTTCATCCATTTTTTGGTTGTCGTTCTTCGTGAACTGAAACGGAAAGGAGCCTTTTATGAACAAGCAAACCGCCCTGGCCGCGCTGGCCGCTCTCGCCTGCACCGCCGCCCTGGCCCAGGCACCCGCCGGCAACGCGTCGCGCCCGCCGTCGGAGGTCAGCCCCACCGCGTCGGGCGGGCCCGCCGCCGCCAATGCGCAAAACCGCGTGGACCAGCGTGCCGCGAACAACTCGGCAGCCCCCATGGACCCGGCCAAGGGTGACGGCCGCGGTGCCCCGGTGGCCGAGATCAACCCCAGCGCCTCGGGCGGCAAGGCCGCTGCCAAGGCCGATGCCCGGGTGAACGCCAGGCTGATGGACAGCAACGGCGACGGCATGGTGTCGCGCCAGGAATGGGACACCTACCACGCCAACGCGTGGAACAGCATGAAGCCCGGCGCCGCCGGCGTGTCCACGGCGGACCTGGACAAGTACAACCGCAACCCCTCGATGGTTCACTAAACAGCAAGCCCTGTGGCAGGGCCCACCGCCCGCCGCAGCCCCGCCGTGCACCCACCGCCGGCGGGGCTTTTTTCCGGGGGGCTGGACGACAATGGCGCCCTTCCATCTCGCAAGCAGACCATGGGCAACCGACTCACACAGATCGCCACGCGCACGGGCGACGCCGGCACCACCGGCCTGGGCAACAACCAGCGCGTATCCAAGAACAGCCTGCGCATCCACGCGCTGGGCGACGTGGACGAGTTGAACTCGCACATCGGCCTGCTGCTGTGCGAGCGGCTGCCCGACGGTGTGCGCGCGCTGCTGGTCGAAATCCAGCACCAGCTGTTCAACCTGGGAGGCGAGCTGTCCATCCCCGGCTATGAGCTGCTCAAGCCCGAAGCCGTCCTGGCCCTGGACGAGGCGCTGGCCCAGCACAACGCCGCGCTGCCGCGGCTGCAGGAGTTCATCCTGCCCGCCGGCACCCGCGCCGCCGCGCAGGCCCATGTCTGCCGCACCGTCGCCCGCCGCGCCGAGCGCGCCGTGGTGGCCCTGGGCAACGAAGAGGCGCTGAACGACGCCCCACGCCAGTACCTCAACCGCCTCTCCGACCTGATGTTCGTCCTCGCCCGCGTGCTCAACCGCATGGACGGCGGCGACGACGTGTACTGGAAAAGCGAGCGCCTGGCGCAGCAGGATGCTACTGAATAGATAGCTGCTAGCGCTTATCCAGCAAGCGCTGGAGGGCGATTTGGCTTGGGGTTTTGCCGTGCCCTGGCTTCAACAGGCTCAGCCCGAACGGATGGGGAGGGGGGCTCCTCTTGCGTTGGGCTGGCAACCATCGGCCACGTTGCCCCCGCCTTTGGCGCAGGGCGCGGGCCAGACCAGGGCAGCCAAGCAAGGGCCGCCCCGCAGCGAGGGCTGCGTCCCCCTTCCCGAATCGCGCCAGCGATTCGAGAGAAGGGGGAAGGCACGAAGTGCCTCAGGGGGATGCCCCCTACCTCGGCGCCAGGATCGCCATCGTCAGCCGCGACACGCACGTCAGCTCCCCGGCTTCGTTGTGCAGGTCGATGTGCCAGACGTGCGTGGTGCGCCCGATGTGCACCGGCCGGGCCGTGCCCGTCACCCAGCCGCTGGTGGCCGAGCGCAGGTGGTTGGCGTTGATGTCCAGGCCCACGGCGCGGTAGCCCTCGGGCAGGGCGTAGTAGGCGCCGGTGGAGCCCATCGATTCGGCCAGCACCACGCTGACCCCGCCGTGCAGCAGGCCGAACGGCTGGATGGTGCGATGGTCCACGGGCACCCGGGCCCGCAGGAAATCGTCGCCCACCTCGGTGAACTCAATGCCAAGGTGCTCGACGGCGGTGTTGCGGTTGGCGGCCTTCAGCAGGGCCAGGTCGATGGGTTTTTTCCAGAGGGGCATGGTGGTGGTGTCGGTCGCAACGGAGGAAACCGGCCATTGTGCCGCCGCCCGGCGGGGCGGTCAGCCCACCATGCGACCGTTGGCGCCCAGCACGCCCAGGTCCAGGAAGCGCGACCCTACGTAGGGAGCGCCGCCGGCATAGTCGATGAGCAGGCCGCCCAGGTCGTTGCCGCGGATGCCGGCCAGCGCGTTGCGCAGCTTGGCGCGCGTGAGGTCGCGGCCGGCGCGCTCCAGGCCTTCGGTGAGCACGCGGGCGTTCACGTAGCCCTCGAAACTGCGCGCCGAGAACTCCTGGAAGCCTGCCGCCTTCATGGCCCGCTGGTAGTCGCGCACCAGCGCCACGCTGGTGCGTCCGGCGTCGGGCAGCACCATCGACAGGGCAATGCCGGCCGCCTTGCCGCCCAGCTGGCGCAGGTTGTCCCCGGACAGGGCCACGCTGGTGGCGGCCAGCGGCGTGCTGGGCGACACCTTCTTGAACTCGTTCACCAGCGCCGCCGAGACATCGCCGGCCGTGCCCAGCAGCACCGCCATGGGCTTGGCGGCGACCGCCTGGCGCACCACGTCGGCCACCTGCGCGCCCTGGTTGTCGAGCTTGAACGCCTTGGGCGCCTGCAGGCTGGCCGCCTTGAGCGCGGCGTTCACGTCGGCCAGGAACTCGCGGCCGAAGGCCGTGTCCTGGTACACGATGGCCAGGTCGGTGATGCCCATGGCCACCAGCTTCTGCGCCAGGCGCTGCGCCTCGTCGGAATAGCTGGCGCGCACGTGGAACACCGAGCGGTACTCCGCCTTGCGCAGCGAATTGGCGCCGCTCTGGGGTGCCACGTAGGGGATCTGCGCCTCGTCCACCAGGGGCAGGATGCGCTGGTTGTTGGCCGTGCCCATGCAGGAGATCAGGGCCACCACGCTGCCGTCGGCAATCAGCTTGCGGGCGTTGTCTTCCGACCGGGCGGCGTCGTACCCGTCGTCCAGGGCCAGCAGCTTCAGCTCGCGGCCATGGACGCCGCGCGCGTTGGCCTGGGCAATGCCCGCGTCCAGCCCTTGCTTGAGCTCCTTGCCCAGGCTGGCCAGCGCGCCCGACAGGCCAAGCGAGCAGCCGATGCTCACGGTCTTGGCGTCCATCGGGTCCTGCACGCCCACGGCGCGGGAGGCATTGGCAAGCAGCAGGCCGGCGCTGGCGGCCACAAGGGATTGGGTGAACTGGCGTCGTTGCATGGTGGAACAGAAAAAAGCGGGCAGACAAAAAACAACCAGCCCCGTCGGGGCTGGTTGGGAGGACTCGAAAAAGGGAACCCCGGGAATGTGAACCTAGGGTTAACCCTTATTCTAGCCAGGGCTTGTGAACCTTGCAGAGCCCCTTTGGCGCCTGGGGAATCTGCGGGATGGCCGGGCGCCGCTGTCAGGCCGGCTGGTTCTGGCGCATGCTGCCCGTCTCGACGTAGCGCTGGTGCCACGACAGGGCCTCGCCCAGCACGTGGGGCGTGTGCTGGCCCACGGCGGTCTTGCGGGCGCGGGCCACGTAGTCATGCAGGGCGGGGCGAAAGTCCGGGTGCGCGCACTGGTTGATGATGATCTCGGCGCGCTGCGTGGGGGAGTGGCCGCGCAGGTCGGCCAGGCCCTGTTCGGTGACGAGGATCTGCACGTCGTGCTCGGTGTGGTCCACGTGCGAGGCCATGGGCACGATGCACGAGATGGCGCCGTTCTTGGCGAGCGACGGCGTCATGAAGATCGACAGGTAGGCGTTGCGCGCGAAGTCGCCCGAGCCGCCGATGCCGTTCATGATGGCCGAGCCCATCACGTGGGTGCTGTTCACGTTACCGTAGATGTCGGCCTCGATCATGCCGTTCATCGCGATCAGGCCCATGCGGCGGATCAGCTCGGGGTGGTTGCTGATCTCCTGCGGGCGCAGCACCAGGCGCTCCTTGTAGAAGTCGATGCGGTCATTGAAGTCCTGCATGGCCGCGGGGCTCAGCGACAGCGCGGTGGCCGAGGCGCTGGCCAGCGTGCCCGAGCGCAGCATGTCCAGCATGCCGTCCTGCAGCACCTCGGTGTAGGCCGTCAGGTTCTTGAACGGCCCGCTGTTCAGCCCGGCCAGCACGGCGTTGGCAATGTTGCCCACGCCCGACTGCAGCGGCAGCAGGTCCTTGGGCAGGCGGCCCTTTTTCACCTCGTGCTGCAGGAAGTCGATGATGTGGGCCGCGATGCGGTTGGACGTTTCGTCCGGCGCGGCGTAGACCGAATTGCGGTCGGGCTTGTCGGTCATCACCACGGCGATCACCTTGGACGGGTCGCAGCGCAGGTAGGGCTCGCCGATGCGCTGGTTCGGCTCCGTCATCGGGATGGGCTTGCGGTGCGGCGGCACGTCGGTGCCGTAGTAGATGTCGTGCATGCCCTCCAGCTTGGGGTTGTGCCAGGTGTTCACCTCCAGGATGACCTTGTCGGCCTGGTCCAGCCACGTCTTGTTGTTGCCCACGGAGGACGAGGGGATCAGCCGCCCGTCGGGCAGCACGCCCGCCACTTCGACCACCGCCACATCCAGCTTGCCCAGGAAGCCGAACCACACGAACTGCGCCACGTGCGAGAGGTGGATGTCCACATACTGCATCTGCCCGGCGTTGATCTGGCGCCGCACCGTGGGGTCGGACTGGTAGGGCAGGCGCATCTCCACGCCGTCCACCTGGGCCAGCGCGCCGTCCAGCTCGGGCGCCGTGGAGGCGCCGGTCCACAGGCCAATCTTGAACCCCTTGCCCTGCGCGTTCAGGCTTTCGATGCGCCGCGCCAGCGCGCCGGGCACCGCCTTCGGGTAGCCAGCCCCCGTGAATCCGCTCATGCCCACGTGGGCGCCGGCGGGGATCAGGGCGGCTGCCTCGTCGGCAGACATGATGCGGGAGAGAAAGTCGGGGTACAGCACCCGATCGGCCAGGGACATGTGAAAAACTCCGCTCTAGTGGCAGGCCGCGCACCCGCGGCCCTTGGCAAAACCAGCGATCCTAGCGACCGTTTCTTACAAATACCGGGGTTAACCCTTACACCGCCCCGTGCCCGGGGCGGGGGCCGTGCGTACCGTTCAATGCCCGCCGGGCGCCGTGGCGCGGCTGTCGCGGTTCAGCAGGGCGTAGAGCAGGATGGCGCCGAACGTCGCCGTGCCGATGCCGCCCAGCGCAAACTGGCCGAACTTGAGCGTGAAGTCGCCCGTGCCCAGGATCAGCGTGACGGCCGCGACGATCAGGTTCTTGTTCTGCGAGAAGTCCACCCGGTTGTCCACCCAGATCTTGGCCCCGGCCACCGCGATCAGGCCGAACACCACGATGGACACCCCGCCCATCACCGGCAGGGGAATGGTCTGGATTAGTGCCCCGAACTTGGGGCTGAAGCCCAGCACCAGCGCAAACACCCCCGCCAGCAGGAAGACCGCGGTGGAGTAGATCTTGGTGGCGGCCATCACGCCGATGTTCTCGGCATAGGTGGTCACGCCCGTGCCGCCCGCGCTGCCGCTGACCATGGTGGCAATGCCGTCGCCCATGAACGCGCGGCCCATGTAGCGGTCCAGGTCGCGGCCGGTCATGGCCGTCACGGCCTTGATGTGGCCCAGGTTCTCGGCCACGAGGATGATGGCCACGGGCGCGATCAGCAGCAGCGCGTTGCCGTCGAACACCGGCGCCGCAAAGTTGGGCACGCCCACCCAGGAGGCGTTGGCCAGCGCCGAGAGGTCGATGGGCTTGCCCAGGCCCAGGCCGTTGGTGAACACCGCGTAGAGCAGGCTCGCGACGATCAGACCCACGAGGATCAGCAGGCGCTGCACCATGCCGCGCGTGAGCACGGCCACCAGGCCCACGCTCACGAAGGTGACCAGCTGCATCCAGCTGTCGAAGTTGCTGGCCGCCATGTTCTTGACGGGGATGCCCGCCAGGTTCAGGCCGATGACCGCGACCACGGACCCGGTGACCACCGGCGGCATGAAGCGCTCAATCCAGCCCGTGCCGACGGCCTGCACCAGCACCCCGATCAGCGTGTAGACCAGGCCGCAGGCGATGATGCCGCCCAGCGCCACCGCGATGTTGGCGTTGGCCCCCTTGCCCGCATACCCCGTGGCCGCGATCACCACGCCGATGAACGCAAAGCTCGAGCCCAGGTAGCTGGGCACCTTGCCGCCCGTGACCAGGAAGAAGATCAGCGTGCCGATGCCGCTCATCAGGATCGCCACGTTGGGGTCAAAGCCCATCAGGATGGGCGCCAGCACCGTGGCGCCAAACATCGCAATCACGTGCTGCACGCCCATCACAGCCGTCTGCGGCCACGGCAGCCGCTCGTCCGGCGCAATCACGCCCCCCTGCTGCAGCACTTCGGCGCTCTTCACGCGCCAGTTCATCAATCCCATGTTGTCGGTTCCTTGTGGTTGAGGCGTGGATGCTACCGTCCCCCACAGGCCGCCCGCGGGCCTCCCCAAGCCCCGCCAGACCGGCGCGCGCGGGGTACGATGCAGGCCCGCCCGCCCCCCAGCGCCCCACGCTGCCGCCGCCATGCCTGCTTTGCCGTCCTGCCCCTCCTGCCGCCAGCCCATGCAGGTCCACCGGTTTGCCAGCAACATGGGCCCCGAGCTGGAGCTGGACATCTGCTTTGCCTGCCAGGGGCTGTGGTTCGACCGGCACGAGAACCTCAAGCTCTCGCCCCGTGCCGTGGTGGAGCTGTTCCGGCTGCTGCACGAGCACCGCGCAGACCAGCACCACCCCCTGCCCGAGCGCATGGCCTGCCCCCGCTGCGACACCTCGCTGGCCCGGGGCTTTGACGTGGTGCGCAGCGGCCGGTACATGGTCTACCGTTGCGCGCGCCAGCACGGGCGCTTCAGCACGTTCTCGTCGTTCATGGTGGAGAAGGGCTTCGTGCGGCACATGACGCGGCCCGAGATCGACGACCTGGCCAAACGCGTCGGTGCCATCTACTGCACCAGCTGCGGCGCTCCGGTGGACATCCGCAAGGACCACGCCTGCCCCTACTGCCGCGCCGCGTTCTCGCTGATCGATCCCGACGCCGTGGTGCGCGCCATGGAAGGCTACGCGCAGGCCGGCGCCCGAGCCCGGCTGGCGGGGGCTGCCGCACCGCCCGTGGACATCGGCGATGCGCTCGTGGCCCTGGAACGCGACCACGCCCGCGCCGAGCGCGAGCGGCAGCAGCGCGCCTTCAGCAGCGCCAGCAGCGCCGACGACGTGTCGTTCACCGGCGACCTGCTGGCCGCCGGGGTGGCGCTGGTGTGGGCGCTGGTCAAGGACTGATCCGCCCGGGCCGCGCCCAGCCTTCGCGCCCTAAGGCAACGCTGAACAAGCCTCCCCGTACGGCGCATCCCTGGCTCAGGACGGTTTGCGGCGTTGCAAATCCTCGCGATAGCTACGGCTATCGCTGCGGTTTGCGCCTTGCAACCCATCCCGATCCAGGGCCCGCCGCATCGTGGCGACTTATCCAACGTCGCCCTAATTCCATGCCGCCTGACGGGCATGGGTTGCATTGCCCCGCGGTCGGCCCACAATGGCGCGAAAACCGGCGCGGGCCCTGCACCGCACGCCGCAACAGCAACCACCGTGGCGCCATCGGCCACAGGAGGAGGAGACCCGTGCCGCCCCCCCGCAGCCGACGCCGTGTCCGCCCACCCGGTGCCCCGTGCCCCGCCCCCGATCTGCTGGCGCGCGCCCAGCTGCCGCCCGTGCCCGGCACGCTGCTCATCCCGCTGGCCGCGCGGGCCCTGGGCGGGCGCTATTTCCCGTGGCTGGAATGCGGCGACGCCGTGGCCGCCCGGCTGTGGGCGCAGCTGGGCGCCGACGCCACGGCCACGCTGGACGACCTGCCCACCGTGCTCAACGTGCTGTGGCGTACCCAGGCCCTCAAGGCCGCGGGCCGCGCGTTCTTTGCCGAGCACCCGCAAGCCCTGGGCGTGAACCTGGGGTGCGGCCTGACGCACCACTTCCAGTGGCTCGACACGGGGGCCAACCACTGGCTGGATGCTGACCTGCCGGCCGTGATGGCGCTGCGCGAAGCGCTGCTCTCCCCGCGCTGCCCGCGCCAGCGCCATGCGCAGGTGGACCTGACCCAGCTGGGCTGGTGGCAGCGGCTCGGTCTTGCGCAGGGCGCCGCCGCGCAGCCCGTGCTGGTGCTGTGCGAGGGCGTGCTCATGTACCTGCAGCCGGCCCAGGTGCAGGCGGTGCTGGCGGAGTTTGCCGAGCACGCGCCGCCGGGCTCGCGCCTGCTGCTCGATGCCGTCACGCGCCAGGCCGTGGGCCGCGCCCGCGTGCATGCCAGCCTGGCGTCCACCGGGGCCGAGTTCCACTGGGGCGTGGGCCGCATGGCCGAGCTGGCCGGCGCGCACCCGCGTCTCACGCTGCTGCGCGAGCAGAGCGTGTCGGAGTGCTATGGATGGGCCGGGCTGGCGCTGGACGCCTTCACGCGCCCCTGGCTGGGTGCGCCGCTGTACGGCCTGGCCACCCTGGGGGTGGAGGACTGACCGGCACTGGCGCCCCCCGCCGTGATGGATGGGGGCGAAAAATGCCTGCAGGCCAATCCAGGCAAGCGCAAGCAGCTATGGTTTTTGAAGCGCTACCGCTGGCCGCGATCCCAGCACCTGCAGCCACCCGGGCGGCTTGCCCGTCAGCTGGCCCACGATGGCCGCCTGCAGCGGCGGCAGGCGCCGGGCGCCCTGCAGCACCAGTTGCCGCAGCAGCCGGGGCACGGGCCGGGCGTCGGTGTACAGGCGCACGATGGCGTTGGTGCCCTGGTAGATGGGCCAGGCGTGGCGGTGGTGTTCGCGCGCATAGCGGTCCAGCGCGCCGGGGTTGCCCAGGTCCTGCCCCTGCTGGCGGGCCTCCACCAGCGCGGCGGTGAGCCGCTCCACGCCGGCCAGGCCCAGGTTGTAGCCGTGCGCGGTGACGGGGTGCATGCCCACGGCCGCGTCGCCCAGCAGCGCACAGCGCAGGCCGGCAAAGCGCTGGGCGTACACGGCCACCAGCGGGTAGGCAAAGCGTTCGCCCACCAGGGCCATGGGGCCCAGGCGGCCGTCGAACTGCGCCTGCACCTGGGCGGCGAAGTCCTCGGGGGCCAGGGCCATCATCGCCGCGGCGTCGGCCGAGCCGGCGGTGACCACCACGGAGCACAGGGCATGCCCCACGGGCGCATCCGGCAGGGGCAGCACGGCCAGCGTGCGCTCGTAGCCAAAGCACTCGTGCGCGACACCGCCGTGCGGCTGGGCGTGGCGCATGCGGCAGACGATGACGGTGCGGCCGAAGTCGGTCATCTGCGCGCCGATGCCCAGCTGGCGCCGGGTGGCGGAAAAGCGGCTGTCCGCCGCCACCAGCAGCGGCGCGCGCAGGCGTTGCGCGGCTGTGCCGGGGGCGGCGCCGGCCGGCACGCAGTCCAGCTCGGCATGCGTGGAGAGCGCGGCCACGCGCGTGACCTGCGTCCCGGCGAGAATGCGCACGCCGGCGGTGCGCGCCGCCACGTCGTAGGCGCTGCGGCGCAGGGCGTGGTTGGGCACGATGAAGCCCAGCACCCCGGGCCCCGCGGAAGGGGCGTCCAGCTGCAGCGCGCTGTGGCCGCCCAGCGGGCCGTCGTGCACCTGGGCCTGCGTGATCTCGCCCACCTCGCCGGGGGCCAGCGCGGCCCAGCTGCCCAGGCGCTGCAGCGTGGCGCGGCTGGGGTGCGTGAGCGCGATCTCGCGGCCATCGGGGGCGGGGTCGGCCAGCGCGGCCTGCGACTGCTGCTCGACCACGGTGGCGGTGAACCCGGCTTGCGCCAGGGAGGTGGCCAGCGACAGGCCCGCCGGGCCTGCACCGACGATGAGGACGTCGCTGTCGGGAGTCGTCATGAAAAAGGCGGCGGCCCCCGGCGGTGGGGGGGCGCTGTGGTGTGCGGAGCGCCATTGTGGGCACAGCCGCCGCCCCGGGCTTTGCCCTGCGTCAATGCGGCGCGGCAGCGCGGCGCACAGGTTGCTATATTTTGAGTAGCTGCTCGCGCTTTCTGCACGGGCGCTGGAGGCCAAAATGCCTCCAAGCCGTTGCCGTCAGCTGCGGGCCGGCTTGCGGGCGCCCTTGGCGGCGGGCTTCTTGCGGCCGCCGCTGCCGGCCTTCTTGCCGCGCAGGTGCAGGCCCCAGGTCACCAGCAGCCACAGGTAGGCCGCGCCCACGGCGTAGGTGGCCACGGCCGGCAGCGACAGCGCGGGAGCGGTGAGGGAGCGGCGGTTGAGCGTGGTCTCCAGCAGGGCCAGCGTGCCGGAGCCCAGCGCCGGCTGGGACGCGGCGCTGCCCTGGCGGGCCACGCGCGCGGCCATGAAGGTGAAGAATTCCATGAGCAGCGCGCCGATCAGGAAGCAGGCCAGCAGGGCCAGCAGATGCCCGGCGGCGCGGCGGTCGCCCCGCACCAGGAAGGCCAGGGCCGAGATCAGCACCAGGGCGGGCAGGGCCCAGACCAGGGCGGGCCAGGCGGTCGAAAGCAGTTGCATGGACGAACGGAAGGGTGGGCGCGAGAAGGGCCAGCGCACCGCCCGGGGCGGGCGGTGCGGCATGGCGGGCTGCGCATCATAGACCGCGCGGACCTTGCAGGAACGTGAACAAGTTCCTACGGCAGCGGTCCCCCCCGGTCGTCCGGCGGGCGGGGCGGGGCATCGCCGGGCGGGCCGGGCCGGGGGCGCCGGGGCCACCAGCTTTCGATGCGGTCCGCGGCCCAGTCCTTGCCACCCAGGCCGAACGCCAGCGCCACGGCAAACACCACGCCGCCCAGGAGGATCAGGAAGGTCTGCCGCACGATGCTGCCGCCCACCTGCAGCTGGTCCAGCGCGATGAGCACCACGAACACCACGATGCCCCCCTGCGCCAGGCTGCCCAGCAGCGCGGCGTCGGGCAGCTTCAGGCGCCGGCAATAGGCCGCCACGGTGTTGCCCATGAACCGCGCGAAATACGCGCCGAAGGCCAGCACCAGCAGGGCGACAAACACATTGGGCAGGAACCACACGATGCGGCTGAGCAAGGCCGTCACGTAGCTCAGCCCGAGGCCATTGAAGGCCACCAGCAGCGCGGCCAGCAGCACCAGCCAGTAGACCAGCAGCCCGAAGAGCGAGGTGGTGTCGCCCTCCATGCCGCCCTGGCGCAGGAACGCGTCCAGCCCGGCGCGCTCGGTCAGCACCTTGAAGTTGATGGCGCGCAGGCCGCGCGTCACGGCAAAGCGTGCCGCCTTGGCCAGCAGCCAGCCGCCCAGCACCACCAGCAAGGCGATCAGCACGCGCGGGAGGAATGCCCCCACCTGGTAGAGCATGGCCCGCGCCGGCTCCAGGTGAATACCAAAGTTGTCCATGGGTGTGTCTCGGGTTGGAAGGGGAAGAAGGCCGCCTCACGGCCCGGGCGCCGCGCCAATGAGGGCCAGAATGCCCTGCAGCGGCACCTGGACCCAGTCCCTGCGGTTGTTCAGCTCGTAGCGCAGCTCGTACAGCGCCTTTTCCAGCTCAAAAAGGCGCAGCAGGCCGCCGGGCTCCTCCAGGCGCTGCGCGGCGGCACTGCCCGGGGCGCTGGCGGTGTAGGCCCCCAGGAAGGCGGCGCGCACCGCCTGCTCCCACTGCTGCACGGCGGCGTCCAGGCGCAGCAGCTCCTCGGTGCTCTGGGACGCGTGCTTGAGGGCGGCCCAGCGCGCGTAGTTGAACGAGCGCAGCATGCCGGCCACGTCGCGCAGGGCCGGGCCCTTGGCGCGGCGTTCCTCGAAGGTGCGCCCGGGCTCGCCCTCGAAATCAATGACCACGAAGTCGTTGCCCGCCACCAGCACCTGGCCCAGGTGGTAGTCGCCGTGGTAGCGCGTCTTGACGCCGGCGGCCGGCTCCGTGGCCGCGGCCTGCAGCTGCTCCAGCAGGGCGCTGCGGCGTGCCAGCAGGGCCTGGGCGTCGGCCTGCGCGGCCGGTGGCAGCGCGTCCAGGTGGTGCTCCAGCAGCGCCAGCGTGCTGCCGGCCTCGGTGGTGGCGCGCAGGCGGTAGCCCTGCAGGTCCTGCGCGGTCAGGGGCTCGGGGTCGAACGAGGGGTAGCCGGTGCGCAGTGCGAGCGCGCGGTGCAGTTCGGCGGTGCGCTGGCCCAGCGTGGCGGCCAGGGCCAGGTAGCCGCCATGCACCTCGGCCGGCACGGCCTCGGGCGCCAGGCGGATGTCCTGCAGGAAGCGGGTGAGGTAGCCCTGCGTGTAGTCCCAGCCGTCGCCCTGGTTGGCCACGTACGACTGCACGAGCGCCAGCGTCATCTGCGTGCCGTCGTGGGCCGTGTACTCCAGGGCGCCCGCCACCGGCACGCAGTGGGGGTAGCGGGCCACCTCGGTCAGGAAGCGGCCCACCTCCAGCTCGGGGTTCACGCCCGGGCGCAGCCGCCGGTAGCCCTTGAGGAACAGCGTCTCGTTGAGCGTGACCACCGTGTTGCTGCTCTGGCCGCTGGGGCGGCTGACGGGCAGCGCGTCCACATCCGGCGCCAGCCCGGCAAAGGCCGACGTGGCCCGAAAGCGCAGGCGGCCGCGCTCGGTGGCGATTTCCCGGCCCGCGCCGATGGCGCGCACCACCGCCCGGCAGAACGCCTCGTCATGGAAGGCGTCGCCCATCACGCCGACATTGGCCTGCTGGCGCACGCGCGCCAGGCCGCTGGGGGCCAGGCGCTTCATGCGCTCCTCGTCGGTTTCCTCCCAGGCCAGCGCCAGGGGAACAAAGTAGGTGGCGCTGTCCTGTCCGCTGTCCACGGCCAGCAGCGGCAGCATCCACTCGTGCCCGTCCTCGGCCCACACGGCGTGGTCTTCGATGCGGGCGCGCTGCACGGCCTGCCCCTTGCCCGCGTACCAGCGTTGCAGCTCCAGGTAGCGGGGCAGGGTGTCGGTCTCGAACTGCGTGCGCATGCGTTCCGACATACCGATGCGCCAGGGCATCACGCGGTCGCGGAAGAAACTGGTCCAGCCGTCGAACAGCACCAGCACCGGCCGCTCCTGCAGGTCCAGGCCGTCCTGGTGCCAGGGCGGGATCTGGGCCTCGGCGGAAAGGCGGAACCAGTAGAAGCCGTAGGAGGGCAGCGTGAGCAGGTAGGGCAGGTCGCCGATGGGCGGGAACGTCACGCGCCCCAGCATCTCCACCGGCGCGCGGCCCTTGTAGGCCGACAGGTCCAGCTCCACGGGCTGCGCCGCGCGCGAGAGGTTGAACACCGTGAGGATCACGTCGTCCTCGTACTCGCTCAGGTACGCGAGGATCTTGCGGTTGCCGGGCTTGAGGAAGGTGCGGCGGCCGCGGCCGAACGCATGGCTGGTCTTGCGCACGGACAGCATGCGGCGCGTCCAGTTGAGCAGCGAACTCTGGTCGCGCGCCTGCGCCTCCACGTTCAGCGCCTCGTAGCCGTACATGGCGTCCATGATGGGCTGCAGGTACAGCCGCTGCGGGTCCGCGCGCGAGAAGCCGGCGTTGCGGTCGGGGCTCCACTGCATGGGGGTGCGCACGCCGTTGCGGTCGCCCACGAACACGTTGTCGCCCATGCCGATCTCGTCGCCGTAGTAGATGATGGGCGAGCCGGGCATGGACAGCAGCATGCCGTTCATGAGCTTCACGCGGTCCAGGTCGTTCTCCATCAGCGGTGCCAGCCGCCGGCGGATGCCCAGGTTGATGCGCGCGCGCAGGTCGGCGGCGTACATGGTGTACATGTAGTCGCGCTCCTTGCTGGTCACCATCTCCAGCGTCAGCTCGTCGTGGTTGCGCAGGAAGATGGCCCACTGGCAGCCGTCGGGGATCTCGGGCGTCTGCTGCAGGATCTCGACGATGGGGTGGCGGTCCTCCTGCGCGATGGCCATGTACATGCGCGGCATCAGCGGGAAGTGGTAGGCCATGTGGCACTCGTCGCCGTCGCCGAAGTACTCTCGCACGTCCTCGGGCCACATGTTGGCCTCGGCCAGCAGGAAGCGGTTCTGGTACTGCGCGTCGATGGCCGCGCGCAGCTTCTTGATGACGGCGTGCGTCTCGGGCAGGTTCTCGTTGCTGGTGCCGTCGCGCTCCACCAGGTAGGGAATGGCATCGAGCCGGAAGCCGTCCACCCCCAGGTCCAGCCAGAAGCGCATGGTCTTGAACACGGCCTCCAGCACGGCCGGGTTGTCGAAGTTCAGGTCCGGCTGGTGGCTGAAGAAGCGGTGCCAGTAGTAGGCCTTGGCCACCGGGTCCCAGGCCCAGTTGGAGGTCTCGGTGTCGGTGAAGATGATGCGCGTGCCCTGGTAGATCTGGTCGGTGTCGCTCCACACGTAGAAGTCGCGCTCGGGCGAGCCGGGCGGGGCGCGCCGCGCGCGCTGGAACCACGGGTGCTCCGACGAGGTGTGGTTGATGACCAGCTCGGTGATCACGCGCAGGCCGCGCGCATGGGCAGCGTCCAGCATCTCCTTGAAGTCCGCGAGCGTGCCGTACTGCGGGTGCACGTCCTCGTACTCGGAGATGTCGTAGCCGTCGTCGCGCAGCGGCGAGGGGTAGAAGGGCATCAGCCAGATGGTGTTGACGCCCAGGTCCTTCACGTAGTCGAGCTTGGCCGTCACGCCCTTGAAGTCGCCCACGCCGTCGTTGTTGCTGTCGAAGAAGGCCTTGACGTTGAGCTGGTAGATCACCGCGTCGCGGTACCACAGCGGGTCGTCCGTGGTGTCGATCTCGGGCGTCTCCGGCACCAGGCCAGGGCCGGGCTCGGGCAGCGCCGCCGCCGGGTCGGCCGGCAGCGGGTGCATGGTGGGGGCGGAAAGAGCATCCATGGTGGTGCGGTCCCTCGGGCGTTGCTGGTTCGCAATGGTTATTCGAAGTGGTCGAAGTCCTGCTCGCGGCGCACGCGCCGCCGCACCGCGAACACGTGGGCCGGCATGCGGTGCGGATCGAGCTGCACGAAATGCCAGTCCCCCTGCCACACGAAGCGCTGCTGGCTCAGCAGGTCGTGCATCTGCCACGGGTCGCCTTCGGCGCCGGGGCCGTTGACCCAGGCCGCCGCCAGGTTCACCCAGCCCGACTGGGTGTGGTGCGGGTCGAGGTTGACCACCGTCACCACCGTGTTGCGGCCGTCGTCAGAGCGCTTGGCGTAGGCGATGAGCGCCGGGTTGTCCAGCGGCAGGAAGCGCAGCCCCTCATTGCGGTGCAGGGCAGGGTTGTCGCGACGGATGCGATTGACGTGGGCGATGAAGCTGGCGAGGTTGCCGGGGCGGTCCAGGTCCCAGTGGCGGATCTGGTACTTCTCCGAATCCAGGTATTCCTCGCTCCCCGGCTCGCGCGGCAGGTGCTCCATGAGCTCGTACGCGGGCCCGTAGATGCCGTAGCTGGCCGACAGCGTGGCCGCCAGCACCAGGCGCGACATGAACACGGCCGGCTCGCCGCCCTGCAGGTGCTCGTGCAGGATGTCGGGCGTGTTGGGCCACACGTTGGGGCGGAAGTAGTCCTTGCCCGGGCCGTGTGCCAGCTCGGTGAAGTACTCCACCAGCTCTTCCTTCGTGTTGCGCCACGTGTAGTAGGTGTACGACTGCGTGAACCCCCGCTTGGCCAGCCCGTGCATCACCTTGGGCCGGGTGAAGGCTTCGGCCAGAAAGATCACGTCCGGGTGCTTGCGCTGGAGTTCGGTGATCACCCATTCCCAGAACGGGAAGGCCTTGGTGTGCGGGTTGTCCACGCGGAAGATGCGCACGCCCTCGCCGATCCAGTGCTCGAAGATGCTCTTGAGCTCGGTCCACAGCCCCTGCCAGTCGTCGCACTCGAAGTGGAAGGGATAGATGTCCTGGTACTTCTTGGGCGGGTTCTCCGCGTACTGCACCGTGCCGTCGGGCCGCCAGCGGAACCAGTCGGGGTGCTCCTGCACATAGGGGTGGTCGGGCGCGCACTGGAAGGCGATGTCCAGGGCCACCTCCATCCCGGCGCTGCGGGCCGCGTCCACCAGCGCGCGGAAGTCCTGCGCCGTGCCCAGCTCGGGCAGGATGGCCTTGTGCCCGCCCTCCGCGGCCCCGATGGCCCAGGGGCTGCCCACGTCGCCGGGCCCGGCCACGAGCGCGTTGTTCTTGCCCTTGCGCTGCACGCGGCCGATGGGGTGGATGGGCGGCAGGTACAGCACGTCGAAGCCCATGGCCGCGATGGCCGGCAGGCGCGCCTGCACGTCGCGCAGCGTGCCGTGCGCGCCGGGCGTCGGCCCCGCCGAGCGGGGGAACAGCTCGTACCAGGTGCTGTAGCGCGCGCGCTCCCGGTCGGCCACCAGCGGCAGCTCGACCGGGTAGCGGCAGGCATGGCGCCGGTCGGCGTAGCGCGCCATGAGGGCGGCCCGGCCCTCGTCCAGCGCCAGCTCCTGCAGCGCCGCGATCTGGGCGGCGGCGGCCGCGCCGTCGCCGTCCGTGTCGGTCTGCGCGCCGGCCTCCAGCGCCTGGGCCCACGCCGTGAGCGCGGCCCGGTCCTTGCCCGTGGCGCGCTGCGCGGCCGCAGCGATCTCCAGTGCCCCCACGCGCGCGGCCAGGCGGATGTCCCCCGGGTCCACGCGGCGCGCCAGTTCGCGGCGCCACGACAGGAAGGCATCCACCCAGGCCGTCACGGTGTAGCGGTAGCGGCCCGGCGTGGGCGGCACGAAGCGGGCCTGCCACTCGTCGTTGCCCAGCGCTTCCATGGCCACCTCGCTGGCCTGCGCGGCGTCCTCTGCGCGCCAGGACAGCACCACGCGCAGCGCATCGTGCCCGTCGGTGAAGCAGTGCGCGGTCACGGTGAAGGCCTCGCCCGCGATGCACTTCGCCGCGAAGCGGCCGCCGTCCACGGCGGGCAGCACGGTCTCGACCACGGCGCGCACGCGCCCGTCCCCGGACCAGGTGGCGGCCGGGCTGTCGGCGGCGGGTTGCAGCAGCAGGGGGGTGGTGTCAGTCGAGGGCATGGTCGGTGGCGGCCCCGGGGGCCGGCGGCAGGGGTTTGAGGACCAGGGTGGACAGCGGCGGCAGCGTCAGGCACAGCGACTGCGTGCAGTGGTGCGAGCGCACCGGGCTGGTGTGGGCGCCGCCCAGGTTGCCCCAGCCGGCACCGCCGAATTCACGGGCGTCGGTGTTCAGGATCTCCTGCCAGTAGCCTGCCGCGGGCACACCCACCAGGTAGTTCTCGCGCGGCACCGGCGTGAAGTTGCACACCACCAGCACCGGCGCCGCGCCGGCGTGGTCGGCGCGGGGCTTGCGCAGGAAGGCGATCACGCTGTGGGCCGTGTCGTCGGCCTCCACCCAGGCAAAGCCTTCTGCAGAAAAATCCACCTCGTGCAGCGCGGGCTCGTCGCGGTACACGCGGTTGAGCGCCTTCACCAGCTGCTGCAGCCCCTGGTGGCGGCCCCAGTGCAGGCTGCCCCAGTCCAGCTCGCCCTCGTGCGTCCATTCGCTGCGCTGGGCGAATTCACCGCCCATGAACAGCAGCTTCTTGCCCGGGTGGGTCCACATCAGGCCGAAGAGGGCGCGCAGGTTGGCAAACTGCTGCCAGTCGTCGCCGGGCATCTTGTTGATGAGCGAGCCTTTGCCGTACACCACCTCGTCGTGCGAGAGCGGCAGCACGAAATTCTCGTTGAACGCATACACCATCGAGAACGTGAGCTTGTGGTGGTGGTAGCGCCGGTGCACCGGGTCTTCCTTCAGGTAGGCCAGCGTGTCGTGCATCCAGCCCATGTTCCACTTCATGCCGAAGCCCAGGCCGTTCATCTCGAGGGGGCGCGACACCATGGGCCAGGCGGTGGACTCCTCGGCGATGCTCACGGTGTCGGGGTGGTCGCGGTACAGCGCACGGTTCAGGTGCCGCAGGAACTCGATGGCCTCCAGGTTCTCGCGACCGCCGTGGCGGTTGGGAATCCACGCGCCGTGCTGGCGCGCGTAGTCCAGGTACAGCATGGAGGCCACCGCATCCACGCGCAGCCCGTCCAGGTGGTACTTGTCCAGCCAGAACAGGCCGGAGGACACGAGAAAGCTGCGCACCTCGTGCCGGCCGTAGTTGAAGATGGCCGAGTTCCACTCGGGGTGGTAGCCCTGGCGCGGGTCGGCATGCTCGTACAGGTGCGTGCCGTCAAAGCCCGCCAGGCCGTGCGCGTCGGTCGGAAAGTGCGAGGGCACCCAGTCCAGCAGCACGCCAATGCCGCGCTGGTGCAGGTGGTCCACGAAGTACATGAAGTCCTGCGGCGTGCCGTAGCGGGCCGTGGGCGCAAAGTAGCCGGTGGTCTGGTAGCCCCACGAGCCGTAGAACGGGTGCTCGGTGATGGGCATCAGCTCCACGTGGGTGAAGCCCATGTCCACCACGTAGTCGGCCAGCGCATGGGCCAGTTCGCGGTAGCCCAGAAAGGCGCCGTCGCGCCGCCGCCACGAGCCGGCGTGCACCTCGTAGATGGACATCGGGGCCTCCAGCGCGTTGCGCGGGCCGCGGCTGCCCATCCACTGGCTGTCGCCCCAGGCGTAGTCCAGCGACCAGGCGCGCGAGGCGGTGGCGGGGGGCGGCTCGGCATACACCGCAAACGGGTCGGCCTTGTCCAGCCACTGGCCGCTGCGCGTGACGATGCGGAACTTGTAGGCGTCGCCGTGGGCGATGCCGGCCACGCGGCCTTCCCACACGCCGCTGTCGTCGGCGCGCGGGCGCAGCGGGTCGGCCTCGCCGTTCCAGCCGTTCCAGTCGCCCAGCACGGAGACCGCCGCCGCGTTGGGCGCCCACACGGCCAGCCAAGCGCCGCGGCCGCCCGGCTCCAGGTGGCAGCCCAGGGCCTGGTAGAGCCGCGCATGGGTTCCCTCCCGGAACAGGTAGGCGTCGTGCGCGGTGAAGGGGGTTGGGGTGGGCGGTGCCTGCACGGGGTGGTTTTCCTTCTCGCGGGGTGGTCGGGCCTGCCGGCCAACGCCTGCGAAGCAGGGCGGCACGAAGAGACTGCTTCCCATTGGCCCACAGCCGGGCCGCGCCGACCGCCCGGCAGCGGCGCAACGGTTTGCAAGACAAGGCCTTGCGCGCCTGTCGGACGGGTCCTGCGCCGGGCCGGTCCGGGGGCGCGGGGGGTACTGGTGGTGCGGGTTGTGCCCTTTTCCTACGCCCCCGCTGCCCCGCATGGGGTATGGTGCGTGGCTCAGGCATTTCCCTCCATCCGCTACCAAAGGACGCACCCATGCGCGTGGATATCTACCGCCGCCCCGAAGCCGAGGGCAAGTTTTCGCATCTCGCCGTGCCCGAGGGCCGGCCCATTCCCCAGGAGGCCATCAATACCGACTGGGAGAGCGAAGCCTCCGGGCGAGAGCTGGACGAAACCCGTGCGCACTGGGAGGAATACGGCATCCACGAGCCCGGTGCGCAGTTGCGCGAGAAGGGCTACGCCATCACCAGCCTGCATGACATGACGCGCTGAGTGCCTGCCCCGGCGTCCGCCGGGGCAGGCACCGTCAGGGCCGCGGCCCTTGCTGCACGCTGTTGCTGCCGGCAGGCTCCACCATGGCGCGCATGCGCTTGCGCAGGGCGCGATCGCGCCGGTCGTCGGCTTCCCAGTCGGCCTTGACCCCCCGCCACAGCGCCAGCGCCATCAGCAGGATGACGCCGGTGAACGGAAGCGCAAAGACGATGGTGGCGGTCTGCACCGCCTTGACGCCGCCCGCCAGCAGCAGGCTGATGGCGATGCCCGACACCAGCGTGCCCCAGATGATCTTGACGCGGGCGGACGGGTTTTCCTGGCCGCCGGTGCTCATCATGCCCAGCACCAGCGTGGCCGAATCGCCCGACGTGACGAAGAACACCAGCACCAGCAGCGTGGCCACGAACGACATCACGGTGCCCAGGGGCAAGGCATTGAACAGGGCAAACAGCGCGGTGGACACATCGGTCTTGACGGCTTCGGCCAGCGGCACGCCTTGCATGATCTCCATGTGCAGCGCGGTACCGCCAAACACCGAGAACCAGACGAACGCCGCCAGCGTGGGCGCCAGCACGGTGCCCAGAATGAATTCACGGATGGTGCGCCCGCGCGAAACGCGCGCGATGAACAGGCCCACAAAGGGTGACCAGCTCACCCACCAGGCCCAGTAAAACACCGTCCAGCCGCCCACCCAGCTGCTGTCTCGAAACGGCGTCATGCGCAGGCTCATGCGCACAAACTCGGTGAGGTAGCTGCCCAGCGTGTTGGTGAATGTGTCGATGATGGCCACCGTGGGGCCCAGCACAAAGACGGCCAATGCCAGCGCGGCTGCCATCAGCAGATTGATGCTGGACAGCCATTTGATGCCCCGGGCCACGCCCGTTACCGCTGACGCCAGAAACAGCACCGTGGTTGCCACGATGATGCCGACCTGCGACGCCGGCCCCACCGGCAGACCGAAGGCCGCATGCAGCCCGCTGTTGATCTGCAGTGCGCCCATGCCCAGCGATGCGGCCACGCCAAACGCGGTAGCAATCACCGCGAGGATGTTGACCAGCGGGCCGATGCGCTGCAGCGGCGCCCAGGGCAGCGCCATCACCGCCGTGCTGACCAGTGCCGATCCGCCCTTGCGGAACTGAAAGAACGCAATCGACAGCGCCACGATGCTGTACACCGCCCAGGGGTGCAGCCCCCAGTGGAAGAAGCTGTAGCGCATGGCCGCGTTGGCCGCTTCGGGTGTCTGGGCCGCAATGCCGGGAGGCGGCGCGCCGTAGTGCGAGATGGGTTCGGCCACGCCCCAGAAGACCAGGCCGATGCCCATGCCCGCCGCAAACAGCATGGCAAACCATGCGCCGATGGAGAACTCCGGCTCGTCGTCCTCCAGGCCCAGCTTGAGGTCGCCATAGCGGCTGAACGCCAGGATGAGTGCCATTGCCACCAGGCCCAGCACCACCCACAGGTAGAACCAGCCAAAGTTGCGCGTGATGGCGGCCAGCGCCGTGTCGAACACGGTGCCCAGAGCGCTGGGGGCCATCACGCCCCAGAGCACGATGGCGAGGATCAGCCCCGCCGAGACAAGAAGTTCCATGGGTCACCTTTCTCGAAGATCAACAAAGGATGTGCTGCCCGGCGCTATCAGGCACCGGCGCGTGCTTCGGCGCCAGCGGCAAAACCCGGGCGGCTCCGTCGGCCAAAAGACGACGGAGGGCGGCCTTCCGGCTGCCTGGTGCGCGCAAATGCGCGGCCAAGGGGCAGACACGGGCGTGCCGCAGCACATCACGAAAAAAGGGCAGGCCCAACGCAGCAAGGCGTGGCCCAGGAAGCCCAGCCACACCGGGGACCGGGGGGCCGCTGCTTCCGTGCCGATGCGCGCAGCGGTGGCGCGGCAAGGCGGTTTATCTGCGTAGGAAGGCGCCAGGAGAGGCGGCCCTCCTCCAGCAAAGAAGCTGCACGCAGGAAGGAAGAAGCCGCAATTTTATGTAACACCCCACGAAGGTCGCGGGAAATACCGCAGTCCATCGCAGGGATGCTGTCAATTTGGAGACGTACCCGCATGGTCAGCGCCAGGGCCCGCTGGTACGCTGCGTCGCCATGGAGACAACACACAAAACCCCACCCTACATCCCCCAGATCCGCCTGTACCAGGACTGGCTGCGCGACCAGCGCGGCCTGCAGTTCGGCAGCTACGACGCGCTGTGGCGCTGGTCCGTCACCGAGCTGGACGCCTTCTGGCAGAGCGTGTGGGACTACTTCGACCTGCAGTCGCCCACGCCGCACACGGCCGTGCTGGCGAAGAACACCATGCCGGGCGCGCAGTGGTTTCCCGGCGCGCAGGTGAACTATGCGCGCCAGGTGCTGCGGCACGTGGAGCCGGCCGATGCCGCGGGCCTGCCCGCCATCATCAGCCGCAACGAAAAAGGCCAGCACCGCGAAATGAGCTGGCCCGAGCTGCGCCGCCAGGTGGCGTCGCTGGCGCTGCACCTGCAGGCGCAGGGCGTGCAGCCCGGCGACCGGGTGGCCGCCTACCTGCCCAACGTGCCCGAGGCCATGGTGGCCTTCCTGGCCACGGTGAGCATCGGGGGCGTGTGGAGCATCTGCGCCCCCGACATGGGCACGCATGCGGTGCTCGACCGCTTCCGCCAGATCGAGCCCAAGGTGCTCATCAGCGTGGACGGCGTGACCTACGGCGGCCGCGACCTGGACCGCACCGGCGTGCTGGCCGAGCTGCGCGCCGCCCTGCCCAGCGTGCAGCACGTGGTGCTGTTGGGCAATCTGGATGCTACTGTTTCGATAGCTGGTTGCGCAAGCTGGACAAGCGCTACAGGCAAAAACAATGCCGATGCCGCTGCGTTTGAGCCGGTGTGGCTGCCGTTCGACCACCCGCTGTGGATCGTCTACTCCAGCGGCACCACCGGCCTGCCCAAGCCCATCGTGCACGGCCACGGCGGCAGCATGCTGGTGGCGCTGCAGCTCAAGGCGCTGCACAACGACATCGGCTGCAGCTACGAGGCCAACAGCTTTGGCGAGCGCTACCACTGGTACAGCTCCACCGGCTGGGTGATGTGGAACGCGCAGATGAGCGGCCTGCTCTCGGGCACCACCTGCGTCATCTACGACGGCAACCCCGGCGGCAGCAAGGAGCACCCCGACTGGGGCGTGCTGTGGCGCTTTGCGGTGGAAACCGGAGTGACCTTCTTCGGCGCGGGCGCGGCATTCTTTGCCAACTGCATGAAGGCCGGCATCACCCTCAGCGCCTTTGGCGACCTGAGCCGCATCCGCGCCCTGGGCACCACCGGCTCGCCGCTGGCGCCCGAAGTGCAGCAGTGGGGCACGGCGCAGTTCGAGGCCATCGGCACCCCGGACATCTGGTGGGACAACATTTCAGGGGGCACGGACTTTTGCGGCGCCTTCATCGGCGGCAACCGCGAACTGCCCCAGGTGCCCGGCGAGATGCAGTGCCGCATGCTGGGCGCGGCCGTGGAGGCCTGGGACGCCGACGGCCGCCCCGTGCAGGACGCGGTGGGCGAGCTGGTCTGCGCCCAGCCGATTCCGTCGATGCCGCTGTATCTGTGGGGCGACAAGGATGGTTCGCGCTACCTGTCGAGCTACTTCGACATGTACCCGCCCGGCCACGGCCGCCAGCCCGGTGGCGGCGACGGCCCGGCCGACATGGGCCCGGTGTGGCGGCATGGCGACTGGCTCAAGATCGGCGCCAACGGCGGCTGCATCATCTACGGCCGCAGCGACGCCACCATCAACCGCCACGGCCTGCGCATGGGCACCAGCGAGATCTACAGCGCCGTCGAGTCCCTGCCCGAAGTGCTGGACAGCCTGGTGGTGGACCTGGAATACCTGGGCCGCGACAGCTACATGCCGCTGTTCGTGGTGCTGCGCCCCGGCCATGCGCTGGACGAGGCGCTGCGCGCGCGCATCAACGCCGCCATCCGCACAGCGCTCAGCCCCCGGTTCGTGCCCGACGACATCTTCGTGGTCGCCGAGGTGCCGCGCACCCTGAGCGGCAAGAAGCAGGAGCTGCCCATCAAGAAACTGCTGCTGGGCCAGCCACTGGAGAAGGTGGTCAACAAGGACGCCATGGCCAACCCCGGCTGCCTGGACTGGTACGTGGCCTTTGCCCGCCAGCGCGGCGGCGCGGCGTCGGCGGCATAGCTGCCCGAAGAGACGGCCCCCGCTGACATACGCGGGGCGCCGCAGCGGTCACCCTACGGGAACGCCCGCCACCCTACGGGAACGCCCGTCACTGTGCGGTTCGCCATAATGCGCACCCCCGCCCCCGCGCACCGCAGGAGAGTTTTGCCCATGACCCCGCCCGCCCATCCCAAACGCTTTTCGATGATCCGCGAATTCCACCTGGCGGACTGGTTCACGCTGGGCAACGCCGTGTGCGGCGTGGGCGCGCTGTTCTCGTCGATGACGTACCTGGAAACGAACGATGTGCGCCACGTGTACTTCGCCGCCGCCCTGGTGCTGGCCGCGCTGATCTTCGACGTGCTGGACGGCCGCATTGCCCGCTGGCGCCAGAAAAGCTCGGCCATGGGCCGCGAGCTGGACTCGCTGGCGGACGTGATCTCGTTCGGCGTGGCGCCGGCCATCATCGCCTACGGCTGCGGCATGCAGGGGCTGTACGACCGCATCGTGCTGGCCTACTTCGTGGCCTGCGGCGTCTCGCGCCTGGCGCGCTACAACGTCACGGCCGAAACGCTGTCAGGCGACGACGGCAAGGTCAAGTACTTCGAGGGCACCCCCATCCCCACCTCCATCGTGCTCGTGGCCCTGCTGGCCCTGGCCGCGTGGATGGGCGCGGTGCGCGAGAACCTGTGGTTCGGCAAGGTGCTGATCGGCGGCTTCACGCTGCACCCGCTGGTGCTGCTGTTCGCGGCGTCGGGCTCGCTGATGATCAGCCGGATCAAGATCCCCAAGCTCTGAATGCTCCTGAAAAGATAGCTGCCAGCGCCCGTTCACAGGGCGCTGGAGGGCTATTTCAATGGTGTGCCCTCAGGCCGCAGCGGGTTTGCGGTTCACCACCACGATGCCCGCCGCCACCAGCACCAGCGCAGCCACCAGCCCGGCCGTGATCGGCTCGCCCAGCCACCAGGCGCCAAACAGCAGCGCGAACACCGGCGTCAGAAACACGAACACCGAAATCCGCGTGGCCGGGTAGTGCGCCAGCATCCACATCCACGCCAGGTAGCTCACGAACGCGCCCACCAGCGCCTGGGCCAGCAGCGAGCCCCAGGCGAATGGGCTGAACTGCCACACCCACGCTTCCCCCAGCAGCAGCGACAGCACGGGCAGCACCGCCGTGCTCACCCCCACCTGGTAGAACAGCTGCTTGGCAGGGGCCACGCGCGCGAGCGGCGTGGAGCGGATGACCACGGTGGTCAGCGCCCACATCAGCCCCGCTGCGAGCCCCAGCAGGTCCCCCACCCAGGCGCGGGGCAGGGCGGCATTGGCGGGCCCCAGCAGCCCGTCGCCCAGCGCCAGCCCCACGCCCACAAAGGCTGCCGCCAGCCCCAGCCACTGGGCGCCCTGCAGCCGCTCGCCCGGAATGAAGCGCGGCAGCAGCAGCGCCACCCAAAAGGGCGACGCGTACAGGAACACGGTCAGCCGGGATGCGCTGGTGTACTGCAGCCCCAGGTAGATGCACGCGAACTCGCCCGCAAACAGCGCGCCCGCCAGCAGCCCCGCGCGCCCGGCCCCGGCGGGCTCGCCCGCGCTCGACAGACGCACGCCGCGCCACACGCACCAGGCAGCAATGGCTGCGCTGGCCAGCGCAAAGCGCACAAACGCCTGGAACACGGGCGCGACCTCGGCCACCGTGGCCTTGACCAGCACCTGCTGGAATCCCCAGAACATGCAGCAGGCCAGCAGCAGCGAAACGGCCAGGGTGTCGAGATGGGGCTTGCGGGCAAAGGCCATGGCGGTGGGCGGTTGGGGTCGGTGGAGGGCAGACAGTCCAGAATCCCGGAGCAGAACGCGCGCTACGGCTGGGCGCGGGCAGTGCGCCAGGGAGCTTGGCGCGCTCCATGGATAGCGGCGCAGAGCATTCTTTCGCATCCGGAACCGCTGGCAGCGGCGGAGGGGATTACACCATCGGGCGTCGGCCCGCAGGTGTCGGTGCCGTCCTACATCGCCCAGCGCGGCTGCGCAGGGCCATTCGCACGCGCCAGGAGTAAGGTGGTGGGCCTGCCCCTTTGTTGCCGCCATTCTTCGGAGATCCCTGCATGCCGCCTCTATCGGAGACCGTTGTCCAGGCCCGCCCCCCGCAGTTGCGCAGTGCTGCACACCGGGGCTGTTGCCCCGCCCTGTGGCCCGCCGCCGCGCTGGCGTTGCTCATGGCGGGATCGCTGCCGCTGTCGGCGGGGGCGGCCGCGCCAGTGCCGCGCGTGGCGCAGTGGGGCGGCGAGAGCCCCTCTGCCGACGCGCGCACGGTGGGTGACTGGGCTTTCCGCTCGGGCGACCACGGCCAGCGTGCGGTTGTGGTGGTCGACAAGAAGGACGCCAAGGTCTACGTGTTCGACCGCGATGGACGGTTGCAGAGCGCGGCGCCCGCGCTGCTGGGCTCGGCCGTGGGGGACCATACCGTGCCCGGCATTGGCGACAAGCCCTTGTCCCAGGTGTTGCCCGCCGAGCGCACCACGCCTGCGGGCCGCTTTGTGGCCGAGCCCGGTGTCAACGCCAGCGGCGAGGACGTGGTGTGGGTGGACTACGACGCCGCCGTGTCCATGCACCGCGTGCGGGCGAAGGTGAAGTCTGAGCGGCGGCTGGAGCGGCTGGCATCCCCGACGCCTGCGGACAACCGCATCTCGTTTGGCTGCATCAACCTGCCCGTCGCGTTTTACGAAAAGGTGCTGAGCCCCGCCGTGCGGCGCACCGGGGCCGTGGTGTACGTGCTGCCCGAGACGCAGCCGGCCGCGCAGTTCTTTGGCATCCAGGGGGGCGCCGGCGCGTCGCGCTAGGAGTCTGCGCGGCAGAAGGCATCGAAGCGAAACGCGCGAAAACCGAGGATCGCGTGGTGCTACCGACAAGCCCAGGGTGGCCCCCTGGGCGGAGGAGGTAGTACCGCGCGAGACCGGTTTATCGCGCGTTGCAGCCGATGCTCCTTCTGCCGCGCAGACTCCTAGCACCGGCATGCCCGCTGCGCGGTGGATTCGCGCTGCCACGGCAGGCCCTGTCCGACACGCGCAGCGGCCCGGGGCTGACGCTGCGGGCCCCGCAAGGCCCTAGGGTGGAGGCAGCTGGCGATGCCGCTGGCGAACTTTGTCTTTCACCGATACCAAAGGAGCTGCGAAATGACTGCATCGAACCTTCTGAAGAGCCTGCTCACGGGTGTGGCCACCCTGGCCCTGGCGGGCGCCGCCGTGGCCCAGGGCACGCCGCCCACCACCGCCTCGCCGAATGCCGCTACGGGCGCCGGCCAGCAGAGCACGCAAAACACACCCATGGGCGCCACCGGCACGCCGGGTGCCAACACCGGCACCGGCGCCACGGGCAGCGCGGGGTCGGCGGGCAATACCGGCATGGGCACCAGCGGTTCGGGCACCGGCTCGGGCAGCGCAGCAGGCTCTTCCATGGGCGCGGGCAGTTCCACGGACAGCGGCAGCATGTCCGGCAGCACGCGGCCTGCGCGCGCCGACCGCAACTAGAACCACCGCGCCACGCGCCACCAGCCCGGCGGGCAGGCCCGCCGGGCTTTTTTGCGTCCGGCGTGGCCTGGCGGGGACCATGGGGGCGCCTTGGAACACGTCCTTACACGGGGCCACGGTACACTTTGCGCCTCCTGCAACCGGTTCCCGCGCTTCATCCCCCCTCCCGCATCCATGGCCCTTACCACGGCGGCCCAGGCCCGCACCAGCTTTGACCTCAAGAGCGCCTCGCTGCCCGTGGTGGCGGTGCTGCTCAAGACCACCGACGCCGCTCAGTTCGCGGCCGATCTGGCCGAGCGGGTGGCCGATGCGCCGGGCTTTTTTGACAACGACCCGGTGCTGATCGACCTGGCGCCGGTGCGCGATGCCGAGGCTCCCATCGACTTTGCGGCCCTGGTGGCCGAACTGCGCCGCCACAGCACCCTGCCGGTGGCCGTGCGCGGCGGCAACGCGGCGCAGATGGAAGCCGCCCGCGCCGCCGGCCTGGCCGCCGCGCCCGATGCGCCGCCCGCCCGCGCCGAGGCCCCGGCGCCCGAGGTACGCGAGGTGGTCCGTGAAGTGGTGCGGGAGGTCGAGGTCGTCCGCGAAGTGCCCGTGGCCGGACCCGGCACCGTGGTGGTGGACAAGCCGCTGCGCTCCGGCCAGCAGGTCTATGCGCGCGGCGCCGATCTGGTCGTGATGGCCGTGGTCAGCTTTGGCGCCGAGGTGATCGCCGACGGCAACATCCACGTCTATGCCCCGCTGCGCGGCCGCGCCATTGCCGGCGCGCGCGGCAATACCGAAGCCCGCATCTTTTCCACCTGCCTGGAGCCCCAGCTGGTCTCCATTGCAGGCATCTACCGCACCACCGAGACGGAGCTGCCCGACAACGTGCGCGGCAAGCCCGCCCAGGTGCGGCTGGAAGGCGAGAAGCTCCTGATCGAGCCGCTGGCCTGACACCGCACCTCCCCCATTCGTTTCAACCCACTGAGAACTAGCAACACATGGCCAAAATCGTCGTCGTGACCTCCGGCAAGGGTGGCGTTGGCAAGACCACCACCAGCGCCAGCTTTGCCTCCGGCCTCGCCCTGCGCGGCCACAAGACCGCCGTGATCGACTTTGACGTCGGCCTGCGCAACCTGGACCTCATCATGGGCTGCGAACGCCGCGTGGTGTACGACCTCATCAACGTGATCCACGGCGAGGCCAACCTGAACCAGGCCCTCATCAAGGACAAGCAGTGCGACAACCTGTTCGTGCTGGCCGCCAGCCAGACGCGCGACAAGGATGCACTCACCCAGGACGGCGTGGAAAAGGTGCTCAAGGACCTGGCCGCCATGGACTTCGAGTACATCGTCTGCGACTCGCCTGCCGGCATCGAAAGCGGGGCCCTCATGGCCATGCACTTCGCCGACGAGGCCCTGGTGGTGACCAACCCCGAGGTGTCGAGCGTGCGCGACTCCGACCGCATCCTGGGCATGCTGGGCAGCAAGACCAAGCGCGCCATCGAAGGCGGCGAGCCCATCAAGGAGCACCTGCTCATCACGCGCTACAACCCGAGCCGCGTGGAAGACGGCCAGATGCTCAGCCTGGAGGACATCCAGGACATCCTGCGCATCAAGCTGATCGGCGTGATCCCCGAATCGGAAGTGGTGCTGCAGTCGTCCAACCAGGGCACGCCCGCCATCCACGCCCAGGGCTCGGACGTGAGCGAGGCCTACAAGGACGTGATCGCGCGCTTCCTGGGCGAGGAAAAACCCCTGCGCTTCATCGATGCCGAGAAGCCCGGCTTCTTCAAGCGCCTTTTCGGGAGCAAGTGACCCATGGCCTCTTTCCTGTCCTTCCTGCTGGGAGAAAAAAAGAAGACCGCCAGCGTCGCCAAGGAGCGTCTGCAGATCATCCTGGCGCATGAGCGCAACGGTCGCAATGCCTCCGAGCCCGACTACCTGCCGGCCCTGCAGCGCGAGCTGGTGGCCGTGATTTCCAAGTACGTGAAGATCAACCCCGACGACCTCAAGGTGCACCTGGAGCGCCAGGACAACCTGGAGGTGCTGGAGGTGAAGATCGAGCTGCCCGACACCGTGCGCTGACCCGCGGACCGGGCCCCGCGCCGCAACCCGCCCGCCAGGAGGCAAGACCGTGTTGTCCCATGTGTTTGTCGGCGTGAACGACTTCGACCGTGCGATGGCGTTCTACACCCCCGTGATGGCCCGCCTGGGCCTGGTGCTGCGTTTCACCGAAGCCCAGCGGCCCTGGGCCGGGTGGCAGCAGCCCGGCGTTGCGCGCCCGCTGTTCCTGGTCGGGCGGCCTTTTGATGGCCGGCTCGCCACGCCGGGCAACGGCGCCATGAACGCGCTGCTCGCCGCCGACCGCGCCACGGTGGACGCCGTCCATGCCCTGGCCCTGGGCCACGGCGGCACCTGCGAAGGCCCCCCGGGCCTGCGCCCCGAATACCACGCCCACTACTACGGCGCCTATTTCCGCGACCCCGAGGGCAACAAGCTCTGCGTGTGCTGCCACGAACCGGCCTGAGCGGGGGCGCACGCCCGCGCCGGCCCATTGCGGCCCGATAATTGCTTCGATATCAGGGTTAACCCTGAACAAGGCCTTGGTGGTGGAAACAAACTGGAAACTCAGCTGGCAGCAGGCGCGCAACCATGAGGGCGTGACCCGCGGCGCCCGGGCCTTTCTGGCCCTGGCGGCGGTATTGGCGTGGGGCTGGTGGTCCGGCTGGCAGGCGCAGCTCATGCCGGTGCTGCTGGGCGTCATCGCCAGCGCCCTGACGGAAACGGACGACAGCTGGCGCGGGCGGCTGCGCGCCCAGGGGCTGGCGCTCGCGTGTTTCGGCTTCATGGCCTGGGCCGTCTGGGCGACCATGGCTTCGCCCTGGCTGCTCATGGCTGTCCTGGCGGTGTCGGCCTTTGCCATCACCATGCTGGGTGCGCTGAGCGAGCGCTACCGCGCCATCGCCTTCGGCTCCCTGGTGCTTTTCATCTACGCGGGGCTGGCCACGCACAGCAGCCGTGATGCGGCGCGGCAGGCCCTTCCGCTGATGCTGGCCGGCGCGGTCTGGTACGGCGTGGTCTCGGTGGGCTGGACGGCTGCCCTGCCGCGCGCCCCGGTGCGCGACCGCCTGGCCAAACTGTACGCCCTGCTGGGCGAATACCTGCGCCTGAAGGCCCTGTTGCTGGAACCCGTGCGCGACGTGGACCTGGAGCGCCGCCGCATGGCGCTGGCACTGCACAACGGGCGCGTGGTGGACGCGCTCAATGCCACCAAGGAGAGCCTGATCAGCCGCATGGGGCGGGGCACACCGCCGTTGTGGCTGCGCACCGCCATGCACCAGTACCTGGCCGCGCAGGACGTGCACGAGCGCGTGAGTTCCTCCCACGAGCACTACGACCTGCTGGCCCAGGCGTTTTTCCACAGCGACGTGCTCTACCGCTGCCAGCGCGTGCTCACGCTGCTGGGGGAGCAGGCGCTCAAGCTGTCGCAGGCCATCGGCACGCAGTCCGAACCGCAGCACTGGGGCGCGACGGCGCGCGCCATCGAAGACATGCAGGCCGCGATGGCCCACCGGGCGGCGATGGAGGACGGCGCGGCGCCAGAGGCCGTTCAGGGCCGCGCCCTGCGGTCGCTGCAGGCGCTGGGCGACAACCTGACCGCGCTGGCAAGCGTGTTTGCGGGCGCCCTGGCCCTGCCGCCCCACGCTCCCGCGGACAGCCCGGATTGCACGCTGCTGGACCGCGAGCCCCGCAGCCTGGCCGATGCGTGGGGGCGCATGCGTGCGCACGCGCGGCTTGCATCGCCCTGGCTGCGCCACAGCCTGCGGCTGAGCGTCTCGCTGGTCGCGGGGTTCTGCGTCATGCAGGCCACGGCCGATCCGCGCGGGTTCTGGATCCTGCTGACCATCGTGTTCGTGAGCCAGCCGCACTATGCCGCCACGCAAGCGCGGCTGATGCAGCGCGCCAAGGGCACGGCCCTGGGGCTGGCCCTGGGCTGGGCCGTGATCCAGCTGTTGCCGGATGCCCGCGTGCAGGCCACCCTGCTGGTGCTGGGCGGCGCCGTGTTCTTCGGTGCGCGCCACACCCGCTACACGCTGGCGACGGCTGCCGTCACCACGCTGCTGCTGCTGAGCTTTCACCAGCTGGGCAGCACCAGCGGCGTGATTTCCGCACGCCTGTTCGACACCGTGGTGGGGTGCCTGATCGCCGCCGTGGCCTCCTGGACCGTTCTGCCGTACTGGCAGTCGCGCCACTGGCCGCAGCTGGCGGCCCAGGTGTTGCAGACACAAGCGGTCTACCTGCGCGAGATCCTGGCCCAGTACCAGGGCGGCAAGTGCGACCATCTGGCCTACCGCCTGGCGCGACGCAATGCCCACAACGCGGACGCGGCGCTGTCCAACGCCTACAGCGCCATGCTGCAGGAACCCGCGCGCGTGCGCGACCATGTGGACGTGGCGGCCCGCTTTCTGTGCCTGTCGCACACGCAGCTCAACTACCTGTCCGCCCTCGGGGCGCAGCGCGGCGGCGCGGCCGCCCGGCCGATGGACGAGGGCACGCAGGCGCTGGCGCAGACGCTGCTGGTGTCGCTGCAGCAATTGGCGGGGGAACTCGAGCGCATCCAGCGGGTGCCGGCATCCCGGCGCAGGCGCATTGCGGCCCATGGCGCCCCGGCCGTGGCCGAGCTGGCGCGTGAGCGGGGCACGGCCGCGCCCCCGGCCGCCGGTCCGCACAGCCTGATGGCGGCCCAGCTCCAGCTGGTGGGCAAGGTGTTTCCGCAGCTGCAGGACCAGGCCCGCCAGCTCGCGCAGCCCTGAGCCTGCTCAGGAGATCCGGCCCCGCCGCCTACAGCGGGTGCTCGGTGTAGAACTTGCCGCCGTGGTACAGCAGGGGCGACACGCCCTCGCGGTGTTCGCAGCGCTCCACCTCGCCCACGAAGATGGTGTGGTCGCCTTCCTGGTACTGGCTGCGGTTGAAGCACTCGAACGTGGCGGCCGCGCCCGCCAGCAGCGGGGCGCCGCTGATGCCGGGGCGGTGTTCCAGCCCCGCCCAGCGGTCAATGCCGCGCGTGGCAAAGCGTTCGGCCAGGCCCTTCTGGTCGGCGGCCAGCACATGGATGGCGTAGTGCGAGCCATCGGCGAAGGTGGGCAGGGTGCTGGCGCCGTGGGACAGGCTCCAGAGCACCAGCGGGGGCTCCAGCGAGACCGAGTTGAAGGAGCTGGCCGTCAGCCCCACCAGGCGGCCGTCCGCCGTGCGGGCGGTAACGATGGTCACGCCCGTGGCAAACATCCCCAGCGCGTCACGGAACTCGCGGGTGGAGAAACTGGGCGGCAGGGCCAGGGCGGGGCGGTGGGTGGGACGGTTCACAAAAAGGCACGCGGCGCGCGCAGCGGCGGCAGGAAAGGATGCAACTATTATCGGGCGCCCCCCGCCTTTGCGCTGCCGAGGGGTTTCAGGCGCGATGTGTTCTGAAGTCGGCGTCCCCTTACCCCCACTGCTGGTTCACTGCATGGCCCTTCTCCCCACTTTCACCACCCTCGGATCGGGTCCCACCGTGCTTTTGCTGCACGATGCCGACGGCGACCACGTCACGTTTGCGCCCCAGGTGGAGACGCTGGCCAGTGCGGGCTACCGGGCCGTGGCCTGGGACATGCCGGGCTACGGCCGCAGTGCCCCCATTGAGCCCTATACCTTCAAGGCGCTGGCGGAGAGCTGCCTGGCGCTGGCCGACGCGCTGCAGGCCGGCCCGGTGGCGGTGGTGGGGCATGGCATGGGCGCGATGGTGGCGCTGGAGGCGGCGGTGCGCAGGCCCGCGCAGGTGCGGCGGCTGGTGCTGTGCGCTGGCGGTCCGGCGCTGGATGCGCAGGCGGCCGAGGACTGGGTCGCGCCCCGGCTGCAGGCCCTGCAGGCGCTGGAATCGGGCGGCGGCATGCAGCAGCTGGCCGACACCCTGGTGCCGCGTTTCGTCGGCACGGGAGCCCTGCCGGAAGGCGTGCGCCTGGCCAGCCACGCGCTGTCGCAGGTGTACCCGGGCGCCTACCGGCGCGCGCTGGAGGCGCTGACCTCGTTCGACCGCGGAGCGGCGGTGCTGGCGCGCCTGCCTGTGCCCACGCTGCTGGTGGGTGGCGACAGCGACCGCTGCACGCCGCCCGACGCATTGCAGGCCCTGGCCCACGTGCTGCCCGACGCGGAATACCTGCGCCTGCCGCATGTCGGCCACTGGCCGCAGCTCGAAGACCCGGACCGCTTTGACGCGGCGTTGCTGGAGTTTTTGGCCCGCCCGCGGGTCCTGCACTGAGCTTTCCCACCTCCCTCGGAGCGCTGGCTCCCCGTGGGGCTCCTTCCTGTATGTGGTTCGTCGTCAAAAAGACTGTCTCCGCGCTGCTCATGCCGCCGGTGCTCAGCATCCTGCTCGCGTTTGTCGGCCTGTGGATCGCACGTCGGTACCGGCGCACCGGCTTGTCCCTGGCGGTGCTGTCGCTGCTGTCCGTGCTGGTACTGTCGTGGCCGCCGGTCTCGGGCGCCCTGGTGCGCAGCCTGGAACGCTACCCGCCCATCACGCCCGAGCAGCTGGCCCGCGCCCAGGCCATCGTGGTGCTGGGGGGCGGGCCTGATTCACTGGCGCCCGAGAACGGCCCCGACCTCCTGGCCCGGGGCGCGCGGGAACGTCTGCGGTATGCCGTGGCCTTGCAGCGGCAGACCGGCCTGCCGCTGCTGGCCACCGGTGGTGCGCTGGGGGGCGCCCGCCCCGAAGCGCTCGCCATGAAGGACGTGGCCGAACGCGAGCTGCGCGGGCGCGTGCGTTGGACAGAGGTCCAGGCGCTGGACACGCAAGGCAATGCGGCGCTGTCCGCGCCCCTGCTGCAAGCCGCCGGCGTCCAGCGCATCGCCCTGGTCACCCACGGCTGGCACATGGTGCGCGCCGCCCACCTGTTCCGCCGGCAGGGCTTTGAGGTCTATCCCGCGCCGATGGGCTTTGCGCCCCCGGCCGGTTCCCGGCTGCAGCGCTTGCTGCCGCGCGCATCGGCCCTGGTCGACAGCAGCCTGGCGCTGCACGAATGGCTGGGCATTCTTGTGTTGCGTGGCGCAAGCACGTTCCGCGCAGACTCTTAGCCTTCTTCCAGCCCGTCAACCGCGTGGGAGCAGAAAGGTCCTGGCCGTTTCCAGCGCCGGCGTGTCCGCCTGCACGGCGCCGGGTGCGCCGCCCTTGCCCCAGAGGGCGCCGCCCCACCGCATGCCCAGGAACTGTGCGCACAGCGCCACGGAGTCGATCATGGGCTGGGCCTTGGCGCGGTCGCCGCTGGTGGCGATGAGCGACAGCGTCTTGGCACTCATCTGTTCCTTGAACGCCAGGCCGGGCACCCGCAGCCAGGCGCTCCAGTGGTCCAGGTAGGTCTTCAGGGGCGCGGGAAGGCTGTACCAGTAGACCGGCGAGACGAAGACGATGTGCGTGGCCGCCAGGGTGGCGTCCAGCAGGGTTTTCAGATCCCCTTCGGGCGGTGCATAGGTGCCGGTGGTGTGGCGCCGGTCGACAAAGGGCGGCAGCTGCATCTGCGCCAGGGCGTGCCAGGTCTGCAGGGTGCCGGCCGGCTGCGCTGCGGCGGCCTGGCGTGCCAGCCATTCCGTGTTGCCAATGTGGCCCGGTTCACGGGTGGACGTGGTGAGAAAGAGGTAGTGTGCGGCGGTGGGTGGGGTCATGGCGCCATCGTAGCGCCGCCCCGGTGGAGCCGCTGGGCGTGCGCAGGTGCGGCGGTTCCAGCGGCCACCTGGTCCAGCAGCCAGGCTTTCACTCCCGCAACGACCTCGGGCGCGCGCTGCTTGCGGGGAGACACCAGGTAGTAGCCCGCGCCCGTGGGCACTTCTTCGTCCCATACCTTGGCCAGGCGGCCGGCGCCAAGGTCCGGCGCGACAAACTCCTTCTGCACCAAGGCGACGCCCTGGCCGGTCAGGGCGGCATCGATCGCGAGGGTGGTCTGGTTGAACCAGAGCGCGGGCGGCGCGGTTCCATCGGCCGGCGCCTGGCCCGGCGCATGCGGTGGCTCCTGCGCGGCGGCGGGGGCCAGGCGGCCCAGGTAGTCGGCCCACGCGGACTGCGAATCGTGCAGCAACACGTAGCGGTCCCGGTCCGCGGCCGTCTGGGCCGGCCCGCAGCGGTGCAGCAGCTGCGGACTGGCGACGGCCACCAGGCACTCCTCGAACAGCAGGTCCGCCACCAGGCCCGGGCCGAAGGGCGGGCGGCCATAGCGGACAGCCAGGTCCACCGCTTCGGTGTGGAAGTGCGACAGCCGTTCGGTGGCCAGGATGCGCAGGTCGACGTTGGGGTGCTGCCGCGTGTAGTCGGCCAGCCGGGGGATCAGCCATTTGGTGGCGAAGGTCGGCGTGACGCTGACGGTGGCGTGCAGGGGCTCGGGCCGCAGGCTCCGGGTGGCCTCGGCCAGCAGGTCGAATGAGCGCCGCACGCCCGTGGCATAGCGTTGGCCGTTGTGCGTGAGCGCCAGCGTGCGCGGGTGCCGCTCGAACAGTTTCAGCCCCAGCTCGGCCTCCAGCGCCCGGATCTGCTGGGCCACGGCGCCCTGGGTTACCCCCAGCTCCACACCGGCCAGCCGGAAGTTGAGGTGGCGGCTTGCCGCCTCGAACGCGCGCAGGGCATTCAGGGAGGGCAGGCGGTCGGGGGGAGGGCTCATGAGTGTAGATTTTCTACTGAATTGGAGCACGGAGTCTGCTGCGTCAGGCCCTCCAAAAGCAAGGGGATTGCGAAACAATTTCCGGGTGCCGATGGGCGGCACGGGAGCATTGAAATGGCAGTAGAAAAAGTCGCGCTAATTACCGCCGGGGGCACCGGCATCGCGGCCGCGGCCGCCCGCCGTCTGGCGGAGGACGGCTTCCGGGTGGGCATCTTGTCGTCCTCGGGCCGGGGGGAGGAATTGGCCTGCGAGCTCGGGGGCATCGGCGTCACCGGCTCCAGCCACTCGCTCGAAGACCTGGGCCGCCTGGTGGACCTGGCGATGGCGCGCTGGGGGCGGGTGGATGTGCTCGTCAACAGCACCGGGCACGGGCCGCGCGCGCCGCTGCTGGCGCTGTCGGACGAGCGATGGATGGCGGGCACGGACACCTATCTGCACAGTGTGGTCCGCCCCACCCGGCTGGTGGCGCCGCTGATGCAGCAGCAACGGCCGCAGGGCGGGGTGATCGTGAATCTCTCGTCGGCGTGGGCGGTGGACCCGAGCGCGCTGTTTCCCACCGCGGCCCTGGTCCGGGCGGGGCTGGCTTCCTTCACGCGGATTTTTGTGGACAGCTATTCACGCCACAACATCCGCATGAACAACGTGTTGCCGGGCTGGATCGACGCGGTGGCCGCGCACGAGGAGTTCCGCGCCACCGTGCCCCTGCAGCGCTACGGCCAGGCCGCCGAAGTGGCCGCGACGATTGCCTTCCTGGCATCGGAAGGCGCCGGCTACATCAACGGGCAAAGCCTGCGGGTGGATGGCGGGCTTGCGCTGGCCACTTGAAGAGCGGTGGCGGGCGACGGGCCCGCCATCCGCCCGGCCTGGGTCAGGCCTCAGGCCGCGAGGGCTGCGCCCGGCGTGCGGCGCGCGGGGCTGCCGAGGCCCAGGAAGCCGAAGTTCATCGCCGGCTGTTCGCCGCTGATGAGTTCGGCCAGGGCCTTCCCCGAGCCGGCGCCATGCGTCCAGCCCAGCGTGCCGTGGCCGGCGTTCACCCACAGCTTGCCCACCGGCGTGCGGCCGATGAAGGGAATGTTGGTGGGCGTGGCCGGGCGCAGGCCCGTCCAGTACTGCGGATTGCCGCCTTCCTCGGGCGTGCGGGTATCGCACACGCCGGGCAGGATGGCCTCGATGCGGCGCGAGAGCATGTGGCAGCGTGCGCGGGCCAGGCTGCTGTCCAGGGTCAGGTCCCAGCCGTTGAGCTCGATGGTGCCCGCCACGCGCAAATAGTTGCCCAGGCGGCTCATCGCGATCTTCTTGCCATCGTCGATGGTGGAGACCATGGGTGCGCCCTCGGGGCGCAGCAGCGGGAACGTGGCGCTGTAGCCCTTGCCGGGGTAGATGGGCAGGTCCACGCCCACGCTGCGCAGCAGCGGCGCACTGTAGGTGCCGCAGGCGACGACCACGGCATCGGCCTTCAAAATTTGCTCTTTTTGGCCTCTGGCGCTTGGCTGGCGGGCGGCAATAGCTACTGAATCTATAGCATCGCCCACCTTGTTGAGGCGCAGCACATCGTGCTCGTACAGAAACTGCACGCCCCGGGCGGCGCAGCGGCGCGCCAGTCCCTGCGTGAAGACCCGCGCGTCACCGCTCTCGTCGGTGCTGGTGTAGGTGCCGCCGGTGATCTTGTCGCCATAGGCCTTGAAGGCCGGCTCGATCTGCAGCAGCTCGTCACGGCTGACCAGGCGGCGCTGCACGCCGTGGCGGCGCATCACCTCCACCGCATGCGCCGCAGCGTCAAAGGACTTCTGGTCGGTATAGAAGTGGGCGATGCCGCGTTCAAGACGGTTGTACTCGATGCCCGTGGCATGGACCAGGTCCTTGAGCGCCGCGTGGCTGTACGCGCCCAGGGCCACGATCTGCGCCACATTGCGCTCGAAGGCGGCGTCATTGCACTGCGCCAGGAACTGCAGGCCCCAGCGCCACTGCTGCCAGTCCATCCGCGGGCGAAACAGCAGCGGGGCTTCCTGGTCGAACATCCACTTGAGCGCCTTGAGCGGCGCCTCGCGGTTGGCCCAGGGTTCGCAGTAGCTCACCGAAATCTGTGCGGCATTGGCAAAACTGGTCTCCAGCGCCGCATCGGGCTGCCGGTCCACCACAATGACCTCGTGGCCCCGCTCAAGCAGGTGCCACGCCGTGCTGATGCCGATGATGCCGGCGCCTAAAACGATGGTTTTCATGGGGCCGCAGTGTGCGCCACATTGCTTTCCACTAAAAGCAAAATTAAACTTAATGCAAAAACATCAGAGGCGCTTATACATAGGGCGCCGGCCCCTGAATCACACTGCGTTGTCCCCATGAGCACCTACGACCCCGCCGCCCTCGAATGCCTGGCCGCCATCATTGAGGAGGGCGGTTTCGAGCGGGCCGCCCAGCGGCTCAACGTGACGCAGTCGGCCGTATCGCAGCGGCTGCGCGCACTGGAGGCGCAGGTGGGCTCGGTGCTCGTGGTGCGCAGCCGGCCGCTGCGCCCGACCTCGGCGGGGCAGCTGCTGCTCAAGCACACCAAGCAGCTGCGCCTGCTGCGGGCCGACCTGGAGCGCGATCTGCATGAGCTGGCGCCCAGCGCGCCCGGCGGCAACCGGGAGGACGAGCGCATCTCCATCGCCATCAATGCCGACAGCATTGCCACCTGGGCCATGGGGGCGCTGCACGAACTCGTGCGCCAGCGCCTGCCTCTGGAAATCATCGTCGATGACCAGGACTTCACGCAGGAGTGGCTGCGTTCCGGCCAGGTGCTGGGTTGCGTCACCACGCTCAAGCAGGCCCTGCGCGGCTGCAAGATGGTGCCGCTGGGTGCCATGCACTACGTCGCTGTGGCTTCCCGCAGCTACGCCCAGCAGCACCTGCCGCAGGGTTTGACGCCCCACAACTTTCGCGAGGTCGCGTTCCTGTCGTTCAACCGCAAGGACGATATGGCGGCGGAGTTCGTGGCCCGCGCATTCGGGCTCAAGCGGGTGGCGCTCAACCACCTTTTCGTGCCCGGCTCCGAGGCCCAGATGCGCGCCGTGGCTGCAGGCTGGGCCGTGGGCGTGATGCCCGAGCTGATGGCGCGCGAAGCCCTGGCCGACGGCAGCATGGTCAACCTGGCGCCGGGGCGGTCTCTGCCGATCCAGCTGTACTGGCATTGCTGGAACCTCGAGTCGGCCGTGCTCGACGCCCTGACCGCCGCGCTCACCGCGCGGGCTGCCGAGACGCTGGAGGCGCCGGCGGCTTGATGCCTGTCCTGGGACAATGGTGTATGACTGTTTCGTGAACGATGTAGTTGCAAAGCAACTCGACCATTTGTATTTTTACCGGGTTGTATAAAAATACGGTGCATGTCCACATCGCCACCCAAAGTCTCGTTCAAGGAACAGATGCACCAAGCCCGCGAGGACGCCATCCTCCAGGCGACGTGCCAGCTCCTGGGCGAAAAGGCGTTCGACGCCATGACCATGGACGATGTGGCCAACGCCGTGGGCATCGCCAAGGCCAGCCTGTACAAGCACTTCTGCAGCAAGGAGGAGCTGTGCAGCGCCGCCATGGTGCAGATCCTGGCGCGGGTGCGGGGCTACCTGGCCGAGCTGCCGGCCGAACTGCCGCCCCTCGACAAGCTGCGGGCCCTGGTGCGCTGGTCGCTGGAGCGCTTGCTGACCAACGAGATGCCGTTGCTGCCCAGCCGCAACTCCACCTTGCGTGCGGTGCTGATGGCCAACAATGATTACCTCAACGGGCTGGTCACGGTGAGCGACCAGATCGGGGCCTGGATCACCGAAGCGCAGTCGCAGGGCGTGCTCAACCCCACCTTGCCGCCCGTGGTGGTGCTCTACACGCTGTACGCCCGCGCCTGCGATCCGGTGGTGAGCTTTCTCAAGGAGAGCGGCCAGTTTTCGGACGCCGAGATCGTGGACCTGGTGGTGCGCACCTGTTTCGACGGGTTGGCGGCACGCTAGCAACCTTCAGCCCGCACCTCGGACTTTTTGCGGGCTGGGCGGCGGGAAGAACCCGGCTGCGTGCAGTGCGCGCCGGGCTGCCTCGGGATGAAACTGCCCATCGGTCATTGACCGGCCATCCGATCCCATCCGGGCCATAAAAAACCCTGCCGGAGCAGGGTTTGGCAGGGAGGCCGCGGAGGTTAACGGACGATCAGCAGGGGCACCTTGCTGTTCGCCAGCACCTGGGTGGTGACCGATCCCATGACCAGGGTGGCGAGGGCGCCATGCCCGTGGGAGCCCATCACCAGCAGGTCGAACTTGCCACCGTCGGCCACCTTGGCGATGGTCTCGCCCACCTGGCCCACCTTGACGCTGCGCTTGGCTTCCACGCCGTGGCGGCCCAGGAACTTGCACACGGGCGCCAGGATTTTCTCGGCTTCTTCGGCGTGGTAGTTGTCCACGACTTCCTTGCCCAGCGCTGCGCGGGCGCGGGCGGGCAGGGGCGCCTGCACGGTGAGCACGGTGTACTGGTGGCTTTCGCCCAGCAGCTCTTCGTGGGTGGCCAGATAAGCCAGCATTTTCTTGGTGTAGGCGCTGCCATCGACAGCAAGCAGGATGTTCATGGAGGTTCTCCGGGAAGGTAAGGATCAGACTACCGTGCGACGATCGTTGTTGTCTTGACCTGTGTCAGGTTGTTCTGTCTGCGCGGCGGGGCGCTAGGGAGGCTCTGCACGAATCGAGCGGTAGCTGGTGCTATTGCGAGGCTTTGCTTGCGCAGCAGCCCACCCGAGACCGCAGATGCACACGGCGCGACGATTCGTGAAGAGGGCCCCAAGCCCCGTGCCGCGATCATACGGCCACGCAGCACTGCGGCTGAAAGCCGGTCTGCTCGCCCTTGCGGGCGTACCCCAGCGGGTTGGCCACCACGCGGCAGCGCCAGGTCGAGCCATCCTCCCGCAGGCCGCTGGCCGTGTAATCGCTGGGTGCGTGCAGGTGCCCGTGCAGCCACAGCTGCGCGCTCGGCAACAGCGCGTCCAGGGCATTGCAAAAGCCCGCCGTGCCGGGCACCAGGCCGTAGCGTGGATCGGCGCTGCGCAGGCTGGGCGCGAAATGCGTGACCGCCACGGTGGGTCCGTCGAACGGTACCGCCAGCGCCTGGGCGAGCCATTGCTGGCAGACCAGTGCCTGCTCGCGCAGGGCGTCCGCCAGAAAGGGCTCCGCATGGCGGGTGCCGCCGGTCTTGCGCAGGTAGAAATTCGCGGCGCGGAATGCCTTGTCGCGCAGCTTCAGCCGGCGCGTCAGGTCGGTGCAGCCTTCATGGTCGGCCAGCGCGTCGAAGTCGCTCCACAGCGTGGTCCCCACGAAGCGCACGCCCGCCAGTTGCACCGTCTCGCGCTCCAGCCAGACGATACCCAGGCGCTCGCAGGTGGCACGCAGCCGCCGGTGGGCGGCATCGAAATCCTGCGCGTCGTACTCGTGGTTGCCGGGCACGAACAGCACGGGTGTCGGCCACCCTGCCCACTGCGGCAGGGGCGAAAAGCGGGCCAGCCCGAAATCGCCGTCCTGCAACTGCGATCCGTTCTGGTATGAACCGATGTCGCCGGCGAGCACGAGCACGTCGGCGCCGGGCGCGGGTTCGGGCACGAAGTGCGGATGGGCTTCAAGGTGCAGGTCGGACAGCAGCTGGATCTTCATGGCTGCCGCAGTCTACGGCCTGCGGACGGTGCGTCCCTACGGCATCGGGAACGTCCGCCGCGCCGAACGGGTAAGCGCGCCCAGCAGCCAGGTCATGGCCGCCTGCTGGGGCCCGCGCCGGCGCCACAGTGCGTCCACATGCACCGGCGGCACGTCCAGCGGCAGCGGGCGCTGCACCAGCGCCTGCGCCAGCCCGGTGACGGGCACAAAGTGGCGCGGCAGGACAGTCAACAGGTCCGAGCCGGACACCACGCGCCCCGCAGTAAAGAACTGGTTGACCGTGATCACCACCTTGCGCTCCCGCCCCAGCGAGGCCAGCGCTTCATCAATGAACCCGAAGGGTCGCCCCGAAAAGCTCACGAGCATGTGGCGCGCCGCGCAGTAGGCATCCAGCGTCAGTGGCGCGTCGGCCAAGGGGTGCCCCTGGCGCATGACGCACACATACTCGCCGTCGTACAGGCGCCGACTCTCGAACACGACCGACCCCCCGGATTGCGCGCGGGCCGTGAGGTCCGCCAGCGCTGCCGGGAAATAGCCCACCGCCATGTCCGCGGCCTCTTCGTCCAGCTGGCTGCGGGGGTCGCGGGTGGTCAGTGGCAGTACCCGCACCGAGATCCCGGGCGCCTCCCGCTCGATGATCTGGACCAGATCCGGGATGAGCGTCGCGGCCGTTGCATCGGCCATCGCCAGCACAAAGGTGGACTCCGCCGTGGCCGGGTCGAAGTGGCTGGGCGCCAGCGAGTCTTGCAGGTGGGCCAGCGCTTCGCGCACGGGCTGCCACAGTGCCAGCGCCCGGGGCGTGGGCTCCACGCCCTGGCCGCTGCGCACGACCAGTTCATCCCCCAGGGCATCGCGCAGCCGGCGCATGGCGTTGCTCACCGCAGGCTGGGTAAGGGAGAGTTTGCGCGCCGCGCGGGTCAGGCTGCGCTCGGCCATGACCTCATCAAAAACGCGCAGCAGGTTCAGGTCGAGCGAGCGGAAGTTCAGAGGGGTCATCGGTATTCATCATCTGTATGAATATCGATGATTCAAAATATAAACTTGAAGAGATACAGGGTTAACCCTAATATCTCGCCATCGCCCGGCAATTTCGCCACAAGCGTTAAAAAAGGGAAACCAAAATGACCAGCTTTGTACACGTCGACTACCCCACCGAACACCCTGGCGTCGTGCGTGCAGAAAACGCCGCCGCAGCCCTGAAGGGCGTGGCCGCAAACTTCGATGGCGCCCGTGGCGCCGCCACCCTTCTGCTGGCCGCTGTCGTGTCGGCCCTGCTAGTGGTTGCCAACCAGGTGATCGATACCTGGAGCGAAGGCCACCTGCTGGCCGCCTGGATGGTGCTGTGGCTCGTTGCTTTCGCTGCGCTGGCACTGCTGACGGCGCCGGCCCGCCGCGCCGGCGCTGCGCTCCTGGTCGCAGCCCGCGCCTGGGCCGAAAACCGCCGCCGCGCTGCCGAAGATGACCGCACCTGGCAAGTCGCCATCAAGGACCCCCGCATCATGGCCGAGTTGAACCACGCCATGGGGGTTGCCACGGTGGACGACATTCGCAAGTACTACTGATCCGGCGGGCCTGCTGTGCTGCCAGCCCCTGGCAGCGGCGGGCACCTTCCAACGCCCCAAAGCCGTGGCACGTGAAAGCGTGCCACGGCTTTTTTGTTGCTTGCACAGGCAGGGTGGCCGCCTGGCCTGTCTGGCGGCATGCCCGCCGGTGCATGCCTGTTTCGGCGGGGGCATCGTCCGTGGACCGCGCAAAAAAACGGTTCTTCACGGATTAGCGGGGTAAGCCACCCCAGAGGCAAAAAAACAGCGGTGACATCTCAAGCAAGATGGTTGTGCGACCAATCATCAAACTTCAGAGCACCGCTGCATGCATAAGAATACAGGCTGGCTGGACCTGTGGCCCGGCTTTCACGTCACCGACTCTCGCCTGAGCGCAGA
>NZ_JAJTBB010000027.1 GCF_021287135.1 Acidovorax sp.
AAAAAAACAGCGGTGACATCTCAAGCAAGATGGTTGTGCGACCAATCATCAAACTTCAGAGCACCGCTGCATGCATAAGAATACAGGCTGGCTGGACCTGTGGCCCGGCTTTCACGTCACCGACTCTCGCCTGAGCGCAGACAGCGCCTGGTTGCGGCTGGAGCCACTGGCCGGGCAGCCCCTGCGCTGCGGGCAATGCCTGGGTCTGGTGGACTCAGTGCACGAGCGACTCACGCGTACTGTGCGTGACCTGCCCTTGGCCGGCAGAGCGCTGACACTGCAAGTGCAACTGCTGCGGGTGAACTGCAGGCGCTGCGGCCACTGCCTGCAGCATGTGCGCTGGCTCGATCGCTTTGCCCGCATGACGCGCGCCATGGCGCAAACCGTGGCCCAGTGTTGCAAGCGCCTGCCCATCAAGCACGTTGCGCAAATGTTCTGCCTGCATTGGTCCACCGTGCAGAAAGTGGACAAGCGCAACCTCATGGCTCTGATGAGCCAGTTGCCCCAGCCCCAACCGAGGCGCCTGGTGATGGATGAGTTTGCCCTGCACAAAGGCCATCGCTATGCCAGCGTCATCCTGGATGCAGATACGCGCCGGGTGCTGTACATCGCCAAGGGCCGCACCCGCGAAGCGATCCGGCCTTTCTTCCAGGCATTGGGAGAAGCGGGCTGCAGGCGCATTGAGGCTGTCGCCATGGACATGAACACAGCCTTCGATCTGGAGGTGCGGCATTGGTGCCCTCGAGCTCGCATCGTCTATGACCTGTTCCACGTGATCGCCAAGTACGGCCGGGAGGTGATCTCACGCGTGCGGGTGGACACAGCCAACGCCCTGCGCCGTGACAAGAGAGGCCGGCGAGTGGTCAAACAAGCCTACTGGCTGCTGCTGCGCAACGCAGACAGTCTCAAGGATCGCGAGCAGGTGACGTTGCAGGAGGTGCTGCAGGTCAACGAGGCCCTCATGACGGTCTACGTGCTCAAGCAATCGCTCAAAAGTCTATGGACTGCTGATGATCCCTGGCAGTGGCGGGGACGCTGGAAGCAGTGGCTGGCGCACTGCGAGCAAAGCGGCATCGAGTGCCTGCAATTGTTTGCCAACAGGCTGCGCCAATACTGGCCAGGCATTCTGGCGCGAGTGCGCTGGCCCATGCACACCGGACAGCTCGAGGGGATCAACAACCGCATCAAGGTCATCAAGCGCATGGCTTATGGCTACCGTGACTGCGAGTACTTCTTCCTCAAGATCAAGGCCGCGTTCCCCGGGAATGCGTGAAGAACCTTTGTTTTGGCCGGGTCTTCGCCACGCCTCAATGCATCATCTGCGGCTGGCCTTCGAACAGGTGCTCGAACTGCGCCAGCCAGGGCTCGGCCAGGCAGCGGATCTGGGCGTCATTGCGCAGGATGCGCTGCATGATGCGGGTCTTTTCGCGGCGGTGCTCGGGCAGCAGTTCGTGCTCCTGTGACTTGTAGCGCAGTTGCTCGATCAGCACAGCACAGGCGCCCTCGTAGCGCACCACACCGTCCCAGTCCTTGAGTTTTGCAGCCTCCAGCATCTTGGCGCTGCTGTCCTCGATCGCCTTGTAATAGTCAATAAGCATGTGGGACATGGTTCAGGCCTCCGCCAGCACGGGCTGGCCAGCGGTGGCGGGCGCACTGGCCGAAGCCGTGCCGCCGTTTTTCTTGATTTCGTTCCAGCCCTGGGCCACGGGCTCGATGAGGCGCATGACTTCCTGCATCATCGCGTCGTCGTTGCGGGCGTTGGCCAGGATCAGGCGGCGCATGCAGTAGTCGTACAGCGCCCCCAGGTTTTCTGCCAGCTCGCCGCCATCGACCTTGTCGAGCGACGTGCTCAGGCCTTCTTCCAGGATGCGCACCGCCTTGGAAATGGCGTTGACCTTGCCCAGAACGTCGCCGCGTGCCAGGGCGCCGCGGGCGGTGGCGATGGAGTTGAGAATCCCTTCATACAGCAGACTGACCAGCTGGTGCTGGTCGATCGTGTGCATGCTGGTTTCCACATTGATGCGTTGGTATGCGTTGGCTGCACGGGGGCTGTAGGCGCTGAACATGCTGACAATCCTTCCGAGGTATTACTAGAGTTATCGGCCTGCGCCAGAAAAACTGAAGCCCCTCGTTCACCCCTGCTTGTTCCACGCCGTGACCTGCTGCGCGATATAGGCATTCAGCGCGTTCAGGCTGGACATCTTGGTGTCCAGGGCGGTGTAGCGCGCCGTCAGGCTCTTCTCCAGCCGGTCGGCGCGGTCATTGATGGTCTCCACATCCTTGGCGTTGAGCTTGAGCGACTGCTCGTAGACCTTGGTCTTGGTGGCAAAGAACCCGTCCGTTGCCAGCAGCTTGGTGGTGACGGCGCCGAACTTGCCGGCAAAGCCATCCGCCACGCTCCCGCCGTCCGGCCCGCGGAAGAAGGCCTTGACTTCGTCGGGCGTTTCCATGGCCTTGTTGAACTTGGTCACGTCCAGCGTCAGATTGCCCGTGGGCGAGACATTGCCCAGGCCGCCTTCGGTGACCACGCCCACGGCCGACAGGTTGCGCAGGGCCCCCGAACCGTTCACCGACTGCAGCGCCGAACGCAAGGTGTTTTGCAGGTTCACCGCGCCACTGTCGCCCTGCAGCAGCCCGGCCGTCTTCGTTTCCTTGTCGTACTTCGTCACCTCGTTCAACGCCTGGTTGATGGCGTTGTAGGCGCTGATGAACGCTTCAATGTTCTTCTTGACCGCGGAATTGTCCTTGGCCACGGTGATCCCCACGTCGCTGGAAGTCACCAGCAAGGCCGTGAAGGTGACCCCTGAAACCGTGTTGGCAAAAGTGTTGGTGGCCGAAGTGACCGGCAGGCCGTTGACGGTCGCGTTGGCATTCATCGCGTACTCCGTCGTGCCGCCTGTCACCAGCCGCGACAGCCCGGCGCCGTCGGCCAGGTTGCCGTCGGCATCCACGGCGCTCATCCGGAAGCCGGCTTCTTCGCCCGTCGTGCTGCTGCGCAGCATCAGGCGCTCGCCGGTGGCATCCGTCAGCACCGACGCCGTCACCCCGGCTTTCGAGCCATTGATCTTGCTGGCGATGTCGGCCAGGGTGTCGGTGGCGCTGACTTGCACATTCACCGCCCCGGCGTTGCCCATCGTGAAGACCTTGGGCTCGCCCGACCACTTGCCGACTTCCAGCGTCAGGGTGCCGGCACCGACCGCCTGGCTCACGGGCGACAAGGCCACGGAGATGGTGGTCTGCGCCTTGGCCAGGTTTTGCACCTGCACATTGAAGGCGGTGGGAGCGGTGCCGCCCACGGCGGACACCGAGACGGCGTCCGGCTTGGCCGACGTGGCGCTCACGCCGTTCCACCCCGTCACGCTGCCCAGCTTGCTGGCCGCGTCGGCCAGGGTGGAGACCAGGGATTTGAATTGCCCGAACGCGGACACCTTGGCATTGGTCAGCGCGGCCTGCTGCTGGAGTCCATTGGTCCGGGTGATCGGGGCTTTTACCGCATCAACCGAGGCTTTGATCAGGCCATTGACGTCCACATTGCCGCCCAGGCCGATACCTATCGATGAAAAGCTAGCCATGTCCCACCTCCTGGATCCATATCGGGTTGATTCCGCCCGAAATTATCAAGGCCTTCGGCTCCTTGCGTCCAGCCGATAAGCACCCGAGAAGGCCGCCAATCCGCCGCGCTGCCGCACGATCGGAAAGGAAGAAAGCGGAGGGCGATCCCATCGCCTCCGCTTTTTTTGCGGGCACGGGCCTGTGCACCAGGCCCGCGTTCCGCCACCTCAACCTGTAGCTACGGCGATCAGCGCAGCAGGGCCAGCACGCCCTGGGGCAGCTGGTTGGCCTGGGCCACCATGGCGGTGCCGGCCTGCTGCAGGATCTGGGCGCGCGACAGGTTGGCCGTTTCTGCCGCGAAGTCCGCGTCCTGGATGCGGCTGCGCGATGCCGACATGTTTTCCGCCGTGCCTTGCAGGTTGTTCACCGTGGTCTCAAAACGCGACTGCAGGGCACCGAAGCTGGCGCGTTGGCCGTTCACAGCCGCCAGGGCCGAGTCAATGATCTTCAACGCCTTGGTGGAGCCGTCCACCGTGGACACGTCGATGGTGTTCACGGCCTTCAGCGAGGAAGCTGCCGTGGTGGATGCCAGTGCAGACGTGCCGGTGATCGAGTAGCCCTTGTCGGATGCGAATTCCAGCGTGCCACGCGACACCACCGTACCGCCGGCGGCAGCGGCAGCCGTGGCTGCGCCGAAGGTCGGCGTCGTGGCGGCTTCCGCGTTCTGCGCGGCCAGCGTGATGCCGACGGTGGCGCTGTTGTTGGTCAGGTCGATGTTGGCGCCAGCCTCGTTGGTGAGGATGATGCCGTCCGCTGCCGAGTTCAGCTTGGCGGTGACGCCCGTTTGCGAGGCCACATCGTTGAAGGCCTTGACGGCTTCGGCCAGGCCGGCAGCCGTGTTGCCCGACACGTTGAAGGTGACGTTAGCGGCGGTGGAGTTGTCGCCCTTGACTGCCAGAGACACGGCGCCGGTAGCCGCAAACTTGAGCTCGGACACGTTGCGGGCCGATGCGGTCACGCCGGTGGCGTCCGACAGCGCGTTGATGGCAGCAGCCGCGGTGGCGGCGGTGTCGGTGGCGCCCAGCGTCGCGGTCTTGGTTTGCAGGCCAGCGATCACGATCGTACCCGTCAGGGCCGTGGCGGTCGCAGCGGCATCCACCAGCTTGCTGTTGTTGATCTGCGCGCCGTAGGTGGTGGTGCGGAAGTTGCCGGTGGTGGCCGTGATGGTCTGGTTGGCGTTGGCGCCCACCTGGAAGGTGGCGGAGCCAAACGAACCGTCCAGCAGCTTCTGGCCGTTGAATTCGGTGGTGGTGGAGATGCGGTCCAGTTCGGACAGCAGCTGGCCGACTTCAGCCTGGATGGCCTTGCGGTCCGAAGCGCTGTTGGTGGCGTTGGCCGACTGCACGGACAGTTCGCGCACCCGCTGCAGGATGTCGCCCGAGGCCTTCAGTGCGCCTTCCGCGGTTTGCGCCAGCGAGATGCCGTCGTTGGCATTGCGCACGGCCTGGTTCAGGCCGCGGATCTGGCTGGTGAAACGTTCCGAGATCGCCAGGCCGGCGGCGTCGTCCTTGGCGCTGTTGATGCGCAGGCCCGACGACAGGCGCTGGATGGAAGTGCCCAGCGAAGCCTGGCTCATGCCCAAATTGCGCTGAGCGGTCAACGAACTGATGTTGGTATTGATGGTGGAAGCCATTACAAATCTCCTGAAAAGTACCGACTGAATCTGGCGTTGCCGCCAACGTGCGCCAGGCAAGGGACCTGGCCCAACAGTTCACAGCGCCGGGATGGCTCTCTGTAGAACGGCGGGGCAATAACGTCCCGTTGCAATTGTTTTCGGTACCCGCTGCGGAAACTTTAGGGCGGAACCCACAAGTTGCGGGGTTTTTTTGCGCTTTATCGCCCCACTGCGTCCTGCGCTCCACTTTCACAATCCACCCATCGTTCCCGTCTCGTCTGCCGGACGGTGGAGCTTCTACCGGCGCAGATTTGGTTTTTCAAGCCTTCAAGGAGCATATCCATGGCAGCTACCATCAACACCAACATCAGCTCTCTGACCGCCCAGCGCAACCTGGGCATGAGCCAGGCCTCGCTCAGCACCTCCATCCAGCGCCTGTCGTCGGGCCTGCGCATCAACAGCGCCAAGGACGACGCCGCCGGCCTGGCGATCTCGGAGCGCTTCACTACCCAGATCCGCGGCCTGAACCAGGCCGTGCGCAATGCCAACGACGGGATTTCCCTGGCCCAGGTGGCGGAAGGCGCCCTGGCGGGGGCCAGCAGCATTCTCCAGCGGGTGCGCGAACTGTCCGTGCAGTCGGCCAATGCCTCCAACTCCGCTGGCGACCGCAAGGCCATCCAGGCTGAAGTCGGCCAGCTGCTGTCCGAGCTGGACCGCATCTCCGTGACCACCGAGTTCAACGGCCAGAAGCTGCTGGACGGTTCCTTCGGCTCAGCCACCTTCCAGGTGGGCGCCAACGCCAACCAGACCATCACGGCCACCACCGGCAATTTCCGCACCACCACCTATGGCGCGCAACTGTACGGCTCCAAACTGGTGGAGGCTGCCGCGACCGCCACGCCGCTGACCGGTACCCTGGTGATCAACGGGATCCAGTCCAAAACGGTCACGCTGACCGCGGCGGACACCGCTGCGTCGGCCGCCGCGGCCGTCAATGCGGCCTCGGACGCCACCGGCGTCACCGCGATTGCCCGCAATGTGTCCGAGTTCAAGGTGACCGGGGCCAATGCCTCCTATTCCCTGGCCGTGAAGGGCGACAACGGCACGCCCGCCAACGTGACCTTCAGCGTCGGCGCCACCAATACAGCGGCCGGCCTGGCCGAGGCTGTGAAGGCCTTCAACGACGTGTCGTCGCAGACCGGTGTCACGGCCAAGCTCAACAGCACCGCGGACGGCCTCATCCTGACCAGCGAGTCGGGCGCCAACATCGACATCACGAACAACTCTGCCGTCGGTTCGGGTATCACGCTGGCCGCGGGCGACGCGGCCACCACCCTGAGCAGCGGCACGCAGAGCTTTGGCGCGCCCTTCACCGCGGCAGCCGCCGGCGGCACCGCCGTGTCCGTGGGCACGCTGGAGTTCAAGTCTGACAAGGGTTTCTCGTTTGGCGCGGCGTCCACCTCTGCCCTCTTCGACACGGCTGCGCCCTCGTCGACGCTGGCTGCCGTCAACACCATCGACGTGTCCACGGTGGACGGCTCCACCAAGGCGCTGAAGATCATTGACTCGGCCCTGGCGGCTGTGAACGGCCAACGCGCCAGCTTCGGTGCCCTGCAGTCGCGCTTTGAGACCACGATCTCCAACCTGCAGCTGTCGTCCGAAAACATGTCGGCTTCCCGCAGCCGCATCCAGGACGCGGACTTCGCGGCGGAAACCGCCAACCTGTCGCGCGCCCAGATCCTGCAGCAGGCCGGCACCGCCATGGTGGCCCAGGCCAACCAGCTGCCCCAGGGCGTGCTGGCCCTGCTCAAGGGCTAAGCCTCCCGCCACCGGCGAGCGATTGCCCCCAAACCGGCGCAGCCCATGGCCATCGCATAAGAATCAGAGGCCTGCGGGCCTCTTTTTTCCATCCCGGCGCGCGCCAGGGCGCCGGCGCGTGGGCAAGAACGCGACGTTTCTCGCCGGCGCTTTTGCCCCTCGTCTCCGCAATCCGATACATTTAGGAACAATGCGACCCGCCGGGCGGCTCTCGAACCCCTCGAACTGCCGCGAAGTCCCCTCCCCGCTGCCATCTCGCTCAAAGCATGTTCGTCATCATCGGTTACATCGTCTGCCTGGGCTGCATCTTCGGCGTGTACATCGCGCACGGGGGCAACATCAGCGTCATCCTGCACGCCTTGCCATTTGAGATCATCACGATCCTGGGCGGCGCGCTGGGGGCCTTCGTGGTGAACAACCAGCCCAAGGTGATCAAGGCCACGCTGGCGGCCCTGCCCATGGCGCTCAAGGGCTCCAAGTACACCAAGGAGCGGTACATGGAGCTGATGGCCATGCTCTACGACATCCTGCAAAAGGCCCGCAAGGAGGGCCTGATGGCCATCGAGAAGGACGTCGAGGCGCCCCACGAGTCCGAAATTTTCAAAAAATACCCCACCGTGGGCAGCGACCACCATGTGATCGAGTTCACCACCGACTACCTGCGCATGATGGTGTCGGGCAACCTGAATTCGCACGAGATCGAGGCGCTGATGGACAGCGAGATCGACACCCACCACCAGGAAGCCCACGCCCCCGTGGCCGCCCTGGCGCGGCTGGCGGGCGCGCTGCCCGCCTTCGGGATCGTGGCCGCCGTGCTGGGGGTGGTCAACACCATGGGCTCGGTGGGACAGCCGCCCTCGGTGCTGGGCGGCATGATTGGCTCGGCGCTGGTGGGGACCTTCCTGGGCATTCTGCTGGCCTATGGCGTGGTGGAGCCGCTGGGCGGGCTGGTCGAGCAAAAGACCGAGGACGCCGCCAAAGAGCTGCAGTGCATCAAATCCACGCTGCTGGCCAGCATGCAGGGCTACAACCCGGCCACAGCCATCGAGTTCGGCCGCAAGGTGCTGTTCTCCACCGTGCGCCCCAGCTTCACCGAGCTGGAAGGCCACGTGCGGGGCAAGAAGTAACCGCGCCGCCGTTGCCCACCGCAGCGCCCCTGAGCCGGTAGAACCACCATGGCAGAAAAGAAGCTCCAGCCCATCATCGTCAAGCGCGTCAAGAAAGGCGGCCACGCGGTGCACGGCGGTGCCTGGAAGATCGCCTACGCCGACTTCGTGACGGCCATGATGGCGTTCTTCCTGCTGATGTGGCTCCTGGGCTCGACCGCCAAGGGCGAGTTGCAGGGGATCGCGGCCTATTTCGCGTCGCCGCTCAAGGTGGCGATGACCGGGGGCGACGGCGCGGGCAACAGCTCCAGCGTGATCCCGGGCGGGGGCAACGACCTGTCCAAGGTGCATGGCCAGGTGCGGCGCTCCGACGACGAGGCGGCCAAGCAGCGCCGCATGAGCATCGACACGGCCCGCGCGGAACGGGCCCGGCAGGACCACGAACGCATCAAGGCGCTGGAAGCGAAGATTGATGCGCTCATCACCGAAAACCCGCGCCTGAACGAGTACAAGTCCCAGATCCGCATCGACATCACGCCCGACGGCCTGCAGATCCAGATCGTGGACGACCAGAACCGCCCCATGTTCGACAGCGGCAGTGCGTTGGTAAAACCCTACATGCGCGACATCCTGCGGGAGATCGGCGCCGCGCTCGGCGGGGTGGAAAACCGCATCAGCCTGGCCGGGCACACCGACGCCACCCCCTATGGCAACGGTGAGCGCGGCTACAGCAACTGGGAACTCTCGGCCGACCGGGCCAACGCCTCGCGGCGCGAACTGGTCGCCGCCGGCATGCCGGACGCTAAACTGGGACGCGTGGTGGGCCTGGCGGCCAGCGACCTGCTGGACCCGGCCAACCCCCGCTCCCCCGCCAACCGGCGCATCACCATCACGGTGCTGACCCGCGAAGCCGAAGAACGCCTCATGGGCAAAGGGGTTCCCGAAATCACCTCCACAGAATTGTTGGATGAAAAGCGGGAAAATCCCCCCCCGGGCAGATGAACGTAACGACTTGTCACCAAACCTGCCGCCCATGAAAATACTTACAGCCATTTCCGACCGAAAGGGTCCCACGTGACCACAGCCCTTCGTTTTTTGATCGTTGACGACTTCTCCACCATGCGGCGCATCGTGCGCAACCTGCTCAAGGAAAGCGGTTTTGCCGATGCCGATGAGGCCGAAGATGGCGTGGCCGCGCTCAACAAGCTGCGCAACAGCAAGTTCGACTTCGTGGTGACCGACATCAACATGCCCAACATGAACGGCTTCCAGTTGCTGGCGGAAATCAAGAAGGACGAGAAGCTCAAGCACCTGCCCGTCCTGATGGTGACGGCCGAAGCGCGCAAGGAAGACATCGTGGCGGCCGCCCAGGGCGGTGCCGCGGGGTACATCGTCAAACCCTTCACCAAGGCCACGCTGGAAGAGAAAGTGACCTTGATCCTGAAGAAGATGGGGCTATGACACCATGGACGCCACACCGGACAACAGCCCGCCGCCCGGCGACGCCGATGTACACCACAAGATCGGCCTGCTGACGCGCCAGCTGCACGACTCGCTCAACGAGCTGGGCTATGCCGAGAAGCTGCGCGGCTCCATGGGCGAACTGCCCGACGCGCAAAGCCGCCTGTCCTATATCGCCCGGCTGACGGGCGAGGCGGCGGAAAAAGTGCTCAACCGTGTCGAGCAGGCCAAGGCCCAGCACGACTTCATTGCGGCAGAAACCCGCCGGGTGGTGGCCTCGCTGGTCAAGGACCCCGTGGCGGCGGTGGCCAAGGGGGAAATCATGAATTTCCTCCACGATGTGGAACGGGTGACCAAGGAAGCCGACACGCACCTCACCGAGATCATGATGGCGCAGGACTTCCACGACCTCACCGGGCAGGTGATTGCCCGCGTGGTGAACCTGGCCGCCACCATTGAAGAGCAGCTGGTGCAGCTGCTGATCCAGACCGCGCCGCCGAGCGCGCAGATGCCCGCCGAGCCGGCCCGGCCCGTGCACCTGCAAGGGCCGGTGGTGGACCCCGAGAACACGCCCGACGTGGTCACCGACCAGTCGCAGGTGGACGACTTGCTGGCCAGCCTGGGCTTCTGACCGCCCGGGTTTTTTTGCCAAAATCGGCTGTCAGCGCTTATCCAGCAAGCGCTGGCAGCTATATTTTTTGAAGCGCCCGCAGGTGCACGCACGCCGCCCGCAGCGCGCGCACCCGCAGGCCGCTGCGGCCCCGGCCGCACGGAAAAGCAGGGGCCGCCGCCTCTTTATCCGCCTTTAGATTTCCAGGCCGCTCACGACAATGGCATGACCCGATCCGTCATGCCGCCATGGAATCCAGCCAAGAAAAAAGCCTCCCCGCGACCGAGCGCAAGCTGCAAAAAGCGCGCGAGGACGGCCAGGGCGCCCGCTCGCGCGACCTGTCCCACCTGGCGGTCCTGGGCGCCGGCGCGGCCTGCATGCTGGTGCTGGCACCGCACCTGATGGAACAGCTGCAGCGGGCCCTGAGCCAGCAGCTGGCTTTTGACGCCGCCACCGTCATGGCGCCCGGCACCATGCTGCAGCGCCTGCAGACCATGGCCGGCATCGGGCTGGTGGCCAGCACGGTGTTCGCGGTGCTCACCAGCGCCGCGGCACTGATCAGCGCGATTGGCGCGGGCGGCTGGATCTTCAGCTTCAAGCCGATCACCCCCCAGTTCAACCGCCTCAACCCGATCTCGGGGCTGGCCAACCTGTTTTCCAAGCAGCAGATGGCCAACGTGGCCAAGATGGTGCTGATGACGGGCATCCTGAGCTACGTGGCCTGGAAGTTCATGGGCACCAGCATCGACGCGGTGGCCATGCTGGTGCTCCAGCCTTCGCCGCTGGCCATCCGGCAGATCGCGGACTGGCTGACCTCGGGCATGAGCCTGCTGCTGCTGATCGTGTTCCTGGCGGCGCTGGTGGACGTGCCGCTGCAGGCCTATTTCTTCAAGACGCGGCTGAAGATGTCGCACGAGGAAGTCAAGCAGGAGCACAAGGAGTCGGACGGCAACCCGCACACCAAGGGCCGCATCCGCCAGAAGCAGCGCGAAATCGCCGACCGCGCCAGCATTGGCGCCGTGCCCAAGGCCGACTTCGTGGTGATGAACCCCACCCACTATGCGGTGGCGCTCAAGTACGACGAAAAGACCATGAGCGCCCCGCAGGTCATCGCCCGCGGTACCGACTTGCTGGCCTTCCGCATCCGCGACGTGGCCAAGGAGCACAGCGTGCCCGTGCTGCAGGCCCCCATGCTGGCCCGTGCGCTGTACGCCCACGCGGAACTGGACCAGGCCATCCCGGCCACCCTGTACACCGCCGTCGCACAGGTGCTGGCCTATGTGTACCGCCTGAAGGCCGCACTGCGCGGCGAGGGGCGCATGCCCGACAGCCTGGTCGAGCCCTATGTGCCGCCCGAACTCGATCCGCTCAACCGCACGCCCGTGCAAGGTGATGCCGCATGAACACGTCCGTAAAGTCTCTCCAGCAATGGGCCGGCAACAACGCCAACGCGCTGCAGGGCCTGTCGGCCCCGCTGCTGGTGGTGGCCATCCTGGCCCTCATGGTGCTGCCCATCCCGTCGTGGATGCTGGACGCCTTCTTCACGCTGAACATCGCCGTGGCGCTGATGGTGATGATGGTGGCGGCGTACATGCTGCGTCCGCTGGATTTCGCGGCGTTCCCCTCGGTGCTGCTGCTCACCACGCTGATGCGCCTGTCGCTGAACGTGGCATCCACTCGCGTGGTGCTGCTCGAAGGCCACACCGGCCCCGGCGCGGCGGGCGCGGTGATCGAGGCCTTCGGCCACTTCCTGATCGGCGGCAACTTCGCCGTGGGCCTGATCGTGTTCGCCATCCTGGTGGTGATCAACTTCGTGGTGATCACCAAGGGCGCCGAGCGCATTGCCGAGGTGTCGGCCCGTTTCACGCTGGACGCCATGCCCGGCAAGCAGATGGCGGTGGACGCCGACCTGAACGCCGGCCTGATCGATGAGAAGGAAGCCAAGCGCCGCCGCGCCGAAGTGGCGGAGGAAGCCAACTTCTTCGGCTCCATGGACGGCGCCTCCAAGTTCGTGCGCGGCGACGCCATTGCCGGCATTTTGATTCTGCTCATCAACATCGTGGGCGGCTTCGCCATCGGCATGCTGCAGCACGGCCTGTCGGCCGGGCAGGCCGCCGACAGCTACATCCTGCTGGCCATTGGCGATGCGCTGGTGGCGCAGATTCCGGGCCTGTTGATCTCGGTGGCCGCGGCCATGGTGATCTCGCGCGTGGGCAAGGACCACGACATGGGCCGCCAGATCGTGCAGCAGCTGTTCATGTCGCCGCGCGTGCTGGCCGTCACGGCCAGCATCCTGGTGATGCTGGGCCTGATCCCCGGCATGCCCCACGTGGTGTTCCTCACCATGGGCGGACTGCTGGGCTATGGCGCCTGGGTGCTGTATGAGCGGCAGAAGGTGCCGCCCCCGGTGGAGGCGCCGCCCGCGCCGGTCACCGATGGCGAGGCCACCTGGGACGACCTGCAGCCCGTGGATCTGCTGGGCCTGGAGCTGGGCTACCGCCTCATCAGCCTGGTGGACAAGAGCCGCCAGGGCGACCTGCTCACCCGCATCAAGGGCGTGCGCCGCAAGTTCGCGCAGGAAGTCGGCTTCCTGCCCCCGGCCGTGCACGTGCGCGACAACCTCGAATTGAAGCCCAGCGCCTACCGCATCACGCTGCGCGGCGTGGTGGTGGGCGAAGGCGAGGCCTTCCCCGGCATGTTCCTGGCGATCAACCCCGGCGGCATCACCACGCCGCTGATCGGCACGCCCACCACCGACCCGGCCTTCGGCCTGCCGGCGCACTGGATCGACGAACGCCAGAAGGAAGCCGCACAAATGGCAGGTTTTACCGTGGTTGATTCCGAAACCGTGATGGCCACCCATTTGTCACACTTGATGCAAGTGCAAGCCGCCAAGCTCCTCAGCCGCACGGAAACCCAGCAGCTGGTGGAACACGTGGCCAAGCTGGCCCCCAAGCTCATCGAAGAAGTCGTCCCGAAAATGGTCTCCATCGCAACGTTCCAGAAAGTTCTCCAGCTGCTGCTGGAAGAGTCTGTGCACATTCGCGACATCCGCACCATCATCGAGACGCTGGCCGAGTTTGCCGGCAGCATCGCCGACCCGGTCGAGCTGGCCCGCCGCGTGCGCATCGCCTTGTCGCCCGCCATCGTCCAGCAGATCTACGGGCCGACCCGCGAGCTCAACGTCATCGCCATCGAGCCCGGCCTGGAGCGCCTCTTGGTGCAGGCCCTGGGCAACACGGCCGGCCCTGCGCTCGACCCGGGCGTGGCCGACATCCTCACCCAGAAGGCTGCCGAGGTGGCCCTCAAGCAGGAGGAAATGGGCCTGCCCGCCTGCCTGCTCGTTCCCGACCAGATCCGCAATGCCATCTCCCGCCTGGTGCGCCGCGTCGCGCCCCGCCTGCAGGTGCTTGCGCACAGTGAAATTCCCGAGACCCACACCATCCGGATTGGGCCCATTCTCAAAGGTGCATCAGCATGAACATCAAACGCTTTACCGCCCCCACCTCCCGCGAGGCACTGGCCAAGGCGCGCATGGCCTTTGGCGAGGGCACACTGATCCTGTCCAACCGCCCCACGGCCAACGGCGTGGAAGTGGTGGCCACGGCGGAAGACACGCTGTCGGCACTCGACGGCGGCACCGACCATGGCGCGGCCAGCGCGCCGCTGCTGGCCCCGGCCCCGGCGCGCAGCGCAGCCCCGCGCGCCAGCCAGGCACCGGCCGCCTCCGGCCTGGGCCGCAACCCGGTGGAAGAAGACACCGAGCAGCTGGCCATGAGCACGCTGTCGTTCCAGGACTATGTGCGCGAGCGCATGCTGCGCCGCCGGCACGAGGCGCTGCACGGATCCACGCCCGCGCCGGCCACGCTGTCCGAACGGGCCCGCGACCAGGAGCCGGAGCGTGAGCGCGAACGCGAGCGGATGCCCGCACCCGCCGTGGCGCGCCACAACCCGCTGCGCACCATCCCCATGGACATCCCGCCTGAGCCGCCGCGGCGCCGCCAGGAGGCCTCTGTCGCCCACCTCGCGCAGGCCAGCAACCAGCAAAGCGTGATGAACGAGCTCCACGCGATGAAGGAGCTGATCGAGGACCGCTTCAACACCCTGGCCTGGCTGGGACAGGCGCGCCAGAACCCCATCCACTCCAACCTCATGCTCAAGATGATCCGTGCCGGCTACTCCCCTTCCCTGGCCCGCGCCGTGCTCGAACGCATGCCGGAAGAGCTGTCGGCGGCGGAGTCGGTGCGCTGGCTGATGGACGTGCTGGAGCGCAACCTCAAGACCGACCAGGCCGAGGCCCCGCTGTACGAGCAAGGCGGCATCTTCGCCCTGGTGGGCTCCACCGGCGTGGGCAAGACCACCACCACCGCCAAGCTGGCCGCACTGTGCGCACGCATCCACGGCCCGGGCAGCGTGGGCCTGATCACGCTGGACACCTACCGCGTGGGCGCGCACGAGCAGCTGCGCACCTACGGCCGCATGCTGGGCATCGTGGCGCACCTGGCGCACGACCGCGCCGCGCTGCAAGACCTGCTGGGCCTGCTCAGCGGTAAGAAGATGGTGCTCATCGACACCACCGGCGTGGCCCCGCGGGACCCGCGCAAGCGCGACATGCTGGACGTGCTGGACCTGCCGCACGTCAACCGCCTGCTGGTGCTCAACGCCGGCTGCCACGGCGACACGCTGGACGATGTGCTCACCGCGTTCAAGACCGACGGTTCCCAGCAGGCCATCCTCTCCAAGGTGGACGAAGCCGTGAAGCTGGGCCCCGCCATCGACGCGCTGATCCGCCACCAGATGGTGCTGCGCGGCGTGACCAACGGCCAGCGCGTGCCGGAAGACTGGGAGCGCGCCGACGCGCACAAGCTCATCAGCACGTCCATGCGCGCGCCGGCCAAGTCGGCCTTCGACCCCAAGGCCACCGACCTGAACTTCTTCTTCTCGCACGCGCCCGAAAGCTTGGCCGAACGGGGGCTGGTCGATGCTTGATATCGGCTTTCACCAGGCCGCCGGCCTGCACAGCTTCACCCCGCAGGCCGAACTGCGCGTGGTGGCGGTGGCCAGCCAGGGCAACCCCGCCGGGCTGGAGACGCTGTGGCAGATCTGCGCAAGCCTGCAGCGCCTGGGCTACCCGGTGGTGGTGCTGGACGGCACGGCGCAGGAGTCTGACGACAGCCCCGGCCTGCTGCACCTGCTGCAACAGGCGCCCTGGAACGAGGGCGCCGACCTGAACATGGGCGCGATGGCCTCGTCGCTGGCGGTGATCCCGGCGGCCAAGGGGCTGCTGCGCCTCGGCCGCGTGGCCAGCCGCGAGGACACAGCCCCGCTGACGGGACTGCTGCCGTATTTCAGAACCTACGGCATCCTGGTGCTGCACGCGCCCGCGGCCACCCTGGGCCCGCTGCTGACGCACACCGCCACCGTGCCCCTGGTGGTGATGGGCGAAGGCTCGGCCGGCGTGCTCGCCAGCTACAAGAGCCTCAAACAGATCGCGCTGCACACCGGCCTGCCCTGCATGGTGGCCGCCCTGCTGCGCAGCAGCGCCGCGGCCGAACGGCGCCGCGCGCAGCACGCGCTGCTGACGCTGCAGGACTGCGCCGGACGCCACCTGGGCGGCCCCGTGCGCACGACCACCATTGCCACGCAAAGCCCGCAAGACCTCCAGCGCCTGGCCTTGCAACTGCTGGAGAATGCGGGCACCATCAATGAGTCGCTGACTGCGCTGCCCCCGGGCCACCTGGCAGGCCTACCGGCCCCGTTGGCCCGGAGCCACTGACGAGAGCGTGTGATGCCCCTGTACGTACCTGCGTTGCCCCCCGAGGCCGGTGCCTGGCCACCGCCGCAGTGCGCTGCGCAGGTCCGGGTACGCTCTCGAACGCAGCGCCGCTTTGCCGCCGCCGCGCAACCCTCGCAACCACGCTCTCAACGTGCATAACACGCTTTGTATGTACACCGCCAAAGGCCAGCTTGATCGGGACGCGATGATCCGCCAGCATGTGCCGCTGGTGCGGCGCATTGCACACCACATGATCGCCAAGCTGCCGCCCAATGTGGAGCTGGACGACCTGATCCAGGTGGGCATGATCGGCCTGGCCGATGCGCTGTCGCGCTACGAGGCGGCGCAGGGCGTGCAATTCGAAACCTTCGCCACCCAGCGCATCCGCGGCGCCATGCTCGACGAGCTGCGCGAGGGCGACTGGATGAGCCGCAGCTCGCGCAAGAGCCAGAAGGACATCGAGCAGGCCGTGCACCGGCTGGAACAGAAGCTGGGCCGCAGCCCGCTGGAATCGGAGATCGCGGCCGAGATGGGCATGGGCCTGGCCGAATACCAGAACCTGCTGGGCAAGGTGCGCGGCACGCAGCTCGTGTACCTGGAAGACATGACGCACGGCAACGAGGACGAGGAAGGCTTTCTCGACCGCCACGTGGCCGACAGCGATGCTGATCCCATGGAGCTGCTGCGCGACCAGCGGCTGAAGATGTCGCTCGTCAATGCCATCAAGACGCTGCCCGAACGGGAACAGCACATCATGGGCATGTACTACGAGCACGACATGAACCTCAAGGAGATCGCCGCCGTGCTGGGCGTCACCGAGTCGCGGGTGTGCCAGCTGCACAGCCAGTCCATCGCGCGCCTGCGCGCCAAGATGCGGGCGCACTGACGGCTGCGGGCCCTGCTGCCCGCCCACGGCCCGCCCGCAGCGGCGGTGCCGGCTTCCCCTTCCGCGGGAAGCACTATCAAATCAATAGCTTCTTGCGCTTTCCCCGCAATGCATTGAGGCAGATTCGCATCTCAAACGCCCGCTGGCCGTGCGCTGGCCGCTATTGTTTTTGATGCCCTGCGCTCAACCCGCCGACTTGTAGATGCGGGCCACGCCCGGCTTGCCGGCGGGTGCGCTCCGCCCGTCGCCGTACGTGGCCGGCGCGCCGGCTTGCGGAACCAGGCCGGCGACCTGCCGGTCGGCGTTGGCCGACAGCCGCGCCAGGCTTTCGCGGTGGATGGCGAGCATGGCGCGGATGGCGTCCATGCGCTTTTGCAGCGCCGCCGGCAGCGGGCGCCCCGTGGCCCCCGACTGCTCCACGGCTTGCGCAAACCGGGCGGCCGCGTCGCGCAGCGCGGCGCTGTTCTGTTCCAGGGACTGGGGATCGGCCGCCAGGAGCGCGGCGGAGACTTTTTCGATCAGCTGCTCAACAGCCAGGAGGGATTCTTCCAGCGACATGGCCCATTGTGCGTTGAAGGGCGCCCGGCTGCCAAGCCGAGGGCAGGAGGAAGCGAAGGAGAGACGAAGCGGGAAACCGAGGCGAGGAACCGAGGCGAGAGGTCGAAGCGAGGACCCGAGGCGAGAGGTGGAAGCGAAAACAGGGGAACCGTGCATCAGCCGCGCGAGCGGGACAGGATTTCCTGGGCGTTGGACAGCAGCTTGTCGGCAATGGCCTCGGCGTCCACCGAGAACGTGCCCTTTTCAATCGCGGTGCGCACGGCCTTGACCTTGCTGGCGTCAAAATCGGCGGTGGAGCGCTGGGTCTGGTCCAGAGCGCGGGCGGCCAGGGACACCGTCACGGGCACACCGGCGGGAGACGCTGCGGCCACCGCCGCGTCCTTGGCCGCTCCTTCAGCAGCGCTGGGCGGACTTTTGGCTTGCTTGGCAAGCCCCGTCTGCGGCAAGGCGCCCGGGAGTTCCGGTTTTTGACCAATCTTCATCGCTCTCTCCACCACCCCGTGTGATGTGGGGCACAGTAGCAATGTTTTCGACCCTTTTCGCCCGGACTTTAGTCATTTCTTGCCGCTGCGTCATCACAAAGCCACGACAACTGTTCCACTTTCATTGACAGTTCCACTCACGATACGGCCATTGTCCATGCGGATGCGCACGATCTGCCCGACCCCGCCCGGCGACAGGGCCTGCCCTGCCGAACTGATGGCGTAGCCCGGGCCCTGGGCCACCACCTTGACCTGGGCCCCGGCGCGGAACAGCTGGGGCGGGCGGACCATGGCCTGGCGCAGCGCCTGGCCGGCCATGAGCTGGCGTGCCGCAACCTGCCCCACCCACATCTCGGGCTGGGCCATCACCGGCGCGGACTCTTCCGCCCAGTCCACTTCCGCCTGCGTGGCGTCGTCGGCGGTGAGCACTGCGCCAGGCGCCACGGGGCCGGTCAGCACCCAGGCCGGGCCGAAGGCCTTGACGGTGACCGGCAGGTACACGTTCCAGGCCGTGGGGCCTTCCACGCAGCGCAGCCCCAGGCGGGTGCGCCCCCACAGGCGCGAACCGGCGGGCAGATAGGGCTCCACCCGCGCACAGGGCGCCAGGCGCAGCCGCGGGTCGAGTGAGCCCACGCTCACTTCCATGCGCAGCGGCATGCCGGCAGGCTGGTTGCGGGCCATGGCGTCGTTCAGCCAGCGCTGGCCCAGCGGCGCCAGGTCCACCCCGGGATCGGCGGCCGATGGTGCCTGCGCCTGCGCCTGCGGCTGCCCGGGGACTTGCACCGGTGCTTGTACCGGCGCTTGTGCCGGTGTTTGTACCTGCGCTTGCGCGCCCCCCGCCGCTGCCAGCAGCAAGGCGGCTGCCGCCGCCCACGCGGCGCGCAGCCTGCCGGGCCTGGAGCGGCGTTGCACGGGCGCGTGGGCGCGGGCAGGGATGGGGGCAGAGGGTGTTGGCATGGGGACTCCGGGGCAGGGGCGCCTTCACAGCCCGCAGGGGGGCCCGAAGGCTATTTCACCGCTGCAACTATAGGCAGCCGCACCGGCCGCAAAACGGGGAACTGCGCAGCCATTGCCGCGTTCTTCGCGCTTTAGAAAAACGCGCCGCTTTTCATAATCAAGCCACGCCGGAAAGCCCCCCCGCCCGGCGCCTGTGAAACCCTGGTGTGAGGCGAACATGCTTGACAAGATGACGAACCGGATGGACTTCCTCGGCAACGCGCTGGTGCTGCGTGCCGAGCGCCAGCGCGCCATCGCCAGCAACATCGCCAACGCCGACACGCCCGGCTATGTGGCCCGCGACTTCAGCTTTGCCGACGCGATGCGCGAGGCCTCGGGCTCGGGCGTCACGCGCCTGGCCACGGGCGGCTCCGTGGGCACGGCCGGCGCCACGGACCCGCGCCACATTCCCCTGCCCGCGGCCGCCTCCGGCAGCAGCACGCCGGGCGCGCTGGGGTACTCCGTGCAGTCGCAGCCCAGCCTGGACAACAACACGGTGGACCTGGACCGGGAGCGCGCCAACTTCGTGGACAACGCCGTGCGCTACGAGACCACCCTGCGCTTCATCAACGGCAACGCCAAGACCATGCTCAGCGCGATCCAGGGCCAGTAACCCCGCATTGCAGCGCAGAAAGCGAGTTTCCCCATGTCCATGTTCTCCATCTTCAGCGTCTCTGGCAGCGCGGTGAGCGCCCAGTCCCAGCGGCTCAACGTGGTGGCCAGCAACCTGGCGAACGTCGACGCGGTGGCCGGGCCGGACGGCCAGGCCTACAAGGCCCGTCAGGTGGTGTTCCAGACCGCCCCGATGGGCGCGGACAGCTCCGCCGGCGTGCGCGTGAGCGCCATCAGCGAAAGCAACACCCCCGGACGCCGCGTGCACGACCCCAGCCACCCCTCGGCGGACGCCGAAGGCTATGTGACGCATTCCAACGTCAACGCCGTGGAGGAGATGGTCAACATGATTTCCGCCTCGCGCTCGTACCAGAACAACGTCGCGGTCATGAACACGGCCAAGTCGCTGCTCCTCAAGACCCTGCAGATGGGCCAGTAACCAACGCTCGCCGTTCCAAGGAAGCCCCACCATGATCCTCAGTGCCACCAACGCCCCTTCGGTGACCGACGCCACCGGCACCAAGGCCAACGCCGCCACCGACCCCGCCGCCGCGCAGGACCGCTTCCTGAAGCTGCTGGTCGCGCAGCTGAACAACCAGGACCCGATGAACCCGCTGGACAACGCCCAGATGACCTCGCAGATCGCGCAGATCAACACGGTGACGGGCATCCAGCAGCTCAACCAGACCATGCAGAGCATGGCGGCGCAATTCAATTCGCTGCAGGTGATGCAAGGCACCTCGCTGGTGGGCCGCAGCGTGATGTCCGAAGGCTCCACGCTGTCCGTGGCCGACAAGACCGGCAAGGGCGGCTTCGAGCTGGCCTCGCCCGCCACCAACGTGAAGGTCGAGGTGCTCAACGCCAGCGGCCAGGTCATCGACACCATGGACCTGGGCGCCAAGGCTGCCGGCCGCCACACCTTCGACTGGGACGGCAGCCAGTACAGCGGCTCCACCGACGGCCTGAAGTTCCGCGTGAGCGCCGTCAACGGCTCCACCAAGCTGGACAGCACGCCGCTGGCGCTGTCCAAGGTCACGGCGGCCGGTGCCGAAGACGGCCAGCTCGTGCTGACCCTCGCCAACGGCCAGACCATCAACTACAGCCAGATCAAGGCGCTGGTCTGATCCCGTCCCGGGCCACCGATCCAGTCCCCGTCTCAACCAGGAGAACACCATGAGTTTTCAGCAAGGCCTGTCGGGCCTGAACGCCGCCAGCCGGAACCTCGACGTCATCGGGCACAACATTGCCAACTCCAACACCGTCGGGTTCAAGGCCTCGCGGGCCGAGTTCGCTGAAATGGTGGCGTCCGCCATCGGCTCGGCCGGCGGCTCCAACGCCGGGATCGGCGTGGAAGTGGGCGCGGTTTCGCAGCAGTTCACGCAGGGCAACCTGACCATCACCGGCAACAGCCTGGACGTGGCCATCAACGGCAACGGTTTCTTCACGCTCACGCTGCCCGACGGCACGCCTGCCTACACCCGCTCCGGCAACTTCAAGCTGGACAAGGAAGGCCACATGATCACCAACGACAACGCCAAGGTGATGGGCTATCCGGTGGACCCGGTCACGGGCCTGCGCTCGGGCACGGACCCGGTGCCGATGGTGTTCCCCACGTCCGAACCCATCCCCGCCAAGCAGACCACGACCATCACGGCCGCCTTCAACCTGCCGGCCACGGCCAAGGACGCCGCGGGCGACCCGACCGCCACGCCTCCCATCCCTGCCACGCCGCGCGCCACCTATGGCACGTCCATCAACGTGTTCGACAGCCAGGGCGTGGCCAAGCCGGTGAACCTGTACTTCCAGAAAACCGCCACCGCCAACACCTGGGACGTGTACGACCAGCTGGACGACCCCACCGCCACGCCCCCGGTCGTGGCCTCCCCCATCGGCCAGATCACGTTCGACAACAACGGCGCCATCACCGGCCCGGCGGCCACGCCCCCGGCCACGGGCTTTGCGCTGCCGCTGACCATCAACCCGACGCCGCCCAACCCCAACAACCTGCCCGCGTTCCCGGTGTCGGTCAGCCTGGACAAGGTCTCGCAAAGCGGCAGCAAATTCTCGGTCTCCACCCTCAGCCAGGACGGCTACACCACGGGCGAGCTCACGGGCATCAACATCGAGAACAACGGGATGATCATGACCCGCTACTCCAACGGCGTGACCCGTGCCGAAGGCCAGCTGGCGCTGTCGAGCTTCCGCAACACGCAGGGCCTGGCGTCGGTGGGCGGCAACAACTGGGTGGCCACGTTTGAATCGGGCCAGCCGGTCGTCGGCACCGCGACCGACGGGAACTTTGGCGCGCTGCGCTCGGGCGCCCTGGAAGACTCCAACGTGGACCTGACGGCCGAGCTGGTGAACATGATGACCGCCCAGCGCGCCTACCAGGCCAATGCGCAGACCATCAAGACGCAGGACCAGGTGATGTCCACCCTGGTCAACCTGCGCTGACGAGGTCGCCACTTCAAGCCAAAACAGCCTCTAGCTCTTATCCATAAAGCGCAAGCAGCTATCAAAATAGAAGCAACCGGAAACCCCTGCCATGGACCGCATCATCTACACCTCGATGACGGGCGCGAACGCCGCCGCCCACCGTCAGGCCGTGTTGTCCAACAACCTGGCCAATGCCTCGACGCAGGGCTTCCGGGCCGAGATGTCCACCTTCCGTTCGGTGCCGGTGCAAGGCGACGGCTCCAAGACCCGCGTGTTCGCGCTGGAGGCCACGTCGGGCTACGTGAACACCCCCGGCCCGGTGCAGCGCACCGGCCGCAACCTGGATGCCATGGCGGCCGGCAACGCGTGGTTTGCGGTGCAGGGCCTGGACGGCACCGAGGCGTACACCCGCGCCGGCACGTTTGAGGTGTCGGCGGCCGGCCAGCTGGTCACCCCCACCGGCCTGCCCGTGCTGTCGGACGGCGGCGCCCCCATTGACGTGCCGCCCGGCGCCGAGGTGACGCTGGGCAGCGACGGCACCATCACGGCCAAGGCGGCGGGCCAGCCCGCACAGGCCATCGGCCGGCTCAAGCTCGCCACCCCCACGGCCGAGGACCCGCTCAAGCGCGGCGACGACGGCCTGTTCCGCACCAACTCGGGCGACCCCATGCCCAACGACGCCAACGCCCGCATGCTGGCCGGCGCCCTGGAAGGCTCCAACGTGAATCCGGTGGAGGCCATGGTGGGAATGATCGCCGCGTCGCGCCAGTTCGAGCAGCAGATGCGCCTTCTGCAGACCGCCGAGACCAACGACAAGACCGCCAGCCAGTTGCTGAGCATGAACGGCTGAAGATGAAAACGACATCCCCCCGTGCGGCTTCGCCGCTCCCCCCTTCTCTACTCGCTGACGCGAGGGAAGGGGGGCGACGCCAGCGCGGCGGGGCGGCCCTTGCGCGGCGTCCCCCCGCTTCGGCCGCGCCAGCCCCACAGGCAACGACCCATTGATTCGACCGAGGAAACCATCATGATCAACTCCCTCTGGATCGCCAAGACCGGCATGTCTGCCCAGCAGACGCAGCTGGACGTCATCTCGCACAACCTGGCCAACGTCTCCACCACGGGCTACAAGCGCAACAACGCGGTGTTCGAAGACCTGATCTACCAGAACCTGCGCCAGGTGGGCGCCAACACCACCGAGCAGAACCAGCTGCCCACCGGCCTGCACCTGGGCCTGGGTGTGCGCACGGTGGCCACCAGCCGCAACTTCGTGCAGGGCAGCCTGCAGGAGTCCAAGAACAGCCTGGACGTGGCCATCAATGGCAATGGCTTCTTTGAAGTGACCATGCCGGACGGCACGCTGGGCTACACCCGCGACGGCTCGTTCCAGGTGGACTCCCAGGGCCGCCTGGTCACCTCCAGCGGCCTGCCCGTGGCCAACGGCATCACCATCCCCAACAACGCGACCAGCGTGACGATCAGCGCCGACGGCGTGGTCTCCGCCACGGTGCCGGGCAACACCCAGCCGCAGCCGCTGGGCAACCTGGCCATGTCGGCCTTCGTGAACCCGGCGGGCCTGGAGCCCATCGGCCAGAACCTGTTCAAGGAATCGGCGGCTTCGGGCCAGCCCCAGCAGGGCACCCCCGGGACCAACGGCCTGGGCGTGCTCAAGCAGGGCTTCCTGGAGGCTTCCAACGTGAACGTGGTGGAAGAGCTGGTGAGCATGATCCAGACCCAGCGCGCCTATGAAATGAATTCCAAGGCCATCCAGACTTCGGACCAGATGCTGGCCAAGCTGGCCCAGCTGTGAGCCGGGTGACCACGACAGGAGCGATTGCCATGATGCTGCAGTTCACCCGCCTTCTTGCCCTGCCCGCCGCCCTGGGCGCGCTGCTGCTCACCGGCTGCGCGACGCTGTCGCCGCCGCCGCCGGTGGACATCCTGCCCACCACGCCGCCGCCGCTGGCCGCCGCGCCGCGCACGCCGCCGCCCGTGACGGGCAGCCTGTTCCAGCAGGCCAGCTACCGCCCCGCGTTCGAGGACCGGCGCGCACGCATGGTAGGCGACAACGTGACGATCATGATCGTCGAGAACGTGACGGCCAGCCAGAAGTCCTCGTCCACGGTGGACCGCGATGCCAAGACGTCCGCAGGCGTGACGGCCCTGCCCTTCACCGGCAAGGCCTTCACCGACAAGCTGAGCGTGGGCGCCAGCTCGGGCAACACGTTCTCCGGCAAGGGCGGAACCGAAAGCGCCAACACCTTCACCGGCTCCATCACCGCCACGGTGGTGGACGTGCTGCCCAACGGCCACCTGGTGGTGACAGGCGAGAAACAGATCGGCGTGAACCAGAACGTGGACGTGCTGCGCTTCTCGGGCACCGTGGACCCGCGCGCACTGCAGCCGGGCAGCATCGTCAACTCCACGCAGGTGGCCAACGTGCGCGTGGAGTCGCGCGGCCGCGGCGCCCAGAACGAAGCCCAGGCGATGGGCTGGATGGGGCGGTTCTTCAACACCATCACGCCGTTCTAGAGAGGCCCCCTGAGGCGCTGCGCGCCTTCCCCCCTGAGGGGGGACGCCGCCAGCGCGGCAGGGCGACCCTTGCGCGGCGGCCCGCGCCTGGGGCCGCGCCGATGCAGCGGCAGTGCGTTATTCAAAAATGATAGCTTTCAGCGCTTGTCCAGCAAGCGTTGGAGGCTGTTTTTATTCATATTTCTCACCTGAAACCGGCACCCTGCACGAGTGCCGCAATAAGCCGGTGAACCCGCTTCTTTTTGGGTTTTAGTTCCCGGCCGTGCCGACCACAATCGGTGCCATGAAAGCCTTGTCCCCTCCCCCGTTTTCGCGCGCTGCGCGCCTGCTGTGGCTGGTGCTCGCCCTGGCGGCCGCCAGCCTGGCGCTGCCGGCGCAGGCTCTGCGCATCAAGGAAGTGGCCGCGGTGCAGGGCGTGCGCAGCAACCAGTTGACGGGCTATGGCCTGGTGGTGGGCCTGGACGGCACGGGCGACCAGACGACGCAGATGCCCTACACCACGCAGGCCATGTCCAACTACCTGCAGCAGATGGGCATCAGCCTGCCGCCCAATGCGGCCTCGCAGCTGCAGCTCAAGAACGTGGCGGCCGTGATCGTCACGGCGCAGCTGCCAGCGTTTGCGCAGCCCGGCCAGATGATCGACGTGAACGTTTCGTCCATGGGCAACGCCAAGTCGCTCAAGGGCGGCACCCTCATCGTGACGCCGCTGCGCGGCGCCGATGGCGAGATCTACGCCCTGGCGCAGGGCAACCTGGTGGTGGGGGGCGCGGGCGCCTCGGCCGGCGGCAGCAAGGTGCAGATCAACCACCTGAGCGCGGGCCGCATCCCGCAGGGCGCCCAGGTGGAGCGCTCGGTGCCCACGCCGCTCAACGAGGGCGACACGATCAACCTGGGCCTGAACGCTTCGGACTTCCAGACCGCGCGCCGCGTGGCGCAGGCCATCAACGCCAAGCTGGGCAGCGGCCTGGCCACAGCGCTGGACGGCCGCACGGTGCAGGTGCGCGCCCCGCTGGACCCTGGCGCCCGCGTGGGCTTCATCGCCGACCTGGAAGAGCTGCCGCTGGAATCGTCCGCCCCCTCGGCCAAGGTGGTCATCAACGCACGCACGGGTTCCGTGGTGCTGAACCAGGCCGTGACGCTGGGGCCCTGCGCCATCGCGCACGGCAACCTGTCCATCACCATCAGCTCCACGCCCGTCATCAGCCAGCCCGCGCCGCTGTCGCAAGGGCAGACCGTGGTGGCGCAGCAAAGCGACATCCGCATCAACCAGGAGCCGGGCAACATCATCCAGATGCCGCCCTCGCCCCAGCTGGCCGACGTGGTGAAGGCCCTGAACACGCTGGGCGCCACGCCGCAAGACCTGCTGGCCATCCTGCAGGCCATCAAGGCCGCGGGTGCCTTGAACGCCGAGCTGGAAGTGATCTGACCACGGGGAGCAACCATGGCCCTCACCCTGCCCTCCTCCGGTAACACCGCCAGCACGTCCAACGCGCTGGCGGTGGACATCCGCTCGCTCAACACGCTCAAGTACGACGCCGGCACCGCCAACAACGCGCAGACCACGCGCGAGGTGGCCAAGCAGTTCGAGTCGCTGTTCATGCGCGAGCTGATCAAGAGCATGCGCGATGCCACCATGAAGTCGGGGCTGATGGAGGGCGAGCAGGCCAACCTGGGCCAGGACATGCTGGACCAGCAGCTGTCGGTGAACATGTCGGGCCAGCCAGGGGGCTTGTCGGAGGCCATCGCGCGCCAGCTCTCGCGCCAGATGGGCGGGGCCGATGCCAACTTTTCGGTCCCCTCCACGCTGAGCCTGCAACAAAGCCTGCGCCGCGCGCCGGCGGCCCCGTCCGGCGCGGAGACCACGGCTCCCGCCCCCAAGGGCCGCGATGCCTTTGTGCAGCACCTGTCGGGCACGGCCGAGCGCGTGTCGCAGGAAAGCGGCATCCCGGCCACCTTCATGCTGGGCCAGGCCGGCCACGAGACGGGCTGGGGCAAGAGCGAGATCCGCAACAAGGACGGCTCCACCTCGTTCAACCTGTTCGGCATCAAGGCCGGCAAGGGCTGGACGGGCAAGGTGGCCGAGATCACCACCACCGAATACATCAACGGCAAGGCCCAGAAGGTGACGGCCAAGTTCCGGGCGTACGACTCGTACGAGGACTCGTTCCGCGACTACGCCCGCCTCATCAAGGAAAGCCCGCGCTACGAGAAGGCCGAATCCGTCGCCCAGACCGGCTCGGCCACGGCCTATGCCTCCGCGCTGCAGAAGGCGGGCTATGCCACCGACCCCGCGTACGCCAAAAAGCTCAGCGGGGCCATCAACAGCGTGCAGCGGACCCTGCGGGAACAGGCTTGAGATGAAGCACCCCCTGAGTCGCTTCGCGCCTCGGTGCCGCCACCAGAGGTGGCAGCCCTTCGGGAGGGGTGCGCACCCGGTGGCCTGGCAAAGCCCGTTCCACGGGTGCACTGGCCTGGCGCGCGCCAGTTCGAAGGCCGGAGATATCGAAATGCGAGGTAAGCCATGAGCCTGCTCAACGTCGGCGCCCGCGCGCTGCTGGCCAACCAGGTGGCGCTGCAGACGGCGGGCCACAACATTGCCAACGTCAACACCGCGGGGTACTCGCGGCAGACCGTGGTGCTGCAGACCGTGCAGGGGCAGTTCACCGGTGGCGGCTACATCGGGCAGGGCGTGGACGTGCAGACCATCCTGCGCAACCAGAGCGAGCTGCTCACGCGCCAGTCGGCCACGGCGGGTTCGGTGCAGTCCGCCGACATCGTGCGCGCGGAGCGCCTGCGCCAGCTGCAGGAGGTCTTCAGCGGCGGCACGGGCGGGCTGGGGGCGGCCATCAACGACATGATGAACGCGTTCACGGACGTGGTAGGCGCCCCCACCGACATCACCGCCCGCACGGTGGCGCTCACCCGCATGGACGAAACCGCCGCGCGCATGCGCTCTGCGGCCGACCGCATCAACGAGATCCAGTACACCGTCTCGGAGCAGCTGCAAAGCAGCATCACCGCGGTGAACAGCCTGGCCGAGCAGATGGCCAACGTGAACGAGCAGATCGCGCGCGCCCAGGGCAACGGGCAGACGCCCAACGACCTGCTGGACCGGCGCGACCAGATCATCCGCGAGATCAACCAGTACGTGCAGACCACGCAGATCCCCGCCGATGACGGCACGGTGGGCCTGTTCGTGGCCGGCAGCCAGCCGCTGGTGCTGGGCACCACCGCCACCAGCCTGTCGGTAGGCGACGCCACGGCCTTCCCCGGCAGCGGCCAGACCAAGCTGTTCTTCAACCGGCCCGGCGCCTCGCCCATCGAGATGGACGAGAACGTGCTGGGCGGCGGCTCCATGTCCGGGCTGCTGCGCTTCAGCAACAACGACCTGGCCGAGGGCCGCAACCTGCTCGGGCGCATGGCCATGGCCATCGGCATGTCCATGAACGAGCAGCACAACCTGGGCCTCACGCTCGACGGCGCCATGGGCAAGGACCTGTTCGCCCTGCCCACCAGCATGCCGGGCCACACCAACGGCGCCGGCGTGGGCACCGTGTCGTTCACCGGCCCCACGCAGTTCGCCGCGTCGGACTACGAGATCCGCTTCACCACCGGCACGGCCGGCCAGGTGGTGCGGCTGTCCGACGGCAAGTCCACGCCGTTCACCGACGCCGCGAACCTGGCCACCCTGCAGATCGACGGGCTCAACTTCAACCTGACGACGCCGGGCAACCCGGGCGAGCGCATGCTGTTCAAGCCGTTCAGCACGGCCGCAGCCAGCATGCAGGCCCTGGTGTATTCGCCGCGCGATCTGGCGGTGGCCAACCCCGTCAACGCGGCCATGGGCACGTCCAACAGCGGCACCCTGCAGCTGGCGGGCCTGAAGGCCACGGGCCTGCCCAACCCGCCCGGGCTGGTGCTGCCGCCCAACGCCAACCCTGCGGCGGTGCCCCCCATCCTGGGCGGCATCCAGCTGCGGTTCACGGCCGGCCCGCCGACAACCTACGACGTGCTCGACCGCGGCACCTCGCCGCCCACCACCGTGGCGGCCGCGCAGCCCTACACGCCCGGCGCGCCCATTTCGATCAACGGCTGGGAGATCAAGCTGCAGGGCACGCCCAACACCGGCGACACCGTGGTCGTCGGCAACGCCATGGACCCGCAGTACGGCGACATGTACACGCGCAATTCCGGCAACGCCAGCGCGCTCATGGGGTTGCGCGACGTGAAGATGTTCGACGACTCCACGCTGTCCGACGGGTTCGCGGGCGCCATTGCCCAGGTGGGCACGCGCACGCAAAGCGCGCTGTATGCCGCGGATCTCTCGTCCACCATCGCCGCGAACCTGGAGCGCGACCGCACGGCGATCTCGGGCGTCAATCTGGACGAGGAGGCCGCCAAGCTGATCCAATACCAGCAGGCCTACCAGGCATCTTCCAAGATGATCCAGATCGCGCAGAACATCTTTGACTCGCTGATCCAGGGCATGGGCCGCTAACGGCCGAACCAATGGGAGCTAGGACATGAGCAACACCATCTACCGCCTTGGCACGGCCAACATGTACGACAACGCGTTGCGCAATCTGGGCGCGCGGCAGACTTCCCTGTCCAACCTGCAGGAGAACCTGACCTCCGGCAAGCGGGTGGTGCGCGCCAGCGACGATCCAGTGTCGGCGGCGCAGGCCGAGCGTGCCATCAACCGGCTCTCGCGCATCCAGACCGAGCAGCGCGCGCTGGAAACCCAGCGCAACGCCATCGCCCAGGCCGAGTCCTCGCTGGGCGACGCGGTGGACCTGATCCAGAAGTTCCGCGAGCTGGTGGTCAACGCCGGCGACGGCACCCTCACGCCCAACGACCGCACCACCATTGCCAACCAGCTGCAAGGCCTGCGCGAGCAGCTGGTGGAGGTGGCCAACCGCAAGGACACCAACGGCATTCCGCTGCTGGGCGCCCTGGGCAGCGCCCTGGCGCCGTTCCTGGGGCCCATGAGCTCCTCGCCGGACTACAGCTTCGCCGGGCTGCCGGGCCAGGCTGCCAGCAGCGGCGTGGCCATTCCGGGCACGCTGGATGGCGACGCCACCTTCATGTTCGACCCGCAGCGCGACGGCGTCTACACGGCCGGCGTCAGCACCATCCCCACCGGCCGCGCCCTCAACACCTCGGCCATCAAGCCCGTGGACACGAGCCTGGTCACAGGGGACAACTACACCATTACCTTCAGCGCCGTGGGCCCCGGCGCCACGACCGGCACCACCACCGCCACCTACACGATCACCAACACCACCACCGGTGCGGTGTCCGCGCCCGTCGTGGTGCCCGACTTCCCGTCGGACAAGCCGATGTCGGTTTCCGTGGCGGGCATTCCCGGACTGCAGTTCGACATCAAGGGCACGCCCGCCAACGGCGACACCATCACGCTCAAGCCCAGCCCCAGCATGTTCAGCACCATGGACGCCGCGATCAACGGGCTGCGCTTTTCACCCGACAGCAACGCCGCGGCCCAGGTGGTCGGGCAGGCGCTGGGCAACATGGACATCGGCCTGGAGCGCATCCACAACATGCGGGGCTACGCCGGCGAGCTGCTCAACCGGGCGGACCGCATCACCGGCGACCAGGAAAAGCGCTCCATCCAGCTCGAAGGCGACCGCTCGCGCGCCGAGGATCTCGATATGATCAAGGGCATTTCGGACTTCCAGAACCAGCAGGTGGGCTACGAGGCTGCGCTCAAGTCCTACGCGCAGGTTCAGAAGCTGTCCCTGTTCAACTTCATCGGTTGAGTGTGTCGATCCCCGGGCGGGCCTCCCGCGGCCGCGGCAGATGCCGCGCTGCTGGCCCTTCCCTGTTACTTGCCTGAGAGCACATGGTCCAATCTGTCCTTGGCCGCCTGATCCTGGGCTACCGCCCCCTGTGGAGCCGCGCGCGCAAGCTCGCCGGCATCCAGCTGTACGTGCACAGCGATGCCTCGGCCATGGTGGACACCGCCCACCTGCTGCGCACGCTGCAGGAGCTGTGGACGGCCAGCTCGCCGCCCGTGCTGCTGTCCCCGCAGAACCACCAGCTCCTGTGCGACATGCTGGACAACGCCCCGCGCGGCGCGCCGTGGATTGAGGTGCGCGACGGCTGGCTGTCCGACTCCGCCCTGTTTGCGCGGGTGAAGGCAGCGCACCAGCGCGGCCTGAAGCTGGTGTGGCGTGGCGAACTGGGCCGCCTGCCCGAGCCGGAAGTGGCCCAGTGCTTTGACAACAGCCTGCTCAGCCTGCGCCCCGAGGATGCCGTGGCGGCCCTCAAGCCCCCGCCGGTGCGCGCGGGCGGTGCGCCCGCGCAGCCGCCGCGCACCGCCAACCCGCTGCTGGCGGGCCAGATGTACGAGAACATCGAGAGCCGGGCGCTCATGGAGCAGTGCCTGGACCATGCGGGCGCCCTGGCACTGGCCGGCTGGCCCGCGGAAGACGTGCTCTACAGCCTGCGCCACCAGCCGCAGCAGCCGTCGCACGCGGTGATCTTCAAGTTGATGAAGGCCATCGACGCCGAGCAGTCGCTGGAAACGTTCGAGGACATCCTCGGGCAGGACCCCATCCTGGCCTATCGGTTCATGGTCTACACCAACTCCGCGGCCCTGGGCCTGCGCACGGGCATCGATTCGCTGCGCCGCGGCCTGGTGATGATGGGCTACGGCTCCATTGGCCGCTGGCTGTCCGACCAGCTGCCCCATGCCAGCAACGACCCCAACATGCAGCCCGTGCGCGAGTCCATGGTGATGCGCGCGCGGCTCATGGCGCAGCTGCTCGACGCAGGCATCGAGAACGACCTGCGCCGCGAAATCTACCTGTGCGGCCTGCTGTCGCAGCTGGACGAGTTGCTGGGCGAACCGCTGGGCGCCATCCTGCGGCGCCTGCCGCTGTCCGAGCGCATCTACGACGCCACGGTGCTGCGCACCGGCCCCTATGCCGGCGGCCTGCAGATGGCCACCGCACTGGAAACCGACGACGCCAGCGCCATCCGCCACTTGTGCGAAACCCACGAGATGGATCGGGAAGAAGTCAACCGCGCCCTGCTGCGGGTGCTGTCCGATCTGGACGTGGACCGGAAGTGAATTCCCCCTGAGCCGCTTCGCGCCTTCCCCCAAAGGAGGACGCCACCAGCGGCCTGGCAAAGCCCGTTCCGCGGTGGCACGGGCCGGGGGCTGAGCCCCTTGCACGCGTCCGCCGGCGTGTGGCGCGCCGGCTCACGCCCACTCGGACTCCGGCGCGGCGCTCAGAACGTTCTCAGGGCCTACCGGCCCTGCTCGGCCCGCACGCGCTCGAAGGTCTTCCAGAAGGCCGCGTCCTGCGTGGTGGCGAAATTGATGCGCATGAGCGTGCTGGGCTGGCGCTCGGCATGGAAGAGTGCGCCGGGGGCCAGCAGGTAGCCCTCGTCCAGCATGCGCTGCGCCAGCGCGTCTGTGTCCACGCCGGTTTCCACCCAGCCAAACAGCCCCACCGGCTCCGCCGCAAACGTGCAGCCCGCGCCCAGCGCCAGCTTCACGCTGCGGGCACGGGCGGCGTCCAGGCGCGTGCGGATGCGTTCGGCATGGCGGCGCAGCTGGCCCTGCTCGATGCACAGGGCCAGGGCCTTTTCCAGCAGCGCGGGGGTGGTCAGCGTCGCCAGCAGCTTGGTGTCCAGCATCTGCTCCACCAGGGCCGTGGGCGCGGCCATGAAGCCGATGCGCCAGTTGGGCGCCAGGATCTTGGCGAACCCGCTCACGTAGATGGTGCGCTGCAAGCCGTCCAGCGCGGTCAGGCGGGTGGCGTGCTCGGGCGCGATGTGGCTGTAGGTGTCGTCCTCCACCACGTGGAAGTTGTGCTGGTTGGCCAGTTGCAGGATGCGGTGTGCGCTGCCCGGCGAGAGGCAGTAGCTGGTGGGGTTGTGGAACACGCTCACGCTCACGTAGAGCTTGGGCTGGTACGCCTCGCAGTATTTGGCCATCACCTCCAGGTCCGGGCCGTCGGCGCGGCGGGGCACGGGCAGGATGCGCATGCCCAGGGCCGCCAGCCGCGCAAACTCCACGGCCCAGCCGGGCTCCTCCACCATCACCGGGTCGCCCGGGCGCAGCAGGGTGCGGCTCACGATGTCGAGCGCATGCGTGGCCCCCACCGTGGTGATGATTTGCTCGGGCGCGGCCTGGACGTTGAGCGTGGCCAGCTTCTTGGCCAGCACGCGGCGCAGCCCGGTGTCGCCCAGCGGCTCGCCGTACTGCAGCGAGAAGTCCTGCAGCGACCGCGTGCTGGTCACCTTGCGCACCGCGGCAGGCATGAAGGTGGACTCCAGCCAGGCCGGCGGAAACACCCCCATGCCGGGCTGCGGCTTGTCGCTGACCTTGTGGAACATGCCGCGGATCAGCGCGGTGGCATTCACCGGCGGCGCCCCGCGCGACGGCCCCCGGCCCGCGCCGCGCGCGGCGAACCAGTGGGCCGTGGTCCAGTTGCCCAGGGCGCCCTCGGCCGCGGCAGGGACGGCGTCTTCCGGGGCGGCGCGCTCGGCCAGCCCCGCCGTCATCTCGCGCACGAAGAAGCCCCGGTTCTTGCGGGCCTCCACCAGGCCCTGCGCCAGCAACTGGTCGTAGGCGGCCACCACGGTGGAGGGGCTCACGCCGTGCTGCTCGGCACATTGGCGCACGGACGGCAGCCGTGCGCCGGGCGCCAGCAGGCGGTTGCGGATGCGCTCGCCAAAGCGCGCCGAAAGCTGCTCGGTCAGCGACTGGGTGGGGGTTTTCATCAACATGGCGGCGCCTTTGTGTACTGTCATTTCGAGCAATACAGATCACAAACTGCGTTGCTGAACTGTACTGGTCGTGTACTGGGATCGAAGATTACATTGAACGCCAGACGCTGACAAGATCAAGCCCGGCGCCCCACCCGCTGCCCCATGACCGCACCCGAACTGACCGCACTGCTGCTGTTTTGCACCGCGATGAGCTTCTCGCCGGGGCCCAACACCACGCTGTCCACCGCGCTGGCAGCCAACCTGGGCCTGCGGCGGGCGCTGCGCTTTTGCGTGGCCGTGCCCACGGGCTGGACGCTGCTCATGCTGGCCAGCGGGCTGGGCCTGGGGGCGCTCATCACCGGCGTGCCGGCCCTGCGCTGGGGCGTGACGCTGCTGGGCGTGGCCTACATGCTGTGGCTGGCCTGGAAGCTGGCCCGCGCCGCACGGCTCACCGAGGTGGACAGCAGCCGCCTGAACGTGACCTTCTGGCAGGGCGTGGGCCTGCAGTTCGTGAACATCAAGGCCTGGATGCTGGCGCTCACGCTCAGCGCAGGCTGGGTGGTGAATGCCGCGGGCCAGCCGGCCCCCAACCCGGGCGAGCGCCTGGCGATCATCTGCGCCGTGATGATGGTGTTTGCCTTTTCCAGCAACTTCGTCTATGCCCTGGTGGGATCGCTGTTGCGCCAATGGCTGGCGCAAGGGCGCCGCCTGCTGTGGTTCAACCGCGCGCTGGCGGCGGTACTGGTGGCCACCGCCGCCTGGATGGTGACGCTATGAGCCCCACACACGAGCGCGAGGCGCTGTTCTGGGGCCTGGTGGGCGTGACGCTGTTCGCGGCCACGCTGCCCATGACGCGGCTGGCCGTGGGCCCGGCGGATGCGCCCCAGCTGTCCCCCTGGTTCGTCACCTTTGGCCGGGCTGCGGCCGCGGGCCTGCTGTCCGTGGCGTACCTGCGCTGGCAGCACGTGCGCGGCCGGCTGAACGTGCCGGTGCGGGCGCAGTGGCCCCTGCTCGGCATCACGGCGTTTGGCGTGATCGTCGGGTTTCCGCTGTTTCTTGCGCTGGCGCTGCGCACCGTGCCCAGCACCCACGGTGCGGTGGTCACGGCGCTGCTGCCGCTGTCCACGGCCGTGCTGGGCGCGCTGTGGTACCGGCAGCGGCCGTCCGCCGGCTTCTGGGCCTGCGCGCTGGCGGGCAGCGGGCTGGTGCTGGGCTTCATGGCCTGGCGCGCGGGCGGCCTGTACCTGGGCGCGGCCAACCTTTACCTGCTGGTCGCGATGACCACCGGCGCCTTCGGCTACATCGGCGGTGCGCGCCTCACGCCCCGCCTGGGTGCCGAACAAGCCATCTGCTGGGTGCTGGCCTGCAGCCTGCCGCTGACGCTGCCCGTGGCGTGGTGGTTTGCGCCGGCCGCACCCGGCGCGATCAGCGCCATGGCCTGGACCGGCTTTGCCTACGTGGCGCTGTTCTCGATGTGGATCGGCTTCTTCGCGTGGTACCGCGCACTGGCGCTGGGCGCCGTGCGGGTGAGCCAGATCCAGCTGGTGCAGCCCTTTCTGAGCCTGCTGTTCGCCGTGCCGCTGGCGGGCGAGCGGCTGGACGCCACCACGCTGGTGTTTGCGCTGGCCGTGATCGCCACGGTGTACCTGGGCAAGAAAATGCCCATCCAACCCGCCCGGAACCCCGCATGAAACTGGAGCACATTCCCTTCCACACCACCGAGTGGGCCCAGGTCCCGCGCGAGGAAAAGAGCGCGCAGGCCGGCCAGGCATTCTGGCGCACGCAGCAGTGGGGCGACCTGCGCGTGCGGATGGTGGAATACACGCCCGGCTATGTTTCCGACCATTGGTGCGTCAAGGGACACGTGCTGCTGTGCCTGCAAGGCGAGCTGCATACCGAATTGGCCGACGGCCGGGTGTTCACCCTCACACCGGGCATGAGCTACCAGGTGGCCGACAATGCGGAACCCCACCGGTCCACGGCGCCCCGGGGCGCCACCCTGTTCGTGGTGGACTGACGCACCACCCGCCCCGGCACCGCCTTGCGTTTCTGGATCCATTGTTTTGTGATGAGCCCCTTGCAGCACCGTGCGGCCCGCTGCAGCCCTTAGGAGAACGAGAGTGAAGATGAACGACCTGCCCCACACCGCCACCAGCGCCTGGACCCTGGCGCGCCGCGCCGAGCGCATGAACCCCTCGGTCATCCGCGAAATCCTGAAGGTCACCGAGAAGCCCGGCATCATCAGCCTGGCCGGCGGCCTGCCCGCGCCCAAGACCTTTCCGGTCTCCGCCTTTGCCGAGGCGTCCGCCGCCGTGCTGGCCAACGACGGCCCGGCCGCCCTGCAGTACGCCGCCAGCGAAGGCTACGGCCCGCTGCGCCAGGCGATTGCCGACTTCCTGCCCTGGGACGTCAACCCGGACCAGGTCCTCATCACCACCGGCTCGCAGCAGGCGCTGGACCTGATCGCCAAGGTGCTCATCGACACGGACAGCCGCGTGCTGGTGGAGACGCCCACCTACCTGGGCGCGCTGCAGGCCTTCACGCCCATGGAGCCCGCCGTGGTGTCCGTGGACAGCGACGATGAAGGCGTGCTCATCGACGACCTGCGCGCCAAGGTGGGCACGGGCGCCGACAAGGCGCGTTTCCTGTACGTGCTGCCCAACTTCCAGAACCCCACCGGCCGCACCATGAGCGATGCCCGCCGCGCTGCGCTGGTGAAGGCCGCGGCCGAGCTGAACCTGCCGCTGGTGGAAGACAACCCCTATGGCGACCTGTGGTTCGACAACCCGCCGCCCGCGCCGCTCACGGCCCGCAACCCCGAGGGCTGCATCTACATGGGCTCGTTCTCCAAGGTGCTGGCCCCCGGCCTGCGCCTGGGCTTCATCGTGGCGCCCAAGGCCGTGTACCCCAAGCTGCTGCAAGCCAAGCAGGCCGCCGACCTGCACACCCCCGGCTACAACCAGCGCCTGGTGGCCGAGGTGATGAAGGGCAACTTCCTGGACCGCCACGTGCCCACCATCCGCGCGCTGTACAAGGAGCAGTGCGAGGCCATGCTGGCCGCGCTGACGAAGGAAATGGCGGGCCTCGATGTGCAGTGGAACCGCCCCGACGGCGGCATGTTCCTGTGGGTGCGCCTGCCCGATGGCATGAGCGCGATCGACCTGCTGCCCAAGGCGGTGGAGCGCAACGTGGCCTTCGTGCCCGGCGCAGCCTTCTACGCCGACCATGCGGACCAGCGCACGCTGCGGCTGTCCTTCGTCACCTCAACCAAGGAGCAGATCGCCGCCGGCATTGCCGCCCTGGCTTCTGCCGTGCGCGACAGCCTGCAAGGCCGCTAAGCCATGCTGAGGGTCTGGGGGCGGCTGTCGTCCATCAATGTGCGCAAGGTGGTCTGGGCCGTGCAGGAGCTGGGCCTGCCGTCGGTGCAGCGCACCGACGCGGGCGGCCAGTTCGGCATCGTGCGCGAGCCGCGCTACCTGGCCCTCAACCCCAACGGACTGGTGCCGCTGATCGAGGACGACGAGACCGGCACGGTGCTGTGGGAGTCCAACACCATCGTGCGCTACCTGTGCGCGCGCCATGCGCCGGGCGAGCTGTACCCCGAGGCGCTGCCCGCGCGCTTCGTGGCCGAGCAGTGGATGGACTGGCAGCAGACCACGCTGAACCCCGCAGGGCGCGACGCGTTCATCCAGTGGATCCGCACGCCCGCCGCGCAGCGCAACGACGCGCTCATCGCGGCCTCCGTGGCCGCCACCGAGCCGCTGATGGCGCTGCTGGACGACCACCTGGCGCGCCAGCCGTTCATGGCGGGCGAGCACTTCACCATGGCCGACATTCCGGTGGGCTGCGAGATCCACCGCTGGTGGGGCCTGCCGCAGGAACGCCCCGCGCGGCCGCACCTGGAGCGCTGGTACCACGCGGTCAGCGCCCGTCCCGGCGCCCGGGGCGTGCTGGACCTGCCCCTGGCATGAGTGCACATCCCCCTGAGCGGCTACGCCGCTTCCCCCTTCTCTCGCTGCGCCATGCGCCGCGGGAAGGGGGACGCCGCCGGTGCGGCGGGGCGGCCCTTGCACGGCGGCCGCTGGCAGCTGCCGCGCTGGTTTCAACGCCCACCGCCGATCGCACAACCTAGATGTAAGTTGACGGAGTGACCATGCACCAGCGCCCGTTCAAGCAGATCGACGTGTTCAGCCACCGCCCGGGCTACGGCAACCCCGTGGCCGTGGTGCTGGACGCCGACGGCCTGGGGGATGCCGACATGCGGCGCTTCGCCGCCTGGACCAACCTGTCGGAAACCACCTTCCTGCTGCCGCCCACGGAGGCCGGTCGCGCCGCGGGCGCCGACTACCGCGTGCGTATCTTCAGCCCCAGCGGCGAACTGCCCTTTGCAGGCCATCCCACGCTGGGCACCTGCCACGCCTGGCTGCAGGCGGGCCACGTGCCGCGGCAGCGCGGCCTGGTGGTGCAGGAATGTTCGCTGGGCCTGGTGCGCGTGGAGCACGCTGGCGACACGCTGGCCTTTGCCGCGCCCCCGCTGCAGCGCAGCGCCCCCAGCCCGGCCCTGGTGCCGCTGATTGCCAGCGCCCTGGGGCTGCGGCCGCACCAGATCCTGGGCGCGCAGTTGCTGGACAACGGCCCCGTGTGGCTGGGCCTGCTGCTGGACAGCGCCGACACCGTGCTGGGCCTGCGCCCCGACCATGCGCGCCTGAAGGACCTGGGCCAGGACGTGGGCGTGATCCACGTGGCGCCCACGGCCGCCGACACCGGGCAGCCCGGCGCGGTGGTGCGCGCCTTTGCGGCGCCCATGGGCAACCCCGAAGACCCGGTGACCGGCACCCTCAACGCCAGCCTGGCCGAGTGGCTGATCGCCGACGGCCTGGCACCCCGGCAGTACCTGGTAGCCCAGGGCGAATGCCTGGGCCGCGCCGGACGCGTGCACGTGCGCCAGGACGAGCAGCACCAGATCTGGGTGGGCGGCCAGGCCGTGACCTGTATCGAAGGAACGGTGCTGCTGTGAGCAAACCCGCCGCCCCCTTGCCGCCACCCAGCGGCTGAGCTGCCCGGGGACTGCTGCCCGCTGGGCGCCCCGACAACCCGCCATAGATGGCGCCCAGATGCGCTGGGCCCGCCACCGGCGTGCCCGCCTTCCGCCCAGGACCACCGCTTTCTCGTTTTTTCCAAAGGACTTTGAAACCATGCACCAGCGCCCTTTCCAGCAAGTTGACGTCTTTACCGACCAGCCCTACCGCGGCAACCCGCTGGCTGTGGTGCTGGACGGCACCGGCCTCAGCACCGAAGCCATGCAGGCGTTCACGAACTGGACCAACCTGTCGGAAGCCACCTTTGTGCTGCCGCCCACCCCTGAAGGCCGCGCGGCCGGTGCGGACTACCGCGTGCGCATCTTCTGCCCGGGGCGGGAGCTGCCCTTCGCGGGCCACCCCACGCTGGGCAGCTGCCACGCCTGGCTGAAGGCGGGCGGCCGGCCGCAGGCCGCGGGCAAGGTGGTGCAGGAATGCGGCGTGGGCCTGGTCACGCTGCGCCAGGACGGCGAGCGCCTGGCCTTTGCCGCGCCGCCGCTCCTCAAGAGCGGCCCGCTGCCCGAAGAAGACGTGGCGCTGATCGCCCGCGGCCTGGGTGTGGCGCGCAGCGACATCCTGCACCACGCCTGGTGCGACAACGGGCCCAACTGGCGCGGCGTGATGCTGCGCTCGGCCGAGCAGGTGCGCTCGCTCAAGCCCGATGCCAGCATCCTGGGCCAGCTGGACGTGGGGGTGGTCGGACCCCGTGGCAAGGTCGGCGTGATCGGCAGCACCGACGCCGACGGCATCGCGTTTGAAGTGCGCGCCTTCTTCCCCGGCAACAACGGGCTGGCCGAAGACCCCGTGACCGGCAGCCTGAACGCCGCCCTCGCGCAGTGGCTCATCGGCGCCGGCCTGGCGCCCACGCAGTACGTCGCGGCCCAGGGTACGTGCCTGGGCCGTGCGGGACGGGTGTACGTCCAGCAGGACGGCGACACCATCTGGGTGGGCGGCAGCAGCGTGACCTGCGTGGCGGGCGAGGTGCTGCTGTGACAGCCCCTGCAACCGGCCCCTGCGTGGACCACCTCGTCGTGCTGGCGGCCGACCTGGCCAGCGGCGTGGCCTGGTGCGAGCGCACGCTGGGCGTCACCCCCGCCGCCGGCGGCGAACACCCGCTGATGGGCACGCACAACCGCATTCTCAACATCAGCAGCCCGGCGCACCCGCGCGCCTACCTGGAGGTGATTGCTATCAATCCAGGAGCTGGCAGCACCCGCCCCACGGGCGCCAAACGCTGGTTTGACATGGATGATGCGACCCTGCAGGCGCAGGTGGCAGCGCACGGCCCGCAGTGCATCCACTGGGTGGCCAGCGTGCCCGACGTGGCCGAGCGCTGCGCCGCCCTGGCCGCGCTGGACATCGACCGCGGCCCGGTGCTCACCGCCAGCCGCCCCACGCCCAGCGGCCTGCTGCAGTGGCAGATCACCGTGCGGGACGACGGCCTGCGCCTGATGGACGGCTGCCTGCCCACGCTCATCCAGTGGGGCCCCGTGCACCCGTGCGACAGCCTGCCCGCATCGGGCGTGCAACTGCACTCCCTGGCCCTGCAGCACCCGCAGGCCGCCACGCTGCAGGCCGCGTGCCAGGCCATCGGCGTGGCGAACTGCGTGGAGGTGGTCGCGAGCGGCGCACCGCGCCTGACCGCGCAGCTCAGCACCCCGCGCGGCCCCCTCACCCTTTCGTCGTCCTGCTTCACCGAAACGAGAACCGCCCCATGAACACCCGCCTCGACCCCACCGCCCTGCTCCCCACCCTGGCCGACATCGAAGCCGCCGCGCAGGTGGTGTACCGCGACTTCGCCGCCACGCCCCAGTACCGCTGGGCGCTGCTCAGCGAGCGCCTGGGCACCAGCTGCTGGCTCAAGCACGAAAACCACACGCCCGTGGGCGCGTTCAAGATCCGCGGCGGCCTGACCTACTTCGACCAGCTGGCGCAGCGCGGGGCGCTGCCGCGCGAGGTGATCAGCGCCACGCGCGGCAACCACGGCCAAAGCATGGGCTGGGCGGCGCGCCGCCACGGCGTGGCCTGCACCATCGTCGTGCCGCGCGGCAACTCGGTGGAAAAGAACGCGGCCATGCGCGCCCTGGGCGTGACGCTCATCGAACATGGCGACGACTTTCAGGAAGCACGCGAGCACGCCATCCAACTGGCCGCCCAGCGCGGGGCCCACATGGTGCCCAGCTTCCACCCCGACCTGCTGCGCGGCGTGAGCACCTACTGGTGGGAGTTCTTGCGCGCCGTGCCGCAGCTGGACGTGGTGTATGTGCCCATCGGCCAGGGCTCGGGCGCCTGCTCGGCCATCGCGGCCAAGCTGGCCCTGCAACACCCCGTGCGCGTGGTCGGCGTGGTCAGCAGCCACGCCACCACGTACGCCGACTCGCTGGCCGCCGGCCGCGTGGTGGAGGCGCCCGTCACCACGCAGCTGGCCGACGGCATGGCCTGCCGCGTGGCCGATGCCGAGGCGCTGGCGGTGCTGGCCCCGCACATCGACCACCTCGTGCAGGTGAGCGACGCCGAGGTGGCCGCCGCCATGCGCGCGATCTTTACCGACACGCACAACGTCGCCGAAGGCGCCGGGGCCGCTGCGCTGGCGGCGGCGCTGCAGGAGCGCGCCACGCTGCAAGGCCAGAACGTCGGCCTGGCGATGACGGGCGGCAATGTGGATGCCCCCGCGTTTGCGAAGGTGCTGCAAGCCGGCTGATCCACCGCAGCCCCGGGTGCAGGACAATGCCTGCGGGTGCGGCGGCGGCCAGCGGCCAGCGCAGCGCCCGCCACAACAAGAGCATTCGAGGGACCGTCCATGCCACCTACGCCACCGTCGGCCTACCGCTGGGGCCTGCGCGCCGTCATCGCGCTGCAATGCCTGCTGATTGGCGCCTTCCTCTACACCAACTTGGCGGCGCCCGCCCCCACCGGGCCGCGCCTGCCCGCCGTGCAGGGGGACATGCTGTGGCTGGAGAGCCATGGCGCCTTGCACCAGTTCAACGCGGCAGGCCAGCGGCTGCGCCGCGTGGAGCTGGCCCAGCTCAAGCTGTCGCCCGGCCCCTCCAGCCTGCAGTTCACGCAGGAGAACGTTTTCTGGGTGCACGACGCCAGCCGCGTGCACCGCTGCAACCTGTCGCAGATGCAGTGCACGGCGCTGGACCTGCCCGGCCTGTCGGGCCGCTCGGACTACCGCTGGGTGCGCGTGCGCAGCGACGAGGGGGAAATCGTGGTGTCGGACACCTCCGCCCACCAGGTGCTGGTGTATGGCCGCGCCGCGGCCAGCGGGCCGTACGAGCTGCGGCACACCTACGCTGACGGCCTGCGGTTTCCCAACCAGACGCTGCCCGCCCCGCACGGGATGTGGGTGGCCAACACCAACCAGCACCAGATCGAGCGGCTGGACGACAGCGCGCCGGGCACTGCCGGGCCGGCCCGGCAGGCGTACCCCGTCGCCCACCCCGGCCTGCGCGCCATGCGGCGCTTTCCGTTTGCCATGGAACGCGACCCCGAAGGCCGGCTGTGGGTGCTGGTGGCCAACGGGGCCATGCGCGACGCCGACGTGCTGCGCCTGAACCCGCAGCTGCAGCCCGAGCGCGTGGTCCCCATCTCCGCCGGGCAGGACCCCAACGCCATCGTGCTTTTCGGCCAGCACCTGCTGCTGACCGACCTGCGCAACTACGTGGTGCACCGGCTCGACCTGCAAGGCCAGGTGCTCGCGCCTTTTGGCGACGCGGCCTTCCACGCCGAGCTGAATGCCGCCCGGCAGCGAGCCGCCTGGCTGGGGCGGCTCCCCAGGCTGCTGATCGGCAGCATCGGCGTGCTGCTGCTGGCCGCCCTGTGGCTGGCCTGGAAGACCGGCGAACTGGGACAGCTGCGGGGCGCGGCCTGGCGGCAGGCGCCCGCCACCCGCGCAGGCGCGCCGGCACCCACGGCGACCCCTGCGCAAACGGCCTCCCACGCCCTCGCGGACGCCCCCGGCCCGGCGGAGCCCCTGCCGCCTGGCACCGCCGCGCCCAGCCCGGCCCGCATCACCCGCGTCCAGGCCCTGCCCGGGAGCACCCGCACGGCCCGCCGCACCGTGGTGGGGGCAGCGGTGCTGATGGGTGCGGTGCTGGCCTGGGCGGCCTACGAACTCTGGCCCTACCTGACCCAGTACGGCTGCACGCACGCCATGGGCTGCGCCGGCCCGAGGACCCTGCTGGCGGCCTTTTGCACCCTGCCCTTGCTGGCCGTGGCGATGAGCTGGCGGCAGCTCAAGGCCATGGAGTCCATCCGCATCGGCACCGACGGCGCGCAGGTTCAGGCCCGGTTCGGCCGGCGCCGCTACCAGGCACCGGCCGCGCAGGTGACCTGCACGCGCCAGCACCTGCTGATCGGCACCGGCATGATTCCCCTGCGGCTGCGCACCACGCCGCTGTTCGACGAGGACGCGTTGCGCACAAACATCATCGACCGTCTTCCCCAGCTGAACATGCACGACAGCGTGTGGCACAACGGGCTGGTGGTGCACTACTGGCGGTACGGCGGCTGGCGCGGCCGCGCCATCGTGGTGGGCATGGCAGTGCTGCTGTGCCTGGCGGTCACCCTGCGCTGGGTGCTGCGCTGAGCGGCGCGCTGAGTGGCGCCTCCGCTGCTGCAGCGCAGCATCGAAAACTACAAAATTGATAGCATCCGTCGCCCTAGCGACAAGCGCCAACCGGCTTTGTCATCACAATCCGCCGCATGGGAACCCTCTACCTCGTGCGCCATGGCCAGGCCTCGTTTGGCGCGGATGACTACGACGTGCTCAGCCCCCGCGGCCGGCAGCAGGCGGTGCGCCTGGGTGAGTACTGGCGCGCGCGCGGGCTGGCGTTCGATGCGGTGATTACCGGCACGCTGCGCCGGCACACCGAGACGCTGGACGGCATTGCCGAGGGGCTGCAGGCCCTGCCCGAGGTGACGCGCTGGCCGGGCCTCAACGAATACGACAGCCACGCGCTGATTGCCGCCATCCACCCGCAGCCGCTGGGGCCGGCCGATACGCCCGAGCGGTTCCGCCAGCACTTTCGCATCCTGTGCGACGCGCTGGCGCAGTGGATGGCTGGCGTCATCAGCCCGCAGGGCATGCCCAGCTGGAACGAGTTTTCCGGCGGCGTGCGCGCGGTGCTGGACCATGTGCGCCACCACCATGCGGGCCAGAACGTGCTGCTGGTGAGCAGCGGCGGCCCCATTTCGGCCGCCGTGGGCGAGGTGCTGGGCACGGCGCCGGAGGTGACGATTGCGCTGAACATGCGCATCCGCAACAGCGCGGTGACGGAGTTTTCCATCTCGCCCAAGCGGCTGATGCTGCAGACCTTCAACACGCTGCCGCACCTCAACGAAGGCCCGCACCTGGACTGGATCACCCACGCCTGAGAACCTGTTCTGAGCCCGGGCCGCCTTCAGCCGCCCGCGCCCCCGCCGCTGCGCCCGCCCCGCATGCGGTATGTGCGCGGCAGGTGGGCGTGCTCGGCCAGCAGCGCATCGGCATTGGCCTGCAGCAGGCCCAGGGCCTGGTCCAGCAGCTCCACGGTTTCCGCGGGCAGGCCGCGCAGCAGCGCCTGGTTGAGCTGCTTGACCTGAGGGAACAGGGCCTCGTACACCGCCATCCCCTCGGGCGTGAGCCGCAGCCGCGCCTGGCGCTTGTCGCCGGGCAGAGGTTCGCGGGTGAGGAGCTTCTTGGCCTGCAGCGAGGTAATGGCGCGCGAGGTGCGCGCCCGGTCCAGCCCCAGCCGGCGCGCCAGCTCGGCGGGCGGCAGGTCCGGGTGCTGCGCCAGCCACATCAGCAGCCCCCATTCGCGGCGGGTGATGCCGTAGCCGCCCTCGCACAGGCGGATCACCAGGCTGCCCGACACCCCCATCAGCCGGTTCAGCCGGTACATCAGCAGGTCACTGGCGGCCTGCGGGTCGCGCAGGCGGGAGGCGTCGGTCATCGGTGCAAACCCGGAAGATGGTTGATTTGAACAATCGATTGTCAGGCCCCTAGAGTGGCAGGGAACGGGGCTTGACTTCCATCATCCCCGGCCACACCCCAGGAGCCCACACCATGATCCACTCCCGCCCCCACACGCATCGGCCCACGCACCGGCCCACGCACAAGCGCCCGCTGGCACGGCGCCCCCTGCTGGCCGCGGCCCTCGGCCTGGCCGCCTCCCTGGTGCTGGGCACGCCCGGCGCCCAGGCCCAATCCGCCAGTGCCGCGGCCGACGCGCCCCTGCGCATCGTGGTGGGCTACCCGCCCGGCGGCTCCAGCGACCGCGTGGCCCGCATCGTGGCCGACAAGCTGCAGGCCAAGCTGGGCAGCCCGGTCATCGTCGAGAACAAGACGGGTGCGGGCGGCCGCCTCTCGGCCCAGTACGTGAAGGCCGCCCCGGCCAACCAGCCCGCCCTGCTGCTGGCCAACCCCGCCGTGATGGTGGTGGCGCCGCTGGTGTTCCCCGATGCGGGCTACGACGCCGAGCGAGACTTCCGCGCCGTGAGCCATGTGAACAGCTACGAGTTCGGCGTGGCGGTGGGCAGCGCCGTGCCCGTGAAGGAGCTGCGCCACCTGCTGGCCTGGCTGCGCGCCAACCCCGAGCAGGCCAACTTCGGCGTGCCCGCCACCGGCAGCCTGCCGCACTTCTTTGGCCTGATGGTGGGCGACGCCGCCAAGGTACGGGCCGAAGTCGTGGGCTACCGCGGCTCCGCCCCGCTGACCACCGACCTGATCGGCGGCCAGGTGCCCGTGGCGTTCGACACCTTTGACAGCCTGCTGCCCCAGCACGAAGCCGGCAAGGTGCGCGTGCTGGCCGTCTCCGGCGCCCAGCGCAGCCGGCTGGCACCCGGCGTGCCCACGTTCAAGGAGGCCGGGCTGGACCTGGCTGCCACGGGCTGGAACACCTTCTTCGCCCCCGCCAGCATGCCCGCTGCCCAGGTGGAGCGGCTGTCGCAGCTCATTGTGGAAGTGATGAAGGACCCCGACACGCGCCGCAAGTTCGAGGCCGCCAAGATGGAGCCCGTGGCTGCCACCCGCGCGCAGACCGAGGCCATGCTCAAGGCCTACAAGGCGCAGTGGGCGCCGGTGGTGCAGCGCTCCGGCTTCAAACCTTGACAGGAAGCCCCCCCTGAGCGGCGTTGCCGCTTCCCCCGGCAGGGACGGCGGCCTCGCTGCGGGGCGGCCCTTGCTTGCCGCCCCTCGCGCTGGCCCGTGACAGTTGCACAGGTCGCAGTGATTGGTACCTGATATGGGACTTTTGAGATGAGCACGACTCCCCGCCCCAACATTGTTTTCATCGTGGCCGATGACCTGGGCTACGCCGACCTGGGCTGCTACGGCGGCCGCGACGCGAGCTTCGGCCCCGTCTCGCCCGTGCTGGACAGCTTGGCCGCCCTGGGCCTCAAGCTCACCCAGGGCTATTCCAACTCGCCCGTGTGCTCGCCCACCCGCTTTGCGCTGATGACCGGCCGCTACCAGTACCGCCTGCGCGGCGCGGCCGAGGAGCCCATCAACAGCAAGAGCCGGGGCAGCACCACGCTGGGCCTGCCGCCCGAGCACCCCACACTGCCCTCGCTGCTGCGCGATGCGGGCTACGGCACGGCGCTGATGGGCAAGTGGCACCTGGGCTACCCACCGGCGTTCAGCCCGCTGCGCTCGGGCTATGACGAGTTCTTCGGCCCCATGTCGGGCGGGGTGGACTACTTCACCCACTGCAGCTCCACCGGCCAGCACGACCTGTACCTGGGCGACGCCGAGCAGCAGGAGGACGGCTACCTCACCGACCTGATCACCAACCACGGCCTGGACTTTGTGCGCCGCAGGGCCGCGGGCGCGCGCAGCGGCACGCCGTTCTTTCTGAGCCTGCACTACACCGCGCCCCACTGGCCCTGGGAGACGCGTGACGACGAAGCGCTGGCGCAAGAGGTGAAGGGCAACCTCTTTCACCTGCACGGCGGCAACATCGACACCTACCGCCGCATGATCCATCACATGGACGAAGGCATCGGCCGCCTGATGGACCTGTTGCGCGCCGAGGGGCTGGAACGCGACACGCTGGTGGTGTTCACCAGCGACAACGGCGGCGAGCGCTTCTCGGACAACTGGCCCCTGGTGGGCGGCAAGATGGACCTGACCGAAGGCGGCATCCGCGTGCCGTGGATTGCGCACTGGCCCGCCGTGATTGCGCCCGGCGGCACCAGCCCGCAGACTTGCATGACGATGGACTGGAGCGCCACGATGCTCGACGCCGCGGGCGCCCCCGCTGCCGCCACCCACCCGCTGGATGGCCGATCGCTGATGCCGCTGCTGCTCGACGCCACCTGGCACGACGACCAGCCCCTGTTCTGGCGCATGAACCACCGGGGCCAGCGCGCCCTGCGCCACGGCCCCTGGAAGTACCTGCGCGTGGACGGGCACGACTACCTCTTCAACCTGGAAGGCGACGAACGCGAGCGCGCCAACCTGGCCCCCATCGCGCCCGCGCGGCTGGCGGCCATGGTGCAGGCATGGGAGGCATGGGAAGCCACCATGCCCCCGATCCCCGCCGATGCCACGGTGAGCCTGGGCTATGGGGCGAAGGACATGCCGCAGCGCTGAGCCCCCGGCAAAAGCCCTGCCGCGGGCGGCCCCGCCGGGTGTACAACCGGGGCATGCGCAACGACCTGCTCCCGCCTTCCATCGAACTTCGCCTGGAGCCTGACCACCTGGCGCTCCACTGGGTGCCCGCGGCTGCTCCAGCGGCCCGCAGCCCCGCGCCGTACTGCGCGCCCCTGGGGTGGCAGACCGTGGCCCAGGCGTGGGGCCAGCGCATGCCCACGCCGCTGGCGCTGGAGAACGCCATCGCCACGGTGGAAGACGCCGTCATGCCGGCCACCCGCTGGCTGGCGGAGCCCCCCGCGGGCACAACCCCGCCGTTCACCCTGCACACGCGCAGCCCGCTGCTGCGCGAGGTGGCCGAGGCCGCGGGCGTGGCCCTGTCCCCACCACCGGCCCGCCTGTCCCGGCAGGCCGTGGAAAACCTGTTCAACCGCCTGGCCGACCAGATTCACCGGCCCGGCGCCCCCGACCCCGCCCTGCCCCAGCGCGCCGAGTGGGCGGCCGCGCTGCTGATCCTGCGGGAAGGGCTGCACCACTGGGGCGTGGAATGGGTGGAACTGGGCTAAAACCCTGGCGTTGCGCGCGGCGTCTGCCGGCCCAGCCGGTCCGCCCACCGCACCGCGGTGCGGGTCTGAAACTACCAATTTGATAGCTGCTCGCGCTTACCCCATAAGCCTCAGAGCCCAAAAACACCTCAAACCCTGCGCCCCCACCACACCACGCCAGCATCCACCACCGCCAGCACCAGCATCGACACCCCCACCAGCGGAAACACCACCCCGCCCACCGCCAGCACCGCCGCCACGCCCACCAATGCGCGGCGCTGCGCAGGCAGCGGCGGCACCCCCACACCGCCCGCAGGCCGGCGCTTGAACCACATCACCGCGCCCGACGCGCACAGCAGCACGATGCCGGCGCACACGGCCACCAGCAGCAGCTGGTTGGCCACGCCCCATTCCTGCCCCAGGTGGATGTTGATGCCCCACTCCAGCCAGCGGCCCAGCGGGCCGTAGTCGGCATAAGACATGTCCAGCAGCGGCTGGCCGGTGTACTGGTCCAGGTGCACCACGCGCTGGCGGGCCAGCTCGTGCGGGTAGACGGAGGCGGTGAACACGCCCAGCGCGCCCTGGGGCGGGTTGACGGTGTAGCCCGGGGCCAGTTGCAGGCCCTGCACCTCAGCCATCACGGTGTCGATGTCCAGCGCAACGCGTGCAGCGCCGGAAGTTGCGGGTTCGGGCTGCGCAGCCGCCCCGCCGCCATGCAGGGCGTGCGGGTTGTCTTCGGCCTGGGCATGGCCTGCGTGGTCGGCACTGCCCGGCTGCTGCGCCTGCTGCAGCGTCCACGGCAGGTGGGCCACATCGGACACGGACTGGCCGGACAGGGGCAGCGTCACGCGCACGCCTGCCGGGTAGCCAAAGTTGTGTCCGTTCGCCCATTCGTTCGCCTTCGCGCCCCACAGCACCGACCAGGGCATGCCGGTGAGGGCGAGGAACAGCAGCCCCGCGCCCACCACCAGCCCGGTCACGGCGTGCAGATCGCGCCAGTACACGCGCTGGCGCGGGGTGCCGCGCACGCTGACCACGCCGCCCTGCCCCGTTTTGTTTGGCCCCCGCGGCCACCACAGGTACAGGCCGGTGAGCACCAGCAGAATGGCCCAGCCCGCCGCCATCTCGATGAAGCCGCGTTGCACCGGCCCAAAGTACTTGAGGCTGTGCAGCTGGCGGATCGTCCAGCCCAGCGTGCCGCGGTCGCTCAGCGTGCCCAGCACCTGGGCCCGGTACGGGTCCACGTACACGGCCACCTTGGCGCCGTCGGCGGTGCGCACGCCCACCTCGGCCGATCGGTCGGGCGCGGCCGGGGGCGTGTACTTGAACCACGCACCGGGCTGCGCGGCCAGGGCGGCGGCCAGCACCGCGCTGTGCGGGGCCGGCTCGGCCCCTGACGCAGCAGGCACGGGCACCGTGAGCAGGCCGGCATGCACGCGCTGGTCGATGGCGTCGTGGTACACGTACAGCGCCCCTGTCACCGCCAGCCAGATGAGCAGGGGCAGCACCAGCAGCCCGGCGTAGAAGTGCCAGCGCCACACGGCGCGGTACAGGCTGCTGCGGGTGAGTGCAGTGCCGGGTTCTGCTGGCGCATCAGCTGCAGAGATGAGAGTGCGCGCCATGGTCAGAACGTCCAGTTCAGGCTGGCGTAGGCGCCCCGGCCATCGCCCGGCGCGTAGCCGGACGAGCCGCTGTCGTACCACGCGTAGACGTACCTGCGGTTCGTCACGTTCTTGAGCTGCACGCCCACCTCCAGCGCGGGGGACAGCCGCCAGGCGGCCCCCAGGTTGAGCAGCGCGTAGCCGCCGGTGCGGCCCAGGGTGTTGGTGCGCTCCAGGTAGTAGTTGCCCTGGGCATGGGCCCAGGCGCTGAGCTTGAGCTGCGGGCTGGCCTGGTAGTCCACGCCCAGCGTGGCCAGGTAGTGCGGCACGTTCTCGATCTCCTTGCCGCGCGTGGCGGGCGCGCCGGGGTCGGGCTCCACGATGCGTGCGATTTGCGACGAGTACCCCACCCAGCCGCTCCACCGTGCGTTCAGGCGCGCATTGAGCTGCAGGTCCACGCCCTTGCGCAGGGTGCGGCCCACGTTGCCCTGGCCGCCCGGGTCGGGCAGGCCGTTCACGCCCAGCACGCGGGCCACCTCGCCGCTGGCGCGCTGCTCCCAGTAGGCCACGCGGGTTTCGATGCCTGCCGCGGGCTGCCACTTCAGGCCGGCCTCCCAGCCGTCGTTGAGCGACGGTTCCAGGTTGCGGCTTTGCGCGGGCGTGCGGTAGCTGTCGATGCCGGCGCCGATCTGGAAGCTGCGACCCCAGTTGGCATACACGCTGGTGTCGGGCCGCACGGCGTAGGCCACGCTGATCTTGGGCTGGGTGATGGTGCCGTAGTCGTGCACGGGCGAGGTGGCTTGGGTGAGCCCGTCGGTGAAGCGGCCGCTGATCCGGTCCACCCGCAGCGCGGGAATGATCTTGAGCGCAGGCACCGGCTGCACCACGGCCTGCACGTAGGCGCCGCGGGTGTTCAGGTCAAAGTCCCAGTCGCGGATCTGCGCGGTGCGGGCCTGCTGCAGCGTGCGGTAGCGCTGGGCGCTGTTGTCCTGCCACTGGGCGTCGAAGCCGCCTTCGAGGGTGAAGGCGTGGGCCCACGCCACCTTGGGGCGCCAGGTCAGCGTGGTGATCAGGCCCCGGTGGGTTTCGTCGTTGTCGCGCTCCTGCTGCACGCCCGCTTCCGAAAAGCGCACGAAGCGCTGGTTCTCGTAATGCTGGGTGTAGGCCTTGGCCGTCCAGGCCAGGTCGTCGGCCAGCTGCCCGTCCAGGTGCGCGCTCAGCTGCGTAGTCTCGCGCTCGCTGCGGTCCCAGGCGGCAAAGGCGGGCGAGCTGCGCGGCACGCGGGCGGCCTGCTCGGCCGTGAGGTAGCCGGATTCGAGTGCCTTGTTTTTGTAGTAACGGGCGATGACGCCTGCACGCCAACGGCCACCGTCACTGGTGTAGAACCACTTGCCCGCCAGCGCCTTCTTGTCGGCATCGGCATGGTCGCGGTAGCCGTCCGATTCGCGCGTGGCCACGAAGTAGTTCTGGCTCCAGTTGCCGCTTTCAAAGCCTTTGGCGATCTGCAATTCCCGCGTGCCGAAGCTGCCCAGCGTCACGCTGGCCTGGCCGTCGTTGCCGCCCTGGCGGGTGATCACGTTGGCATTGCCCGCGATGTTGTTCAGCCCGTAGCGCGGGTCGTTGGTGCCGCGCACGATCTCGATGGCCTCGATGTCCAGCGGGAACACGGCGTCCAGAAACGGCATGCCGCCCGCGTTGTCGTTGCTGGGGATGCCGTCGATCAGCAGCTTGACGGCATTGACGCGGCCTTCGCCGTTGAAGCCGCGCATCGAGAAACGCCCGGCGTCCGTGCCCTGCTTGAACTGCGTGACCTGCACGCCGGGGGCGCGGGTGAGCAGCTCCCAGCTGTAGTCCACATGCTGGTCCTGCAGCACGCTGGCGCCCAGGATGTCCACCGAGCTGAACACCTGCCGGGCCGGCAGCGCGCCCGAAGGGGCCGACTGCACGGTGACGGTGCCCAAGGTGAGGGCGGCATCGGCGACAGGCCCTGGGGCCTCGGAGGAAGGCGACGGCGCCTGGGCGCCAGCCGGAGCGGCCAGGGCAGCGGCCAGGGCGGCCGCGAGGAGGGAGCGTGCGGGCGGCACGCCTGGGGAAGACAAGAGGGTCATAGTGAAAATGGCAAGGGTTCGCTGCGCAGCCCCGCATGCATGGCATGGCCCGCCAGCAACAACGCGCTACAGGCGCAGGCCGGCCCGCAGCCCTGCGGATGCGGCACCGGGAATCAGCGCAACGAGAAAACGGGATTCAGGACGGCGGCCAGCACCCGCACCCAAGCCGGGTGGCCGCGCCCAAAGATCAGACCAGGGCGCCCACCCCGGGCGGCCCGCGCGGCGGCAGCGCCGCCCCCTGCCAGGACGCACCCCGCACCGCGACCTGCGGCGGCACCGGCACCGGGCCTCGCGCAGCGGGCAGGGCCGCCACCCCCAACGGTGCAGGCGGCGGTGCATGCAGCGGCAGGCACAGGGTGCAATCGAGGCCGTGCGAACCCAGCGCCTGCGAGAGCGGCGCCGATTCGCCGCCGCCCGCGCCGTTGCCGACCACCACCAGCTTGACGGCGCCCGAGGCGCCGCACACCAGCTCCAGCGACTGCGGATGGATGAGCGGCGCCGCGCCCGCCCCGCCCACCACCGCGATGAACCACGCCAGCACCAGCCGGGCGAGGAAGGGAGCGGTGCGCAAGCGTTGCATGGCCGGAATTATCGCGGCGGACACCCGGAGCACGGCGGATTTTCAATAAAAATGGCCTGCAGCGCTTACCTGGCAAGCGCAAGCAGCTATTGATTCAATAGCAATTCTTCGACAGCCTTCTCCTCCGCGATGGCCGCAGGGGCGGTTTGTGCCACCATGGCCCGCCCGCCGGCAACCGCATTCTTTTTTGCGCCGCTGTCGAAACGCCTGCCGCTGCGCCGTCATGGGGGCAGAGTCCGGCGGGTGCCGGGCTCGTTCACCCGACCCCAAGGATTGGCCCATGCAATACACCCTCCTCATCCACGAAGACCCCCAGGGCTTTGCAGCCCGCACCGACCCGGCCCGGCAGCAGGCGTACTGGAGCGGCACCATGCACTACCTGCAGGCGCTCAAGGACGCCGGCGTGTTTGTGGGCGGCGCCGGCCTGCAGCCGCCCGAGACCTCGACCACGCTGCGCTACCGGGACGGCAAGCCCTGGGTGCAGGACGGCCCCTTCGCCGAAACCAAGGAGCAGCTCGGCGGCTTCTTCATCGTCGAACTGCCGCACCTGGACGCCGCGCTCGAATGGGCCGCCCGGTTCCCGCAGCGCCCGGGCGTGGTGGTGGAAGTGCGCCCCAACCTGCCCAACGAGTGATGCCCCGCGGCCCCGGCGCCCATGCAGCGGTGGCCCGTGCGGTGCGCGAGTCCGGCCGCCGGCTGGTGGCCTTCCTGGCCGCCCGCTGCCGCGACATGGCCGCCGCCGAAGACGCCCTGGCCGACGCCCTGCACGCCGCGCTGCACACCTGGGCCGAGACCGGCGTGCCCGACAACCCGGCAGCCTGGCTGCTGACGGCGGCGCGCCGCCGCCTGATCGATGCGCAGCGGCACGCGGCCGTGCAGGCGCAGGCCCAGCCCCTGCTGCTGGCCGCCGCGGAGGAAGCGATGGAGCTGGCCGAAGGGGCCGCCGGTTTCCCGGACGAGCGCCTGAAGCTCATGTTCGTGTGCGCGCACCCGGCCATCGACGCCGCGGCCCGCACGCCGCTCATGCTGCAGGTGGTGTGGGGCATGGCGGCTGCCGACATCGCCTCGGCCTTCGTCGTGAAGCCCGCCACCATGGGGCAGCGGCTCTCGCGGGCCAAGGCCAAGATCCGCGACGCGGGCATCCCGTACGAGGTTCCCCCTGCGCACGCGCTGCCGGAACGGCTGGACGCCGTGCTGCAGGCGCTCTACGGCGCCTATGGCTGCGGCTGCGCCGACGCCTCGGAGGTGGCCGGCGCGGCAGGCCCGCAGGGCGGCCTGGCGCAGCAGGCGCTGGAACTGGGCCGCCTGCTGCACCAGTGCCTGCCCGACGAGCCCGAACCCCTGGGCCTGCTGGCACTGATGCTGCACGTGGAGGCCCGCCGCGGCGCCGGCCGCGATGCCGGCGGCCGCTACGTGCCCCTGTCGGAACAGGACCCGCGGCGCTGGCAAGCGGCAGAGGTGGCCGAGGCCGACGCGCTGCTCGCCCAGGCCGCTCAGCGGCGGCGCCTGGGGCGTTTTCAACTCGAGGCGGCCATCCATTCGGTGCACAACCACCGCGCCGTCACCGGCCGCACCGACTGGCCCGCGATCGCCTTGCTGTACGAAGGCCTGGCCCGCCTGGCCCCCACGCTGGGCACCGAAGTGGCCCGAGCCGCGGCGCTGTCGCACGTCCACGGCGCACAGGCGGGCTGGCAACTGCTGAACGCATTGCCCGCAGACGCGGTGGCCACCTACCAGCCCTACTGGGCCCTGGCGGCGCAGCTGCTGCGCGACCTGGGCCGCCAGGCCGAGGCCACCGCCGCATGGGGCCGCGCCATCGGCCTGTGCACCAGCCCTGCGGCGCGGGATTTTCTGGTGGCGCAGGCCGCGCGCAGCGGCAAAACGTGACCCAAGGCGGTTGCAGCCGCTACACCACTGACAAGGCCTGCGCTCGCGCCTGCCACAGCGCTGCCGGATGTGCCGCGGTGTGCTCCAGTGCTTGCTCCACGCTCTGCCGCGCCGCGTCGCAGGCGCCCGACTGCTGCAGCGCCTGGGCGCGCAAGCGGTACAGATCAGGAAGGTGAAACCCGTCGCCCACGCGCAGGCACATGGCCAGGGCTTCCTCGGTGGTCTGCAATACGCCGGGCCAATCCGACAGGTGCAGTTGGGCTTCGGCCAGCGCGTGCAAAAAGGCGCCCAACGCGCTGGGCATGGCCTGGCGGACCACCGCTGCGCTGCCCTGCAGCTGCGCCATGCCCTGCTCTGCCTGGCCCGACATCACCAGGGCCCAGCCTCCCAGCATGGACGCGACGGCTTGCCACAACGGCAGCCCATGCCGAGCCGCCAAGGCGGCAATCTCCCGTGCCAGCCGGGCCACGGGGCTCGCCTGGCCCGACAGGCGGTGCACCACGGCCAGATGGGACAGCGCAAAGCACAAGGACTCCGGGTGGTCCAGCGCACGCGCCAGGGCGCAGGCGCGCCCCCCGGCCTGCACTGCGGCCTGCGGCCGCCGCCGCAGCAGGCGCACCCAGGCCCGGTAGCCCAGCACAGCCACCCGGGGGTCATGCCCCCCCAGGTTGAACCCCGCGTGGGCCTGCCCCCGTGCGTAGTGCAAGGCCTGCCGGATGTGGTATTCCGTACGTTCCAGGTGCCCCAGCCATACCGCGTCGTTGGCCCACGCCGCATGCGCATAGACCAGCTGCACGGCATTCCCTGTACGGCTGGCAATGGCCAGCATTTCGCCGGCCCAGGCGTCGGCCGCACCAAAACTCGCGTCGGGACGCGAGCTCCAGACCAGCCACAGCCCCCACAGAACGGCGAAGCGCCGCCCGTCCTCCGCAGGGCACAGCGCCGCCGCGCGGTCAAAGGTGGCGATGGCCTCGGGCGCACCGTAGCCCATCAGAGCCACAAGCGAAGGCCCAAGCGGTAGCAGCAGCTCCAGTTCGCGCGCCTCGCGCTGCGGCCCCGGTCGCAGCTTGTCCAGCAGCGCCAGGCCCTGGCGCAGATGGTCGACCGCCTCGGCGTACGCCGCGCTGCGCCAAGCCTTGGTTCCGGCAGCCTGCCACCAGGTGATAGCGTCATCCGCCATTCCTGCCTGTGTGCAATGCCATGCAAGGATCTCCGGCCTTTCGCGCACCTGCTGGGGAAAGTGCGCGCGCAGCGCCAGGGCCACGCGCTCATGGATGGCACACCGATCCTTCCGGGTCTGTGCAGAGATGGCCGCTTGCTGAATCAGCGCGTGGCGGAACCCGTAACGCGCCGGCCCGCCTGGGGCGTAGCGGCGTTCGATCAGCCGCGCCTGTTGCAAGGCATGCAACCCTCGCGCCAGCGCGGGCCCGTCCGCATCGGCCACATGCTGCAACAGGGGCCAGTCGAATTCGCGCCCGATGGCCGCCGCGGCCTGGGCCACCTGCATAGCCCCGGTGGCGTCCAGCTGCGCAGTCAAAAGATCCTGCAGGGTACCGGGCAGCTCGCCAGCGTGCACCGGCGCATGGGCCACGGCTCGCGCCAAGGCTTCGGCAAACAACGGTATGCCCTCGGCCCGGGCCACCACGTTGGGCACCAGGCTGGCCGGCAACTCGGGCACCACCTGGGACACCAGGGCCGCAATAGCGCCATCATCCAGCGGCGCGAGGTCCAGCGCCCCGCACAGCGGTGCCAGCCCTTCTGGCAAAGCATGGCCGCTGCGGACCGTCAGGACCACAAGCAAGGGCCTGACAGGCGGCTGCGCGGCAATCTGCGCCAGCAGCGCCAGGGTGGACGGGTCCGCCCAATGCACATCCTCCACCGCCAGCAGCACGGGCCGGCCGCCGGGGTCGCCAGCCAACAGCATGCGGGCCAGCACCGCCATCGCCTGTGCGCGCTGCGGCTCGGACAGCGCCTGCCCGCCTTCGCCGCCCATCCCCAGCAAAGTGCCCACGCGCTCCAGCGCCTCAGCAGAGTCCGCCGTGCCGCTTTCTGGCCCCAGGCGTCCCTGGATCCGCCAGGGGTCGCCATCAGGCGAGTCCCGGCGCGCCCCCAGGCAGGCGACGACCGAAAGCAACGGCGTGTGTTGCGCTTCGGCGCTGCAGAACAGCTGACGCACCCGCCATGAAAGCTGGGCCAATTGCTCAGAAAACGCCGCCAGCAGGCGCGACTTTCCCAGGCCTGCGTCGCCCCGCACGACCACCAGGCGCAAGCCCTGGTACAAGGCTTCGGAGCCCCACGCGGCCAACCGCGATAGCTCCCGCTGCCGCCCGACAAGCGGCAGACGCGGCGCCTGGAACGCCTCGCGGCCTGCCTGCGGGGCCCGATCGTCCGCTACGCGGTACAGCGGACCGTCTTCCCGGGTGGAGGCTCCGGGAAGCGCGTCCTGCCCGAAATCGAAGCAGGCTGCCACCATCTGCCGCGTCGCCGCACTGATCAGTACGGTCCCCGCAGTGGCCTGCTCGGCCATGCGGGCCACCGCCTGGGTAGCCTGGCCCAGCATGTCCGGCATGTCCGGGTTGCTGCCGGTGACGACCCAGGCCGTATGGACAGCCACTCGCACGGTCAGGTCCGGCGGCGCCGCAGCGTGGCAAAGCCTCAGCGCCGCCCGCACCGCCCGCCGGGCCGCATCCTCCTGCGCTTGGGGATGGCCGAAGCAGGCCAGCAGCACATTCCCCGGCGACAGGCACACATGCCCGCCACGCGACCGCATCTGCACGCGGGCGCTCTCGTGCCATTGCGCCAGCCGTTCCAGCACGCGCTCCGCGTCAGTCTCTCCATCGATCCCCAAGGACGCATGCACAAAGGTGATCTGGCGCCGGCCGCGCGCCTGCAAGCCAGACGACGCCACCGTGCCGGCTGCGGCGGCCCATAGTGCGCGCTGGGCCGCCTCGTCGCGGGGAGCCCTTTGGCTGCGGGCCTGCGCCCAGGCCAAAGCCCGCTCCCGCCGGCCTTGCTGCGCAAGGCTTCTGCACAGGATTTCGAGCAGATCCAACTGGCGCTGAAGGAAGATGCTGCGCCAGTGGTCCCGCCATGCCATGAAGTCAGGGGCGTCGGCCATCTCCAGGCCATCCAGGAACTCACCACGGAACAGCGCCGCGGCCCGCTCGAGGCGGCCCGTGTCCGCACCGGGAAGTCCGGGGTCCAGCACCTCCAGCCCATCGACCTGGCGCACCTTGTCGGGAAGAAAGCGCACCATGTCGCGGTCGGCCTGGACCGGCATGTGCCGCCCCAACGCGCGCTTGAGGTTGAACAACGCCTGGCGCAAGTTGGCCCGGGCGGCCTCAGGCGGCAGCTGGGGCCAGAAAAGCCCGGCGATATGGTCGCGCGCATGCGGTCGTGCCGGCTCCAGCGCCAGATACGCCAGCAGCCCTTGCAGCTTGTCGTACAGAGGCCGGCCGAGCCCGCCACCGTCGACCTGGACCTGCAACGGGCCCAGCACCAGGATACCGAGGGAAGGCAATGAAAGCGGCATCGGGATGGAACTCAATTTCACAGACAAGTCTGCCCAACATTAGCACTTGCCGTGCCCGCATTGACGGTCCATTAACGCTGGGTTGCTGCAATGTCCTCCGTCATCCCATCCCCATCGCCCCACAAGATGAGAACCGCCCTTGCCACACTCGCCCTGATCGCCGTTGCCCTGCCCTCGGCAGCAGGGCCCCTGGATGCCACCGGGACCCCTGCTGCGGGTAGCGGCATGCCCACCACCACCGACATCTACAACCGCCTGCAAAGCGGCACGGCCATCGCCGTGCCCGGCACGTTCCGGGAGCCGGCCGCGGGCCCTCTGGCCGGGACCGGGAAGACCCTGGCCGACATCGCCTCCCAACTGCCCGTGCCGGACAACGCCAACGGGGCGGCAGCGGGCGACGTGGCCAATGGCAAAACCTTCTGGGGCCTGCGCACCGATGGCACCTGGGGACCTCGGACCGGGAGCCAGTCCGCGCCTGCAAATGGTGCCAACGTCGTCGGCAGCAACGGCGTGTTGACCTTCCCGATCCCCGATGGGATCTATGCGGGTAGCAAGACAGCGACGGCAACCGACAGCAACCTGGCGGCAGGCAACATCAAGAGCGGCGTGACGATCTTTGGCATCGCTGGCGCATCCACGGTGGTGGACACCTCCGAAACCGTGGCCCCTGCCACCGCCGCCGATATCCGCAGCGGCAGGAAGGCCTTTGTCAATGGCGTTCTCGTCGTCGGTACCGCGGCGAACACCACGCCCGACGCCTTCGACATTACCGACATGGTCGGCCAGGGCTTGAATACGCCAGTGACGACCAATGCAGTGACGGTCGCCGGTGTTGACGTCACGGTGGCCGCATTAACCACGGTGGGAACGCTCGTCAAAAACGGCACCGATACGGGATCATCCTCCGCCCCCGTGGCGAATGGCGACACCGTCGCCGTCAGGCTGACGACCAGCTCCAGTCCATTGACGGCGATCACCGGAACCGTGGGCATCGGCACCCGAATGGACAACTTCAGCGTCACCACCCTGCCCTTTGCCTTGCCTGACGGCTACGTCAGCCAGGGCGGGCTCATCTGGACGCCGAACATCAGCACGGTACCCGGAGGCTTCGCCGACTGGAACACTGCGGCCACCTACTGCGCAACCCAAACGATCAACGGCAAGACCGGCTGGCGTCTGCCGACCGCACCCGAACTGGTCAGCCTGCGCAACTCAGGTGCTTTGGCCACTCAGACTCTTTGGTTGCGGGGGGGACTCACGTGGTCATCCACGCTGCAAGCGCCTGGCTACCACCAGATCGTCGTCCTCGATAGCGGCTTCGTTGACGGGCAAAGCGATTCCAGCCCCTTCTGGGTGACATGTGTCTATCCCATTTGACGGCAACGACGAAAGACAACGCGATGCATGGAAAACGCGCGCACCCTTTTGCGAATATTCCCATGAAAACCACCCTTGCCACCCTTGCGCTGCTTGCCCTGCTGCCGGCCGCCAGCGCGGCCACGCCCATCAGTCCCACCGAAAAATTCGCCTGGTCCGACACCAGCGGCTGGGTCAACTTCGCGCCCTCGGGCGGCGGTGCAGGGATTTTCGATGACCACCTGGAAGGCCATGTCTGGGCGGAGAACGTGGGTTGGATCAAGCTGGGCAGTTACAGCCGCGGCGGCTACCACCGCTATGCCAACAGCACGGCCACTGACTGGGGC
>NZ_JAJTBB010000057.1 GCF_021287135.1 Acidovorax sp.
CCATGCACACCGGACAGCTCGAGGGGATCAACAACCGCATCAAGGTCATCAAGCGCATGGCTTATGGCTACCGTGACTGCGAGTACTTCTTCCTCAAGATCAAGGCCGCGTTCCCCGGGAATGCGTGAAGAACCAAAAAAACGCCCCTTCGGGGAAGGGGCGAACAAAAGGACTGGGAGGTAGCGAGCGGCCCAGGGCGCAGGTGCCCGGGCCGCTAAGGATGCTCTGCACGAATTGAGCGGTAAGTGGGCGCTGCGGATCGGGAGGGGCTGCTAGGCGCAAAACGCAGCAATAGCCGCAGCTATTGCGAGGATTTGCAACGCAGCAGACTGCCCGAGGCCGCAGATGCACGCGGCGCGATGATTCGTGAAGAGGATCCCTAACAGGTCAGGCGGCCAGGCGCTTTTCCAGCGCGGCCTTGGTGTCCAGCAGGGCCTGGGGCAGGTGGTAGGCCAGCTGCGCAAAGTGCGCATCGTGCAGCTTGAACTCGTCGGCCCAGGCGGCCTTGTCGATGCTGGTGACAGCGGCAAACTGCTGGGCATTGAAGTCCAGGCCCGTCCAGTTGATCTCGGCGTACTGCGGGGCCACGCCGAACATTGTTTCCTGGCCGGTGGCCTGGCCTTCGATGCGGTCGATCATCCACTTCAGCACGCGCATGTTGTCACCGTAGCCGGGCCAGACGAACTTGCCGGCCTCGTCCTTGCGGAACCAGTTCACGCAGAAGATCTTGGGCAGCGTGGCGCCGGTCGCCGCAAGCTTGCCTTCCATGTTCAGCCAATGCTGGAAGTAGTCGCTCATGTTGTAGCCGCAGAAGGGCAGCATGGCGAACGGGTCGCGGCGCACCACGCCCTGGGCGCCGAAGGCGGCGGCGGTGGTTTCGCTGCCCATGGTGGCGGCCATGTACACGCCTTCCGTCCAGGTGCGGGCTTCGGTCACCAGCGGCACGGTGGTGGAGCGGCGGCCGCCGAAGATGAAGGCGTCGATGGCCACGCCGTTGGCGTCATCCCACTGCGCGTCCAGCGCGGGGTTGTTGGTGGCAGCCACGGTGAAGCGCGAGTTGGGGTGGGCGGCCTTGGCGCCGGTTTCCTTGGCGATCTGGGGCGTCCAGTCCTTGCCTTGCCAGTCGATCAGGTGGTCCGGCACCTTGCCGGTGTCCTTTTCCATGCCTTCCCACCACACGTCGCCGTCGTCGGTCAGCGCCACGTTGGTGAAGATCACGTCCTTGTCCAGGCTGCGCATGCAGTTGGGGTTGGTGTGCATGTTGGTGCCGGGGGCTACGCCAAAGTAGCCGGCTTCGGGGTTGATGGCGTACAGCTTGCCGTCGGCATGGGGCTTGATCCAGGCGATGTCGTCACCGATGGTGGTGACCTTCCAGCCCGCAAAGCCGGCTTGGGGAGGCACCAGCATCGAGAAGTTGGTCTTGCCGCAGGCGCTCGGGAAGGCCGCCGCCACGTGGTACTTCTTGCCCTGGGGGTTGGTCACGCCCAGGATGAGCATGTGCTCGGCCAGCCAGCCCTGATCGCGGCCCATGGTGGAGGCGATGCGCAGCGCCAGGCACTTCTTGCCCAGCAGCGCGTTGCCGCCGTAGCCCGAGCCGTAGGACCAGATCTCGCGCGTTTCGGGGTAGTGCACGATGTACTTGACCTTGGGGTTGCAGGGCCATGCGGTCGTGTCCTTCTGGCCTTCGGCCAGCGGGGCGCCCACGGTGTGCATGCAGGGCACGAACTCGCCTTCCACGCCCAGCACGTCGTACACGGCCTTGCCCATGCGCGTCATGAGCTTCTGGTTCACGGCCACGTAGGCGCTGTCGGTCAGTTCCACGCCAATGTGGGCAATGTGGCTGCCCAGGGGGCCCATGCTGAAGGGCACCACGTACATCGTGCGGCCCTTCATGCAGCCGTCAAACAGGGGCTGCAGCGTGGCGCGCATCTCGGCGGGGGCCATCCAGTTGTTCGTCGGGCCGGCGTCTTCCTTCTTCGCCGAGCAGATGTAGGTGCGATCTTCCACGCGGGCCACGTCGGACGGGTCGGAACAAGCCAGGTAGCTGCCGGGGCGCTTGGCGGGGTTGAGCGTCTTGAAGGTGCCGGCATCGACCAGTTGCTGGCACAGGCGGTCGTACTCTTCCTTGGAGCCATCGCACCAGTAGATGGTGTCGGGTTTGCACAGGGCGGCCATGTCGGCCACCCAGGCGAGCAGGCGGGCGTTTTTGACGTAGGCGGGGGCGTTGAGCTTCAGGCCCTGCATGGTGGGTGCGTTCATCGGGAGCTTCCTAAGTTGAAAACGGTCTTTTCAAAGGAAGCGCCCGGGGGCGGCTGAGGCCTGGCGCAGGGTGCAGATGCTGAGCGCTGCCTTTGAGAAAACGGCTTCGTGGCTCAGTCGGCGGGCGGCTGCCGTGGTGGTGCCCCGCGGGTGGAGGGGCTAGTTCCACGGATTCCGCGGGTCGGCTGGGATGGCAATTTTATGAAGCCAGCCCGGCCGTGTCTGTCAGACAGAGCCGAAAACAATGCAAAAAAAGCATAGGGTTATGCTATCCGGCGCCGCGCCGCCAGCCCTTCTGTGGATGGGCAGCGCGGCGATTCACTGCGCATCGTCGGCACGCCACCGCTCGAACCCCGCGCGCCGCAGCGCGCAGGCGGGGCACTCGCCGCAGCCGTAGCCCCAGGCGTGCAGGGTGTCGCGCACGCCGTGGTAGCAGGTGTGCGATGCGGTGACGATCAGCTCCACCAGCGCGTCGCCGCCCAGGGTGCGGGCCAGTTCCCAGGTGGCGGCCTTGTCCAGCCACATCAGCGGGGTTTCGAACGTGAAGCGCTGGCCCATGCCCAGGGACACGGCGACCTGCAGGGCCTTGAGGGTGTCGTCGCGGCAGTCGGGGTAGCCGGAGAAATCGGTTTCGCACATGCCGCCCACCAGCGTGTGCAGCCCGCGCCGGTAGCCCACGGCGGCGGCCAGGTTGAAGAACAGCAGGTTGCGCCCGGGCACGAAGGTGTTGGGCAGCCCGGCGGTGGTCATCTGGATCTCGGTTTCGCGGGTCAGCGCGGTGTCGCTGATGCGGCCCAGCACGGACAGGTCCAGCAGGTGGTCTTCACCCAGGCGCTCGTGCCATTGCGGGAACTGCTCGCGCAGGCCCGCCAGCACGGACTGGCGGGCTTCCAGTTCCACATGGTGGCGCTGGCCGTAGTCAAAACCGATGGTCTCCACGCGGGCGAACTGCGAAAGCGCCCAGGCCAGGCAGGTGGTGGAATCCTGTCCGCCGGAAAAAAGAACGAGGGCGTGGCCGGGTCTCATGGGAAGCTCCTTGAAAGGTCGTGGGGCGGGAGGAAAGATGGCGGTGCCGGGCCGGCGGGCGAAAAAAAACCCCGCGGCGCGGGGCTTTGCTGGCGGGCGCGGTGCGCGGACGCTCAGGCCATGTACACGGCGATGAAGGCCAGCAGCAGCATCATGATGCCGCCGACCACGGGCAGCACCAGGGGCACGACGTGCACCACGTTTTCCACGGGGTCGTTCGAAGGCGCGGGGGAAGCATGGGCAGTGGTGTGGTCGGACATCGGCAGTCTCCAGGTGCTTGCTTGAAACAAAACTTGCGCATTCTAGCCGTGCGGGGCCCGGCGGCCAACCTGGCTGGGCGCCGGCCCTTCGGGCGGGTGGGGGATGGGGCGCTTGTGCCCCAAGGCATTCCCACAAATCTTTGGATCGGCGATCAGAGCAGCACGGCTTCCATGCCCGCGCCGCGCAGCTGGGCCAGCACCTCTTGCACGTGGGCCTTGCTGCGGGTCTGCAGCACCAGTTCGATCTCCACGTTTTGCGCGGCCAGCAGCGTGAAGGCGCGCTGGTGGTGCACTTCCCCGATGTTGGCGCCTGCGTCGGCCACGGTGGCGGTGATGCGGGCCAGCACGCCGGGCACGTCGCGCGCGCTGACCTTGATGCGCGCGAGGCGGCCGGAGCGCACCATGCCGCGCTCGATGATGGCGGCCAGCAGCAGCGGGTCGATGTTGCCGCCCGACAGCACCAGCCCCACCCGTTTGCCCCGAAAGCGCTCGGGGTGCCGCACCAGGGCCGCCAGCGCGGCGGCGCCCGCGCCTTCCACCAGGGTCTTCTCGATCTCCAGCAGCATCAGCACGGCTTGCTCGATGTCGCCTTCGTCCACCAGCAGCAGGTCGTCCACCAGGCGCTCAACCACTTCCTGGGTGATCTTGCCGGGCGTGCCCACGGCAATGCCTTCGGCAATGGTGGAGGTGCCCTGCGGGTGCTGCGTGTGGCGCACGGCGTTGACCATGGAGGGGAAGCGCGACGCCTGCACGCCCACCACTTCGATGCCGGGCTTGACGGCCTTGGCCGCCGTGGCCATGCCGGCGATGAGGCCGCCGCCGCCGATGGCGATGACCAGGGTGTCCAGATCCGGCTGCGCGGCCAGCATCTCCAGCGCCACCGTGCCCTGGCCGGCGGCGATGGCCTCATCGTCGTAGGGGTGCACGAACGTGAGGCCCTGGCGCTCGGCCAGCGCATAGGCGTGCTGCCGCGCTTCCTCCAGCGTGTCGCCGTGCAGAACCACCTCGGCGCCAAAGCCGCGCGTGCGCTCCACCTTCACGCCCGGGGTGAAGCGCGGCATCACGATCACCGCGCGCAGGCCCAGGCGCTGCGCGTGGTAGGCCACGCCCTGCGCGTGGTTGCCCGCGCTCATGGCGACCACGCCCCGCGCCCGCTCGTCGGCCGACAGCTGCGTGAGGCGGTTGTAGGCGCCGCGCTCCTTGAACGACGCGGTGAACTGCAGGTTTTCAAACTTCAGGAACACCTGCGCGCCCACGATCTGCGAGAGCGTCTTGGATTCCACACAGGGCGTGTCCGGCACCTGGCCTTGTAGGCGGGCGGCGGCGTCGCGGATGTCTTGGAGGGTGAGCATGGCGCCATTGTGGCCCAGTCCCGGGAGCGCGCCGCCGCCGCGAAGGTCTGTGAAGAAAAATGGCCCCTGGCGCCCGCCAGTCAAGCGCAAAAAGCTATAAAAATAGTAGCAAACTACTTGAGCCCGAGCCGCCGTGCCAGCTTGTGCAGGTTGCTGGCGTCCACCTCCAGCATCCGCGCGGCCTGGGCCCAGTTGCCCTGGCAGCGGCCCAGCGCGGCGCTGATGTGCGCGCGCTGGCAGGCGTCCACCACGTCCCGCAGGGGGCCGGGGGCGGGGCCGGTTTCGCCCGCCGGCGGGGGCGGCGCGGGCGGGCGCGCGGGGGTGGCGCCAGCCGCCGCGGGGGGCACGGCCGTGTTGGACTCCAGGTCGAGCAGCGCCGGCTCCAGCGTCACGATGTCCGCCCGGTTCACCCCGCTGCGGCTCAGCGCCTTGAGGGCGGCGCGGCTGATCACGTGTTCCAGCTCGCGGATGTTGCCGGGCCAGGCATAGCGGCGCAGCGCCTCCTGGGCGGCGCTGGACAGGCGCAGGCTGCGCAGGCCCAGCCGGGCGCGGTTGAGCTCCAGGAACCGGCCGGCGATCAGCAGCACGTCGTTGCCCCGCTCGCGCAGCGGCGGGATGGGCACGGGGTACACCGACAGGCGGTGGTACAGGTCGGCACGGAAGGCCCCGGCCGTCACCTGCTCGCGCAGGTTGCGGTTGGTGGCCGCGATCACGCGGACATGGACGCGGCGGGGGCGGTCGGCGCCCAGGCGCTGGATTTCGCCGTTCTGCAGCGTGCGCAGCAGCTTGGCCTGGACGGGCAGGGGCAGCTCACCCACCTCGTCCAGAAACAGCGTGCCGCCATCGGCGGCCTCGAAGCGGCCGGGGCGGTCGGTCACGGCGCCGGAGAACGCGCCGCGCACATGGCCGAACAGCTCGCTCTCCGCCAGCGACTCGGGCAGGGCCGCGCAGTTCACATGCACCAGCGGCTTGCTGCGGCGGGGCGACTGGCGGTGCAGCCGGCGCGCAAACAGTTCCTTGCCCACCCCGGTCTCGCCCAGCAGCAGCACGGGCAGGTCGGAGGCGGCCACCACATCCAGCTCGTGCAGCAGGCGCAGCAGCGGGGCGCTCTGGCCCACGATCTCCTGGTCGGCGTCGCCGCCGACTGCGCCGCGCTCGTCGTCGCCAGCGCGCAGGGGCGGGGTGGTGCGCAGGGCCTGCACCTCGCGTTCCAGCCGGGAGATGCGCACCGCGGCCTCGGCCAGCACGCGGTAGCCGGCCAGCGCGGCGCGTGCGTCTTCGCCGAAGGTGCCGGTCTGCAAGGCGTCCAGGGTGAGCACGCCCCAGGGCTTGCCGTCCACCTCCAGGCGCGTGCCCATGCAGTCGTGCACGGGCAGGGGCTCGCCCACCAGCGTGTCCAGCAGGCCGTCGTACGGGTCGGGCAGCTGGCTGTCGTGGTGAAAGCAGGTCACCTCGCCGCGCGCCAGGATGGCCGCCAGCCGGGGGTGCTGGCTGACGGCAAAGCGCCGCCCCAGGGCCTCGGGCACCAGCCCGTCCACCGCCACGGGGCGCAGGTGGTCAGCCTCCAGCTGCAGCAGCGCCACGGCCCCGCAGCGAAAGCGCGCCCGCAGGTGGGCCGCCAGCCGCTGCAGGCGCACGGCCTGCGGCAGGTCGGTGGCCAGGTCTGCGAGCACGGGGTTTTCAAGCATGGTGCATATTACCCTGGTGTGGTGAAAAACACCTTGATTGGCGGGGTGAAAAACACCTGCCCTGCGCCAAGTCCTTGATTCGCAAGGGCACGCCGGCTGGCCCGCGGCTTGCGATACCCGAAAGCCCTTCACCGCCGCACCGCGCTTTTCCTTATGAACCTCGACAAATTCAAGCACCAGCACACGGACATCCTGCGCAGCATCGCCACGCTGCGGGCGCTGGCCCACGCGGGCGTGGAAATCCATGCCGGCTCCATCGCCCAGGGCATCGTGGCCATGAGCGGCACCATCAAGCTGCACCTGGCCGTGGAAGACCAGGTGCTGTACCCCGCGCTGCAGCGGGGCGGCAATCCCGACCTGGCGCGCATGGGCCGCCAGTACCAGAGCGAGATGGCGTCCATCGCCAGCGCCTACGACGCCTTTGCGCGGCGCTGGAACACCGCCGAGAACGTGCGCCGCGATCCGCAGGGCTTCCGCGAAGAAGCCAATGCGGTGCTGCGCCGCGTCTTTGAACGCATGCAGCGCGAGGACCGCGACTTCTATCCCCGCATCGAGGAGGAGGAGACGGCCCACTGCGCCTGAAGCGCCTCTTCGGTCCCTGCGCCTTCGCGCCTTCGCCCCGGTCCCTGCGGCCGCGGCCCGCGCATCCCCTGAGCACCTTGCGCACGCTCGCCTGAATCCATCGGTAGGGCCTGACGGCACCTTCCTTCTGCCGGCCTTCTGGGCCGGTTTTTTTTTTGCCCGCGTGGGGTGCGCGTTTGTGCGGGATCAAACTACCTATAGTGTTTGATGGGTATCGTGAACACCATAGGTAGTGTTTTCAACCGTTTTACGAAGATCGGGCTTTTCCATGGCGTCCACCCTTGTCTGCCTGCCGCGCGAGGTCATCGACCGCAACGGCCAACGGGCTCCCTTTGATGCCGACCGCATCCGCGCGGCGCTGCGGCGGGCCGGTGCCGCCACGGGCGAGTACGGCGAGGACGAGGCGCAGCTGCTGGCCGCGCAGGTGACCAAGGTGCTGATCCACCGCTTCCATGGCGAGGCGCCCACCATCGAGCAGATCCAGGACGTGGCCGAGCAGACGCTGATCGCCGCCAACCACCTGGCCACGGCGCGCGCCTATATCGTCTACCGCGAGCAGCACGCCACCCTGCGCGCCGACCGCCAGGCGCTGGTGCACGTGGAAAGCTCCATCAACGAATACCTCACCCGCGCCGACTGGCGCGTGAACGCCAACGCCAACCAGGGCTACTCCCTGGGCGGGCTGATCCTGAACGTGGCGGGCAAGGTCACGGCCAACTACTGGCTCTCGCACGTGTACACGCCCGAGATCGGCGAGGCGCACCGCAGCGGCGACATTCACATCCACGACCTCGACATGCTCAGCGGCTACTGCGCTGGCTGGTCGCTGCGCACGCTGCTGCACGAGGGGCTCAACGGCGTGCCGGGCAAGGTGGAGGCCGGGCCGGCCCGGCACATGAGTTCGGCCGTGGGGCAGATCGTGAACTTCCTGGGCACGCTGCAGAACGAGTGGGCGGGCGCGCAGGCGTTCTCGTCGTTCGACACCTACATGGCGCCCTTCGTGCGCAAGGACGGCATGGACTATGCCGCCGTGCGCCAGTGCATCCAGGAACTGGTCTACAACCTCAACGTGCCCTCGCGCTGGGGCACGCAGACGCCGTTCACCAACCTCACGTTTGACTGGACCTGCCCCGAGGATCTGCGCGAGCAGGTGCCCGTGATCGGCGGCGTGGAAATGCCGTTTAGCTATGGCGAGCTGCAGGCCGAGATGGACCTCATCAACCGCGCCTACATCGACGTGATGACCACCGGCGACGCCAAGGGGCGCGTGTTCACCTTTCCCATCCCCACGTACAACATCACCCAGGACTTTCCGTGGGAGAGCGAGAACGCAGAGCGGCTCTTCGACATGACGGCCAAGTACGGGCTGCCGTACTTCCAGAACTTCATCAATTCCGAGCTGGAGCCGAACATGGTGCGCTCCATGTGCTGCCGATTGCAGCTGGACCTGCGCGAGCTTTTGAAGCGCGGCAACGGCCTGTTCGGCAGCGCCGAGCAGACGGGCAGCCTGGGCGTGGTCACGCTCAACTGCGCGCGGCTGGGCTACCTGCATGCGGGCGATGAGGCCGGCCTGTTCGCCGCGCTCGACCGGCTGCTGGAGCTGGGCAAGCAAAGCCTGGAGACCAAGCGCAAGCTCATCCAGCGCCTGATGGATGACGGCCTCTTCCCCTACACCAAGCGCTACCTGGGCACCTTGCGCAACCACTTCAGCACGCTGGGCGTGAACGGCATCAATGAAATGGTGCGCAACTTCACGGGCGGCGCGCAGGACATCACCAGCGACTGGGGCCATGCCTTCGCGCTGCGGCTGCTGGACCATGTGCGCGAGCGCATGGCGCAGTTCCAGGAAGAAACCGGCCACCTCTACAACCTGGAGGCCACGCCCGCCGAAGGCACCACCTACCGCTTCGCCAAGGAAGACAAGAAGCGCTGGCCCGCCATCCTGCAGGCGGGCACGGCCGAGCAGCCGTACTACACCAATTCGTCGCAGCTGCCCGTGGGCTTCACCGACGACCCGTTCGAGGCGCTGCAACGGCAGGAGGCCCTGCAGGGCAAGTACACCGGCGGCACGGTGCTGCACCTGTACATGGGCGAGCGCATCTCCAGCGGCGCGGCGTGCCGCGAGCTGGTGAAACGGGCGCTGACGAACTTCCGCCTGCCCTACATCACCGTCACGCCCACGTTCTCCATCTGCCCCACGCACGGCTACCTGGCGGGCGAGCACAAGTTCTGCCCGCGCTGCGACGAAGAGCGGCTGGAGGCCAAGCGGCGGCGCCTGGCGGCCTGACGCAAGGATTTAGGCCAAAAAGGCCTCTGGCGCTTGCGTGACAAGCGCAGGCAGCTATCAAAACAGAAGCATTTTCAACCCCAAGGAGTTTTTTCCATGCGCTCTCTTTCCACCCCCGAATCCGCGGACCTGGCCGCCGTGCAGCTCACCGACGCCGAGCGCCAGCCCTGCGAAGTCTGGACCCGCGTGATGGGCTACCACCGCCCCGTGGCCAGCTTCAACACCGGCAAGCAGGGCGAGCACCACGAACGCCAGTTCTTCACCGAGCCCGCGCGCGGCTGCTAGGGCATGGCACGCTCCGCCCCGGCCGAGGCCTTGCGCATCGGCGGGCTGACGCCGCTCACCACCATCGACTTTCCCGGCAAGCTGGCGGCCGTGGTGTTCTGCCAGGGCTGCCCCTGGCGCTGCGGCTACTGCCACAACCCCGGCCTGCTGGACGCCGCGCAGCCCGGCGCGCTGGGCTGGGGCGACGTGCTGGCCTTGCTGCGCCAGCGGCGCGGCCTGCTGGACGGCGTGGTCTTCTCGGGCGGCGAGCCGCTGGCCCAGGCCGGCCTGCCCGATGCGCTGGCGCAGGTGCGCGCCCTGGGCTTTGCCACCGCGCTGCACACCGGCGGCATGTACCCCGAGCGCCTGGCTGCGGCGCTGCCGCTGCTGGACTGGGTCGGGCTGGACGTGAAGGCGCCCTGGGCGCGCATGGCCGCCGTCACCGGCGCGCCCGGCAGCGGTGAGCGGGTGCGCGCGTCGCTGGCGCTGCTGCTGGCCAGCGGCGTGGCGCACGAGTGCCGCACCACCTGGCACCCGGGCCTGTTCCCGCAAGAGGAACTGCAGGCCCTGGGCACGGAGCTGCGCCACCTGGGCCTGCGCGACTGGGTGCTGCAGCCCTGTGCCGACCCGCGCCTGCCCGGCAGCGCCCCCGCCGCCCGGCAGGCGCTGCAGCAGGGCGTGGCCCAGGCCCTGCCCGGGCTGGCAGGGGCCGTGGTGCGCGGCGGACCGGCGGTGTGAGCCGCTGTCTGTCAACGATCTTTTCCAGGCCCTGCGCGGCGCGGGCGCGCCCTTATCCTCATCGCACTGTCGAGTGAAGGAGAAAACACATGCAATGGCGCGCGATGCCCCTGGCCCTGGGGATGCTGGCGTTGGCCCTGACCGGCTGCGGCGGGGGTGGCGGAGACAGCGATAGCAGCAGCGACGGGGGTGGCGGGACCACGCCCGTGCCTTCAGAGCCGTCCACACCCTCCACGCCATCCGGGCCGTCCGTGCCATCCACGCCGCCCCGCCAGCAGGGGCAGCTGCTGTCGGCCCAGAGCCTGTCCGAGATCGGTGTCGAATCCTTCACCGCCGCGGTGGCCGCGGGCACGGGCCGCATTCCGCCCCTGCAGCCGCGCTACAGCGTTGCCACCTACCGCCTGACCTACCTCACGCGCGACGCCGACGGCGCCCTGGTGGAAGCCTCCGGCCTCGTGGCCGTGCCCAAGAAGGCTGCGGGCGCGGCCGGCAGCCCGGTGCTGGGCTACCAGCACGCCACCACGTTCACCAATGCGGAAGCGCCCTCGCTCAACCTGGCGCCCAGCGAGCCGCCGCTGGTGCTGGCCTCGCTGGGCTACATCGTCGTCGCGGCGGACTATGTGGGCTTTGCGCACAGCAACGCCTCGGCCCACCCCTACCTGCAGTCGCAGGCCACGGCCCGTGCCGTGCTCGACATGCTGGATGCCGCCCAGCAGTGGCGCCGCGCCGCGCAGGTGGCCGACAACGGCCAGCTGTACCTGCTGGGCTACTCCGAAGGCGGCTATGCCACCATGGCCGCGCACCGCGAGATGGAGCGCTCCCACAGCCCGCTGCTGCCGCAGCTGCGTGCCACGCTGCCCGCGGCCGGCCCGTTCGACATGCAGGTGACCCTGGACACCCAGCTGGAGCGCGTGCGCGACGAGTACCCCGCCGTGGGCTGGATGCTCAGCCCCGGCGCGCTGAGCCACCTGGGCTCCACCGTGCGTGACGAAGTGCGCCGCCTGCTGCTGCGCGCCCTGGTGCCGGCCGATGCCGACGTGCGCTACGACGCGCGCTTCCTGGACACCTACCTGGCCGACGACAAGGAGACGCTGCGCGAGCAGAACAGCGTGCACTGGGGCTGGACGCCGAGCGTGCCGGTGTACCTGTTCCACGGCCGCGACGACGCCACCGTGCCGTTTGCCGCCTCCGTGTCGGCCTACGACACCCTGCGCGCCAGCGGCGGCGCGCCGGTCAGCCTGCGCGAATGCAATAGCGTGGTGCCCAGCGGCCACACCGCCTGCGTGCCCGAGTACTTCGGCTATGCGCTGGCGGTGATGGGCACGGCCCCCTGACCTTGCGACCGAGTTGACCGTGCTGACCGCACCCCGGCCCGGCACGGCGCCGGGCCCCTTCGCCGCCGGCTGCCCCGGCGGTTACCCCTGCACCACCCGCAGCACGTCGGCGCCGTAGGCCTCCAGCTTCTTCGCCCCCATGCCGCTGATGCCCTGCAGGTCGTCCAGCGTGGTGGGCGCGCGCTCCGCAATGGCGGCCAGCGTGGCGTCGTGGAAGATCACGTAGGCCGGCAGGTTGTGCTCGCGTGCCACCTCGGCGCGCCAGGCCTTGAGGTTGATGAAGCGCACCTGCGCGTCCGGGCCCAGGTTGGCGGCGGCGGGCGGTGCGCTGCCCTTGCGGGTGCGCGTGCTGCTGCGCTTGGCGGGGGCGGCAGCGGTCGATTCGCGCAGCAGCACCGGCACCTCGCCGCGCAGCACGGGGCGCGAGCCTTCGGTCAGGCTCAGCGTGTCAAAGCTGTGCCCGCTCTCCAGCATGACCTTCTGCAAGCCCACGGCCCCGGTGGCCAGCAGCTGGCGCAGCACGCCGCGCAGCTGGGGTTCGGAATAGTCCTTGCCCACACCGAAGGTGGACAGCTTGTCGTGCCCGAACTGCTTGACCTTCTCGGTGTCCTTGCCGCGCACGATGTCCATGATGTGGCCGGTGCCGAAGGTCAGGCCGCTGGCCTGCTGCACGCGGTAGATGGTGGACAGCAGCTTGCGCGCAGCATCCGTGCCGTCCCACACGGCGGGTGGATTCAGGCAGTTGTCGCAGTTGCCGCAGGGCGTGGAGTGCTCGCCAAAGTAGCCCAGCAGCCGCACGCGCCGGCAGTCCGTGGCCTCGGCCAGGGCCAGCAGCGCATCTAGCTTGCCGCGCATCACCTGCTTGAACTCTTCGCTGGCGGGGCTCTCGTCGATCATGCGGCGCTGGTTCACCACGTCCTGCAGGCCGTAGGCCATCCAGGCGTCGGCGTTCAGCCCGTCGCGGCCCGCGCGGCCCGTCTCCTGGTAGTAGCCCTCGATGTTCTTGGGCATGTCCACGTGCGCCACAAAGCGCACGTCGGGCTTGTCGATGCCCATGCCGAACGCGATGGTCGCCACCATCACGATGCCTTCCTCGCGCAGGAAGCGGTCCTGGTTCTGCTGGCGCACCTCGGCAGGCAGGCCCGCGTGGTAGGGCAGGGACTTGAGGCCCGCGTCCACCAGCGCTGCTGACATCTCCTCCACGCGCTTGCGCGACTGGCAGTACACCACGCCCGCGTCGTCCGGGTGCTCGTGCTCGATGAAGCGCAGCAGCTGCGCCAGCGGCTCCTTTTTTTCTTCGATGCGGTAGCGGATGTTGGGCCGGTCGAAGCTGCTCACGAAGTGCTGCGCGCCCTCCAGCTGCAGCCGCTCCACGATGTCGGCGCGCGTGAGCGCATCGGCCGTGGCCGTGAGCGCGATGCGCGGCACGCCGGGGTAGCGCTCGTGCAGCACGGTGAGCGCGCGGTACTCGGGCCGGAAGTCGTGGCCCCACTGGCTTACGCAATGCGCCTCGTCGATGGCAAAGAGGCTGAGCACGCCCTGCTGGTACAGGTCGTCCAGCAGGCCCAGGAAGCGCGGGGTGTTCAGCCGCTCGGGGGCCGCGTACAGCAGCGTGATGCCGCCCGTCTGCAGGCGCAGCTCCACGTCGCGCGCCTCGTCGTAGCTCAGCGTGGAGTTGAGGAACGCCGCCTCCACCCCCGCCTCGTGCAGCGCGCCCACCTGGTCGTGCATCAGCGCGATCAGCGGCGACACCACGATCGCCACGCCCCGCCCCTGCTGCTGGCGCACGATGGCCGGCACCTGGTAGCACAGCGACTTGCCGCCCCCCGTGGGCATGAGCACCAGCGCATCGCCGCCCGCGATCACATGCTCGACGATGGCCTGCTGCGGGCCACGGAACTGCTCGTAGCCGAAGACGTCGTGCAGAACGGTGTGGGCGGGCGAAGGGGAAGGGGACAAACGGGCGGACAAACGAATGCTCTGAAATTGATAGCTGTTTGCGCTTGATGGAAGCGCGCTGGAGGCCGTTTTTGTTAGAAACTGCGGAGCGCGGCGCGCGGGATGGCAAAGCGGCAATGGAACCCGCTATTGTGCGCCGGAGCTGCCGCCCAGCCGCAGCGCCTTCAGCCGCCGGTACAGCGACCGTTCGCTGATGCCCAGCTGCGCGGCCAGCGCCGCCTTGCTGCCCTGGTGGCGGGCCACGGCGGCCAGAAAGGCTTCGTGCTCCGAGTCCCGCAGGGTGCGGGCGCCAGCGGGCGAGGGCGGGGCCGGCAGCGCGGGCTGCGCCCCAGGGCCGGCGCGCAGCACCAGCGAGGCGGCCAGCGCCGTCTCCACCTGCGCGGCCGTGGCCATGTCGCCTTCGCACAGCAGGGTCAGCCGCTCCAGCACGTTGCGCAACTCGCGGATGTTGCCCGTGAAGGGGTGGCGCGCCAGCAGGGCCATGCCCTCGTCGCTGAGGGCCAGCGCGCGGTCGGGCGCCACCCGGCTGAGCAGCGCCTGCACCAGCAGGGGCAGATCCTCCAGCCGCTCGCGCAGCGGGGGCAGGCGCAGCGGAAACACGCCCAGCCGGTGCAGCAGGTCTTCGCGGAACAGGCCCGCGGCCACCAGCGCGGCGAGGTCGCGGTGGGTGGCCGAGACGACGCGGATGTCCGCCTGCCGCAGCGCGGTGCTGCCTACCCGGCGGTAGGTGCCGGTCTCCAGCAGGCGCAGCAGCTTGACCTGCATGGGCAGGGGGATGTCGCCCACCTCGTCCAGGAACAGCGTGCCGCCGCTGGCCGATTCCACCAGCCCCGGCTTGCTGCTGGTGGCGCCGGTGAAGGCGCCCCTCTCGTGGCCGAACAGCTCGCTCTCGAACAGCGTCTCGGTGAGGGACGAGCACTCCACCACCACCAGCGGGCCCCGTGCGCGCGGGCTGGCCTCGTGAATCGCGCGCGCCACCAGTTCCTTGCCCGTACCCGACTCGCCCACCAGCAGCACCGCAGCGCGGGACGGCCCCACGCGGCTGATCAGCTCCAGCATCTTGCGAAACGGCGGCGCGCGGCCCACCAGGCCCGGGCGGCTGTGGGTGCCCTCGGCACCGGGCAGCTCCTCCATTTTCTCGACGAAGAACGCCTGCTCGCCCTGCGCATTGGCCAGGGGCACGAGTTCGATGTTCACGTAGGCCTCGCCGCCGGGCGTGTGGTGCAGGTGCAGCACCCGTTCGCGCTGGCCGGACTGCCGGGCCAGCGCCATGGGGCAGCTTTCGCCCGACTGGTCGCAGGGCCGCTGGAAGTGGTGCGACACCTCGTGGCAGGTGCGCCCGATGACGGAGCTGCCCGTGCCGAACTGGCGCCGGTAGGCCGCGTTGGCGGCCAGGATGCGGTAGCGCGGGTCGATGAGGATGTGCGGTACAGGCAGGCTCTCCAGGTAGGAAACCAGCTCGGGCGGTGGGGCGGACATGGAGGGCTCCGTGGCAGAAGAAGCTGCCAATCTGGCGGCAGATGACTGCCATTGTGGCAGTTTTGCCCCGGTGGCAGCGGCTAAGTCCTTGATTTGCCTCAGGCAGCGCGCTGGCACGGAACTTGGAAAGAACGGGGCGTGAACCTGACCGACCGCCGCCTGCTGCGCTACCTCATCCATGCCGTGCTGATCAAGCTGGCGGTGCTGGCGCTGCTGTGGTGGGTCTTCGTCCGCGATGCCCGCGTGCCCGTGGACGCCGACGCCACCGCGCGCCAGGTGGGCGCGGCGGCGGTGGTTTCAACCCAAGGATTGACCCAAGGAGCTTCCCAGTGATTTCCGACACTCTGGTGGACCTGTCGCGCCTGCAGTTCGCGGCCACGGCCCTGTACCACTTCCTGTTCGTGCCGCTCACGCTGGGCATGGTCTGGCTGCTGGTCATCATGGAGAGCGTGTATGTGATGACGGGCCAGGCCGTGTGGAAGGACATGACCCGCTTCTGGGGCAAGCTCTTCGGCATCAACTTCGCGCTGGGCGTCACCACCGGCATCACGCTGGAGTTCCAGTTCGGCACCAACTGGGCCTATTACTCGCACTACGTGGGCGACATCTTCGGCGCCCCGCTGGCCATCGAAGGGCTGATGGCCTTCTTTCTCGAATCCACCTTCATCGGCCTGTTCTTCTTTGGCTGGGACCGCCTGAGCCGCACACAGCACCTGATGGTGACCGTGCTCATGGCCATCGGCACCAACCTGTCGGCGCTGTGGATTCTGGTGGCCAACGGCTGGATGCAGAACCCCGTGGGCGCGGAGTTCAGCTACCAGACCATGCGCATGGAGATGGTGGATTTCTGGGCCGTGGTGTTCAACCCGGACGCGCAGGCCAAGTTCGTGCACACCGTGTCGGCCGGGTACGTGACGGGTGCGATGTTCGTGCTCAGCGTGTCGGCCTGGTACCTGCTCAAGGGCCGCGACATCGAATTCGCCAAGCGCAGCTTTCGCGTGGCCTCGGCCTTTGGCCTGGCCTCGGTGCTGAGCGTGATCGTGCTGGGCGACGAATCCGGCTACACCGTGGGCGAGGCGCAGCAGACCAAGATGGCCGCGCTGGAGGCCATGTGGGAGACCGAGCCCGCGCCCGCCGGCCTCAAGCTCGTCGCCGGCATCAACGAGGCCGCGCAGAAGAACGACTGGGAGATCGAGATCCCCTACGTGATGGGCTTGATCGGCACACGCTCGGTGGACAAGCAAATCCCCGGCATCCACGACATCAAGGCCAAGAACCGCGAGCGCATCGTGCGCGGCATTGAGGCCGTAAAGGCGCTGGAAGCCGTGCGCGCCCACCGCGATGACATCGCCGCCCGCGAGCGCTTTGAAGCGCTCAAGGCCGACCTGGGCTTTGGCCTGCTGCTGCGCAAGTACACCGCCGACGTGAGCCAGGCCACGCCCGCAATGATCCAGCAGGCCGTGGACAGCACCGTGCCGCGCGTGGCACCTATGTTCTGGTCGTTCCGCGTGATGGTGGGGCTGGGCTTTCTGATGCTGGCGCTGTTTGCGCTGAGCTTCTGGTCCACGCTGCGCGGCGCGTGCATGCAAAAGCGCTGGCTGCTGCGCTGGGCGCTCGTCATGCTGCCCGCGCCGTGGCTTGCGTGCGAGCTGGGCTGGTTCGTGGCCGAGTACGGCCGCCAGCCCTGGACGATCTACGGCGTGCTGCCCACGCACCTGAGCGTGTCGAGCCTGAGCGTGCAAAGCCTGTACGGCTCGCTGGCCGGCTTTGTGGGCTTCTACACCCTGCTGCTGGTGGTGGAGATGTTCCTGATGGTGAAGTTTGCGCGCATGGGCCCGGGCAGCCTGGGCACCGGGCGCTACGCCAACGAGCCCGCCCACGCCATCGCCCACTGAAACCTGCCGAGGAGGAAAAGAGAATGCTGGACTACCCCACCCTCAAGGTGATCTGGTGGCTGCTGGTGGGCGTGCTGCTCGTCGGCTTCGCCATCATGGACGGGCATGACATGGGCGTGGGCACCTTGCTGCCCTTCGTGGCCAAAAGCGACGTGGAGCGCCGCGTGGTCATCAACACCGTGGGCCCGCACTGGGACGGCAACCAGGTCTGGTTCATCACCGGCGGCGGCGCCATCTTTGCCGCCTGGCCGCTGGTGTATGCCACCGCGTTCAGCGGCTTCTACTGGGCCATGCTGGCGGTGCTGTGGGCGCTGTTCTTCCGGCCGGTGGGCTTTGACTACCGCAGCAAGATCCACCACCCGCTGTGGCGCACCACGTGGGACTGGGGCCTGTTCGTCGGCGGCGCCGTGCCCCCGCTGATCTTCGGCGTGGCTTTTGGCAACCTGCTGCAGGGCGTGCCTTTCCGGTTCGACGACTACCTCATGCCCACCTACAGCGGTTCGTTCTGGGCCCTGCTCAACCCGTTTGCGCTGCTGGCCGGCGTGGTGAGCAGCGCCATGATCACCCTGCAGGGCGCCACCTACCTGGCCCACCGCACCGAAGGCACTATCCAGCGCCGCACGGTGGCCGCCGGCATTGGCGCCGCCCTGGTGCTGGTGCTGGGGTTTGTCGGCGCGGGCGTGTGGCTGCAGGGCATCGACGGCTACCGCATCACGTCAGCCGTGCAAGCGGCGGCGCTGCCCGACCCGCTGGCCAAGACCGTGGTGCGCGAGGCCGGCGCGTGGATGGCCAACTACGCCGCCGCGCCCGCCCTGTGGCTGCTGCCGGCCCTGGGTGTGGCCGGTGCGCTGGCCGCAGCGGCCCTGCTGGCTGCGCGCCGCACGCTGTGCGCCTTTGTGGCGTCGTCGCTGGCGGTGGTGGGTGTCATCGGCACGGCCGGCGCCAGCATGTTCCCGTTCGTCATGCCCTCCAGCACGCACCTGGCCTCCAGCCTCACGGTGTGGGACAGCGTCTCCAGCCACCTGACGCTGGGCATCATGTTCTGGGCCACGCTGCTGTTCATGCCGCTGATCGTCACCTACACCGGCTGGGCCTACCGCGTGATGCGCGGCAAGGTCACCGAGGCGTACATCCGCGAGAACGATCACGCGGCGTATTGATGGGGTTCCAAGGAGAAAGCGACATGTGGTATTTCGCATGGGTTCTGGGCGTGGGGTTTGCCGTGCTGCTGGCCATCCTCAACGCGATGTGGGGCGAGACCGAGGCCGCGCGCCAGCAGTCGCTGGCGCAGCGCGAGGGGGGCTGAAGCCATGCGGCCACCCCACGATTCGCCCGCCGCCGCTGCCGGCGCTGCGGCGGCGCCCGCCGCCTCCACCCACTGGCCCTGCCTGCTGGCGGCCGTGGCCCTCATGGTGCTGGCCACGGTGGACCCACGCCTGCTGGCCCATGCCAACGGCGGCGCGGACCACCGGCTGGCAAGCCTCGTGTTCCTGGCCATGTCGGCCGCCTTTGTGCGCGGGGTGGGCTTTGTGCCGCGCGCCCGGCTGTGGCGCGCGCTGTTCTCCGGCTGGACCTGCGTGCTCGCGCTGGCGCTGGCCGCCGTCGTCCGGTGGGGGCTCTGAGGCCGCGCCATGTACTTCCGCATGCTCCACGACGACGCCACCGGGCTGCTCACCTACCTGCTGGCCGACCTGGAGGCCCGCGAGGCGGTGCTGATCGACCCCCGGCCTGCGGATGCCAGCGTGGTCCACGCCATGCTGGCCGAGCACGGGCTGCGGGCCGTGGCCACTGTCGAGACCGATGCCCACACCGCCCCCGCCAGCGCCCCGGCCATCCCCCCGTGGCCCGCGCCCGTGCAGCTGCGCGACGGCGACGTCCTGGCGTTTGGCGCGCAGCACCTGCGCTGCCTGGCCACCCCCGGCCACACGCCCCAGGGGCGCAGCTACCTGTGGCGCGACCGCCTGTTCTGCGGCGGCGTGCTCAGCCCGCTGCAATGCCCCGAAGCCCCCGGCGTGGAAGCGCCCGCGCAGCTGTGGGAAAGCCTCACGGCCCGTGTGCTGCGCCATCCGCCCGAAACACTGCTGTTCCCCGGCCACTCCTGCGGCGGGTGGACGGTGAGCAACCTTTTCACCCAGCGCATGCACCACCCGTGGCTGGGCACCGCCAGCCGCGACGAAGCCTTGCACGCCATGGCGTCTCGGCCGGCGCACGCTGGACGGATGGATTGACCCCTGGAGTTGCCGGCCATGACCCCATCCCACCCCATCTGCGTACTCGGCACCGGCTTCGGCGCCCTGGCCACCGTGCGCGCGCTGCGCCAGCGCGACCGCCGTGTGCCGATCACCGTCATCGCCGCGCGGCCGGAGTTCCACTACCTGCCCAGCATCATCTGGATTCCTGCCGGCCTGCGGCGCGGGTCGGATCTGGTGGTGCCGCTCGCACCGTTCTTTGAGCGCATGGGCGTGCAGTACGTCCAGGCCGAGGTCACCGGCCTGGCCGACGGCGGCCGCACCGTGCTGACCAGCGCGGGCCCGGTGCCCAACAGCGCCCTCGTCATCGCCACGGGCGGGCGCTTTTTGCGCAAGCTGCCCGGCATCGAGCATGCGATCACGCCCTGCGAAGGCATCGCCGCGGCCGAGCAGATCCGCGACCGGCTGCGTGCCCTGGACGGCGGCGCCCTGGCGCTGGGCTTTGCGGGCAACCCGCAGGAGCCGCAGTCCATGCGCGGCGGGCCCATCTTCGAGTTCCTGTTCGGCATCGACACCCTGCTGCGGCGCGAGGGCCGGCGCGAGCGGTTCACCATCACCTTCTTCAGCCCCGCGGCCGAGCCCGGTGCGCGCCTGGGGCCAGGCGTGGTGCAGCACCTGCTGGCCGAGATGGGCCGGCGCGGCATCCACACCCACCTGGGGCACCCGCTGGTGCGCTTTGAGCCCGACAAGGTCGTCACCCAGGGCGGCGAGATCGCCAGCGACCTCACGCTGTTCATGCCCGGCCTCACCGGCAACCTGTGGTTCGACAACGCGCCTCTGCCGCGCTCGCCCGGCGGGCTGGTGCAGGCCGACGCGCACTGCCGCGTGCCGGGGCTCGAACGCGTGTACGTGGTGGGCGACGCCGGCAGCTTTCCTGGCCCCGACTGGATGCCCAAGCAGGCCCACATGGCCGACCTGCAGGCCCGCGCCGCCGTGCCCAACCTGCTGGCCGACCTGCGCGGTGAACCCGCCCAGGCCAGCTTCGGCGCCGAGCTGGTCTGCATCGTGGACGCGCTGGACAGCGGCACGCTGGTGTACCGCACGCCCAGCCGGCATTTCATGCTGCCGCCGATGAAGGCGCTGCACTGGGCCAAGCGCGCGTTCGAGTGGAACTACCTGCGGCAGCTGCGCTGAGCGCAGCCGAAAAAAAGCCGGCCCCGCAGGGCCGGCTTTTTTGTGGGCCGCACTACCGGCTGCACAGGGGTTCGGTACCGGCTCAGTACCGGCCGCCGCCGAAGCCACCATTGCCATAGCCCACGTCTGAGCGCGTGCTGGCGCGGAAGCCCTGTGCGCCGTGGCCGGCCGCGCCCCGGCTGTCTTCCCGCGGGCGGGCCAGGTTCACCACGATGGAGCGGCCCTCCACCGACATGCCGTGCAGTGCGCTGATGGCCGCCTGGGCGACCTCGGCGTTGGCCATTTCCACAAAGCCGAAGCCCTTGGAGCGGCCGGTTTCGCGGTCCATCATGACCCGGGCGGACGAGACGGCGCCGAACTCGGAAAAGTTGCTATGCAGGGCGGAGTCGTCCACAGAGTAGGGCAGGTTGCCCACGTAAATTTTGGTGCTCATGGGAGGAGCCTTTCTGAAAGATGGCGCGCAACGAAGGGCGTACCGTTGGGATGCAGCCGCTGGGCCAAGAGCCCGCCGCAGCTGGGAAGGGTGAGGGATGGTGGTGGATGGGGCCTGCGGTGCGCAGGTCAGGCCACCGGCATCGTCGTCTTCAGCACACCGGAGGGTGCCGCATCCAGGTTTGCAGCCAGCCCTGGGTGACGGCAAAAATCCGGGCTGCTTCGCGCAAAGCAAAGGTTTTGTCAAAACGGAACACGCGGCAGTAGCTACCGTTGCCCTGGGCACGGCGGACCGAGAAAGAAGCGCGGAAAAAGCGGCCGCAGTCGGTCGGGTGTGTCGCGGGCGAAACGACGAAGAGGCCCATGGAGATGGCGGTTTCGGAAATGGGGTGCATTCAGTCTGGACGCAGGTTCGAACCCGACCTGCGTGAGCCTCGAAAAAGACGCGGCGGGCTGCAGCTCGACAGTCCCGCTGGGCGACAAAGGTCGCAAAAGACAGCCTGCCGCGGGGAGGTGGCGTGCCACCTTGCGCAGGCGTTGCGGTGATGGCTCGGATCAGAAGAGCGCGACGGCAACGCCGTTTAGTATACGTAAATATCTATTTAATTTCAAGTTAATATTCTCTTTGGTTTTAAAAGATCGTGCAGCCCCGGCCTGCGCGCAGGAACCCCCCCGCCCGTTCAGCAGCCCCTCTGGCGCCTCGGGCGGGGCCAACTTTCTACAATAGCGGGCTATGCAACCCCTCCACTACACGCGCGCCGCGCAGCTCCCGGACATCCTCGCCCGCCGCATTGTCATCCTCGACGGCGCCATGGGCACCATGATCCAGCGCTTCAAGCTGGGCGAGGCGCAGTACCGGGGCGAGGGCTACACCGGGCCGGATGGCGCGGGCGACCGCTTCAAGGACTTTCCGCGCGACGTGAAGGGCAACAACGAGCTGCTGTCCATCACCCGGCCCGACGTGATCCGCGACATCCACGAGCGCTACCTCGCCGCCGGCGCCGATCTGATCGAGACCAACACCTTCGGCGCCACCACCGTGGCGCAGGAGGACTACGGCATGGCCGAGCTGGCGCGCGAGATGAATCTCAAATCCGCCCAGCTGGCCCGCGCCGCCTGCGACAAGTTCAGCACGCCCGACCACCCCCGCTTCGTGGCAGGCGCCCTGGGCCCCACGCCCAAGACGGCCAGCATTAGCCCAGACGTGAACGACCCCGGCGCGCGCAACATCGACTTTGAAACCCTGCGCGCCGCCTACTACGAGCAGACCGAGGCGCTGGTCGAAGGCGGCGCCGACGTGCTGCTGGTCGAGACCATCTTCGACACCCTGAACGCCAAGGCCGCGCTGTTCGCCATCGACGAGTTTTTTGAAAAGAGCGGCGAGCGCCTGCCCATCATCATCAGCGGCACCGTCACGGATGCCTCCGGCCGCATCCTGAGCGGCCAGACGGTGACCGCCTTCTGGCACAGCGTGCGCCATGCGCGCCCGCTGGCCATCGGCCTGAACTGCGCCCTGGGCGCCACGCTGATGCGCCCCTACATCCAGGAGCTGAACCGCGTGGCCGAGGACACCTTCATCAGCTGCTACCCCAACGCTGGTCTGCCCAACCCCATGAGCGACACTGGCTTCGACGAAACGCCCGAGGTCACCAGCCGCCTGGTGCACGAGTTTGCGGCCGAGGGGCTGGTCAACATCGTGGGCGGCTGCTGCGGGACCACGCCCGACCACATTGGCGCCATTGCCAAGGCGGTGGAGGGCGTGCCCAGGCGCCAGATGTTCTACCCGGCAGAGGTTTGAATGAAAACGGCCTCCAGCGCTGATGCAGCAAGCGCTGAAAGCTATTTAAAAGATAGCAAAACAACGCACCAGGCCACCAAGCTCGAAAAGCGCCTCGTGCGCCAGGTGGCCCAGGCCATCACCGACTTCGGCCTCATCGAAGACGGCGACAAGGTCATGGTGTGCGTGTCGGGCGGCAAAGACAGCTACGGTCTGCTCGACGTGCTGCGCATGCTGCAGCAGCGCAATGGCAACCGCTTCGAGCTGGTGGCCGTCAACCTGGACCAGAAGCAGCCCGGCTTTCCGGCCCATGTGCTGCCCGAATATTTGGTGAAAGTGGGCGTGCCCTTCCACATCGAGACGCAGGACACCTACAGCGTCGTCAAAGAGCACATCCCCGAGGGCAAGACCATGTGCAGCCTCTGCAGCCGCCTGCGCCGGGGCATCCTCTACCGCGTGGCCGACGAGCTGGGTGCCACCAAGATCGCCCTCGGCCACCACCGCGACGACATGCTGCAGACCTTCTTTCTGAACATGTTCTTTGGCGGCAAGCTCAAGGGCATGCCGCCCAAGGTGCAAAGCGACCGGGGCGACCACCTCATCATCCGCCCCCTGGCCTATGTGGCCGAAAGCGACCTCACCCGCTGGGCTGAGATCCGCAACTTCCCCATCATCCCCTGCACCCTGTGCGGCAGCCAGGAGAACCTGCAGCGCAAGCAGATCGGCCAGATGCTGCGCGACTGGCAGCAGCGCTACCCCGGCCGCATCGAGAACATGGCCGTGGCGCTGCGCAACCTGGTGCCGTCGCACTTCATGGACCCGCGCCAGTTTGACTTCAAGGGGCTGGTGCCCAATGGCGTGCAGGATGCCGATGGCGACAAGGCGTTTGATGACGAAGAGTTTCCGCAGGCCGTATCTTTCCCCCAACCGTTCGGGCTGAGCCTGTCGAAGCCGAGTGCCAGCCTTCGACAGGCTCAGGCCGAACGGGCATCAGCGGATTGATGTCGCCCGCATCCCGATCCAGAGATACCCCATGACCACGCTCAAAGCCCCCGAACTCCTCCTGCCCGCTGGCTCGCTCGACAAGATGCGCGCCGCCTACGACTTTGGCGCCGACGCGGTGTACGCCGGCCAGCCGCGCTACTCGCTGCGCGCGCGCAACAACGAGTTCCGCCTGGAGCAGATCAAGCAAGGCATTGACGAGGCCCACGCGCGCGGCAAGAAGTTCTTTGTGACCAGCAACCTGATTGCGCACAACGACAAGATCCGCACCTACCTGCGCGACATCGAACCCGTCATCGACTGCCAACCCGACGCATTGATCATGGCCGACGCGGGCCTGATCATGATGGTCAAGGAAAAGTGGCCCGAGCAGGTGGTGCACCTTTCGGTGCAGGCCAACACCACCAACTGGGCGGCGGTGAAGTTCTGGCAGAAGATGGGTGTGGAGCGCATCATCCTGTCGCGCGAACTCAGCTTGGACGAGATCGAAAAGATCCGCCAGGAATGCCCCGACATGGAGCTGGAAGTCTTCGTGCACGGCGCGCTGTGCATTGCGTACTCGGGCCGCTGCCTGCTCAGCGGCTACTTCAACCACCGCGACCCCAACCAGGGCACCTGCACCAACGCCTGCCGGTGGAACTACGCCACGCACGACGCCGACATCGACCCCACCACGGGCGAAGCCATCGCGCAGAAGATGGAAGGCGACTTCAACTTAGAGGCCGCGCAGCAAAAGGCCGAGCAGGCCTTTGCCTCCACCACCGGCAGCGGCCAGCGCCACCCCAAGGCCGACAAGGTCTACCTGATCGAAGAAGCCGGCCGCCCGGGCCAGCTCATGCCCATCATGGAAGACGAGCACGGGACCTACATCATGAACAGCAAGGACCTGCGCGCGGTGGAGCACGTGGCCCGCCTGGCGCAGATCGGCGTGGACTCGCTCAAGATCGAAGGCCGCACCAAGAGCCTGTACTACGTGGCCCGCACCGCCCAGGTGTACCGCCGCGCGATTGACGACGCCGTGGCGGGCCGTCCCTTCAACCCCGAGCTGCTGATCGAGCTGGAAGGCCTGTCCAACCGCGGCTACACCGGCGGCCTGCTGGAGCGCCGCCCCAGCAACGACTACCAGAACTACCTCAGCGGCCACTCCGTCACGCAGCGCAGCCAGTACGTGGGCGAGGTGCTGGGCACCGAGGGCCTGGCCGAAGCGGGCCTGAGCGGATCGAACCAGGAATGGGTGCTGGTTGAAACCAAGAACCACTTTGCCGTGGGCGACTTGATTGAGGTCGTGCACCCCAGCGGCAACACCACCGTGCGCCTGGAGCACATGCGCAACGTGGAAGGCCAGCCGGTGCAGGTCGCCCAGGGCAGCCCCGTGCGCGTATGGATCCCGCTGCCTGCGCGCTACAGCGGTGCGCTGCTGGCGCGCGTGATCGAGTCGCAGCCGCCTGCGGCAACGCCCGAGCCGGCCTTGGCCGTGTGACGGGAGCGGCGGACCGCCGCTTCGCCATCAGCGGCGAAGCGCACCCGCCAGCGCGGCGGGACTCCCCGCAGCTGCAGCGCGGGGCTGGGGTGGCCGGCGCAAGCGTCAGACGCTGCGGGAGCCCGCAATGTCGTACGCAGTGAACTTGCGCTCGGACAACCCGCAATCCCGGGCCGCCGTGCGCCAGGGTTCGATGTGCGGTGCCTGCAGGTGCCGCTCCAGGCTGGCATGGTCGGGCCACAGTTCGGAGAAGCGGACCAGCCCGGGGTCCAACAGGTCTTCGGCAACGTCATAGGTCAGGCAACCGTCATGCCGGTAGGTCGCCTCGACCAAGGCCTTCAGGTGAGGGCGGACCTCGGACATGCGTTCGGGCGGAAATCTGAGAATGCCGAAGACGGCGACGCTTGGGGGCATGGATGCATCTCCTCCGGAGTTCAGTGCGCGCAATGCGCTCTATGGATGGCCCCAGTGTGCCGGATTCCCTTCCGGCCCCGCGCCTGGCGCCGGAGTATTTGAGGTAAATCGGACGGTAGGGCTGGGCGGCCTCAAAGCTGAAGTGCAGCACCTGGCCCTGTTCACAGCGGCCCAATCGCTCCAGAATCTGGCATCCCTTGCCTTGCTCCGTATGGCCGCCCCCATCGACCCTTCCCGCAGTGCCGCGCTCCCGCCCGTGGCCCAGTTCCTGGCCGAGGCGGCGCTGCAGCGGCAGTCGTCCTTGCTGGGGCAGGACAAGCCGGCGCCCGTGGCGGCGCGGCCCGGTGGGGACCCTGCTGCGCTGCCGCCCACGCCCCCATCGCCGCCCGCCGGAGCCCCGCCGCTGCCCACGCCGGCACCGGCCGACAAGGCCAGCATCTCGGCCCAGGCGCGCGAGCAGCTGGGCGCGGGGTTTGATCCGCGGCGTGCGCGGGCGGAGGGTGCTGCTGCTGCCATCACGGCGGGCGCTGGCCGTGCGGCTGCGGGGGCGCAGCGCTCGCCCGGACCATTGCCCTTGCCCTTTGCCGGCGCACCGGCCGCGCCGGCACCTGCTGCGTCCTCAGCGGTGGGCGCAGCGGCCTGGCCCGCAGTGGGCCTTGGTGCGCCGCTGATGCGCATGGTGAGCGCGCTGGTGCAGCAGGCCACGGCCGGCAGCGGTGCGCCGCAGCGGGTGGTGGCCGCCCAGCCCTGGCCCATGGAGCTGGCCCAGGCGCTGGAGAAGGGTTCGCTGGACGCCGGCCAGCCACCGCTGCAGACCTGGCTGGTGGGCCAGGGCACGGCGCAGACGCCCGACGGGCCGCGCGGGTTTGCGCTCACGCTGCGGGTACCGGTGCCCTGGCTGGCGACGCAGGCTGCGCAGGCAACGCCCGCCGGGCCGCTGCCGTCTGCTTCTTCTGCTGCTGCCGGGCCGATGGCTGCCGCGCTGCAGGTGCCCTTCGCCGGCAATGCCCAGGCGCTGCAATCGGGCGTGACGGCGTTGGTGCTGCAGGGCATGGAGCCCTCGGCGCCGCGCACCAGCGCGCTGCTGGTGCTGGACTTCCAGCCGCAGCTGGCCGCCACCGTGTACGGCCGCGATCTGCTGCAGCAGGCCACGTCCGGCCGCCTGGACCCGTGGACGCAGATGGCCGTGCTGCAGGCCAGCGGCCAGGTGCCGCGTGAAGAGGAGAAGGCTCGCAATGGCGCGTCCGGCCTGTGCGAGACGGCGGGCTGCCCCTACGCGGCGCGGGCCGCGTGCGTGCAGCCGTTCTGCCTGGCAATGCGCGGCGTGCTGCCGCCGGAGCCCGTGGGGCCCGCACCCCTGGCTTGATCCCCCTGCACCGCTGCGGAAGCAAAAAGAAACCGCCAGGGCCGGATCGCGGCGGCTGGCGGTGGTTTGCGGGGGCCTGCGTATCTGGTCGCAGTACCCCGGTCTGCCCACCTCGCGCGGCGCTTCGACAGGCTCAGCGTGAACGGACGGGGGCGGGCTGACGAGCGACGACAGTCGGTGCCGAAGGACGCGGCCCCGGACCAGTGCACCCGTGGAACTGGCTCCGCCAGGCCACCGGGTGCGTCCCCCTCGCGGGGGGAAGGCGCCGAAGGCGACGCAGTGGGGCTTACGGATACAGCCCGCGCATTTCACGCGCGTGCAGGATGCGCTGGCAGGCCACGATGAAGGTGGCGGTGCGCAGGCTGACCTTGTGCTCTTGCGCCACTTGCCACACGCCGGCAAAGGCTTCTTGCATGATGCGCACCAGGCGGGCGTTGATCTCGTCCTCGCTCCAGAAGAAGCTGGAGAAGTCCTGCACCCATTCGAAGTAGCTCACCGTCACGCCGCCGGCGTTGGCGATCACGTCGGGCAGCACCAGCACGCCCTTGTCGTTCAGGATGTCGTCGGCCTCGGGGGTGGTGGGGCCGTTGGCGCCCTCGATCACCAGCTTGGCCTTGATCTGGCCCGCGTTGTCCTTGGTGATCTGGCCTTCCAGCGCGGCGGGGATGAGGATTTCGCAGTCCACGCCCCAGAACTCTTCGGGCTTCATCACGTCGGCGCCGGCAAAGCCGCCCACGCCGCCGCGGGCTTTCACATGCGCCAGCAGGGCGGGCACGTCCAGCCCGTCGCCCTTGAAGATGGAGCCGGTGTGGTCCTGCACGGCCACCACCTTGGCGCCCGCTTCGGCAAACAGCTTGGCGGCGATGCCGCCCACGTTGCCAAAGCCTTGCACGGCCACGCGGGCGCCTTGCAAGGTCAGGCCCGTGAGCTTGGCGGCCTCCACACCCACCGTGAACACGCCGCGGCCGGTGGCCTCGACGCGGCCCAGCGAACCACCCAGGTCCACGGGCTTGCCGGTGACCACGCCGGTGGCGGTGGCGCCGGTGTTCATGGAGTACGTGTCCATCATCCAGGCCATGATCTGCCCGTTGGTGTTCACGTCGGGTGCGGGGATGTCCTTGCTGGGACCGATGATGATGCCGATCTCGCTGGTGTAGCGGCGCGTCAGGCGCTCCAGCTCACCCAGCGACAGCTTCTTGGGGTCCACGCGGATACCGCCCTTGGCGCCGCCGTAGGGCACGTTCACGGCCGCGTTCTTGATGCTCATCCAGGCCGACAGGGCCATCACTTCCGACAGCGTCACGTCCTGGTGAAAGCGCACGCCGCCCTTGCCCGGGCCGCGGCTGGTGTTGTGCTGCACGCGGTAGCCCTCGAAGTGGGCAATCGTGCCGTTGTCCAGCTCGATCGGCACGTCCACGATCAGCGCGCGCTTGGGGCGCTTGAGCGTCTCGACCCAGCGGGCCAGGTGGCCCAGGTAGGGGGTGACGCGGTCCACCTGCTGCAGGTAGATGCCCCAGGGGCCGAGGTTGTCGGCCTGCAGGTACGAGGGCAGGGGGTGCGGGTGCACGGCGGGGGCGCCGACGGGGTGCGACATGGTGAATTTCCTTGTGGGATCGGTTCAGGCCGCGAAGCTTATGTCCGGGCGCCTGACAGTGTCCAAGGCCGGAGTGTTTGTGGCTAATGCATTTTGTGCATAACCCTGCCAAAGCCGCGCCCATGCTGCAGCGCGGCATGGTGCGCCCCCTGCAGCGGAGGACGCTGCGGGCTACTCCACGGTGAAGTGGGCCAGCGACGGGTCGCCCGTGGGATAGCGCAGGTCCAGGGTCTGCAGCACCTCGCGCAGCACCGTGGCGATCATCAGGTTGCGGTGGGTCTTGGAGTCGGCCGGCACGATGGTCCAGGGCGCCCAGGGCGTGTGGGTGGCACTCAGCAGCTCGCCGTAGGCGCGGCGGTAGTCCGCCCACTGCTTGCGCACGGCGATGTCGTCCATGCTGAACTTCCAGTGCTTGGCCGGGTCGTCCAGGCGCTGCTGCAGGCGCTCGCGCTGCTCGTCAAAGCTGATGTGCAGCAGGAACTTCAGCACGATGGTCCCCGTCTCGCTCAGCATGCGCTCGAAGTCGTTGAGGTGGGCCAGCCGCTGGCGGTGCTGCGCGGGCGTGATCCAGCCGTTGACCACGGGCACCAGCACGTCCTCGTAATGGCTGCGGTTGAACACCGTGATGTCACCGGCCTGCGGCACCTGCTGGTGGATGCGCCACAGGTAGTCGTGCGCGCGCTCCGTCTCGGTGGGCGCCTTCCAGCCCACGGCATGCACCCCCAGGGCGCTCATGCGGCCGAACACGCCGCGGATGGTGCCGTCCTTGCCCGAGGTGTCCGTGCCCTGCAGCACCACCAGCAGCTTGTAGCGCTTGTCGGCGTAGAACAGGTTCTGCAGCGCGTCCAGCTCCACGGCCAGGTCTTCCACCGCCGTCTTGTCCCGGGCCTTGTCACCCAGCGAGAACGGCTTGGCGCCGGGGTCGAAATCGTCCAGCGACACGGCGGACTTGCCCGCGGGCTGCCAAGGCCGCAGGCGGTGCAGGAAGTCGGATGAGCGGCTGGAATCCAGGGGTGCGGGCATGGCGGGCTCTTCAGAAATGCGGGCGGTCGCTGCCCGTTCCCCCCATTGGAACACCGTTGGCGCCGCTGCGCCCAGGGGTCACGGTGCCTTGGGGCTGCATCCGCCCGGGCCCGGCCGGGCGCCGGCGCCTTCGTGCATCAGCGCCACAAAGCGGGCCGCGCCCAGGCCCAGCGGCCGTTCCCGGGACCACACCACGTCCACCCACAGCGCCGTGCCGTTGCTGAGGTTCTCGAACGGCATCTCCACCAGCGTGCCCGCCGCGATGCGCGGCTGCACCAGGGCGCGCGGCTGCCAGCCCCAGCCCAGGCCGGCCTCGATCAGGCCCAGCGCGGCCAGGTGGTTGTCGGTGCGCCAGTGGTGGCGGGCGAAGACGAAGCGGGGGTCGGTGTGCCCCAGGTCGCGGCTGGCCACCACGATCTGGCGCGTGGTGGTCAGGTGCTCCTCGCGCAGGCGGGCGCGCTCGGGCGGCTCGCCGCGCGCCTGGGCGGCGGCGCGCGCGGCGGCCAGCACGGGGTGCTGGGGCGCCATCACGGCCACCAGGGTCTCGGTGCCCACCTCCTGAAAGCCCTCGCGGCCGTCGATGCTGGGCCGCTCGAACACCAGCGCCAGCTGCGCCCGGCCGCTGTGCAGCAGTGCCAGCGCATCCCCCTGCGGCGCCGCCAGCACCTCCACCTGCAGCAGCGGGTATTCCTGCGCCAGCGCGGCCAGGGGCCCCGTCCAGCGGGCGGCCAGCAGCTCGGGGGCGATGGCGAGGGTCAGGCGTTCTTCCAGCCCCTGGGTGAGCGCCAGCGCCTGGGCGTTGAGCTGCTGCAGCAGCCCGGCCAGCAGCCGGGCCTGAGGCTCCAGCGCCCGGGCGGCGGCCGTGGGCCGGGGCTCTCGGCCGCTGCGGTCGAACAGCGGAACTTGAAGCTCGGCCTCCAGGTGGGCCATGGTCATGCTCACGGCCGAAGGTACGCGCGACAGCGCGCGCGCTGCCGCCGAGAACGAGCCGTGGTCCAGCACGGCCAGGAAGACCTGGACGGTGTCGGAATGAAACGCCATGGGCGGGCTCCGATCTATCAAAATTTCTGAAACAAGCTGACTTTATATGTCAGGCAACCAAATATAAAGTGGGGGCCATGGACACCCCGAAACCCGTTCTTTTTGGATTGCAAGGGCCCCGGCGGCGCCTGCTGTATGTGAGCCTGTACGAGCTGATTGCCATCGTGGCGGCCACGGCCGGGCTATCGCTGCTCACGGGCCAGAGCGCCGGGCACTCCGGCGTGGTGGCCGTCGCCGCGTCGGCCATTGCCATCGTGTGGAACCTCGTCTTCAACTGGGCCTTCGAGCGCTGGGAGTCGCGCCAGGCGGTGCGGGGCCGCAGCCTGGGGCGGCGCGTGGCGCACGCCATCGGGTTCGAGGGTGGCCTGGTCTTCACGCTCGTGCCGCTGTTTGCGTGGTGGTTCGACATCAGCCTGTGGCACGCCTTTGTCATGGACCTGGGCCTGATCGTGTTCTTCCTGGGCTACACGTTTGTCTTCAACTGGGTGTTCGACCACCTGTTCGGCCTGCCGGCCTCGGCCCTGGCCCCCGCGTGAGCAGCCCTGCCGCAGCGGCGCCGGGCCATCGTCAAACAATGTGAACCCCGCGGCGGCCCGGCCGGGCGGATGGCGGGCGCCCCATAATCCGCGCCCATGCACGGGCTCCCTTCTTCCTCGCTCATGGCTGCGTCTGCACCGCGCCGGTTGGCCTGCGTGTGGCTGGGCCTGGCGCTGGCAGGCTGCGCCAGCACGGCCCCCATGCCGCGCGGCGAGGTGAAAGGGGCCCCGGCCGGGGCGGGCGAACTGGCCCAGTCCGACGCCAACCGCATGGCCACGCTGGCCATGCAGGAAAACCTGGAAGGGCTGTTTCGCATCGCCGACAAGCTCTACCGCCGCAATCCGGCCGAATGGCGCAAGGGCGCCGCCGCCAGCCGCGAGCAGGCGCTGGACCAGGTGCGCACCGCCGTCCTGCAGCGCCAGCCCTGGGCGCCACTGCAGGGGCGGCGGGACATTGCCGCCATGGCCCTGGCGCTGGCCCCGGAGTTCACCGGGGACCGCGTGGCGGCGTTTGTCCACGCCACCGCCGACATGATCATCACGGCCCACGGCGGCAAGACCGAGTTCTTCCTGCTGGACGGCGTGGACGCCCAGCACCTCTACAACGCCGCCCGCAACGTGGAGACCGCCGTGTGGCTGCTGGCCCAGCGCCGCAACGCCCAGGGCCAGCCCCTGCTGCTGGCCGACGAGATCGGTGCCCATGGGCGCAACCTGAGCTTTGAGCGGGAGTTTGGCAAGATCATCGCCCGCCTGGACCTGCTGGCCGCCTTCACCACCGAGAAGTACCGCCGCGCGGCCATCAGCTACGTGCAGAACCTGGTGGGCGGCACCTTCCTGCAGTTCCTGCCGGTGCGCTGAACGCCGTTCTCAGTAAAATCCCCGCTCGCCCAAGGAGCGTTGCAGCGGCCTCACCAGAATCAGCCGTCAGGCTTGGGCGCCGCCTCATCCGCCAACGACGCTCACCTGAACCCCTTGTGCCGCGCAGGTGAGCCTATGTCCACGTTGTCCATCCCCCCTTTGAAACTCTCCGGCCTGGAGCCCGTCTCCATCGGCCAGGGCAGCCTGTTCGTCAACGTGGGCGAGCGCACCAACGTCACGGGGTCCAAGGCGTTTGCGCGCATGATCCTGAACGGCCAGTACGAAGAGGCCCTGGCCGTGGCCCGCCAGCAGGTGGAAAACGGCGCCCAGGTCATCGACATCAACATGGACGAGGCCATGCTCGACAGCAAGGCCGCCATGGTGCGGTTCCTGCAGCTCATCGCCTCCGAGCCGGACATCGCGCGCGTGCCCATCATGGTGGACAGCTCCAAGTGGGACGTCATCGAAGCCGGCCTGCGCTGCATCCAGGGCAAGGGCATCGTCAACTCCATCAGCATGAAAGAGGGCGTGGAAGCCTTCAAGCACCAGGCCAAGCTGGTCAAGCGCTATGGCGCTGCCGCCGTGGTGATGGCGTTTGACGAGCAGGGCCAGGCCGACACCTTCGCCCGCAAGATCGAGATCTGCGAGCGCGCCTACCGCATCCTGGTCGATGAAGTGGGCTTTCCGCCCGAGGACATCATCTTCGACCCCAACATCTTTGCCGTGGCCACGGGCATTGAAGAGCACAACAACTATGCGGTCGATTTCATCGAGGCCACGCGCTGGATCAAGCAGCACCTGCCGGGCGCCAAGGTGTCGGGCGGCGTGTCCAACGTGTCGTTCAGCTTCCGCGGCAATGACCCCGTGCGCGAGGCCATCCACACCGTGTTCCTGTACCACGCCATCCAGGCCGGCATGGACATGGGCATCGTCAACGCGGGCATGGTGGGCGTGTACGACGAGCTGGAGCCCACCTTGCGCGAGCGCGTGGAAGACGTGGTGCTCAACCGCCGCCCGGACGCAGGCGAGCGCCTGGTCGAGATTGCCGAAACCGCCAAGAGCGGCGCCAAGGACGAGAGCAAGAAGCTCGAGTGGCGCGGCACGCCCGAGCACCCGGTGCCGGTGGCGCAGCGCCTGTCGCACGCGCTGGTGCACGGCATCACCGACTTCATCACCGAAGACACCGAAGAGGCCTACCGCGAGATCCTGGCCAAGGGCGGCCGCCCGCTGCACGTGATCGAAGGCCCGCTCATGGACGGCATGAACATCGTGGGCGACCTGTTCGGCGCGGGCAAGATGTTCCTGCCCCAGGTGGTGAAAAGCGCGCGCGTGATGAAGAGCGCGGTGGCCCACCTCATCCCCTACATCGAGGAAGAAAAGCGCCAGGACGAACTCGCCGGGCGCGACGTGCGCAGCAAGGGCAAGATCGTCATCGCCACCGTCAAGGGCGACGTGCACGACATCGGCAAGAACATCGTCACCGTCGTGCTCCAGTGCAACAACTTCGAGGTGGTGAACATGGGCGTGATGGTGCCCTGCCACGAGATCCTGGCCAAGGCCAAGGTGGAGGGCGCGGACATCATCGGCCTGTCGGGCCTCATCACCCCCAGCCTGGAAGAGATGCAGTACGTGGCCGGCGAGATGCAGAAGGACGACTACTTCCGCATGAAGAAGATCCCGCTGCTCATCGGCGGCGCCACCACCAGCCGCGTGCACACGGCGGTGAAGATCGCCCCGCACTACGAAGGCCCCGTGGTCTACGTGCCCGACGCCTCGCGCAGCGTGAGCGTGGCCCAGAGCCTGCTGGGCGATGGCCTGCAGAACTACGTGGATGAGCTGAACGCCGACTACGACAAGGTGCGCACCCAGCACGCCAACAAAAAGCAGACGCCCCTGTGGCCGCTGGACAAGGCCCGCGCCAACCGCACGCCCGTCGCCTGGGCCGGCTACCAGAGCGCCGTGCCGCGCGCCCTGGGCCGCCGCGTGTTCAAGAACTTCGACTTGGCCGAGCTGGCCCGGTACATCGACTGGGGCCCTTTCTTCCAGACCTGGGACCTGGCCGGGCCGTACCCCGCCATCCTGCAGGACGAGATCGTCGGCGAGCAGGCCCGCAAGGTGATGGCCGATGGCCAGGCCATGCTCAAGAAGATCATCGAAGGCCGCTGGCTCAGCGCCAGTGGCGTGATGGCCCTGCTGCCCGCCAACAGCGTGGGCGACGACATCGAGTTCTACACCGACGAGTCGCGCACCGAAGTCGCCATGACCTGGTACGGCCTGCGCCAGCAGACCGAAAAACAGATGATCGACGGCGTGATGCGCCCCAGCCGCTGCCTGGCCGACTTCGTGGCCCCCAGGGACAGCGGCATTGCCGACTATGCCGGCCTCTTCGCCGTGACGGCCGGCCTGGGCGTGGAGAAAAAGGAGCAGGCGTTTGTCGACGCGCTGGACGACTACTCCGCCATCCTGCTCAAAAGCCTGGCCGACCGCCTGGCCGAAGCCTTTGCCGAATGCCTGCACGAACGCGTGCGCAAGGACCTGTGGGGCTACGCGGCCGGCGAGCAACTCTCCAACGAAGCGCTGATTGCCGAGAAGTACCAGGGCATCCGCCCCGCGCCCGGCTACCCCGCCTGCCCGGACCACAGCGCCAAGACCGACCTGTTCCGCGTGCTCAATGCCGAAGACATCGGCATGGCCCTGACCGAAAGCCTGGCCATGACCCCCGCCGCCAGCGTGAGCGGCTTCTACATCGGCCATCCGGAGGCCGTGTACTTCAACGTCGGCAAGATCGGCGAGGACCAGCTGCACGACATGGCCCAGCGCCGGGGCATGGACGAGAAGGTGCTGGCACGGCTGCTGGCACCGAATCTTTGATGCTATAAATTTTATAGCTGCTCGCGCTTTCTGGATAAGCGCTGGAGCCCATTTTGACCACATTCCGATAGCGCGTTCCCACCCGGGCGCCAGGGCATCAGCTGTTCAGCAGCTGGCCGGCCACGGCGGCGGCGGCGGTGCGGGTTTCCACGCCCAGCTTCTCGAAGATGTGCTCCAGGTGCTTGTTCACCGTGCGCGGGCTCATGCCGAGGATGTCGCCGATGTCGCGGTTGGTCTTGCCTTTGCTCAGCCACGACAGGACTTCGGTTTCGCGGGGCGTCAGCGCGGCCTGCTGAAGGCTGCGGGGGGCGGCGGCCTCTGGCGCGGCCTGGCTGAGCAGCAGCATGGATTCTCCGAGCCCGCTCTCGCCCATGTGGCGCGCCAGCAGCTGCCTGCCGTCGGCCAGGGCCAGCGTCTGCGAGCCGTCGCGGCGTGCCTGCACCAGCCAGGCGGCGGCCGCTTCTGCGGGCGTTTCGCAGCGGGCGAACGCGGCCTCCAGCCAGCGGGAGGCCTGGGGGGAGCGCCAGGCCGTGCGGCCCTGGCCGTCCAGCATGACCACCCCCAGGCCGGCCACGTCCACGGCGTCCCGCGCCAGCCGCGTGGCCTGCGCGTTGCGCACATGGGTGGCCAGGCGGGCCAGCACTTCGGGAATGCGCAGCGGTTTGACCACGTAGTCCACGCCGCCGCTGGCGAAGCCGCGCACGATCTGCTCCGTGTCGGACAGCCCGGTCATGAAAACGATGGGCACGTGCGACCACGCGGGCGTGGCCTTGAGCTGCCGGCACAGCGTGAAGCCGTCAACGCCCGGCATCACCGCATCCAGCAGCACGGCGTCCGGCACGGTGACATCGAAGCGCTGCAGGGCCTCGGGGGCATCGCGGGCGGCCAGCACGGCATAGCCTTCGGCGGCCAGCGCGTCGCAGAGCATGCGCAGGGTGTCCAGGGCATCGTCCACCACCAGGATGACGCGCTGGGGCATGGGTTCGTTCATGGAATAACTCCGGAAGGGGGCGCAGGGTCGGGCTCGCGCAGCTGCAGGGCCACGGCCTCGAAGTCGAACTGGTCGGCGTGGGCTTGCAGTGCTGCCAGCAGCGCGGCATGGGCCGGCAGCTCCGCGTGGGCGCGCCGCAGCCGTTCGCGCAGCGCGCTGGCCTGGCCCGAGCGCGCGAGCCGGACGAGTTCCAGGCGCACCGCCTCGGGCAGTGGCGCGCTGGCGGCGACGGGGTCTTGGGCCACCGGCGCGGGGGACAGCTGCGACAGCTGAGCCGGCATGGGAGGCGTGTTGTCGCGCAGCCATTCGATCTGCAGGGCCTGCTCCAGCGCCTGCAGCAGTTCAGACTCGACCACCGGCTTGCCCACGAAACCCTGGCACTGCGCGGCGCGGATGCGCTGGGCCTCCTGTTCGAACAGGTTGGCCGAGACGAACACGATGGGCAATTGCCCGGCGGGGTACTGGGAGCGCAGCAGTGCTGCGGTCTGCCAGCCGTCCAGGTCGTCCATGGTGATGTCCAGCAGCACCAGATCGGGCGGCGTCTGGCGCACGACCTCCAGGCATTCGCGGCCGCTGGCGGCTTCGCGCACCACGAAACCCAGGGGCACCAGCAGGCCGGCCAGCAGCTGGCGTTGCAGGGGCTGGTCGTCCACCACCAGCAGCGTGCGCTGGGGCGGCAGGTAGCCGATGACGGGGCGCAGCGTGGCCGTGCTGGGCGTGGGCCAGGACGGATCCACGGGAATGTCCGGCAGGTACAGCCGCACGGTGAAGGTGCTTCCGCGCCCCGGCTGGCTGCTGACGGTGAGCTGCCCGCCCATCAGCTCGGTCAGCAGATGCGTGATGGTCAGCCCCAGCCCAGTGCCGGCCACGCTGGCGCGCCGGCCGGCGCTGCCGCGCTCGAAGGGCAGGAAGATGCGCTCCATGTCCTGCGGCTCGATGCCGATGCCGGTGTCGGTCACCTCGATGCGCGACACATGGGCGCGAAAGTCCATGCGCAGCCGCACCTCGCCGCGCTCCGTGAACCGCACGGCGTTGGACAGCAGGTTGATGAGGATCTGGCGCAGGCGCTTGGCGTCGGCGCGGATCCAGGCCGGCATGCTGCCCAGTGTCTCCACCAGAAAGCGCAGACCCTTGGCCTCCGCCTGCGGCCGCAGCATGGCCTCGATGCTTGCCATCAGGTCGGGCAGCGGCACCGGCGTGAGGTCCAGCCGCAGGCGCCCGGCCTCGATGCGGGCGAGTTCGAGCGATCCGTCGATCAGCGCGTGCATGTGCTGGCCGCTGTGCTGCATCGTCGACAGGGTCTCGCGCAGCCAGCCTTCGGTCTGCGGGTGCTTGAGCAGAATCTGCGTGTAGCCCAGGATGCTGTTGAGCGGCGAGCGCAGCTCGTGCGTCATGCCGGCGACATACCGCGTCTTGGCCTGGCTGGCCTGCTCGGCGTGGTCCTTGGCGGCTTGCAGTTCGGCGTCGGTGCGCTTGTGCGCTTCGATCTCGTGCAGCAGCAGCTGCGTCTGGCGCTCCGACTCGTCCTGGGCCATGCGCCGGCTGTCGGTGCTCAGCACCACCCACCAGGCGCACACGGCGGCCAACAGGGCCAGCAGGGCATACACCTTGAGGAACGGCATGCGCAGGAACTGCGCGGGGGTCTCCAGGCCTTCCTGCACATACACCACGCCCACCACGAAAGCGATCACTGCGCAGAGCGATATCCACACCATCAGGTACTGCCCCAGGCGAAAGTTCACCTTCGCCGCCCAGGTCCGCGGCAGCAGCAGGGCGGCCAGCGCGCGCAGTTGCTCGGCCGCGCGGGAGCCCGTCTTGCAGCGGTCGTGGCAGCGTGACTCCAGGGAGCAGCACAGCGAGCAGATGGCAGCGCCGTAGACCGGGCAGTGGGCCATGTCCTCGGACTCGAAGCGGTTCTCGCACACCGTGCAGCGCACCAGCTCGCCGGGTGCCCAATCGGCCGCGGGCTGGCGGGCCAGGTAGTAGCGCCCGCCCGTCCACCACGCGAACAGCGGGGCCAGCGCCATCGACAGCGCCAGGGCGATGAAGGGCGAGAAGGCCGCCGCGGTCTCGCCCAGGAGTCCGGCGTAGGCGCAGCAGGCCACGGCGGCGGCCACCACCATCGCCCCCAGGCCGACGGGGTTGAAGTCGTACAGGTGTGCGCGGCGAAACTCGATGCCCCGCGGCGACAGGCCCAGCGGCTTGTTGATGACCAGGTCGGCCACCAGCGCGCCGACCCAGGCGATGGCCACGTTGCTGTAGACGGCCAGCACCTTCTCCAGCGCACCGAACACGCCCAGCGTCATCAGCAGCGTGGCAATGCCCACGTTGAACACCAGCCACACCACGCGCCCCGGGTGGCTGCGGGTAATGCGCGCAAAGAAGTTGGACCAGGCCAGCGAGCCCGCGTAGGCGTTGGTCAGGTTGATCTTGGTCTGCGAGACCACGACGAACAGCACCGTGACCGCCACCGCCATGCCGGGCAGGCCCAGCGCCTGCATCACCTGCTGAAAGCCTGCGAGGAACATCTGGGTGGGTTCGGCCGCACGGTGGGCGCCCACCTCGAACTGCAGGGCCGCAAACGCGAGGAAGGCGCCGCCCGCCATCTTGAGCATGCCCATGACGATCCAGCCCGGCCCGGCCACCAGGACCGCGCCCCACCAGCGCCAGCGGTTGGCGGCGGTGCGTTCGGGCAGGAAGCGCAGGAAGTCCACCTGCTCGCCAATCTGCACCACCAGTGAGAAGATCACCGCGCACGCCGCACCGAACATGAGCGGGTTGAACTGGCTGCTGCCGCTGCGCAGGCCCGAGAGTCCGGCGAAGTCGCGGTAGAGCTGGGGCTGGTCCAGGGCGATCCACACGAAAGGCAGCAACAGCAGGAACAGCCACAGCGGCTGCGTCCAGGCCTGCAGGCGCGAGATCAGTGTGATGCCGCGCATCGCCAGGGGCAGGATGACGAGCGAGGACAGCACATAGCACCACTGCAGCGGCCAGTCCACCACCATCTGCAGGGCCAGCGCCATGATGGCCGCCTCCAGCGCAAAGAAGATGAACGTGAACACGGCGTAGATCAGCGACGTGATGGTGGACCCCAGGTAGCCGAAGCCGGCGCCCCGCGTGAGCAGGTCCATGTCCAGCCCGTAGCGCGCCGCGTAGTAGGCGATGGGCAGGCCGGTGCAGAAGATCAGCACCCCCACGGCCAGGATGGCCCACAGCGCGTTGGAGAAGCCGTAGTTGAGCGCGATGGCGCCGCCGATGGCTTCGAGGGCCAGGAACGACAGCGAGCCGAACGCGGTGTTCGCCACGCGGAATTCGCTCCAGCGGCGAAAGCTCTTGGGCGTGTAGCGCAGCGCGTAGTCCTCCATGGTCTCGTCGGCCACCCACGCGTTGTATTCGCGCCGGAAGCGGAAGATGGTCTGCGTCTGCGGCGCCGTAGCGGCCGCGGCTGCGGCTGCGGCTGCGGCTGCGGCTGCGCTGGAAGGTGGTGAGGGCATGCCCCCGCCAAGCAAGAAGTGTTCTCCGGCTGTGCCCCAACGGTGTGCGCACGCGGCTACGTTAATTGACGTATGGGCCGGCGGCAGGGTTGTCCCTAATCTTCAGGCCATGGCGGAACCCGCTTCCACCAACGCCTTTTCACCAACCCTGTTGTTCCCGCAAGGAGTGTCTCCATGAAGAAGCATCCATTCGACCCCCAGGCCATCGGCACCGCCGCCACGGACACCGGTCGCCGCCGCGTGCTGCAGGCGCTGGGCGCTGCCTCCGTGGCGGGATTCCCGGCGTGGTCGCTGGCCCAGGCCACGGCCCAGGTCAACACCACCAAACTGGCCGTGACCGACACCGAGGTGACGGTGGGCCAGCTGCACTCCGCCACGGGCACCATGGCCATCTCGGAGACGGGTTCCATCCAGGCCGAGCAGCTGGCCATCGACCAGATCAACGCCATGGGCGGCGTGCTGGGCCGCAAGATCAAGGTCATCAAGGAAGACGGTGCGTCCGACTGGCCCACCTTCGCCGAGAAGTCCAAGAAGCTGCTCATCAACGACCGCTGCGCCGCTGTCTTCGGCTGCTGGACCAGCGCCTCGCGCAAGGCCGTGCTGCCGGTCTTCGAGAAAGAAAACGGCCTGCTGTATTACCCCACCTTCTACGAGGGCCTGGAGCAGTCGAAGAACGTGATCTACACGGGGCAGGAAGCCACGCAGCAGATCCTCTATAGCCTGGACTGGGCGCAGAAGGAGAAGAAGGCCAAGACCTTCTTCCTGATCGGATCGGACTACATCTGGCCGCGCACCTCGATGAAGATCGCGCGCAAGCACATCGAGAACTTCCAGAAGGGCAAGGTGGTCGGCGAGGAGTACTACCCGCTGGGCAGCACGAACTTCGGCTCGCTGATGAACAAGATCAAGGTGCAAAAGCCCGACTGCCTGTTCGTGGCCGTGGTGGGCGGCTCCAACGTGGCCTTCTACAAGGCCCTCAAGGCCGCGGGCATCACGGGCGACAAGCAGCTGCTGGTGACGTTGTCGGTCACCGAGGATGAGATGACCGGCGTGGGCGGCGAGAACTTCGCCGGCTTCTTCTCGTCGATGAAGTACTTCCAGACCCTGGACAACGAGAACAACAAGAAGTTCGTGGCCGCCTTCAAGGCCAAGTACGGCCCCAATGCGGTGATCGGCGACGTCACGCAGGCGGGGTACCTGGGCCCCTGGCTGTGGAAGGCCGCGGTCGAGAAAGCCAAGAGCTTCGATGTGGATAAGGTGGTGGCCGCATCGCCCGGCATCGAACTCAAGACCGCGCCCGAAGGCTACGTGAAGGTGGATGCCAACCACCACCTGTGGAGCAAGTCGCGCATCGCGGTGGGGCAGCCGGACGGCACGTTCAAGGTGGTGTCCGAATCGCCCGAGCTGATCAAGCCCGATCCCTTCCCCAAGGGGTACCAGTAAGGCACCCCCTGAGGCGCTGTGCGCCTCCCCCCTCTCTCGCTGTGCGGGAGGGGGGCGACACCGTCGGTGCGGGGCGGCCCTTCCTCGGTGTCTCTGGCCTTGGGCCGCGCCGGTTTCCAGGGCCGTGGGCATTGCCGGCTCTGGGGTGCCGGATTTCGCTCGGACTGTTTTTTTTCCTGACTGGCTTGCACGCAGGAGCTGCACCATGACTTTCTCCGAAATGATGAACATCGGCCTGATGCAGGGCTTCGCGGGGTTGAGCCTGTTCGCAGTGCTGCTCCTCATGGGCCTCGGGCTGGCGATCATCTTCGGCCAGATGGGCGTGATCAACATGGCGCACGGCGAGTTCATGACCATCGGTGCCTACACCATCTACCTCGGCTCGGTGCTGACGGGGCAGTATGCGCCGGGCTTTATGCCGTTTTACTTCCCCGTGGCCATCGTGGCCGCCTTCGGGTTCGCCTTCATGGCCGGCTGGCTGGTGGAGTGGGGCCTGATACGCCATCTGTACAAGCGCCCGCTGGACACGCTACTGGCCACCTGGGGCATCAGCTTGGCGCTGCAGCAGTGCTTTCGCACCTTCATCGGCCCCAAGGAGGTCAGCCCCACGCTGCCGGACTGGCTGATGGGCTCCTGGGCCCCGGCCGAGGGCCTGGACATCCCCATCAACGGCCTGTTCGTGCTGGGGCTGACCGCGGTGGTCACGGCGGGCGTGCTGCTGGCGCTGCACAAAAGCCGCTGGGGCCTGCGGGTGCGCGCCACGGTGAGCAACCGCGTGATGGCCAATGCCATCGGCATCGACACCCAGCGGACCGACCGCCTCACCTTTGCCATCGGCTGCGGCATTGCGGGCGTGGCGGGCGCGGCCTTCACCACCATCGGCTCCACAGGGCCCACGTCGGGCTCGCTCTACATCGTTGATGCATTCCTGGTGGTCACCTTCGGCGGCGCGGCCAGCCTGCTGGGCACGGTGGTCTCGGCCTTCGGCATCGCGCAGACGCAGTCCATTTCCGAATTCTTCCTGGCCGGATCCATGGCCAAGGTGATCACGCTCTCGCTCATCGTGCTGATCCTCATGGTGCGGCCGCAGGGGCTGTTCGCTTCGAAGGTCCGGCGCTGATGCCCCCACGTTCTCAACGGAGTTACCCCATGAATGCCCTCAAAGCCTGGATCCAGCGCTACCAGCTCGCCAGCCTGGTGCTGCTGGCCGCGCTGCTTGCCGTGGTGCTGCCGCTTGCGCTGGACGTCTTCCGCCTGAACCTGGTCGGCAAATACCTGACCTATGCCTTCGTGGCCATCGGCCTGGTGATGGTGTGGGGCTACGGCGGCGTGCTCAGCCTGGGGCAGGGCGTGTTCTTCGGGTTGGGCGGCTATGCCATGGCCATGTTCCTCAAGCTCGAAGCGTCGGACCCCGTCAGCACGCAGATCCAGTCCACGCCCGGCATCCCGGACTTCATGGACTGGAACCAGCTCACGGCCCTGCCTTCGTTCTGGGTGCCTTTCAAGAGCCTGCCGTTTGCCCTGGCGGCCGTGGTGGTGGTGCCCACGCTGCTGGCCTGGCTCATCAGCTTTGCCATGTTCAAGCGCCGCGTGGGCGGGGTGTACTTCGCCATCATCACCCAGGCGGTCGCATTGATCCTCACGGTGCTCATCATCGGCCAGCAGGGCTACACCGGCGGCGTCAACGGCATGACCGACCTGAAGACGCTCTGGGGCTGGGACACGCGCACCGACAGCGCCAAGGTCATCCTCTACTACGTGTGCGTGGCGCTGCTGCTGGGGGCCATCATGCTGTGCCGGTGGATCCAGACGGGCAAGGTGGGCACCCTGCTGCTGGCCATGCGCGACAAGGAAGACCGTGTGCGCTTCTCGGGCTACGACGTGGCCGACTTCAAGATCTTCACGTTCTGCCTTGCCGCAGCGCTGTCGGGCATCGGCGGCGCGCTGTTCACGCTGCAGGTGGGGTTCATGTCGCCCAGTTTCGTGGGCATCGTGCCCTCCATCGAAATGGTGATCTATGCCGCAGTGGGCGGCCGCATGAGCCTGGTGGGCGCGGTGTACGGCACGCTGCTGGTCAACGCGGGCAAGACGTTTTTCTCGGAGAGTTTTCCCGACCTGTGGCTGTTCCTGATGGCGGCGCTGTTCATCGGCGTGACCATGGCGTTCCCCATGGGCCTGGCCGGGCTGTGGGAAAGCCGCATCGTGCCCTGGTGGCAGGGGCGGCGCGAAGCGCTGCGCCGCGCCGCGGTGCGGCCACCGGCCCCGCTGGCCGCATCGCATCCGGCGCCGTCCGGGGCGACCGCCAGCTCCGCCCCCACCGCCCCTGCCACCGCACCGGCCGGCGCGACCGGGCAGGGCGCCTGACGTTCACCCGGGAGCACGCCATGAGCAACACCGACTTCACCCTGGCCGTGGAAGATCTCACCGTGTCGTTCGACGGCTTCAAGGCCATCGACGCCCTCACGCTGTACGTGGACAGGAACGAGCTGCGCGTGATCATCGGCCCCAACGGCGCCGGCAAGACCACGCTGCTGGACCTCATCTGCGGCAAGACGCGCGCCACCGGCGGCAGCATCAAGTTCAAGAACGAGGAGCTCAACCGCATGCCCGAGCACCAGCGGGTGCGCCGGGGCATCGGCCGCAAATTCCAGACGCCCTCCATCTACGAGAACCTCTCGGTGTTCAAGAACCTGGAGGTGTCCTACCCCGCCGGCCGCTCGGTGCTGGGCGCGCTGGGCTTCCGCTGTACCGACGCGGTGCGCGCCCGCGTGCAGGCGGTGGCCGAAGACATCGGCCTGGGCGACCGGCTCGACACCGAGGCCGGCCTGCTCAGCCATGGCCAGAAGCAGTGGCTGGAGATCGGCATGCTGCTGATGCAGGAGCCCGAACTGCTGATGCTGGACGAGCCCATCGCCGGCATGAGCGCCCGCGAACGCGAGCTGACGGCCGAGCTGCTGCAGCGCATCTGCCAGAACCGTTCGGTGATCGTGATCGAGCACGACATGGACTTCGTCAAGCGCATTGCCCACAAGGTCACGGTGATGCACCAGGGAAAGATCCTGGCCGAAGGCCCGATGGAAAAGGTGCAGGCCGATCCCAAGGTCATCGATGTGTACCTGGGGCACTGAGATGCACCACATCCCCCTGAGCGGCCGCGCCGCGTCCCTCTTCTCGCGCATCGCTGCGCAATGCGCGAAGGGAGGCGCCGCCAGCGCGGCAGGGCGGTCCTTGCGCGGCGGCCGCTGGCCTGGACCGCGCAGTGCGGGCGCCCCATCCGACGGCCACCGACCTGAACTCTCTGGAGCACAACCATGCTGAAAGTCGAAGACCTGTTTGTCGCCTACGGCCAGAGCGAAGCGCTGCACGGCATCTCATTCGAAGGCCGCGAGAACGAAACCGTGGCCATCATGGGCCGCAACGGCATGGGCAAGACCACGCTGTTCAAGAGCCTGATGGGCGTGCTGCCCGCCAAGAGCGGCAGCATCCGCGTGGCGGGGCAGGACGTGACGCGCGACGAGAGCTTTCGCCGCGTGGCCAAGGGCATTGCCTACGTGCCGCAGGGGCGCATGATTTTCCCCACGCTCACGGTGCAAGAGAACATCGAGACCGGCCTGGAGAACGCGAAGGACAAGCGCATTCCGGACGAGATCTACGCGCTCTTTCCCGTGCTGTGGGACATGCGCCGGCGCAAGGGCGGCAATCTCTCGGGCGGGCAGCAGCAGCAGCTGGCCATTGCCCGCGCGCTGGTCACCGACCCCAAGGTGCTGCTGCTGGACGAGCCCACCGAGGGCATCCAGCCTTCGATCATCAAGGACATTGCCAAGGCCCTGAACGAGATCCGCAAGCTGCGGCGCATCACCATCGTGGTGAGCGAGCAGGTGCTCTCGTTTGCCATGGATGTGGCCGACCGCCTGTTCGTCATCGAGGGCGGACGCCTGGTGCACGAGACCGCCCGCGCCGACACCGACCAGCAGCACATCAAGGCGTACCTCTCCGTCTGAGCGGCTGCCGCGCGGCGGCCCCTCTGCCCAGCCTCACGTTTTTTCGTCACTCCAAGGAGCACACCATGGCCGAGACCCTCATCAAGGTTGACCTCAACCAATCGCCGTATGACAACCCGCAGGTGCACAACCGCTGGCATCCCGACATTCCCATGGCCGTGTGGGTGGAGCCGGGTGCCGAGTTCAAGCTGGAAACCTATGACTGGACCGGCGGTGCCATCAAGAACGACGACAGCGCGGACGACGTGCGCGACGTGGACCTCTCCACCGTGCACTTTCTCTCCGGCCCCGTGGGCGTGAAGGGTGCCGAGCCCGGCGACCTGCTGGTGGTGGACCTGCTGGACATCGGCGCGCGGGACGACAGCCTGTGGGGCTTCAACGGCTTCTTCTCCAAGAAGAACGGCGGCGGCTTCCTGGACGAACACTTCCCGCTGGCGCAGAAATCCATCTGGGACTTCCATGGCCTGTTCACCCGCAGCCGCCACATTCCGGGCGTCAACTTCGCGGGGCTGATCCACCCCGGCCTCATCGGCTGCCTGCCCGACCAGAAGATGCTGGACACCTGGAATGAGCGCGAGGCCGCACTGATTGCCACCGACCCCACCCGCGTGCCCGGCCTGGCCAACCCGCCAGCGCCCGCCACCGCGCACATGGGCAAGCTGCAGGGCGAGGCCCGCGCCAAGGCCGCGGCGGAGGGCGCGCGCACCGTGCCCCCGCGCGAGCACGGCGGCAATTGCGACATCAAGGACCTCTCGCGCGGCTCCAAGGTGTATTTCCCCGTGTACGTGGAGGGTGGCGGCCTGTCGGTGGGCGACCTGCACTTCAGCCAGGGCGACGGCGAAATCACCTTCTGCGGCGCCATCGAGATGGCGGGCTGGGTGCACATGCGCGTCAACCTCATCAAGGGCGGCATGGCCAAGTACGGCATCAAGAACCCGATCTTCAAGCCCAGCCCCATCACGCCCAACTACAAGGACTACCTCATCTTCGAGGGCATCTCGGTGGATGAACAAGGCCGGCAGCACTACCTGGACGTCACCATCGCCTACCGCCAGGCCTGCCTCAATGCCATCGAGTACCTGAAGAAGTTCGGCTACAGCGGCGCGCAGGCGTATTCCATCCTGGGCACCGCGCCGGTGCAGGGCCATGTGAGCGGCGTGGTGGACGTGCCCAACGCCTGCGCCACGCTGTGGCTGCCGACGGAGATCTTCGACTTCGACATCAACCCCACGTCCGCGGGGCCTGTGAAGATGCTGGACGGCAGCATCGACATGCCGATCTCGCAGGACAAATAGGCCGGGCCGCCTGGCTCTGCAACGCCGTCCAACCCCCATCGCCTGAAAAGCCCATGCCCACCTACGACTACGCCTGCGCCTCCTGCGGCCCCTTTGATGCACTGCGCAGCATCGCGCAGCGCAATGAGCCCTGCGACTGCCCCGGCTGCGGCGCGCCGGCAGCGCGCGTGTTCGCGCACGCGCCCCACCTGGCCTGCGTGAGCCCGGAGCAACGGCGCGCGTTCGACACCAACGAGCGCGCCCGGCACGCGCCGCGTTCCTCGCGCGACGGCGATGCGGGCAGCTACGGCCGGCTGCGCCATCCCGCGGGTTGCGGCTGCTGCAGCGCAGGCGGGGGCGGCCGGCGCAGCAGCACCGTGACGGCGCCCGACGGCGCCAAGGCCTTTCCCTCCAAGCGGCCCTGGATGATCAGCCACTGAGGCCGCGCTTTCCCTTGATCTGACTTGCAGGAGCCCACGCCATGATCCACGGCGACATTTCGAGCAGCATGGACACCGTCGGTGTGGCGGTCGTCAACTACCAGATGCCCCGTCTGCACACCAAGGCCGAGGTGCTGGCCAACGCCCGCAAGATTGCCGACATGCTGGTCGGCATGAAGACGGGACTGCCGGGCATGGACCTCGTGATCTTTCCCGAGTACAGCACCCACGGCATCCTGTACGACCGCCAGGAGATGATGGACACCGCTGCCACCATCCCGGGCGAGGAGACCGAGATCTTCGCCGCCGCCTGCCGCCAGGCCAAGGTCTGGGGCGTGTTCTCGCTCACTGGCGAACGGCACGAGGAGCACCCGCACAAGGTGCCGTACAACACGCTCATCCTGATGAACGACCAGGGCGAGATCGTGCAGAAGTACCGCAAGATCATGCCGTGGACCCCGATCGAGGGCTGGTACCCCGGCGACCGCACCTACGTCACCGAAGGCCCCAAGGGACTGAAGATCAGTCTCATCATCTGCGATGACGGCAACTACCCCGAGATCTGGCGCGACTGCGCCATGCAAGGGGCCGAGCTGATCGTGCGCTGCCAGGGCTACATGTACCCGGCCAAGGAGCAGCAGATCCTGATGAGCAAGGCCATGGCCTTTGCCAACAACTGCTACGTGGCCGTCGCGAACGCAGCCGGCTTCGACGGCGTGTACAGCTACTTCGGCCACAGCGCCCTCATCGGCTTCGACGGCCGCACCCTGGGCGAATGCGGCGAGGAGTCCATGGGCGTGCAGTACGCCGCGCTGTCCAAGCGCCTCATCCGGGACTTCCGCAAGAACGGGCAGAGCGAGAACCACCTCTTCAAGCTGCTGCACCGGGGCTACAGCGGCTTGATCCACTCGGGCGAAGGCTCCCGGGGCGTGGCGGCGTGCCCCTACACCTTCTACCAGCGCTGGGTGTCGGACCCCGAAGGAACCCGCGCAGCGGTCGAGGCCTTGACCCGGCCCATGGTGGGCACCGAGGAGTGCCCCGTGGATGGCATCCCCCACCCGGGCAGCGCTGGCGCATGACCCGGCGCCGCCGGCGCGGATGCGGCGAGCGCCCCAATGGCGCGATGAATTTGCTATGCTTATAGGAGCTGCTTGCGCTTGATGGTAAAGGGCTGGAGGGCGATTTGACCATGATTCTGGTGGCTGGGCCGCGGCCGCGCGTGCGGCCCCCGCGGACGGCCCGGCGCGCTGCGGCGCAGGGGGCGGAATGCCAGAATCGCGCCCCATGCAGTTTTTCAAAGACCTGAGCCTGTCCGCGTTCACCGCGGGGTTTGTGGCCGTTCTGGTGGGCTTTACCAGTTCCGTGGCCATCGTGTTCCAAGCCGCGCAGGCTTTCGGCGCCAGTCCGGCGCAAGTCACCTCATGGATGTGGGCGCTGGGGATCGGCATGGGCCTGTGCTCGCTGGTGCCCTCGCTCCTTCTGCGCAAGCCGGTGATGGTGGCCTGGTCCACCCCGGGTGCGGCGGTGCTGGCCACGGCCGGTCTGGCAGGCGGCTTCACCATGGCGCAGGCCGTGGGAGCCTTCATGGTCAGCGCCTTGCTGATCACCGTGGCGGGTGCCACGCGGTGGTTCGAACGGGTGATGGACCGCATTCCCATGGAAATCGCGGCAGCGCTGCTGGCCGGGGTGCTCGCGCGCTTTGGCTTGCAGGCGTTTGCGGCGGCCCAGACGGCACTGCCGCTGGTGGTGAGCATGGTGGCGGCCTACCTGCTCGCGCGCCGGCTGGCCGCGCGCTACGCCGTGGTCATCACCCTGGCCGTGGGCGTGGCGTTTGCGGCCTTGCAGGGGCAAATGGCGTGGTCTGCCGTCCAGCTGGAGATGGCCCTGCCGGTTTTCACGGCGCCGCAGTTCAGCCTGGCCGCCACCATCAGCCTGGCGATTCCGCTCTTTGTGGTCACCATGGCCTCGCAGAACCTGCCGGGGGTGGCCGTGATCCGGGCCTCGGGCTATGACCTGCCCGTGTCCCGGCTGATCACGCTGACCGGCCTGGCCACGCTGGTCCTGGCGCCGTTCGGAGCGTTTGCGCTGAACTTCAGCGCCATCACCGCCGCCATGTGCATGGGGCCCGAAGCCCATGAGGACCGGGACCGGCGCTATACGGCGGCGGTGAGCTGTGGCGCCTTGTACGTGGCCATCGGCCTGGTGGGCGCGGTGATCACCGGCCTGCTGACGGCCTTTCCCAAGGAGCTGGTGGTGGCCATCGCGGGGCTGGCCTTGCTGGGCACCATCGGCAACGGCCTGGCCATGGCGGTGCGCAGCGAACTGCACCGCGAGGCGGCGGTGATCACGTTTCTGGTCACGCTCAGCGGCGTGGTGGTGGCCGGGGTGGGCTCGGCCTTCTGGGGCGTGGTGGCCGGCAGCCTTGCGCTATTTGTGCAACAGTACGGGCGTCGGCCCTCAAGGCCTGCGTGAGCCACGGGTCGAGCAAGGCGCAAGGCCCCGCGTGCTCCAGTGTTCCTATTTAGTGATTCCAGCACCATGAAACTGCTCTTTATTGCCGACCCGCTGTCCAGCTTCAAGATCTACAAGGACACCACCTTCGCCATGATGCGCGAGGCCCAGCGCCGCGGCCACACCCTGGCGGTGTGCGAGCCCCAGCACCTGATGTGGCAGCGCGGCAGCAAGGTGTCCGCCCGCGTGTGCGATATCCAGCTGACCGGAGACCCCGTGCAGTGGTACCGCGCGCAGCCGGACCGCACCGCCGCGCTGGTGGAGTTCGATGCCGTGCTGATGCGCAAGGACCCACCGTTCGACAGTGAGTACTTTTATGCAACGCATCTGCTGGAGCAGGCAGAGCGCGATGGCGCGCAGGTGTTCAACAAGCCCCGCGCCCTGCGGGACCACCCGGAAAAGCTTGCCATCATGGAGTTCCCCGAATTCATCGGCCCCACCCTGGTGACGCGTGATCCGGAGGATATCCGGCGCTTCCATGGCGAGCACCAGGACATCATCCTCAAGCCCCTGGACGGCATGGGGGGCATGGGCATCTTCCGCGTCGGCCCCGACGGGCTCAACTTGGGCAGCATCACCGAGACGCTGAACCGCCACGGCGCGCAGAGCGTGATGGTGCAGAAGTTCCTCCCCGAGATCATCGAGGGCGACAAGCGGGTGCTCATCATTGGGGGCAAGCCGGTTCCCTTTTGTCTTGCGCGCATCCCCCAGGGCAGCGAAGTGCGCGGCAACCTCGCCGCAGGCGGCAAGGGCGTCGCCCGGCCGCTGTCGCCGCGCGACTGGGAGATCGGCAATGCCCTGGGCCCGGTGCTGCAGGAGCGCGGTTTGCTGCTGGCCGGGGTGGATGTGATCGGGGATTGCGTAACCGAGATCAATGTCACCAGCCCCACCTGCTTCCAGGAGATCTTCGACCAGACGGGGTACGACGTCGCTGCGGCGTTTGTGGCCGCCCTGGAGGCGGCCGCCGCCTGATTGGCGCGGCCGCCCGGGGCGCAACGGAAAAATCTTCCAGGGAGTTCCCTAGCCCCCCCCAACCAGTGTTATAGTAGAGGGCTTCGCTACCCGCGCTGCCCAGTTCCTTCGGGACCGGATGCTGCGAGGGAAGAGAAAAAAGTTTGGTCTTGGGTTGCAAGCGGCGTAAAAACCGGTATATAATTCAAGGCTTA
>NZ_JAJTBB010000060.1 GCF_021287135.1 Acidovorax sp.
GGCGAGTCCCTTTCTTTCGCGTCGCCGAAAGAAAGGAACCAAAGGTCGCGAAGCGGGACTCCACTCACTTCGCGCAGCGAAGTTATGTGGAGGCCAAAGGGCGACCCTACAGGCTGCGTCCCTCCGCTCTGCTGCGGGCAACCTGCGGTGCTCGCGGGCGGGATGCGCTGCGGAACTCGCTTTGCGCTGCGCGCGCCGCTCGGACAACCGCAGCGAGTCAGAGCACGAAGCCTGTGTGTCCTGCGGCACACAGGCCACCCCGCCCGCTGCGCTCCTCGGCGCATCCTGAAGGGAACCCAGCCGACCCGGGCCATCGCTGCGCTCGGCCCCGCTTTCGCAGCGCGTGGCGCTTGCGCCCGCGAAAGCCAGGCCGAGCGAAGCGATGGCCCGTGTGGCTGTTTGGCTGTTGGATGCCCGGCTGTCCCACCCCTGCTGGCTGCGCCTGCGGCGGGGCGGTTGCGGGGTGGCATGGGCGCCCTTGCGCCCGTGCTTCGTGATCTGACTCGCCGTGGTTGTCCGAGCGGCGCTGCGAAGCAGCAAAGCGAGTTCCGCGGCGCACCCCGCAACCGCCTCGCCGCAGGTTTGCCCCGTAGCGCAGCGCAGGGGTCGCAGACTGGGGGTCGCCTTTCTTTTGGGTACTTTTCTTTGGCGAAGCAAAGAACAAGTACCTCGGCCGCCGGGCCGAGACCCGGCCTCCGCCCTCCGCACAAGCATGCCGCCCCTCAGCGAGCTTGCGAGCAGCGCCCCGGCTTCGACCAGCTCAGCCCGAACGGATGGGGTGAAGCGAACCGGCTTCGACAGGCTCAGCCCGAACGGATAGCGGGCTCCCGCGCATCCAAATGAACCAGGACAAAACGACACCATCACCGCCCCAAATACACCTCAATCACCCGCTCATCCGCCTGCACCTGGTCCAGCGTCCCCTGCGCCAGCACGGCCCCGTCGCACAGCACCGTCACGATTTCCGAGATGGTGCGGATGAACGACATGTCGTGCTCCACCACCATCAGCGAGTGCTTGCCCTTGAGCGCAAGGAACAGCTCGGCAGTGCGCGCCGTCTCCTCGTCCGTCATGCCCGCCACCGGCTCGTCCAGCAGCAGCAGCTTGGGGTCCTGCATCAGCAGCATGCCGATCTCGAGCCACTGCTTTTGCCCGTGGCTCAGGTTGCCAGACTGCCGCGTGACGCTGCCGGCCAGGTGAATGGTGTGCAGCACCTCGGCCAGCCGGTCCGACTGGGCGGAATCCAGGCGGAAGAACATGCTGGACTTCACGCCCTTGTGCGTCTTGAGCGCCAGCTCCAGGTTCTCGAACACGGTGAGCTGCTCGAACACCGTGGGCTTCTGGAACTTGCGGCCGATGCCCAGGCTCGCGATCTCGGGCTCGTTGTGGCGCAGCAGGTCAATCGTCGAGCCGAAGAACACCGTGCCTTTGTCCGGCCGCGTCTTGCCGGTGATGATGTCCATCATCGTCGTCTTGCCCGCGCCATTGGGGCCGATGATGCAGCGCAGCTCGCCGGGCGCGATGTCCAGGCTCAGGCCGTTGATGGCCTTGAAGCCGTCAAAGCTCACGTGCACATCTTCCAGGTACAGGATGCGGCCATGGGTCACATCCACCTCGCCCGGCACCGCCACGCGCGAGAACCCGGCCGCGCGGCCGCCCGACTCGGTCTGGCCCGGTGCAGCGGGCGCCTGCGTTTTCGCCAGGCGCCGCGCGCCCTCTTCCATCAGGTCGGGCGTCATTGCGCGGCCCCCTTCTCTTTTTTCGCCATCCACTTCTTCGCCAGCCCCACCACGCCGTCGGGCAGGAACAGCGTGACGGCAATGAACAGCGCGCCCAGGAAATACAGCCAGAACTCCGGCGCCGTCACCGTGAGCCAGCTCTTGGCGCCGTTGACGATGAACGCGCCCGCGATGGGGCCGATCAGCGTGGCACGCCCACCCACGGCCGCCCACACGGCGATCTCGATGGAGTTGGCGGCGCTCATCTCGCCGGGGTTGATGATGCCGACCTGCGGCACGTAGAGCGCGCCCGCCACGCCGCACATCATGGCGCTGATGGTCCAGATGGTGAGCTTGTAGGGCAGCGGCGCATAGCCTGAGAACATGACGCGGCTTTCCGCGTCGCGCACGGCCTGCAGCACGCGGCCGAACTTGCTACGCACCAGCCAGCGCGCCAGCAGGAAGAACACCAGCAGCGTGACGCCGGTCATCACGAAGAGCAGCATGCGCATGTTCTGCGTGGCAATGGGCATGCCCAGGATGCGCTTGAAGTCGGTAAAGCCGTTGTTGCCGCCAAAGCCCGTCTCGTTGCGGAAGAACAGCAGCATGGCCGCGTACGTCATGGCCTGGGTGATGATGGAAAAGTACACGCCCTTGATGCGCGAGCGGAAGGCAAAGTAGCCGAACACAAAGGCGATCAGCCCCGGCACCGCCACGACGAGGACCAGCGTGGCGATGAAACTGTCGGACAGCGCCCAGTGCCAGGGCAGCTCCTTCCAGTCCAGGAACACCATGAAGTCGGGCAGGTCGCTGTGGTAGTTGCCGTCGCGGCCGATCTGGCGCATGAGGTACATGCCCATCACGTAGCCGCCCAGCGCAAAGAACAGCCCGTGCCCCAGGCTGAGGATGCCGGTGTAGCCCCAGATCAGGTCCATGGCCAGCGCGCAGATGGCGTAGCACATGATCTTGCCGAGCAGCGCCACGGCGTAGTCGCTAAGGTGGAATGCACTGCCTGCGGGCACCCACAGGTTGAGCACGGGCGCGATGGCGCACACCACGATGAGCGCCACGATGAACGCCGACCAGCCGCCGCGGGTGAGCAGCGGTGCGGGCTTTGGCAGCGGGATCGCGGGGGAAGAAGGCGTATTCGTCGTCATGTTCTGTTTCGATCCGCTCAGTCCGCGCTACGCCCTTTGACCGCAAAGATGCCCTGCGGCCGCTTCTGGATGAAGACGATGATGAACACCAGCACGGTGATCTTGGCCAGCACGGCGCCCGTCCAGCCTTCGAGGAACTTGTTGAGAACGCCCAGGCCCAGCGCGGCGTACACGGTGCCAGCCAGCTGGCCCACGCCGCCCAGCACCACCACCATGAACGAGTCCACGATGTAGCCCTGGCCCAGGTCCGGACCCACGTTGCCCACCTGGCTGAGCGCACAGCCCGCGAGGCCGGCGATGCCCGAGCCGAGCGCAAACGCATAGGTGTCCACCCGGGCCGTGTTCACGCCCATGCACGACGCAATGGGGCGGTTTTGCGTGACGCCGCGCACGAACAGGCCCAGGCGCGTCTTGCCGATGAGGAAGGCCACGCCCCCCAGCACCGCCAGCGCGAAGGCCACGATGATCACGCGGTTCCAGGGCAGTTGCAGGTTGTCCATGAGCTGCACGCCGCCGCTCATCCACGCGGGGTTCTCCACCCCCACGTTCTGTGCGCCGAACAGGCTGCGCACCAGCTGCTGCAGCACCAAGCTGATGCCCCAGGTGGCCAGCAGGGTCTCCAGCGGCCGGCCGTAGAGGAAACGGATCACGCCGCGCTCCAGCACCGCGCCCATCAGCGCCGACGCCAGGAAGGCGGCGGGCACGGCGGCCACCAGGTACCAGTCGAACGCGCCCGGGAAGTACTTTTGAAAAACGCCCTGCATCACGTAGGTGGCGTAGGCGCCGATCATCATCAGCTCGCCGTGCGCCATGTTGATCACGCCCATCAGGCCGTAGGTGATGGCCAGGCCCAGCGCCACCAGCAGCAGGATGGAGCCCAGGCTGATGCCGGAGAACATCGCCGCCAGGCGCTCGCCCCAGTGCAGGCGCTCTTCCACGGTCTTGAGCGCGGCCTGCAATGCGGCCTTGACCTGGGGGTCTTCTTCATTGCGCAGCTGCTCCAGCAGCACGGTGCGCGTGGCGGGGTTGCCGCTGGCCGCCAGGTGCTGCGCGGCCGAAAGGCGCTTGACCGCGTCGGCGCTGCCGATGAGGATGCGCGCACGGATGCTTTCAAGGCGCGCCTTGAGCGCGGCGTCCTGCTCGGCGGCCAGCGCTTTCTCGATCAGCGGCAGGCGGGCCTCGTCGGTTTCTTCGCGCAGCGCCTCGATGGCCTTGCGGCGCTCTGCCACGTCGGCGGCCATGAGCTGCAGCGATGCCAGCGCGGTATCGAACTCGCCGCGCATGCGGTTGTTGTTGACGATGTCTTCGGCATCGTCGGGCACGGGCACCTCGGCGCCGGTGACGGGGTCCAGCCCCTTGCCGTCGCGCAGGACGATGGCCTTGCCGCCCGCGATCTTCACCGCGTCATCGCCCATGGCGCGGATGAAGGCCACGGTGGCTTCGTCGGGCGTGGCGATGGCCGCCTGCAGCGCGGCGATCCGGTCATCGGTATCGCCCGCCGCCATGGCCCGCGCCGCCTCGGCCGTGAGCGCGTGCGCCTGCACGGCCGCGCACAGCAGCAGGCAGGCAATCAGGCGTTGAAAAAGTGTGGCAAACATGAGGGGGAGCCGGTAGGTCAAATGAAAACAGGCCTGTGCAGCGCGCGGGGCCCAGACCAGGGCCCCCGCGCAAGGGCCGCCCCGCCGCGCCGGGGGCGTCCCCCTGCCCGCATCGCTCAGCGATGCGAGAGCGGGGGGAAGGCGCGAAGCGCCTCAGGGGGGTGATCAGAGCTTGCTCTTGCCGTCCGGCTCGTCCTTCTTCTTGTCGTTGCCTTCGATGTACGGGCTCCATGGCTTGGCCTTCACCGGGCCAGGCGTCTTCCACACCACGTTGAACTGGCCGTCGGCCTTGATCTCGCCGATGAACACGCTCTTGTGCAGGTGGTGGTTCTTCTCGTCCATCTTGCTGACGATGCCCGAGGGCGCCTTGAAGGTCTGGCCGGCCATGGCGGCGATCACCTTGTCCACATCGGTGCTCTTGGCCTTCTCGACGGCCTGCTTCCACATGTTGATGCCGATGTAGGTGGCTTCCATCGGGTCGTTGGTGAGCGGCTTGTCCTTGTGGCCGGCGATGTTCTTGGCCTTGGCGTAGTCGCTCCACTTCTTGATGAACGCGGTGTTTTCCGGGTTCTTGATGGACATGAAGTAGTTCCAGGCGGCCAGATGGCCCACCAGCGGCTTCGTGTCCACGCCGCGCAGCTCTTCCTCACCCACCGAGAAGGCGACGACCGGCACGTCCTTGGCCTTCAGGCCCGCGTTGCCCAGTTCCTTGTAGAACGGCACGTTGGAGTCGCCGTTGATGGTGGAGACCACGGCCGTCTTGCCGCCCTGGCTGAATTTCTTGATGTCGGCCACGATGGTCTGGTAGTCAGAGTGGCCGAAGGGGGTGTACTTCTCGTCGATGTCGGAATCCTTCACACCCTTGGACTTGAGGTAGGCGCGCAGGATCTTGTTGGTGGTGCGGGGGTACACGTAGTCGGTGCCCAGCAGCACCCAGCGCTTGGCGCTGCCGCCGTCCTTGCTCATCAGGTAGTCCACTGCGGGAATCGCCTGCTGGTTGGGCGCGGCGCCGGTGTAGAACACGTTCTTGGACAGTTCCTCACCCTCGTACTGCACGGGGTAGAACAAGAGGCCGTTCATTTCCTCCACCACGGGCAGCACGGACTTGCGGGACACGCTGGTCCAGCAGCCGAAGATCACGGCCACCTTGTCCTGCGTGAGCAGCTGCTTGGTCTTCTCGGCAAACAGGGGCCAGTTGGAGGCGGGGTCCACCACCACGGGCTCGAGCTTCTTGCCCAGCACGCCACCCTTGGCGTTGATCTCGTCAATGGCCATGAGCACGGTGTCCTTGAGCACCGTTTCCGAGATGGCCATGGTGCCCGAAAGGCTGTGCAGGACGCCGACCTTGATGGTCTCCTGCGCATGGGCAGGCAGGGCGGACAGGCCGGCGAGCGTGGCGACGGCCGCAAGGGCCTTGAGGGAATAACGACGTTGCATGAGGTGCTTCTCCAGTGGGGTTCAGGTTCCAACCGCTTTGCCCCTGCCGCCCGCTCGGTGCGGGAAGGGCGGGGCATGGGTGGGATTCTGGAGAGCACGGCGTTTGCCGGAAATACGCCGGGTGGCGTACATGGGTGCACGGTGCCGCACCGTGCGGCGGCGCCTTCGCCGGGTTTACAACGGCACCGTCACCGCCTTGCGCACCGGGCTGGAGAGCACCAGCGACGTGGTCACGGCGCCGTGCACGGCCAGCGCGTCCACCACCCGCTCCAAGTCGGACGGCTGGGCGATGGCGCAGCGCACGATGAAGCAGTCCTCGCCGGTCACGCGGTCGGCCTCCAGCACCTCCGGCATCTGCTGGAACAGCTGCACATACGGCGCGATGCCCGCGTGCGTGGTCTGGATGCGGATGATGGCCTGCAGGCCCACGCCGATGGCGCGCAGATTGACCCGCGCACCGTACCCCTCGATCACGCCGGCCGCCTCCAGCTTGCGCACCCGCTCGCTCATGGCCGGCTGCGACAGCCCGATGCGCTTGCCCAGCGCGGCCAGGCTCTGGCGCGCGTCGGCCTGCAGCGCCTGCAGGATCTGCCGGTCCTTCTTGTCCAATGGCATGCGCGCTCTTCCTTTCCGTGCGTTGCGTTGCCCGCCGGCGTGCCGATGAACCATCGGCCGGCGGGCTTGATTTCCGATGACTGCCCCTGGTCAGCCCTGTGGCTGCAGGGCTATCGTAGGGCCCTTTCAACCGCCCTCGCCCCTGCCATGCAACTCATTGGAATGCTGGACTCCCCCTATGTCCGCCGCGTCGCGGTCTCGCTGCACGTGCTGGGGCAGCCCTTTGCGCACCAGCCCCTGTCGGTCTTCAGCACCTTCGAGCAATTCCAGCAGATCAACCCGGTGGTGAAGGCGCCCACGCTGGTCGCGGACGACGGCACGGTGCTGATGGATTCGACGCTGATCCTGCAGTGGATCGAGTCCCAAGCGCCCGGGTCGCGGCTGACCCCGGCCGATCCGGCGCAGCGCCTGCACGACCTGCGGCTCACCGGCCTGGCGCTGGCGGCCTGCGAGAAGGCCGTGCAGACGGTCTACGAACACCGGCTGCGGCCCGCGGAGAAGCAGCACGCGCCCTGGCTGGACCGGGTGGGCGGCCAGCTGGATGCGGCCTTCGCCGCGCTGGAGGCCGAGCTGGCGCGCGTGCCCCTGGCCGCTGTGCAGGAGTCGCTGACGCACGGCGCCATCGCCTCCGCCGTGGCCTGGAGCTTCACGCACCTGCTGCTGCCGGGCCGCGTGGATGCGGCCGCCCACCCGTGCCTGGAGGCCTTCACGCGCGCGGCCGAGCAGTTGCCCGCCTTCCAGGCCTGCCCCCAGACCTGAGCAGTTGTTGACGATGGGAGCGCGGCGTAGCGGTGCCCCCGCGCGGGCAACGGGGTAGAGTAGCGGGCTCAGCAACCCGCCGGCCGGTGCCAACGGCCGGATGGGCTTGCCCCTTCACCCGCCCGCGCACCGCGCCTGTCCCTCCGCTGTTCCCTGCCATGTCCAACCTCATCGTTCACGGCGGCACGCCGCTGCGCGGCCGCATCACACCGTCTGCCAACAAGAACGCCGTGCTCCCGGTGCTGTGCGCCACGCTGCTCACCCACGAACCGCTGCGCCTGCTGGGCGTGCCCGACATCACCGATGTGCGCAAGATCCTGGAGATCTTCCGCACCCTGGGCAGCGACGTGCGCATGGACCACGCCAGCGGCACGCTGGAGCTGCACCACCACGCCACCGTCTTCGATGCCGCCCGGCACCGGCTGCCGGAGGAGATGCGCTCCTCCATCATGCTGGTGCCGCCGCTGCTGGCACGCTTTGGCGTGGCGCGGCTGGAGGACAACGTCAAGGGCTGCACGCTGGGCGTGCGCGAGATCGACCCGCATGTGGAGGTGTTCCGCCGCTTCGGCGCGACGGTGGAGCGCGCCGAAGGCTCGCTGCTGGTGCGCCGCGGCACTGCCGCGCTGGCGGCCAACCAGCACTGGCTGGACTATGCCTCCGTCACCACCACCGAGAATTTCGTGCTCTGCGCCGCCGCGGCCCAGGGCACGTCGGTGCTGACCAATGCGGCCTCGGAACCGCACGTGCAGGAGTTCTGCCGCTTCATGGGCATGATCGGGGTGGACATCGACGGCATCGGCACCTCGCGGCTCACGGTGCGCGGCGGCGGGGCGCTCAAGGGCGGCGAGTTCCGCTTTGACGAAGACTTCCACGAGATCACGACCTTTCTCGCGCTGGGCGCCATCACCGGGGGCGACGTGGTGGTACGCAACAGCGCGCCCGAGAACTTTCCGCTCATCGACCGCACGTTTGCCAAGTTCGGCGTGGCCATCACCCACGAGGACGGCTGGTCGCGCGCCCGCTGCGACGGCCCGCTCCAGGTGCAGACGCCCTTCACCAGCAACGTGCTGACCAAGGTGGAGGCGGCGCCCTGGCCCTACTTCCCGGTGGACCTGCTGCCCATCTTCATTGCGCTGGGGGTGCGGGCGCAGGGCAACGCGCTGTTCTGGAACAAGGTGTACGACGGCGCCCTGGGCTGGGCGGGCGAGCTGTCCAAGTTCGGCGCGCACGTGTTCCAGTCCGATCCGCACCGGCTCGTGACCTTTGGCGGCAACCCGCTGACGCCGGCCGTGGTGGAAAGCCCCTACATCATCCGCGTGGCCATTGCACTGCTGATGGTGGCGGCCAGCACGCCCGGCCGCTCGGAGATCCGCAACGCCACACCCATCCGGCGCGCGCACCCGCGCTTCGCAGAAAACCTGCGCAGCCTGGGCGTGCAGGTGGAGTGGACCAGCGAGGAGTAACCGGTGCCGGCCCTGCCGCCCGCCCGGCGGCACTGGCCGAGCGCCCCGCCTTCGCCTATGCTCTGCAGCCCGACGCTTCGCTTTTTTCCTGACCCGCCTTTCCGACGCAGCCCCCCATGAGCAGCCCCACCGACACCTCCCGCACCACCTACGGCACCGAAGACCTGCTGATCAGCCTGTGCAACTCCGTCACCCGCGTGCTGGGCGTGGCCACGCACAGCCAGATCCACTACTCCGGCATGGTGCAGCGCATCAGCAAGACCTGCCTCAAGCCCGACATCGGCTGCTTTGTGCTGTTCGACGGCGGCTTCTCGGGGCTGGTGATCATCAACTTCACGGCCCAGGCGGCCATGGAGCTGTATGCCAACTACCTGCTGAACATGGGCATGTCCAAGGACGACCTGGTCAGCTCCTACACCTCGGACGAGGTCAGCAACGTGATGGGCGAGCTGATGAACCAGGTGGTGGGCGACTTCACCGGCAAGGTGCGGCGCGAGCTGCAGACCCACATCACGCAGAACCAGCCCAAGATGCTGGTGCTGAACAAGCAGGTGCAGCTCTCGGTGGACGCCAACCTGGACAAGCCCGAGGCGCGGCGCGTGACCTTCTACACCAGCGCCAACCACATCTTCTACCTGGAACTGGCGATCGACCGCACCGAGTTCATCAAGCTCTACGACTTTGAGGCCCAGGAAGCGCCCGACCCCGATGCGCTGATGGCCCAGTCGCAGGAAGCCCCCGTGGTCTCCGAAAGCCCGGCGCCGGCAGGTCAGGACGATACCGACGCGCTGCTGAAGTCGCTGGGCATGTGACGCTTCAAAAACCATAGCTGCTGGCGCTTACTGGACGGTCGCCAGGCCAGGTTTTCCATCCAGATGCAGCCGCGCTTGTCCTACGTGGGCTGGCGCGCTGCGCCGACCCGCCGGGCGCTGCGGGCGCCTAACCTGACGGCTTGTGATTCCCCTTGAAGGAGCCCCCCATGCCGCAGGCCCAATGGAGCGCCAAGCGCGAGCGCCAGTACGAGCACATCAAGTCCAGCCTGAAGCAGCGCGGCAAGAGCACCGGCACGGCCGAGGAGATTGCCGCGCGCACCGTGAACAAGGAACGCGCCCAGCACGGCGAGAGCAAGACAGCCAACCCCAAGACCGTGCGCGACACGCCGGCCCCCGTGCGCGGAGGCCAGCGCTCCCACACGGGCGCCCAGGGGCGCACCCGCGAGCAGCTGTACGAGGAGGCCCGGCGCAAAGGCATCGCCGGCCGCTCGAAGATGAACAAGGCGCAGCTGGAAAGCGCGGTGGGGCGCTGAGCAGCGGCGCGCAGCTGCTCTCAAAATAATAGCTGCTTGCGATTGCTGTGAAAGCGCTGCAGCCCGATTGGACCCACAATCCACGGCACAGCGCGCATCCCCAACTCACCCGTTCACGCGGAGCCCGTCGAAGCGTTGTCCGGGGCTTCGGCCCCCTCCGCCCGAACGGACGGTTCGCATGCCCAGACGCCGCCCCACCCCGTTGGCGATAGCAGCCACGGCATCACCCCTCGAACTGCGGGTGCAGCTGCCGGATGCGGTTCATCGCCATCGCCGCCGCGGCCGTACGCGTCTCCACCCCCAACTTGGCAAACACGCGCTCCAGATGCTTCTTCACGGTGGCGGGGCTGGCGCCCAGGATGTCGCCGATGTCGCGGTTGATCTTGCCTTTGACCACCCAGTACAGCACCTCGGCCTCGCGGGCGGTGAGCTTGAAGGCCAGGCTCATGGATTCGATGATCTTCGCGTCCGACACCTCGCGCATCACGATGAGCCAGTCGCCCCCGCCCTCGCTGTCGCCCGCCTGCTGGTGCAGGCGGAAGGTGAGCCGGCGGGCGCCCTGCTCCACCGCCAGGCGCGGCGGCTCGGCCAGCGATGCGGCCAGCAGCTCGGCGGCGTTGTCGGCCAGCACGTGGCGGCGCAGCCAGGCTTGCACGGGCTCGGGCGCCCATTGGCCAAAGGCGGTGGGCGTGCCATCGGCCCCCGCGCCGCCGAAATAGCTTTGCAGCAGCTCGCGCGCCAGCGGGGTCTGCCACACGATGCGCCCGTCGGACGCGCGCACGGTGATGCTGGCGTAGCCGAACGCGTCCAGCGCGTTGCGCGCCTCGCGCGCCTGCAGGGCGTCTTGCCGGGCCTTGCGGGCTGCGCCCAGGTGCACCTGCATGCGGGCCATCACCTCGCGGGGCTTGATGGGCTTGATCACGTAGTCGATGCCCCCGGCTTCCAGCGCCGCCACCAGGTGCTCCGTCTCCGTCAGGCCCGTCATGAAGATGATGGGGATGTGCGCCGTGGCCGGCGTGGCCTTGAGGCGCCGGGCCACCTCGAAGCCGTCCATGCCCGGCATCATCGCGTCCAGCAGCACGATGTCGGGCAGCGCCTGTGCGGCGCGCTGCAGCGCGGCCTCGCCGTGGGTGGCCACCAGCACGGTGTAGCCCGACTCGTCCAGCGCGTCGTGCAGCACGGCCAGGTTGTCGGGCACGTCGTCCACCACCAGCACCACGTCGGAGCTGCCGCGGTCCAGCAGGGCGGCCGCAGGGTGGGCGAAGGGGGTGGCGGGTGGCACAACCGTCATGGCGTGGCTTGCTCCAGGATCTCGCCCAGGGCGTCGAAGGCGAACTGCTGTGCCAGCGGCCGCAGGCGCGCCACAAAGGCCGCGTGCTCCGGGTGCCGGCGCTCGATGTCTGCCAGGCTGTTGAGGACACCCCGGTAGTAGCCCAGCGCAACCGACTGCGCCAGGTCCGCGACGACGGCGGCGGGCGGGCAATCCCCGGCCGGCGCCGCTGCCCCCGCAGCCGGCGGCCGCAGCGGCGCGATGGAAGGCGGCTGCGGCACCACGGCCCCGGCAGCGCCGGCCGCGGGGGCATCCACCCAGACCAGCTCCAGCCGCCGCTCCAGCCAGTCCAGCAGCTCGCTGTGGCGCACGGGCTTGACAATGAAGTCTTCGGGGCGGATGCCCGCATCGTTCTCCAGCGTCTTGTCAAAGGCGTTGGCCGACACGACGGCGATACAGGCGCCGGGCGTGGCGGCTGCGTCACCGTCACCGTCACCGTCACCGTCAGCGTCAGCGTCCCCGCGTGCCGCCCAGCCCTGCGCGCGGATGCGGCGGATGGTCTCCCACCCGTCGATGCCGGGCATGGCCAGGTCCATGAAGATGGCGTGGGGCCGGTAGCCGGCGGCCAGCAGGTCCAGCGCATCGTGGCCGCTGGCCGCCTGGCGCAGCTCGAAGCCCAGCGGCTCCAGCAGCTGGCGCAGCAGCTCGCGGTCGGGCTCTTCGTTGTCCACCACCAGGATGCGGCGGCGCTCGCCCGCGTAGCCGGACCGCGCCCGGGCCGCCGCGCGCACGGCGGGCGCGGCGGCGGCCTTGCCCAGTGCCTCGGCGTGCACCTCGGGCAGGAAGAGCTTGACGTGGAACACCGAGCCTGCGCCGGGCGTGCTGGTCACCGTGAGCTCCCCGCCCATCAGCGCCGTGAGCATCTTGGCAATGGTGAGCCCCAGGCCCGCGCCGGGCGCAGCGCTGCCGCCCGTGGCGCCGGGCGCGCCGCCGCGGGCGCCACCCCGTGCAAAGGGCTCGAAGATGCGTTCAATCTCGTCCTGCGTGAGCCCCGGCCCCGTGTCCTGCACGTCGATGCGCGCCATCTCGCGCGCATAGCGCACGCGCAGCGTGACGGTGCCCTGCGCGGTGAACTTGATGGCGTTGCCCAGCAGGTTGATGAGGATCTGCCGCAGCCGCTGCTCGTCGGCGCGTACCACCTCGGGGATCACGCCCTGCACGTCGAACTGGAAGGCCAGGCCCTTGGCGGCGGCCTGCAGCTCGAACAGGCCCGCGATCTCGTGCAGGCCGTCGGCAAAGCGCATGGGCGCGACGTCGAGGGTGAGCTTGCCGGACTCGATGCGCGCGATGTCCAGCGTGCCCTCGATGAGCGAGAGCAAATGCTCGCCGCCGCGGCGGATCACGTGCACGGCCTGCTTGCGGTGGGCGGGGACCTGGGGGTCCTCGCCCATCAGCTGCGCGTAGCCCAGGATGGAGTTGAGCGGCGTGCGGATCTCGTGGCTGATGGCGCTGATGTAGCGGCTCTTGGCCTGGTTGGCCTGCTCGGCCGCCTGCTGCGCCTGCTCGGCCACGCGGCGCGCGGTCTGCAGGGCCTCGTCGGTCTGGCGGTGCAGCTCGATCTCGCGCATGAGCAGGCCGGTCTGGCGGTTGGATTCCTCCTGCGCCACCTGGCGGCTCTTGTGCGCCAGCACCAGCCACCAGGCCACGATACCCGAGATGACCAAAAGCGCGAGGTAGGCCTTGAGCAGGCCCGAGCGCAGGGCCACCTCCGGGGCCGCCAGCACATCGGTGTCCGTCATCGCCTGGGCGATGGTGTTCAGCTCCTGGTGGTACAGCAGCCCCATCACGGCGGCCAGCAGCGGGGCAATCACCAGCATCAGCAGCAGGAAGTGGCCCAGCCCCGTGTCCAGATAGCGCCACACGGCCCGCGGCAGCACCCAGCGCAGCGCGGCGGACCACTGCACCGCCATGCTCGCGTGCGGCTTGCACAGGTCGCCGCAGCGCGCATCCAGCGTGCAGCACAGCGAGCAGATGGCGCCACGGTAGGCGGGGCACTGCGCCATGTCCGGCGCCTCGTATTCGCGCTCGCAAACCACGCAGCGCTGCACCGTGAGGCGCGTGTAGCCGCCCGGGTCGCCCGCGCGCGCGCCGGGCACCGGGCCTTGCATGGGCACCGCCACGGGATCGCTGTGCCGGGCGATGTAGTACTTGCCCCCCGTGGCCCACGCAATCAGCGGCGCGGCCACAAACGCCACGGCCATGGCGATCACCGCCGAGAACGCCTGCGGCAGCGGCCCGAACAGGCCCAGGTGCGCGCTGATGGAGACAATGGAGGCCAGCGCCATGGCGCCCACGCCCACGGGGTTGATGTCGTACAGGTGGGCCCGCTTGAACTCGATGCCCCGGGGCGACAGGCCCAGCGGCTTGTTGACCACCAGATCGGCCACCACCGCCATGATCCACGCGATGGCGATGTTGGAGTACAGGCCCAGCACCTCGCCCATGGCGCGGAAGACGTTCATCTCCATCAGCATGAAGGCGATGAGCGTGTTGAACACCACCCACACCACCCGCCCCGGGTGGCTGTGCGTGAGGCGCGAGAAGAAGTTGGACCACGCGAGCGACCCGGCGTAGGCATTGGTCACATTGATCTTGAGCTGCGACACCACCACGAACAGCGCCGTGGCGGCCACCGCCCAGCCGTAGTGCGGGAAGACGTACTCATACGCCGCCAGGTACATCTGGTTGGGGTCCACCGCGCGCTCCACCGGCACCATGTGGGTGAGCGCCAGCCAGGCCAGCAGCGCGCCGCCCAGCATCTTGAGCACGCCCAGCACCACCCAGCCCGGCCCGCCCGCCAGCACCCCCAGCCACCAGCGCCCCGCGTGCCCCGGCGTGGGGGCGGGCATGAAGCGCAGGTAGTCGGCCTGCTCCCCCATTTGGGTGATGAGCGCAATGCCGACGGTGAGCGCCGCACCAAACAAGGGCAGCTGAAAGCTGGCACCGCGCATCGATTCACCGCCGTAGTGCAGAACCCCCGCAAACGCACCAGGATCGTGCGCCAGCACCGTGGCAAACGGCACCAGCAGCATCACCAGCCACAGCGGCTGCGTCCACACCTGCAGCCGGCTGATGGCCGACACGCCGTGCGTGACCAGCGGAATCACCACCAGCGCGCAGAGCAGGTAGCCCCAGCGGGGCGGAATGTCCAGCGCCAGCTCCAGCGCGTAGGCCATCACGGCGGCTTCCAGCGCAAAGAAGATGAAGGTGAAGCTGGCGTAGATGAGCGAGGTGAGCGTGGAGCCGATGTAGCCAAAGCCCGCCCCGCGCGTGAGCAGGTCCATGTCCACCCCATAGCGCGCCGCGTACACGCTGATGGGCAGCCCCGCCAGGAAGATGATGAGCCCCGTGGCCACGATGGCCCAGAAGGCATTGATGAAGCCGTACTGCACCAGCAGCGTGGCGCCCACGGCCTCCAGGATCAAGAACGACGCCGCGCCAAACGCGGTGTTGGCCACGCGCCATTCCGACCACTTGCGAAAGCGCTGGGGCGTGTAGCGCAGCGCGTAGTCCTCCATGGTCTCGGTGGCCACCCAGCTGTTGTAGTCGCGGCGCACCTTCACGACCTGCTGCGGCGGCTGCGCATCGGCGCCCGGCCCTGGCACAGAGGCCGAAGTGGCGTCGGGCGGGGCAAGGGAGGCGGTCGAGGGGGACATGGGCAAACGGCGGCAGCAGCCCTTGCAAGTGCAGTTTCCATGCCACGGGCCGGCTTCACTTCCAATGCATCTTCGCCGTCTGGCGTATGGCGGGCACGGGGCTTGCTGCCTATGATGAATCCGCGGTCACACAGATTTTTCCCGACACACCCCGCACATCAAGTGAAACGACATGGAACTGACCCCTCGTGAGAAAGACAAGCTCCTGATCTTCACTGCCGCCCTGCTGGCCGAGCGCCGCAAGGCCCGCGGACTGAAGCTCAACTACCCCGAGGCCGTGGCCCTGATCAGCGCGGCCGTGATGGAGGGCGCGCGCGACGGCAAGACGGTGGCCCAGCTCATGAGCGAAGGCCGCACGGTGCTCACGCGCGACGACGTGATGGAGGGCATCCCCGAGATGATTCCGGACATCCAGGTCGAGGCCACCTTCCCCGACGGCACCAAGCTCGTCACCGTGCACCAGCCGATCGTCTGACCCCCGTTCTCCCCCTCTTCTCTTCGTGGAGCCCCCATGCGCATCGCCCTCTCGCACCGCCACACAGCCGCTCTTCTTTTCATAGCTGCCAGCGCAATCAGCACGAGCGCCAGTGCCCATACCGGCGCCGAATCCCACATCCACAACAGCTTTCTGAGCGGCTTGGCCCACCCCTTCTTCGGGCTGGACCACCTGGCCACCATGGTGGCCGTGGGGCTGTGGAGCGCCCTGGCCGCCCGCAGCGCCGGGCGGGATCTGCTGTGGGGCCCCGTGGGCTTTGCGGCAATGCTGCTGGTGGGCGCCGTGCTGGGCCTGCAGGGCGTGGCGCTGCCGGCGGTGGAGCCGATGATTGCGGCGTCGCTGCTCATCACCGGGCTGCTTGTCGTGTCGCGCCTGCGCGTGCCCGGGCTGATGGCGGCGCTGGGCGTGGGCGTGTTTGCCGTCTTCCACGGCGTGGCCCATGGCTACGAACTGGCCGGCAGCGCCAGCGCCTGGCAGACCCTGGCCGGCATGCTGGCGGCCACCGTACTGCTGCACACCGCGGGCCTGGCAACGGGCTGGGCGCTGCGCCACCGCCATGTGTGGCTGGCGCGCGCCGCCGGTGCGGGCGTGGCTGCGTTCGGCGGCGCACTGCTGCTGCAAATGGCGTGATGGCCCGAGCTCACCCCACGCTCAGCAGGCTGACAAGCCCCTCTCCCCTCGCGGGAGAGGGGTTGGGGAGAGGGGGCAAAACTGGCCCACTGCGCACATCGCTCGCCCCCTCTCCCCGGCCCTCTCCCGCGAGGGGAGAGGGAGTAAATCCAAGGCTGGAGAACTGAACATGATCCCAGGCGAACTCTTCACCGACCCTGGCGAGCACCCGCTCAACGCCGGCCGCCGCACCCTCACGCTGGTGGTGCGCAACACGGGCGACCGGCCCATCCAGGTTGGCTCGCACTACCACTTTGCCGAGACCAACAATGCCCTGGGCTTTGACCGCGCGGCCGCGCGCGGCATGCGGCTGAACATCGCTTCGGGCACCGCCGTGCGCTTCGAGCCCGGCCAGGAACGCACGGTAGAGCTGGTGGACTACGCGGGCGACCGCCACGTGTACGGATTCCAGGGCCTGACGCAGGGCGCGCTGTAGGCAGCCCCCATGCTGGCGATGGCACCTGCACCCCACCCGTTCGGGCTGAGCCTGTCGAAGCCAGGGCACGAGCTGGGCAACCCTCCAGCAGGCTGCCCACGGCACGGCCCACCAGCATTTCAAGCAAAAACAGCCGCCAGCGCTTACTAGACAAGCGCAAGCAGCTATCAAAACAATAGTACTCAGTTCTCGCGGAGCACCCCACCATGGCAACGATTGGACGACGCGCCTATGCCGAAATGTTCGGCCCCACCGTGGGCGACCGCCTGCGCCTGGCCGACACCGAACTGATCCTGGAAGTGGAAGCCGACCACACCCTGCGCGCGGGCAGCTACGGCGAAGAGGTGAAGTTCGGCGGTGGCAAGACCATCCGCGACGGCATGGCGCAAAGCCAGCGCAGCAACGCGCAAGGTGCGGTGGACACCGTGCTGACCAACGCCCTCGTCATTGACCACACCGGCATCTTCAAGGCCGACATCGGCCTTAAAGCCGGCCGCATCGCCGCCATCGGCAAGGCGGGCAACCCCGACACGCAGCCGGGCGTGGACATCATCATCGGCCCGGGCACCGAGGTCATCAGCTGCGAGGGCAACATCGTCACCGCGGGCGGCATCGACAGCCACATCCACTTCATCTGCCCGCAGCAGGTGGAGGAAGCCCTGGCCAGCGGCGTGACCACCATGCTGGGCGGCGGCACCGGCCCCGCCACCGGCACGCTGGCCACCACCTGCACGTCCGGCCCCTTCAACATGGAACGCATGCTGCAGGCGGCCGACGCCTTCCCCATGAACCTGGGCTTTCTCGGCAAGGGCAACGCCAGCCTGCCGGATGCGCTGCACGAGCAGATCAACGCAGGCGCCATCGGCCTCAAGCTGCACGAAGACTGGGGCACCACGCCCTCGGCCATCAGCAACTGCCTGGACGTGGCCGAAGAAACTGACACGCAGGTCGCCATCCACAGCGACACGCTCAACGAATCCGGCTTTGTGGAGAACACCATTGCCGCCGTGGGCGGGCGCGGCATCTGCGCCTTCCACACCGAAGGCGCAGGGGGCGGCCACGCGCCCGACATCCTGCGCGTCGTGGGCGAGGCCAACTTCCTGCCATCGTCCACCAACCCCACCATGCCGTACACGCAGAACACGCTGGATGAGCATGTGGACATGCTCATGGTGTGCCACCACCTGGACGCGAGCATTGCCGAGGACCTGGCCTTTGCCGAAAGCCGCATCCGCAAGGAGACCATCGCGGCCGAGGACATCCTGCACGACCTGGGCGCCATCAGCATGATGAGCAGCGACAGCCAGGCCATGGGCCGCGTGGGCGAAGTCATCCTGCGCACCTGGCAGACGGCACACAAGATGAAGGTGCAGCGTGGCAGCCTGCAAGGCGACAGCGCCCGGAGCGACAACACGCGCATCAAGCGCTACGTGGCCAAGTACACCATCAACCCCGCCATTGCCCACGGCATCGCCCACGAGGTGGGTTCGCTGGAGGTGGGCAAGTGGGCCGACATCGTGATCTGGAAGCCCGCGTTCTTCGGCGTGAAGCCCGCGCTCATCCTGAAGGGCGGCCTGATCGCCATGGCTGCGATGGGCGACCCGAATGCCTCCATCCCCACACCCCAGCCCGTGCACTACCGGCCCATGTTCGGTGCGTTTGGCGGGGCCATTGCCAGGACCTCGCTCACCTTTGTCTCGCAGGCCGGCCTGAACGCCGGCATTGGTGAGCGCTTCGGCCTGCGCAAGCAGCTGTCCGCAGTGCGCAACGTCCGCGGCATCCGCAAGCGCGACATGGTGCACAACAGCTACACCCCCAAGATGGAAGTGGACGCGCAGACATACACCGTGCGCGCCGACGGCCAACTGCTCACCTGCGAGCCCGCCACCGTGCTGCCCATGGCGCAGCGGTACTTCCTGTTCTGATGGCACCCACGCGATGAGCACGTTGCTGGACAGCCTGACCATCCGCCTGGACGACCTGAGCGACCCGCGCATCGCCGCCTTCATGGAAGAGCACCTGCAGGACATGCGCGCCACCTCGCCGCCCGAGAGCGTGCATGCGCTGGACATGGACCAACTGCGCCGCCCCGACATCCGCTTCTGGACGGCCTGGCTGCCCGACGACACCGAGCCCGCGCCCGGCCGGCTGGTGGGCACCGGTGCGCTCAAGCACCTGAGCGACGAGCATGCCGAACTGAAATCCATGCGCTCGGCTGAGGGGCTGCGGGGCCTGGGCGTGGGCCGCGCCATCCTGGAACACATCCTGGGCCAGGCCGTGGACCTGGGCTACCAGCGCGTGAGCCTGGAGACGGGCAGCCAGCCGTTTTTTGAGCCGGCCCACCAGCTGTACCGGCGCTATGGGTTTGCCGACTGCGACCCCTTCGGCAGCTATGTGCCCGACCCGAACAGCCGCTTCATGACGCGGGAGCTTTGATCGCACCGCGAGCCGCTTCGCCCCACAGGCGGACAATGCCGCTTTCGCCCCGTGGCGCTCCGTCCAAAAGCCTTCCCATGATCCAAGTCTCCAAACTCCTCCCCCAAGGCCAGGGCCTGGCCCCTGTGCTGCTCAAGCGCGCCCACACGGTTGAACTCGACTGGGACGTGCGCCAAAAAAGCCGCTTCGCCGCCACCGACTCGGCCGGCCGCGAACTGGGCATCTTCCTGCCCCGCGGCACGCTGGTGCGCGGCGGCGACGTGCTGGTGGCCGAAGACGGCTCGCTGGTGCGCGTGGTGGCCGCCCCGCAGCCCGTGCTGGTCATCACCCCCTGTGCCACGCATGGATCGCCGTTCGACCTGACCCGCGCCGCCTACCACCTGGGCAACCGCCATGTGCCCATCGAGCTGCAGCCCGACCACCTCAAGATCGAGCCCGACCATGTGCTGGCCGACATGCTGCGCACCATGCACCTCACCGTGACCGAGCAGAACCTGGCGTTTGAACCCGAAGGTGGCGCCTATGCGGCGGGGCATGGCGGTGGGCACCATCACGGACATGACCACGGACACGGACCTGACCATGGTCATGAGCACGGACACCACCATGGTCATGGCGACCACCACGAGCACGCCCCCGATCACAGCCACGATCACAGCCCTTTGCACACGCACGCGCCAACGGACGCCGCAGCCGCACCCGCCCGGGGCCGCACCGTAGCCATCCCCGTGGTCGCCCAGGGCCACGTGCACGGCCCGCACTGCAACCACGACCACTGAGGCCCCGTGTCCGCCCCGCTGCGCCCCACCCCCACCGTTCGGGCTGAGCCTGTCGAAGGCAGGGCGCACTGCATGCCTCACCGGACCCATCCCCAGCCCCTGAGCTGACCCGCCGCCACCATGCGCTACGCCCACCGCGCCCCCCTGCCCGCCGCCAGCTTCTTGCAGCTGATGTGGCTGGCCTCCCCCGCACTCCCCGTGGGCGGGTTCTCGTATTCCGAAGGGCTGGAAAGCGCCGTTGAAAACGCGGGCCTCGCCACCGAAACCGCCGTGGGGGACTGGCTGCTGGACCAGCTGCACATCACCCAGGCCCGCGGCGACATGGCCCTCATCGCCAAGGCCGTGGGCGCCTGGCGCCGGGCCGACTGGGCGCATGTGCGCGAACTCAACGACTGGGTGCTGCACACCCGCGAGACCAGCGAACTGCGCCTCCAGGCCGAGCAGATGGGCCGGTCGATGGCCGAATGGCTGCGCAACCAGTATCAGGGCGACGAGGCCCTCATGCCCGCCATCCGCCACTTGGCCGCCCTGCCGCCCACCTACCCCGTAGCGTTTGCGCTGGCGGCATCGCAGACCCAGGCCCCCGTGCGCGAAGTGCTGCTGGCCTACGCCTTCGGCTGGGCCGAGAACATGGTGCAGGCCGCGCTCAAGTCCATGCAGCTGGGCCAGAGCGCGGGCCAGCGCATCCTGGCGCGGCTGGCCGACGCCATCCCCACCGCCGCCGACCACGCCGCCCGCCTGCAGGACAGCGAACGCCAAGCGTTCTCGCCCATGCTCGCCATCCTGAGCGCCCGGCACGAAGTGCAATATTCAAGACTTTTCCGCTCCTAGCCCAGGCACCGCTTGCGCAAGCAGCTATCGATTTCATAGTAAACAACGCCATGACCAACGCACTGCACCACGTCCCGAACCGCACCAAGCCCCTGCCCCCGCTGCGCGTGGGCATCGGCGGCCCCGTCGGCTCCGGCAAGACCACCCTGCTGGAAATGCTGTGCAAGGCCATGCGCGACGACTACGACCTCGTGGCCATCACCAACGACATCTATACCAAGGAAGACCAGCGCCTGCTGACGGTGAGCGGCGCCCTGCCGCCCGAGCGCATCCTGGGCGTGGAAACCGGCGGCTGTCCCCACACGGCCATCCGCGAGGACTGCTCCATCAACCTCGAAGCCATCGACCGCATGCTGGGCGAGTTTCCCAACGCCGACATCGTCTTCGTGGAAAGCGGCGGCGACAACCTGGCCGCCACCTTCAGCCCCGAGCTGAGCGACCTCACCATCTACGTCATCGACGTGGCCGCCGGCGAAAAGATCCCCCGCAAGGGCGGCCCCGGCATCACCAAGAGCGACCTGTTCGTCATCAACAAGACCGACCTGGCCCCCCACGTGGGCGCCAACCTCGACGTGATGCACGCCGACACCACCCGCATGCGCACCAACGCCCAGGGCCAGCTCAAGCCGTTTGTGATGACCAACCTGAAGACCCAGAGCGGCCTGGCCGAGGTGATCCGCTTCATCGAGACCCGCGGCATGCTGCAAAAAAAGAGCACCCCTGCCCTGGGCTAGAATCCGCAGCTTCCGTGCCCGGAGACGTGGGTGAGCGGTTTAAACCAGCAGTCTTGAAAACTGCCGACGGGCAACCGTCCGTGAGTTCGAATCTCACCGTCTCCGCCACATCCTCATCCGAGGACGTTCATGGAAGTCCATCAAGCCCGCCCCTCTCCTATGACGGCGGGCTTTTTTTCGTCCATGCAAGGCCGTGCACGTTCGCTGACATCCGGCGTTTTTGGCGGTATTTCTGACGGGATGCGGGTAAGCTGGCGGTATCAGATACCGTCAAAACGGAGATACCGCCATGCCGCGCCTTGCTGTACCCCTGACAGATACCGCCGTAAGGAATGCCAAGCCAGATGCCAGCAAGCCCAAGGGGCACACGCTGCCAGATGGCGGGGGGCTGTACCTGCACATTACCCAGGCAGGAAAGTACTGGCGCATGGACTACCGCCGCCCGAACGGCAAGCGCAACACCCTCGCCTTTGGCGTGTACCCGGCTGTCAGCCTTGCGCAGGCTCGCGAGCGGCGCGACGTGGCGCGGGGGCTGCTGGCTCAAGGCATTGACCCCAGCGACCACAAGCGCGACGTGGAGGCCAGCAAGAAGGCCGCCATGCTCAACACCGTGGAAGCAATGGCACGGGCCTACCTTGCGAACAAGCGCGATGGGTGGTCTGCCACCCACTACGACCGGGAGGCCCGCAGCCTGGAGAAAGACCTGTACCCCTACCTGGGGCATCGCCCCATTGGCGAGGTGGAGCCGCCCGAGCTGCTCCGGGCGTGCGAGCGCGTGCAAGACCGCGATGCCGTGGAGAGTGCGCACCGCCTGCTGACCACTGCCTCCGGCGTCTGGCAGTTCGCCATAGCCAAGGGCCATGCCACGCGGGACATTGCCCAGGACATCAAGAAGGCGCTGAAGCCACGCAAGAAAGGGCACTTCCCTGCCATTACCAGCCCCGCCCAGTTGGGCGAGCTGCTGCGTGCCAGCGATGGCTACGGCGGCGGCCCCGTGGTGCGGGGCGCCCTGGCCATCGCCCCCATGCTGTTCCAGCGCCCCGGCAACCTGCGCACCATGCGCTGGGCGGATCTGGACCTTGCGGCCGGCTGGTGGACTATCCCCAGCGCCGACATGAAGCGCAGCGTCGCGGCCAAGCGGGACGGCGCGGCACACAAAGTGCCACTGCCCCGGCAAGCGGTGGCCGCCATCCGCAAGCTACAGCCCGTGACAGGCCACGGTGAATACGTCTTCCCCGGCCTGCGCGACCACAGCAAGCCCATGAGCGAAGCCGCGGTAAACGCCGCCCTGCACGCCATGGGCTACAAGGACATTCACACCTGGCACGGCTACCGCGCCACGGGCCGCACTCTCTTGCGTGAAGTGTTCAAGGTGGATATCGACGTGATCGAAGCCCATCTGGCCCACGTGGGCGGCAAGACCCACGGCGGCGCCTACGACCGGACCACCTTCACCGATGAGCGCGTGACGGTGCTGCAGCATTGGGCGGACTACCTGGACAAACTGCGCCAGGGGGCGGACGTGATACCCATGCCCCAGCGGGCCGCATGAGCCCCGCGCCAGCACCAGACACAAGGGCCGCGAGGCCCTTTTTTCATGGGCGCGGCGGTGGTTTTTGAATTTCCTTCGGCACTATTCCCTGCAAAACGGTGTGAACGGTGCGAACAAATGACAAGAAGCAAGGATTCATGCGGGTTACTGCCTGGCCGTGAGTGTGAACAAAGTGAGAACAGACTGCGAACAGAGTGAGAACAAATGAGAATATTTTTATATAGTGAAAAATTCGTACATATATACCTTTGTTCCCTGCTTGCCCCGTGCCCTTTGCGGCCCGCTTTCTCTTGCTTCGTCACGCCCGCCGCGCCCCCCCCTGCCTGGTGCCCGTCCTCGTCGCTTTCGCACGTCCCCGGAAATGGGCGCGAGCGGGGCTCCCCGGTGCCGCATCCATCGGCGGGCGGCCGTGCACACGTGTGCGCAGGAATCTTTAAGCCTGCGACGTGGCAAATTTACTTACTGAGAATCATTCCTAAAATTTGCCACGTCATCGGTTGCAGGTGAGCCCCACGGCAAAGGCCGTGCCGAACGTTCGCGCTGTGTTTTGTGCGGTGGCCTGCTGCGCTGTCGTACTGCTGTGGATAACTTTGCCCGCTGACGTGCACAAAATTTAAGCAAACCAGCACCACCCGCAAACCCGCATGGATGCTGAGTTTCCCGAAAATGTGCTGAATTTATCCACAATGCGCACCAGATACGACGGGCGTTATGTTAAATAGTGTGCGTGTTTGATATGTATTTTGCACATCCTCGGGCATGCGTGCACAATGACCAGCAACGAAAGGATGCCGCATGACGCTTGATGAGTTTGACGCCGCCCTGGCCGCGCTGGGCTGGAAAGTGAGTGAGTTCTGCCGGGCCACGGGGTTGCACCGCAACACCCCGAGCCGCTGGCGCAATGAGGGCGTGGAGATACCTGGCTGGGTGCAAAAGCACCTGGGGCTGTTGCTGGAGTTGCAGCGCTTGCATGCCGCCTACCTGGTGCCGCCAGGCGGAAAGGCGGGGGAGTGATGGCGCCCGATTCAATCCCCCAAATAGAGCCCCCCGAGGGGAGCAACTGGCAACCGCATAGCCCCCATGGGCTGCAACGATTCAAGGACGGTCCGGGCGGTAACGTGGTGCGCTTGGCGGATGTGGTGCGCTGGCTGATGAGCGCCCGCCACCTGCCGCTGTTGGACGCCGTTGATCGGGTTTGTTCTCAGCTCGAAGGCGATTCCCCGCCACTGGTGTACCTTTTGGACGCCAACCGCTGGGCGCGGGCACAGGATGAGTTTTCCGATTGGGCTGTGTTTTACTTTGATGAATACAGCGGTTTGGCCGACTTGCCGCCACCCATTGCCCACGCGAAGGCGGCGGGGCGTTCCTTGCGCGCATCGTGGTTGATAGAGCCGCATGTCCTGGCCCGGTTGGTGAATGAACCGGGCCGCCGTGCGGAATACAACTCCGACAAGCAAACGCCCTTTGAATGGTCTGAGAGTGGAAAGCGCGGCAGTGCATGGGCTGTGCCCTTCGCTGTGGCGCACGCGCTTTGGGGCTGGGGCTCGGTGAACGCGGGGGCAATGGGCAAGGCCGCTGGGCCTGCTGGCCTGGGGGCCGATGATGTGAAGGACTACGCCACGCTGTGCCAGTTCATGGTGCGCCACAAAGGTAAGGAAGGCCATGAGCGGCCCGCGTGGCGTGCTGAGTGGGTGGCGTGGGCGCGGGCCGAGGTGAAGGTACGCGGGCGCGGCGCAAGGGCCGCAGTAGCCAGGGAAATGGGGATTTCATCGCAGGCGTTGGCGCAAGTGTTCCAGCGGCATCCTGAGCCCAAAGCAAGCCCTTTTGACGCCCTTACCAATCGGGCCGCATAGCCCTACCCCTTGCCCATCTCCTTCGGCCCGCGCTACACTGCGCGCAAGCCGAAAGGCCCGGTGCGTAAGAACACCACACCTACAGCGGTAGCAGCCCCCACCGAAAAGCGGGGCTTTGTCACGCCCATATTCCGGGGACTGGTGCGCTCGCATCATCCCGCCATGGTTTCGGGCGGGATGGGGCGAACGGCAACGCCGCCCGCACGTCTGTAGGCGTGTTCTTAACATCCCGTCCACCTGATGCGCGTAAGAACGCAAACGGTGGGTTCCTTGGTTTCTACAGGAATCCATGCCATGACCGTCACCACACCGGCCAGCCGCAGCGCTGCGCCTGCTGAGCCCCAAACGGGCACTATCCCACTGTCTCACCTGCAGCCCGTGCTTGCAGCGTTCAACGCTTGCAACCTGGCTAGCGCCTACCTGGAACGCGGCAACGTGGCCGCTGCCCGGCGCAAGCTGGTGCAGGCGCTGGCATCCGTCAACCAAGTGCACGCGTGTGCACAGCAGGGCGGTGCAGCATGATCGGGGAGCAACCTACCGGCGCCCTGCCCGGCATCGTGATTTGCGCAACCTCGCATGAGGGGCTGCAAGTGTTCGCGAATGGTCGACGTGTGCGCCTGGCAATCATTGACGACGATGGAAGTGTTCTTGCTGCTGGGGACGACGTTGCGCGTGAGGCCGAGGCGGTGGCGCTCAACAACTTCCGGGCCACGATGATAGGAAAGGGCTTTTTGCGCACGCTCAGCAAGCCAATATTGCCTTCCGGGGGTGCAGCATGAGCGGCATTACCTTCACCACGCGTCAGCATGACGCCGCATTCCCCCGGGTGCGCGAGTCGTCTGCAAACCTGCCTGGCGGTGTGCATCTGAGCATCGCCGCTACGCGGTCAACGCGCCTTGTTGATTTGTGCATGTCGCGTGACTTCATGAGCGTGCATCTTGAGTTCTCGCCAGAGCAAGCGCGGGCCGTGGCTGCTGAGCTGCTGGCCGGTGCCGATGCGCTGCAAGGGAGGGGTTAGTAATGGCTGCAACACGAACACCAAAGCCCCGCGCCGCGCGTGTCCGCAAAGCCGTTCCGGCCTATGGCGTGGCGGATGGCTCGCAGAGTTGGCGCTATCACCTCAAGGCACGCGAACGCGCCACTGTGGACCGTGCTTTAGAGATCCTCGGCAGTCGCTTGCGTGAGCCCGGGCAGGCCCTGTATGGGGGTGCCATGGCAAAGGACTATGTGGCCTTGCACCTTGGTGCTGACCCCTGCGAGCGCTTTGCAGTGCTGTACCTGGATTCACAGCACCGCACGATTGCCTACGAGTGCCACTTCACCGGCACGCTGACACAAACCAGCGTGTACCCGCGTGAGGTTGTGCACGCAGCACTGCGCCACCAGGCGGCAGCGGCGATCTTGGCGCACAACCATCCAAGCGGATCACTAAAGCCCAGTGCGGCCGATAGGGCTCTCACAGAGTGCCTCAAGCAGGCTTTGGCGCTGGTTGACGTGAGGGTGCTGGATCACATCATTGTTGGCGGCAGGGGCGCTTTCAGCTTTGCCGAAAACGGACTGATGTAGGTGGCCGCATGCAAGTTGATGAAGCGAATCTACTGGAGCGAATTGACCGCTTAGCCAGCGCTGTGCAATTGATGGCGGCCATGCTTGGCACGCGCCTTGATCGTGAGCAGTTTGCACAGCGCCTGGGCGTACATCGCAACACATTGCGGGCGCGCCTGGCGGTTGATCGCACCATGCCCCGGCCTGGCCGGGATGGCCGATGGCTGCTCAGCGAGATTGTTGAGTGGGAACAACGGCGTTAGGTGTTTGGGGGGGGGGCTATGCCTTGCGCTTCGCCTTGCTCAGCCTTGTGCGTCAAACCTCCGCATTGGCCCCCGCTCACTCTGCACGGGCTTACTCGCACTAACGCAAGGCGACACAAGGCGTCCTCGCCTGGGAAGCTTCCTTCCATGCCTGCCCCGCCCATGTCGGATGCGGGGGGCTCCAGCAAGGAAGGGAACCCATCTTATGCAAGTTGTTCACCAAGCCCGCCCGGTCGTTCCACGTGATCGGCTGGTGCGGTTGCCCGAAGTCGAAGGAATGACAGGGTGCAAGAAGTCGACCATTTACGAACTGATGCGCGCCGGGAAGTTTCCAAAGTCTGTGCGCCTCAATGCCCGCATGGTGGCCTGGGCAGAAACCGCCGTGTTGCAGTGGGTGCAAGACCGCATCGCAGAGGCTCAGCAGAGCACGGGGGCACAGCAATGAACGCCCGCACGGCGGCGGGCCGCGCCATGCCTTACGCCATGCGCGTTGCTCACATGCGTGCATGGTTCAAGCGCTGGCGCCGTGAATTCCGCGTCTTCGATTTGCCCCGCCGTGCACCTATCCAGTTGGGCGCACTGGCTCAGGCTATCAGCTGGCGCGTGACAGAGGCGCACGCTGCCGAGTTCCGTGCCAGTGATGCATTGATGGCGTATGCGCGAGCGTCCAACGATGAGCGCTTGCAGGCGCTGGTGACCGCCTACGTTGCGGCAAGCGCCGAGGTGGAGCACCACGAGCGCGCTATCCAGATGCTGGAGCGTGCCCAGCTGGACTACTTGCGCGGCTTGGTTTGGCCGGGTGGTGAGGATCAACGCCAGGTGCTGCCTTCCACGTGCGACCGCCTACATGAATGGTTTCGTGAATGACCCAAACCCACATCACCCCCGAGCTGATCCGCGCTGCCCTGGCGCACATTCCCGCCAGCCTGGCCCGTGAAGAATGGGCGCGGGTGGGCATGGCTATCAAAAGCGAGTTCCCAGACGACACGGGCCGCGACTTGTTCGAAGCCTGGAGCGCAACGGCAGATGTACACGACGCCAGCGCCACGCGCAGTACCTGGCGCAGCATCAAGGCCGGGGGTGGCGTGGGCATTGGGACGCTGCTGCGCCTTGCCAAAGAGCACGGTTTTACGTTGCCCAGGGGGAGCGAAGCGCCAGCAGCCCCAAGCGCTGCAGAGCTGGCCCGCCAACAGGCCGAACGCGAGCAGCAGCGCCAGGCCGAAGAGAGCGCCCGGCAGGCCGCGCAGGCCGCTGCAGCGGCTGAGGCGCTGGCCGCGTGGAATGCAGCCAGCGACACGGGTGCGAGCCCCTACCTGGCCCGCAAGGGCGTGCAACCGTATGGCGTGCGCTTTGCCCCCGATGGCTGGCTGCTGGTGCCCGTGCGCGATGGCGCCGGAACGCTGTGGAACCTGCAGCGCATCGCGCCTGAGCGTGCGCGCTACGGCACCGACAAGCTCTTCATGAAGGGCGGGCGCAAGGCTGGCCTGTGGCATACGCTGGGGGCTCCCGAAGGCGCCCCCGTGCTGCTGCTTGCTGAAGGCTATGCCACGGCCGCGAGCCTGCATGAAGCCACCGGGCGCCCCGTGGCCGTGGCCTTCGACGCGGGCAACCTGGCGAGCGTGGCGAAGGCCCTACGCCAGCGTTATCCCGCTGCCTTGCTGGTGCTGTGCGGCGATGATGACCGCGCCACCGAAGCCCGCACCGGCACCAACACAGGCCGCATGAAGGCCGAAGCCGCCGCCCGTGCGGTGGGTGGCGTTGTCGCCTTTCCTGATGGCCTGCCCGAGGGCGCAAGCGACTTCAACGACATGCACCGCGCCCACGGCCTCGATGCGGTGCGCGATGTGGTGGACAGTGCCATTACAGCCGCTGCGCAGGCCCCGCAGAAGGCCGCACCAGCACCCGCCCCCCGGCGGGCCGCAAAGCCCCGCCAGCAGCCTGATACGGGGGCTGGTGGGGGTTCTGGTGGGGGCTCGGGCGATGCCCCGCCCGCGCCTGCCGATGATCCGGGCCATCATGACCCGTTCACGGTCGAAGCCGATGGCGTGTACTACCACGGGCGGGGCCGCGATGGCGAGCCCCTGCGCCCGCTGTGGCTCTGTTCCCGGCTTGATGTGGAAGCGCTGACGCGGGATCAAGAGGGCCAGGGCTGGGGCTACCTTCTACAGTTTGCGGACCCGCTGGGCAAGCCCAAGCAATGGGCCATGCCTGCCCGGATGTTGTCGGGGGACGGCGGCGAATATCGGGCCGTGCTACTGAACATGGGGCTACGCATTGCCACCGCGCCTACGGCCCGCAATCGCCTTACCGAATACATCCAAACCCGCCGCCCGGCAGACTTCGCCAGTTGCACGGATCGCATCGGCTGGCATCCCACCGAAGGCGGAGGCCTGGCCTATGTGCTGCCCCATGAAACCATTGGGGACGATGCCGAGCGCATCGTGTTCCAGAGTGACAACCAGATGGAAAACACCTTTCGCGTGAGGAAGGATGCAGCCGCCTGGCGTGATCGCATTGGGGTGCTGTGCGTAGGCAATAGCCGTATGGCGTTTGGCGTGGCCAGCGCCTTTGCCGGGCCGCTGCTGCGCATGGCTGGCATGGAAAGCGGGGGCTTTCACCTGCGGGGCGACAGCAGCACCGGCAAGACCACGGCCTTACGCCTGGCCGCCAGCGTGTACGGTGGCCCCAGCTACATGCAGCGCTGGCGCACCACAGATAACGCCCTGGAGGCCATCGCCGCGCAGCACTGTGATTCATTGCTGATCCTGGACGAACTGGCGCAGGTGGAGGGCAAGGTGGCCGGGGAATGCGCCTACATGTTGGCCAATGAACAGAGCAAGGCCCGCGCCACCCGCAACGGTGCGCCGCGTGCCCGCCTGTCCTGGCGCCTGCTGTTCCTGTCGGCTGGCGAGCTGGGGCTCGCGGACCACATGGCCGAAGGCATGAAGCGCGCACGCACGGGGCAAGAAGTGCGCATGGCTGACATACCGGCAGACGCCGGCGCGGGCCTGGGCGCCTTTGAGCATCTGCATGACTTTGCGGGCGGTGCCGCGCTCGCCAGCCACCTTGCCCGCGAGGTGCAGGCATGCCACGGCGCACCGGGCCGCGCCTTCATCGAATGGGCCTGCAGCCAGGCCAGCACCCTGCCCAAGCGCCTGCGCGCCAGCGTGCAGGACCTGGCCCGGCAATGGGTGCCGGGTGGCGCATCCGGCCAGGTGGAACGGGTAGCCGCACGGTTCGCCCTGGTGGGCGTGGCGGGCGAACTGGCGACCGAGGCGGGGCTTACGGGCTGGCCTGCAGGTGAGGGCGAGAGGGCTGCACGTGCGTGCTTTGACGCCTGGCTGTCGGCACGTGGCGGGGCGGGCAATGGCGAGGTGCGGCAGATGCTGCGCCAGGTGCGCCGGTTCTTGGAGGCGCATGGCTCTGGCCGGTTCACCTGGTGGCATCGGGCATCAGATGACCACGCGCCCAACACGCTGCAGCGTGCCGGGTTCCGCCGCATGGTGGACAGCGAGGGCAAGCCCATCAAGAGCGATGCCGACCACCAGCGGGAGTATGGCGAGCGCATGACGCCCATGGATGGCGAGGGCGTCAGCGTCGAATACTTCATCTTGCCCGAGGTGTTCCGCTCTGAGGTGTGCCAGGGCCTGGACTATCAGGCCGTCGCCCGCGTTCTGTTGGAGCATGGGGCTCTGCTGCCAGGCGCAGGCCGGGCGTTTGACACCAGGCAGCGCCTACCCGGTGTGGGTCTTTCGCAGTGCTATCGCATACCGCCCGCTCTGTTCGCCCTGGACACCTGAGCCCCGGCCAGGGCCGTGCACACGCATGCACGGCCCTGGGTTCACCCCATGCAAAGCATGCCCGCGCCGCCGCTGGAGGGGGCGTGCAGGGCTCTTTTCGCGCTGCTAGTGGTGCAACTGTGAAAAAGCACCAGTGTGCAAAACCGCTTGCCTTCTGTTGGTGCTTCTAGGCTCAGCCCCCTGCGCCCGCAAACCGTGCAAGGCCGTGAAAACTGCCGTAAACGTGCAAAAACAGTACTACACCCTGAGATTTGTTCACACTGTTCACGGCGCTCTGGCCGCAGTGTGAACGCGCAAAGCCCCTATTCATGCGGTTGTCGCACTGTTCACGGCGTTCACGCGCAAAAAACACAATGCCTGAAGGAAAGGCGGCGGAAAGGTGGCGGTCGTTGCCTGTCCACGAATCCCGTAAATGTGCATCGGTGTGCGCAAGGGGGTAGGCCAGGGGCTATCAAAAATTGGGGGCCGCGTCAGCCCTAGACCGCAGTCCCCTACCCGCTCGCAACGCCGGGAAAAATGGGGGGAGGGGGGCTTCCAAAGTCTGAGACGCCTAAGGCGGAAACCGACCGGCTCATCAGATTTTTGTGCGCGCAGGTTTCGGGGGGAGGGGGTACCGGAAAAAGGGGCAGCAAACTTTTTTGACGGTATTTTTGACGGTATGTCGCACTTCAAAAAAGCAAGAATCGTTTATTCATGCGGGTTTCAAGAGGGAATTCAAGTCCCACCGTCACCCCGGCACCGACTACAGCGCCCTCGCAGGGCGCTTTTTTTGCCTCTGGGGTGG
>NZ_JAJTBB010000077.1 GCF_021287135.1 Acidovorax sp.
GAAGCCCTGCGCACCGGCAAGATCCCTTCGGGCGAATTCAGCATGTAATTGCAACGGTTGCGGGCCTTGCCCATGGTGGCGACATCGGTGGCATGTCGCAGGTGCCGCTGCCATGGGCAAGTGTTTTGCCGCACCGGAGCACACGATGCTTCCCCTCGAAATAGGGCTCCCTTAGGGGAGCCCTTTTTTCGTTGGGCCGCAGGGCCTTGGGGGCGGAAGGCGGTGGCCGCGCGGGGTTCAGCCGGCGGCGGTCAAGCCCGCGCCATGCCCGCGCGTGAAGGCCTCCTCGAACACCGAATAGCCGGACCAGTCGCTGTGCGCAAACGCCAGGCGCGCGGTGGCGGGCGTGGGTATCCAGGGTGCGCGCTCTCCATTAGATAGCTGCTTGCGCTTGCTGGACGGGCGCTGCAGGCCGATTTGGCTAAGAAAACCCAGCAGCCCCGGCGTGGGGATGGCCATGGCGTGCCCGTAGCGGGTGATCTCCACGCGGGTGGCGCGCTGGCGCAGGTCGGGGTGCGGCGCTGCCAGGGCGGCCAGGGCCGCGTCGGCCCAATGCTGCCAGGGGGCGGTGGCCAGCTGCTGGCGGCCGTCGGCCACATCGCCCAGCGCCTGGTAGTAGGTCAGCACCGTGGGGCCGGCCAGGGTGGCGCGGGTGTCCAGGCGCTGGTGGCCGGCGTTCACGTAGCCCAGGCCGCCGGGGTTGGGGTCGGCGTACAGCACGTTGTCCCAGGCGGGCGCGGCGCCCGGCCGGTCGGTGAGCGGGCTGGCGAGGTGCAGGTTGGCCACCAGCCAGGGGGCCGTGTGCAGGCGCCGTGCTGCCTCGGCCAAGAAAGCGGGCGGATTCTGCACCACGCGCGCGGCCAGCAGCACCGGCAGGGCCACCACGCAGCGCGGCGCCTGCCAGCGCTCCACGCTGTCGGTGGCGTGGTTGTATGCATCCACTTCCACGCCGTGGCGGCCCTCGGCAATGCGCAGCACGCTGGTGGCGGTGCGCAGCTGGCCGCCCCCTTGGGCAGTGTCCTGCAGGGGCGCGGCCAGGCGCTGCGTGAGCCAGCCGTTGCCCTCGGGCCAGGTGAGCACGCTTTCACGCGGCTCGTCCGGCGCATCGCCCGGCGCGTGGAAACCATGGCGGCTGGCAAAGTAGTGGATGCCCGCCCAGGCCGACACGCGCGCCGTGCCGGCGCCGTAGTCGTCGCGGCAGCAGTAGTCCAGGTACCACAGCAGGTACGCGTCATCAAAGCCCTGCTGCTGCAGCCAGGCCGCAAACGGCAGCGCGTCCAGCGCCTGGTGCGACGGCGCCAGCGGCTTGCCGGGGCCCAGCGTGCGCAGCATGGGCATGCGAAAGCGCGCCGCCTGCGCCGCCGCGTCCACCGCCTGGCTGAAACGGCGGTACTGGGCCAGCGTGGTGTCCGGCACGCCCTGCAGAGGCAGCAGCCCGTCCTGCCATTCGCCGTGCAGGAACAGCCGCTCCTGCGGGCTGTGGCACAGGTGGCGCTCGTCGTACTGCCAGCGCCCGGCCACCCGCTGGCGCAGGCCCAGCTCCTCCAGCAGGTCCTGCACTTCGCGCGCATCGTCGCCCGGCACGGGCAGGTAGTGCGCGCCCAGGGGGCAGCGAATGCCGTTCACCGCGCCGCCGCGGCTGTTGCCGCCGGCCGTGTCCTCCAGCTCCAGCAGCGCAAAGTCGTCCACGCCCGCCAGCCGCAGCGACCGCGCCGCCGCCAGCCCCGCCACGCCCCCGCCCGCGATGAGGACCTGCGCGCGCCGCACCACGGAGGGCTCGGGCCAGGCGCCCTTCTTCAGCCGATCGCGCAGCGCGTGGCCGCGCTCCATGGCGATGCCCGCAAAGCCGCCCTGCAGCGTGCGCGGGGCGTCATCGCAACCCGGCAGCAGTGCAGTGGCGGCTGCTGCGGCAGCGGTGGTGGCGAGGAAGTGGCGGCGGTGCATGGGGTGCGTGACGGTGTCGGTGGTCAGGGGCTGCGGCCAGTCATTCAACACGGTTCGGGCTGAGTCTGCCGAAGTTTGCGCGGCGCTTCGGCAGGCTCAGCGTGAACGGTCTGTGGGATTGTGAGCCGCCCGACATGCAGCTGCGAGACGCATCGGTTCGTCGATACCGGCGCGCCCCCAGGCCAGTGCACCCGCGGAACGGGCTTTGCCAGGCCGCTGGGTGCGTCCCCCAGTGGGGGACGCGGCGCAGCCGCTCAGGGGGCGTCAATGCCTGCCCCACTCGCGCTCGTACGTATGCACCAACGCCTGGTTGGACAGCCGGTTCACCTCGGCCGGTACGCGCGCCATGTCGCGTGGAAAGTCGAACAGCAGCGGCAGCGAGCCCACGTCCAGAAAGCGCAGCCCTTCGGGCAGTCGGTCGGGCAGCCGCCAGGGCCGGCGGCTGGCGATGATGTAGCCCCACTCGCCAAAGCTGGGCACATGCGCGTGGTACGGCGCCGTTTGCAGGCCCACCGATTCAATGGTTTGCGCCACCGTCCAGAAGCTCTGGCGCGCCACCAGCGGCGAGGTGGTCTGCACCACGGCATAGCCGCTGGCCGACAGGCTCCGGTCCAGCAGGGCGTAAAAACTGTTGGTGTAGAGCTTGCCGATGGAGAAGTTCGTCGGGTCGGGGAAGTCCACCACGATCACGTCATACGGCTCTGCGCCCGCTTGCTCCTGCTGCGCCTGCAGCCAGCCAAAGGCGTCGGTGTTGACGACCTTCACGCGCGGGTCGCTGAGCGCATGGCTGTTGAGCTGTGCGAGCGTGGGGTTCTCGGTGAACAGGCGGGTCATGGCCGGGTCCAGCTCCACCAGCGTGACCGAGGTGACCGACGGGTACTTGAGGATCTCGCGCACCGCCATGCCGTCACCACCGCCCAGCACCGCAACCCGTTTGGGCGCGCCGTGCGCCGCCATGGCAGGGTGCACCAGGGCTTCGTGATAACGGTACTCGTCGGATTCCGCAAACTGCAGGTTGCCGTTCAAGAACAGCCGGTGCCCCAGCCGCCCGCGCGTGACCACGATGCGCTGGTACGGCGACGCGGCGGTGAACACCACACGGTCCTGGTAAAACTTGTCCTCCGCCACGGTGGTGATGTGCTCCGCGCCCGCCAGGCCCGCCACCAGTGCGCCCAGCACCAGCACGCAGGCCAGCACATGCGCGCGCAGGCGTCGCAGCTCATGCCGGAACAGCCACACCGCCCACAGCGCCACGGCGCCGTTCATCAGCCCGAACACCAGCCCCGTGCGGATGAGCCCCAGGTGCGGCACCAGCAACAGCGGAAACGCCAGCGACACGGCCAGCGCGCCCAGGTAGTCGAACGTGAGCACCTGCGACACCAGGTCCTTGAGCGCCACATTGCGCTTCAGGATGCGCATGACCAGCGGAATCTCCAGCCCCACCAGCGTGCCCACCACCAACACCAGCGTGTACAGCAAAAATCGGAACGCGCCCGGCACATACGCATTCGCCAAAAACAGCACGGCCGGCATCGCCCCGCCGACCAGCGCCACCAGCAACTCGATGCGCAAAAAGTGCGCGGGCAGCTGCCGCTCGAAGTAGCGCGACAGCCACGAGCCCACGCCCATGGCAAACAGGTAGGTGCCGATGATGGTGCTGAACTGCAGCACCGAATCGCCCAGCACGTAGGAGGCCAGCGCGCCTGCGGCCAGCTCGTACAGCAGGCCGCACGCGGCCACCACGAAGACGCTGGCGAGCAGGGCAATGTCGATGGGGCGGGGGGCAGCGGGGGCCGAAGAAGGGGTTGTTGTTGCTGTCATGCCGCCCACTCTTCGCCCAGCATCTCGCGTTTTCGCTGGTCTGCGGTCATGAACGGACCTCCGTGGAGCCCAGCAAAATGGCACTGAGCGCCTGGTTGACGTAATAGTTGCCGCGCCCGATTTTTTGCTTTTGCACGAAGCCCGTGGCGGCCAGCGCATCAAGGTACTTGGTGGCCGTGAGTCGGGAAACCTGCAGATCCCGCTGCAGGAAGTCGATCTTGGTGTAGGGGTGCGTAAACAGGTTGTTGATCAAATCCTGGCTGTAGAACTTGTGCTCTGCCCGGATCCGGTGTTTGTAGTCAAACAACGCCGTCTTGATGGCATGAATGGTCGACAGGGTGTGGGCGGCCGTTTGCTCCACAGCTTCCAGCATGTAGAGCACCCATTCCTCCCAGGTGTTCTCGTCACGGACCGCTTGAAGCAGCCGGTAATAGTCTGCCTTGGTGCGTACGATGTGCTTGCTCAGGTACAGCACAGGAATGTCCAGCAGTCCCTCCTTCACCAGATACAGCACATTCACAATGCGCCCGGTGCGGCCGTTGCCATCGTAGAAGGGGTGGATGCTCTCAAATTGGTGGTGCGCCAGCGCCATCTTGATCAGCGGGTCCACCGCCAGCGCCTCCGGGTCGTTCAAGAACCGCTCCAGGTTCCGCATCAGCGCCACGATCTCCGCCGGGTCTTGCGGCGGCGTGTAGACGGTGTCTCCCGCCCCGTCTTTCAGTGCCGTGCCCGGCTGCTTTCGAAAACCTGCGTTGTTGCGTTCCAGTTCGCCTTGGATCTGGATGATGTGGTTGGCCGTGAGCAGTCCGCTGGCGCGCACCTGTTCAAACCCCACCCGCAGTGCCTGGCGGTAGCGGAGCACCTCCTTGGCCGCAGGGTTGGCAAAAGCCTCCGGCAGCACATCGTCTTTGAACAGCTCGTCATGGGTAGTGACGATGTTTTCGATCTCCGAGCTGTCCTTGGCCTCCTGCAATCCCAGCGTATTGATCAGGATGCCCTGGTTAGGAATGGATGCTGCAATGCCCTTGAGCTCGGCCAGCCTGCGGCTGCTGCTGGCCAGCTTTTTCAGGATGGCGGGTGTGTCGAAGCGGGCGGCGTCCAGCTGGTCGAGCGACGGAAGCAAAGGCATGGTGACGCTATGACTGGCTTTGATGTGTATAGAAATGGAGGTTTTCTATACATGTTAGCCAGCATGTGTATAGAAAACCGGATTTTTTATACATATGCTCGACGACGTTTGGCCGCGGCGGGTGCGCGAAGCGGCATGGGCGCTTATGGCGAAAATGGGGGGCGGGCTGCGCGACCCGTGCCGGGGGCAGCCCGCAAGAAAGCAAGGGCCCTCGCCCAACGGCGGGGCTTTGCGCATGTGTCAAAAGTCAATGAATCGCCGCCGCCACGATGATGCTGATGCCCAGGCACATCGCGGCCACCACCAGCCCCAGGGCCTGGTTTTGCTTTTCAACGATCTCGCGCCACAGGTCGTAGGGCGTGATCTTGTCCACGATGACGAAGGCCAGCCAGAAAACCACCACGCCGATGATGGCGTACAGGATGGAGCCGAGGAACGCTGCGGGCTTGAGCCATTCGATGCCGATCATGTTCTATCTCCTAAATAACGGGTTGCACGGGGGGCCGCGGGCGGGCGGCGGGGGCGTAGTAGTGGGTGGGTCCTACTTGTGGCTGCCGCCGGAGGAGTATCCGCCGTACGAGCCGCCCGAGCTGCGGTAGCTGGACGATGAGCAGTTTTCCACGCGCGGGTCGCAACTGGAGCAGCGGCTGAGCAGGATGAGCACGATGATGATGACGATGGCCACCAGGATGATGGTGCCGCAGCCCATGCCGGACTTGGCCACGAAGGGGCCGGGGTCGTCCCTTTTGAGCACATCCTGCTTGTCGTCCAGCTTGAAGGCCTTGGCCACCGTGTCGCTGCCGAGCTTGTCGCCCGCCGACCAGGTGATCTCGTTGGGGGTCTGCTCCAGCGAGAGCAGGCCCTTGCTGCTGGCGAAGTCGCGGTTGCTGGTCTTCTGGCCGCGCGTCACGGGCCAGTAGAACTCGCCCAGCACGTAGGTGGTTTCGGCCTCGTAGGTGTACTTGAGGTCGTACTTGGTGCCCAGGTAGGTGGCGCTGCGGCCGGTGGACGACAGCTGCGGCGCGCCCGTGGTGGGGCGCACCAGGCTCCAGCCTTCCTCGGAGTCGACGAGGAAGGCGAAGCCGCGCTTCTGGTTGTAGAGCAGGTATTCGCTCCAGCCGAAGTGCTCGTCGTCCCCAGGCTCCACGCCCATGCGGTGCTGGAAGCCGACGATCTGCCACTGCACGCCCTGCAGCTGGCCCTTGCTGCCCAGCGGGATGAGGGGCTGCACGGGTTCGTCCTGCTCGGCCGCGCGCAGCTCGCCGCCCACACCGCTATCGAGGCTGATGATGCTGGCGCACGAGCCGCAGGTGATGCTCTTGGTGCTGGCCAGCTGCACCTGCACGGGCGCGCCGCAGTGCGGGCAGTTGAACTGGCGGCCTTTTTCTTCCTTGACGGACTCGTCCTTCAGTCCCTTGAGCTGCAGATCCTCCAGCAGCACGGCGCGGCCGCGCTCCACGCTGGGCGGGGTGTTGCCGTAGTCGATGCTGACGACTTCGCCATCGCTGCTCCTCAGCTCCACCATGCCGAACGGCTGGCCCAGCGGCGGCAGCTTGGGCAGTTCGCCCTGGGCGGAGATGAGCTGCGCCTGGCCGGTGTAGGCCACGCTGTAGGGCTTGCCGTTGATGGCGGTGGTGGCGCCGATGCGAAAGCGCTCGGCCGGGGGCATCTCGCGGCCGGGGTCGATGCGGCGCGTGAAGACGTAGGCGCCGTTGTCTTCGCCCAGGATGGCGGTGCTGCCGTCTTCCAGAAAGGCGATCCACTCGGTCCACACACCGGCGTCGCCCTTGTACTGCAGGCGGCCGATGAGGGTGAAGGGCGTGTCCTTGCCGTCGAGCGCAATGCGCCCGCTGGCCATGAGCTGCAGCGGGCTGTGGTCGTCGAACAGCTCGGCCATCTTGCCCAGGCGCTGCAGCACGTCGCCGCTGCGCACCACGGTGCTCTGGCAGTAGCCGCAGACGGCGTGGGTGGATTGGGCGCTCTTGAACTCCACCGGCGCGCCGCAGCCGGGGCAGGGCGCGCGGTAGGTGCGCTGGGTGGGGTCGTTGGCCATCGGCAGGGCTGCTGCTGCTTGCGCCGCTCAGCGACGGTTTTGAAGCCTTTTTGGCCTCTAGCGCTTATCCCTCAAGCGCAAGCAGCTATTGTTATGATAGCAATCGTTGGGTGCCGCTCAGACCAGTTTCTTGAGCAGCTCGGCCTTCTTGGCGTCGAACTCCTCCTGCGTGAGGATGCCCTTGGCCTTGAGGTCGCCCAGCTTCTCCAGCGTGGCCATCACGTCCTCGGGCTTCACGCCCACGGGGGCGGCCGCCGCCTGGGCCGCCGCTGCGGCGGCCGGGGCCACGGGGGTCTGCAGGCCCTGCTGCAGGTTCTGCGCCAGCACTTGGCCAAGGGCCACGCCCGCGCCCAGGCCCATGGCGTCGCCCGCGACGCCGCCGCCACCGCCGCTGTTCTCTGCGAACTTGGGGATGGCCTGCGCCGTCTGGTACTGCATGAACTTGCCCATGTCGTTGCCGACCATGCCCATGCCGATCTTCTGGTCCAGGATCTTCTGCAGCTCTTCGGGCAGCGAGACGTTCTGCACCGTCATGGCTTCGAGCTGCAGGCCGATCTTGGCAAACGCGGGCGCCAGCTCCTTGGCCAGCGCGTCGGCAAACATCACCTGGTTGGCGGCCAAATCCAGGAACGGCAGGCCGCTGCCGGCAATGGCGTTGCTGATGTTCTGCAGCACCAGGCCGCGCAGCTGGCCTTCCAGGTCGGCCACGGGGTACGACTCGCGCGTGCCCGAGATCTCGGTGTGGAACAGCTTGGGGTCGGCAATGCGGAAGGCGTAGTTGCCGAACGCGCGCAGGCGCACCGCGCCAAAGTCCTTGTCGCGGATGGTGATGGGCTGCGGCGTGCCCCACTTCTGGTCGATCTGCTGGCGCGTGCTGAAGAAGTACACGTCGCTCTTGAACGGGGACTCGAAGAGCTTGTCCCAGTTCTTCAGATACGTGAGCACCGGCAGCGTCTGCGTGGTGAGCTTGTAGGTGCCGGGGCCGAACACGTCGGCCACCTGGCCTTCGTTGACGAACACCGCCATCTGCGACTCGCGCACCACCAGCGTGCCGCCATTCTGGATTTCCATGCCCGCCATCGGGAAGCGCCAGGCCAGCGTGCCGTCGCCTTCCTCCGTCCACTGGATGATGTCAATGAACTGTTTCTTGATGAAGTCCATCAGGGCCATGTGTGCTCCCGCGTGTGGTGATGAGGGGTTGAAAGAGCGGCCATCATAGCAACGGCCTTCCCGTTTTTTGGGGCATTGCAGAGGGCCTGCGTGAGCGGCGCCCCCCGCGGCATGGCCGGTGGAGCGGGGGCGCCCGGCCCCTGCGCAGCGGCGCGCAGCCCGCAGGCTTGATAGCGTCTATCTGCGCGGTAGTGGCAATCAATTGGTGTTCGCTATTGAGAATGCCTACCATTCACTCCATGCCCAGCGCCGTGCCCTGCACCGCCGGGCGGACCGCCCACCGCCAGGAGAACACCATGACCCGCATCCGCCAAGCCGCTCGCCAGAACAAGACCACGCTCCTGAAGACCGGCAGCTACTACGCCATCCACATCTGCGTGGCCGCGATGGTGGCCTATGCCGTCACCGGCAACCTGTGGGCGTCGCTCACCCTGAGCCTGCTGGAGCCCACGGTGCAGGCCGTGGCGTTCTTCTTCCACGAAAAGGCGTGGGACCGTGCCGCGCGGCGCCAGGCCAACAACACGGCGGTCACTGCCGTGGCCGCCTGAAGATTCGCAACCCCTTCAATCGCTTGAGGAGATCACCATGTACACCATTCCCCTGCACAGCCGCACCGCCACGGGCCTGGCTTTCCAGCGCTGGCTGGTCCAGCGCCTGGCCGCGCTGGCCTCGGCGGGCTGAACCTGTGGCGCACCGCAAACCACAAGGCCCCGGCAAGCGGGGCCTTGTGGTGCTGTGTGGTGAGTGCCCGGGCGGTGCTCAGGCCTTGACATCCAGCAGCGAGCCCATCATGGCGTCCTGCGTCTTGATGGTCTGCAGGTTGGCCTTGAACGCGTAGGTGGCCGACATCTGCTCCACCGCCTCTTCCTCCAGCGCCACGCCATCCGCCTGGGGCTCGCGCTGCACGCTGGCGCGCACGCCCGTGCTGCCCGACGCTTCTTCCTGAGCCACCACCTCGCGGCGGTAGCCCGGGGTGTTCATGTTGGCCACGTTGTTGGCCGAGGCATCCAGCCGCAGCTGGGCGGCCTGCAGGCCGGAGGAAGCAATGGATCCCAAGGAGGACATGACGGGGCCCTTTCAATACAGCCAGCCACAGGTGTCGTGCATTTTGGCCGCTGTGTGCTCAAAGCACAATCTGCCCAAGTCCTCCACCGGGCGGACGGCGCCGAAAGAAGCCCGGCCCCGTGAAGCTGGTTGCGCCCAATGACACGCCGGAATGGACCCTGCAGAGTTTCCGGGGGCTGCTGTCGGCCTGCGCTGGCGGTGCAAACGCCATGACAGCGAATGCAAACATCGTTACATTTGCGGCGAAACACGGGAGGAATGAATGGCAAAGCACTTCGCTGGCTTCGTGTTGGGCGTCGCGGCCCTGGTCTGCAGCATGACCGCCCAGGCGGCGTATACCGTCACCCTGAACCAGGTGGGCGCGGATGTGGTCGCAACGGGCAGCGGCTCGTTCAATCTGGCGGGGGTGCCGACCGTGTCTCCGCCCGTAGCGGCAGGCATCATCCCGTCCGATACCGCGATGGTCCTCGGTGCCACGGCCCCGACCACGGTTTATTTGCTGCCCGTCTCCGGACCCACGGCCTTCGGGCCAGGGGGGCTGGCGTGGGCGAGTGCCAGCGCGGGGCCGGCGGTGGGCATCAACCGCAATTCCGGCCAGGTTGGCGTACCCGTGGGCTATGTGAATGGCTCGGCGCTCGGCACCTCCAGTGCCACTTGGGCCGGGCAGACCCTGGCCGGCATGGGGGCCGCCCCCGGCACCTACGTCTGGACCTGGGGAAGCGGCCCCACGGCCGATTCCTTCACGCTCATCGTCGGTGGCGCTTCCAACATCCCCACGTTGTCGGAGTGGGGCGCGGTGTCGCTGGCGGCCGCTTTGGGCCTGCTGGGTTTCGCAACGCTGCGCCGACGCAGGGGCTGACGGACACGGCACGGCCAGGCCACTTCGGTGGCCTAGTTTTTTGCGGGGGCGGGCCCGGCCCGGCCGCGGCCGGCCGTGTTTCGGCGTCTCAAGACGCGCCTGGCGTCCGGTGCGCCTGCACCAGGCACTGCGCAAACGCCTGCGCTGCACGCGGCGGCTGCGGCGACTTGCGCAGCACGCTGACGAACTGGCAGGGGTAGAAGAACTGCGCAGGCAGCACGGCCTGCATCAGGCCCCGCCGCTCGAAGCTCTCGGCATAGTGGTCGGGCAGGAACCCCAGGTAGCGGCCCGAGAGGATCAGCGTGGCGATCGACTCCTGGTCGAAGCCCGTGGCCTTGCGCGGCAGGCGCGCGCTGTGGCTCAGTTCCATGTTGGGCGAGTGGTAGCCCAGGCCGGCGAACTGGTAGGCGCGCAGCGCGTCCCACGTCAGCGCGGCGTGGTGGGCGCCAAACAGGGGGTGCTGCGCGCCGCAGTACAGCAGCATGGTTTCGGCAAACAGATCGGTATAGACCAGGCTTTGTGAGGTGCGGTGGGCGGGGATGATGCCCACGTGGAAGCTGCCGTCCATCAGCCCCCGTTCGATGGCGGGAATGGAAGCCACGTGCATTTGCAGGCTCACGTCAGGCGCCTGCTGGGCAAAAAGCGCAATCGCTTCGCCAATGCGCGCGGCAGGGTTGCTGGCCGTCTTGTCGAAGATGGCCACCTCCAGCCGTCCGCCCATGCGGCGGTGGATGTCGTCGATGCTGCTGCGAAACGCGTCCACCGCACTGAGCAGGTGCAGGGTTTCGTCGTACACGCGCTGGCCCTCGGCCGTGAGGGCGAAACCCGCGCGGCCCCGGCGGCACAGCGTGAGGCCCAGGCGGGTCTCCAGATCCTTGACGTGGCGGCTCACGGTGCTGGTGCCGATGTTGAGCTCCAGCTCGGCCGCCGTCATGCCGCCGCACTCCACCACGGCCTTGAAGACCTGAAGCAGGCGCAGATCCATGTCGGAGAGTTGGCCCAGGACGGCGCGGGGGCGCGTGGCGGACACGGGGTGTTCGGGACGGGGCTGCATGTTGGCCTGATTATGGGAGCGCCCCGGCGGCCTCTGCTTCGGCCTCGGCCTCAATCCAGGCGGCCACGCGACGCACATCGTCGGAAGGCTGCGGCTGTGCTTGCAGCAGCCAGAAGGCGTGCCCGGCCCGTACGGTGCAGTGGGATTGGGCCGCCAGCACCAGCCGGCCGTCGGCGAGCAGGGGACGGATCAGCTCCAGCCGCCCCAACGCAACGCCCTGCCCCGCGAGCGCGGCCTGGATCACTTGGTCGTATTGGTTGAAGCGCAGCACGCCCTGCGGCTGGAGCGGCCGCCAGCCCAGTGCGGCCGCCCAGCCCTGCCATTGCAGCCAGGGGTGCCGCGGGTCGTCAAATTCGAGCAGCTTCAATCCCTGCAATTCCTGCGCCGTGGCGATGGGCCGGCCGACCAGCGCTGGCGAGATCACAGGTGCGACGGTTTCGCCAAACAGCCAGCGCGCGCCCTCGGGCACGGCTTCGGCCGGAGCGTAGCGGATGGCCAGGTCGATGCCGTCGCTGCGCAGGTCGGCCAACCGGTTGTTGGCGGAGACGCGCAGGTCCACGGCGGGATGGCGCTGCTGCAGCCGGCTCAGGCGGGGGAGCAGCCACAGGCCGGTCACGCCGATGGAGGCGCTCAGCGTTACCGGGCGCGGCGCGCCGCGCGTGCTCAGGCTGCCCAACACGTCCTGCAACTGTTGCAGGGCGCCGTCGGCGCTGCGGAACAGCCGCTCGCCCTCGGGGGTGAAGGCAATGGACCGGTGGCCGCGCAACAGCAGGCGCACGCCCAACTGCGCTTCCAGCGCCGCGACCTGCCGGCTGACCGCTGACTGGGTAAGGCACAGGTCCTGTGCCGCTTGTGTGATGCTCATGCGGCGCCCCACCGCGACGAAGCCCCGGACGAGATCGAGCGATGGCAGGTGAAGCAGTGAAAGTGACATTCCCATGGCGCATGCGAAGAGGAGAAAAGATCGATTGAAGCACGGGCCGCCGTTCCGTGTAATGGAGGGCCTGGACCCATCAGCGCGCAAGAAACGCCATGCCCCACACTCTCCGCCAGCTTCCCGTGCTGGAATACCTGCAACGCTACCTGGACGGCCGCCTCGCCGAGGGCGACGCAACGCATTTGCGCTATCCCACAGCGATCTCCCGGCTGCTGCGGTTCCACATCGTCGCCATCGGCGAAGCCACGGCGAGCATCGAGCTACTGGCCGATGCAACGCTGCATGGCAACCAGCAGGGGACGGTGCATGGCGGCCTGCTGTGTGAGCTGGCCGACGCCGCCATTGGCACGGCCCACTCCACGCTGATGCAGCCGGGCGAAAGCTTCACCAGCATCGACCTGCACGCGACCTTCCTGCGGCCGGTGTGGCAGTCGCGCCTGCGTGCCGAGGCTTGGGCCGAGCACCGCGGCCGATCAATCAGCCACTACCGCTGCGACATCGTGCGCGAAAACGGCAAGCGCGTCGCCAGCATCGCTAGCGCGGTGATGACCCTGCGTGGGCACCAGGCCCAAGGCCGTTGAAACCGAAAAGAGGCACTCCCGCTGACGCGCCGGGCGCTTGTTCGCGCGCCACCGAGCTGCGCGGATACGGTACGGCTGGGGGCGGACCTGGTCGACGGTGGCTGCCAGCCGCCCCGCGCACCTTTCGCAAGGTCTGCGTTATTGGGCTCGCTGGGCGCCAAACCCCCTGTCATTACTTGCATGGATCATCAAGTAAATATGGATATCTGGTGCTTTTAGAAATTAACACCGACACCAACAATAGCGGCTTCTTCTGTCCCATCGCCAGGAAACCGCCATGAGCTTCGCCGTCATCGACCCCAACCCCGCCGCCGCGGTGCGCACCGACGCCGCCTGGCTCGACGCCCACTGGATGCCTTTCACCGGCAACCGCAACTTCAAGGCCAAGCCGCGCATGATCGTGAGCGGCCAGGGCGCCTATTACACCGACGCCGAAGGGCGCAAGATTTTTGACGGCCTCTCGGGCCTGTGGTGCTCGGGCCTGGGCCATGGCCGCAAGGAAGTGGCCGAGGCCATTGGCCGCGCCGCCGCCACGCTGGACTACGCGCCGGCCTTCCAGTTCGGCCACCCCGCTTCGTTCGCGCTGGCCAACAAGCTCAAGGAGCTGACGCCCGCGGGCCTCGATTACGTGTTCTTCACCGGCTCGGGCTCCGAGTCGGCCGACACCTCGCTGAAGATGGCGCGCGCCTACTGGCGCACCAAGGGCCAGGCCAGCAAGACGCGCCTGATCGGCCGCGAAAAGGGCTACCACGGCGTGAACTACGGCGGCATCTCGGTGGGCGGCATCGTGGGCAACCGCAAGACCTTTGGCCAGGGCATCGAGGCCGACCACATTCCGCACACCCAGCCGCCCGCAGGCTCGTTCTACAAAGGCATGCCCGACACCGACGGCCGCGCGCTGGCCGACAAGCTGCTGGACGTGATCGCCCTGCACGACGCCTCCAACATCGCGGCCGTGATCGTCGAGCCCTTCTCAGGCTCGGCCGGCGTGGTGATCCCGCCCAAGGGCTACCTGGAGCGCATCCGCGAGATCTGCACGCAGAACAACATCCTGCTGATTTTTGACGAGGTGATCACCGGCTTTGGCCGCTGCGGCGCCTGGACCGGCTCCGAAGCCTTTGGCGTGACGCCCGACATCCTGAACTTTGCCAAGCAGGTCACCAACGGCGCCCAGCCGCTGGGCGGCGTGATCGCCACCAAGGAGATCTACGACACCTTCATGGCCGCAGGCGGCCCCGAGTACATGCTGGAGTTCACCCACGGCTACACCTACTCGGCCCACCCCGTGGCGTGCGCGGCCGGCAACGCGGTGCTCGACATCCTGCAAAAGGAAGCCATGCCCGAGCGCGTGAAGGCGCTGGCGCCGTATTTCGAGAACGCCGTGCACGGCCTGAAAGGCGCCAAGCATGTGGCCGACATCCGCAACTACGGTCTGGCGGCTGGCATCACCATCGCCGCCCTGCCCGGCGAGCCGGCCAAGCGGCCGTATGAGATTGCCATGAAGTGCTGGGACAAGGGCTTTTACGTGCGCTACGGTGGCGACACCATCCAGCTCGCGCCCCCCTTCATCAGCACCGAGGCCGAGATCGACCGCCTGGTCAGCGCCCTGGGCGATGCCCTGCAAGAAACGGCGTAAAAGAAGCTTCCGGCCCTGCCCATGCGCATTTCCATCCTGACGTTCGACGCCTTCAACGACCTGGATTCGCTGGTCGCGTTCAGCATGCTGGGCCGCATTGCGCTGCTGGGCGACACGGACTGGCAGGTGCGCATTGCCAGCCCCACGCCGCGCGTCACGTCCATGAACGGGCTGACCATCGACGCGCACGAAGACCTGAGCCAGCTGGCCCAGGCCGACGCGGTGCTGATCGGCAGCGGCATGAAGACGCGCGAAGTGGCCAACACCCCGGCGCTGATGGAGCCGCTGCGCGTGCTCAACCCCGCCCGCCAGCTGCTGGCCGCGCAGTGCTCTGGCACTTTCTTGCTGGGCCGCCTGGGCCTGCTCAGCGGCACGCCCGCCTGCACGGACCTGACCAGCAAGCCCTGGGTGGTGGAGTCCGGTGTCACCGTGGTGCCGCGCGCCTTTGCGGCCCGTGGCAACGTGGCCACCGCCGGCGGGTGCCTGGCGTCGCAGTACCTGGTGGCGTGGCTCCTGGCCCGCCTGAAGGGCGTGGACGCCGCGCGCGAGGTGCTGCACTACTTTGCCCCGGTGGGCGAGAAGCAGGAATTCATCGACCGCGCGCTGGCCCATGTGCTGCCCACGCTGGAGGCGCAGGCCGTCTAGCAATTGCTCCTTATTTTGTAGCTGCTTGCGCTTGCTGGATAAGCGCTGGCGGCACTTTTTGCTTGAAATCACCATGAACCACGACAAGAACGTCACCACCACCGTCGGCCACCTGATCGACGGCAAGCTCGTTGCCGACGCTGAGCGCACGCAGCCCGTGTTCAACCCCGCCACCGGCCAGTCCACCACCAGCGTGGCCCTGGCCAGCAAGGCCACGGTCGAAGCCGCCATTGCCTCGGCCGAAGCCGCCTTCCCCGCCTGGCGCAACACGCCGCCGCTCAAGCGCGCGCGGGTGATGAGCAAGCTGAAAGTGCTGCTCGAAGAGAACGCCGACAAGATCGCCGCCCTGATCACCGCCGAACACGGCAAGGTGCTGAGCGATGCGCACGGCGAGCTGCAGCGCGGCATCGAGAACGTGGAATACGCCAGCTACGCGCCCGAGCTGCTCAAGGGCGAGCACAGCCGCAACGTGGGCCCGTCGATTGATTCGTGGAGCGAATTCCAGGCGCTGGGCGTCACCGCCGGCATCACGCCCTTCAACTTCCCGGCCATGGTGCCGCTGTGGATGTGGCCCATGGCCGTGGCCTGCGGCAACACCTTCGTGCTCAAGCCTTCGGAGCGCGACCCGTCCTCCACGCTGTTCATCGCCCAGCTCGCGCTCGAAGCCGGCCTGCCGCCCGGCGTGCTGAATGTGGTCAACGGCGACAAGCTGGCCGTGGACACCCTGCTGCAAGACCCGCGCGTCAAGGCCGTGAGCTTTGTGGGCTCCACGCCCATTGCCGAATACATCTACGCCGAAGGCTGCAAGCACGGCAAGCGCGTGCAGGCCCTGGGCGGCGCCAAGAACCATGCGGTGCTGATGCCCGACGCCGACGTGGACAACGCCGTGAGCGCCCTGATGGGCGCGGCCTATGGATCGTGCGGCGAGCGCTGCATGGCCATCCCCCTGCTGGTGGCCGTGGGCGACGCAGTGGGCGACGCCGTGATCGCAGGCCTCAAGACCGAAATCGCCAAGATGAAGGTCGGCCCCGGCACCGACAACGGCAACGACATGGGCCCGCTGGTCACCAAGCCGCACTTCGAGAAGGTGAAGGCCTATGTGGACAGCGGCGTGGCCGAAGGTGCCACGCTGGTGGTGGACGGTCGTGGCGTGAAAGTGGCCGGCCATGAGGAAGGCTACTTCCTGGGCGCCTGCCTGTTCGACAACGTCAAGCCCGGCATGAAGATCTACCAGGAAGAGATCTTCGGCCCCGTGCTGGGCGTGGTGCGCGTGAAGACGCTGCAGGAAGCCATGCAGCTCATCAACGACCACGAATACGGCAACGGCACCTGCATCTTTACGCGCGATGGCGAGGCCGCCCGCTACTTCACCGACCACATCCAGGTCGGCATGGTGGGCGTGAACGTGCCCCTGCCCGTGCCCGTGGCCTACCACTCGTTTGGCGGCTGGAAGCGCAGCCTGTTCGGCGACCTGCACGCCTACGGCCCCGACGCCGTGCGCTTCTACACCAAGCGCAAGACCATCACGCAGCGCTGGCCCAGCGCCGGCGTGCGCGAAGGCGCGGTGTTCAGCTTCCCCAGCAGCCGCTGACGCGGCCGCCCACGGCCCCGTCCGGCGCGGCCCGTGTCGCGCCGGCGACGACCGCCAGCGCGAGCGCGCGCACGGTGGTGGGGCCGGCGGTCACAGCCTGTTACAGTGGTCCGGATCCCGCCGTCCGACCATGACCCTGTCTGCCGAAACGCTGCCTCCGCGCCCCGCCGTGCACTGGGCGGTGCGCATGAACCGGCGCAACCGCACCGTCTTCTACCCCCTGCTCCTGCTGGCCGTGGGCTCGCACCTGCTGGCCACCGGGGCTCCTGTGTGGGCCTGGGGCCTGCTGGTGCTGAACTACCTGGTCTTCCCCCAGGTCGCCTACGCCTTTGCCGCGCGGGCGGCCGATCCGCTGCGCTGTGAAAAGTACAACATGGACGCGGACATCGTGCTGTTCGGCTTCTGGTCGGCAGCCCTGGGATTTCCGCTGTGGATCGCCTTCACCCTGTGTGCGGCGGGCTGCCTGAACATGGTGGTGTTCCACGGGCCGCGCGGCGGCTGGCGGCTGCTGGCGGGCCTGGCGGCCGGCGCGGCGCTGGCGGCCCTGTTTGCGCCGCTGTCGTGGCGGCCCGAGACCGATCTGCGCACGTCCGTGCTGTGCATGCTGTCCATCGCGCTGTACCTGTTCGCGTTCGCCAGCGACGGGTTTCGCCGCGCCATGGCGCAGCACGAGGCGCACCTGCAGCTGCGCGAGCAGTTCGAGAAGATCCGCTCGCTGCAGGCCCAGTTGCGCGAGCAGGCCCTGCGCGACCCGCTGACCGGCCTGTTCAACCGCCGCCAGCTCGGCACCGTGCTGTCCCAGGGCCGGGCGGGCGGCGTGCCCCTGGCCCTGCTGCTCATCGACATCGACCATTTCAAGCAGATCAACGACACGCACGGGCACGCGGCAGGCGATGCCGTGCTGCAGGCGACGGCGCAGCTGCTGCTGCACCACGCCCGCCCCAGCGACCTGGCCTGCCGCATCGGCGGCGAAGAGTTCGTGCTCCTGCTGGAGGGCGCCACCGCAGCGCAGGCCGTGCAGCGCGCGCAGCAGCTGCGCGAAGACTTCGCCGCGCTGCGGGTGGCTGCGGACGGTGCCGAGGTGCGTGCCACGCTGTCCTGCGGCGTGGCGTGCTGTCCGGAGCACGCGGCCCGGCCCGATGCCCTCCTGGCCTGTGCGGACCGGGCGCTGTACAGCGCCAAGGACACGGGCCGCAACCAGGTGCGCACCCCCGCTGCGGCGGCCGCGTAGCGGCGCACCGTCGAGTTGCCGCAGGAGGCGCGAAGGCCGCCGGATGACGGTACGCAGATCCGCTTACTAGGGTTTTTACGAACGACCCCCTACAATCGCAGACCCTTACAAAGCTGACAACGTGCGGCCCGCCGGGCGGCGGTCGCCGGCTTCTTCACCCCCTTTCGATTGCGCTGGAGACACTGCATGCCCGAGAACACCACGGCCCAGAACAACAACAACCCCGACAAGCGCGCCCTGCTGCGCCGTGCCGCTCTCGAGTACCACGAGTTTCCCAAGCCCGGCAAGATCGCCATTGCCGCTACCAAGCAGATGGTCAACCAGCACGATCTGGCGCTGGCCTATTCGCCCGGTGTCGCCGCCCCATGCGAAGAGATCGTCAAGGACCCGAACGCCGCCTTCAAGTACACCAGCCGGGCCAACCTGGTGGGCGTGGTGACCAACGGCACGGCCGTGCTGGGCCTGGGCGACATCGGCCCGCTGGCCGGCAAGCCCGTCATGGAGGGCAAGGCGGTGCTGTTCAAGAAGTTCTCGGGCATCGACGTGTTCGACATCGAGATCAATGAGAAGGACCCCGAGAAGCTGGTGGAGATCATCGCCAGCCTGGAGCCCACGTTCGGCGGCATCAACCTCGAAGACATCAAGGCGCCGGACTGCTTCTACATCGAGCGCAAGCTGAGCGAGCGCATGAAGATCCCCGTCTTCCACGACGACCAGCACGGCACGGCCATCACCGTCGGCGCGGCCATCCTCAACGGCCTGAAGGTCGCGGGCAAGGACCCGTCCAAGGTCAAGCTGGTCACTTCCGGCGCGGGCGCCGCCGCGCTGGCCTGCCTGAACCTGCTGGTCAAGCTGGGCATTCCCCGCGAGAACATCTGGGTGACCGACCTGGCAGGCGTGGTGTACGAAGGGCGCACCGAACTCATGGACGAGGACAAGATCGTCTTCGCGCAAAAGACCGACGCCCGCACGCTGGGCGAGGTGATCGAGGGCGCGGACGTGTTCCTCGGCCTGTCGGCCGGCGGCGTGCTCAAGCAGGACATGGTGCGCAAGATGGCCACGCGGCCGCTGATCTTCGCCCTGGCCAACCCCAATCCCGAGATCACCCCCGAGGACGTCAAGGCCGTGCGGGACGACGCCATCATGGCCACGGGCCGCTCGGACTACCCGAACCAGGTCAACAACGTCCTGTGCTTCCCGTACATCTTCCGCGGGGCGCTGGACAGCGGCGCGACCACCATCACCCTGGAGATGGAAATCGCCGCCGTGCACGCCATTGCCGAGCTGGCCCAGGCCGAGCAGAGCGAAGTGGTGGCGGCGGCTTACGTGGGCGAGCCCCTGGCGTTCGGCCCCGAATACCTCATCCCCAAGCCGTTCGACCCGCGGCTGATGATGATGATCGCCCCTGCCGTGGCCAAGGCCGCGGCCGACAGCGGCGTGGCGCTGCGACCCATCGCCGACATGGACGCCTACCGCGACCACCTGCAGACGTTCGTGTATGCCTCGGGCACCACCATGAAGCCGATCTTCACGGCGGCCAAGACCGCCGCCAAGAAGCGCGTGGCCTATGCCGAGGGCGAGGAAGAGCGCGTGCTGCGCGCCGCGCAGATCGTGGTGGACGAGAAAATTGCCCGTCCCACCTTGATCGGCCGGCCCGCCATCATTGCCCAGCGCATCGAGAAGTTCGGCCTGCGCCTGCAGGAAGGGCGCGACTACGACATCGTCAATGTCGAGAACGACCACCGCTACCGCGACTTCTGGCAGACCTACCACCGCATGACCGAACGCAAGGGCGTGACGGTCTCGATCGCCAAGATCGAGATGCGCCGCCGCCTGGCGCTGATCGGCTCGATGCTGCTGCACAAGGGCGAGGTTGACGGCCTGATCGTCGGCACCTGGGGCCACACCGCCCTGCACCTGAACTACATCGACCAGGTGATCGGCAAGCGTGCCGGCGTCAACACCTACGCCGCCATGAACGGCCTGCTGCTGCCCGACCGCCAGGTCTTCCTGGTGGACACGCACGTCAACTACGACCCCACCGCCGAGCAACTGGCCGAAATCACCGTCATGGCGGCCGAGGAAATGATGCGCTTTGGCATCAAGCCCAAGGCGGCGCTGCTGTCGCACTCCAACTTCGGCTCCAGCAACCAGCCCAGCGCCATCAAGATGCGCCAGACCCTGGAGCTGCTGCGCGTGCAGGCGCCCTGGCTCGAAGTGGACGGCGAAATGCACGGCGACGTGGCCCTGGACGGCGCCGCGCGCGCCGCGATCATGCCGCACAGCGACCTGATCGGCGACGCCAACCTGCTGGTGCTGCCCAACATCGACGCGGCCAACATCTCCTACAACCTGCTCAAGACCGCCGCCGGCGGCAACATCGCCATCGGCCCCGTGCTGCTGGGCGCCGCGCAACCGGTCCATATCCTGACAGCCAGCACCACCGTGCGCCGCATCGTCAACATGACGGCCCTCACGGTGGCCGACGCGAACGCAGCACGGTAAGGTTTTTTCAAGTAGCAAGCGCTAACTTTAAACAACCTTTTCCTTCTTCAGCGTCTGCCTATTCTTTGGGCAGACGCTTGCTTTTTGGGGGCCGTTGAGCGACACTAACGCCTTGAAATTTCGGGTTAACCCGTAGTTTCTGAAAGGTTCGTTGATGCTGAAGGCTGTAGCCATCCAGGCCCGCAAAGCCGCTGTTTTGTGTGCTCTGGGTGTTGCATTCGTGCTGTCCCCGGTGGCGGGGCATGCCCGGAACTCTCCGTCCCCCGACGGCTCCATATCCCCCATTGCGCTGGCCGAGCTGCCCCGAGAGGGCCGCGAAACCTATGCGCTGATCCGTGAGGGAGGACCTTTTCCCCATGAAAAGGATGGAGTGGTTTTTGGCAATCGCGAGCGGCTCTTGCCCGTACACAGGCGGGGCTACTACCGCGAGTACACCGTCAGAACGCCAGGATCGCGCAACCGGGGAGCCCGGCGCATCGTGTGTGGCGGCAAGCCCCGGACGCCGGACGCTTGCTACTACACCGGCGATCACTACGCCAGTTTTCGCGAGATCGTTGAGTGACCCCGTTGCGCAGTCCGCAGGCCGGCGATACGCTGGTGGCGGTTGGTGCACCCGTTTTTGAACCGAATCCCTCACCCGCAAGCTGCCCCGCGCAGCCTAGCGAAGTGCCAGAAGTTTGTGGACTTTATAAAGAAAGAGTAGCGGAGATGCAGACGCCACTTCGTAAAGACCTGGAGACGCCACTGCGTGGCGTGCGCACCAACATCGTGCAGTCCATTCGTGCCTTCCGCGTGCAAGACCTGCAGGATGCCGCCACGTCCATGGGCCACCACTTCCTGTATGCCAACCTGGCCCACGCGCAATCCAAGCAGGACGTGCTGGACCTGATTGCCGCGCAGTTCACCTTCCCGTCCCACTTCGGCAAGAACTTCGATGCGCTGTACGACTGCATGACGGATCCCTTGCACAAATCGGGCCCGCAGCCCGGCTTCATTGTGGTGCTGGAGCAGATCCCGGCCACCGCCAAGTTCGACAAGGAAGCCCGGGAGCAGCTGCTCGACATCTTCCGCGACGCCGCCGACTACTGGGGCGACCGCAAGATTCCCTTCCGGTGCTTCTATTCTTTTCTGTAGCCCGTTCTGCATCCACCAGCCAAGCAGAACGGGCGAACGAGGCTACGGGAACCCAGGCCGTCGAAGGCATCGAAATTGGCGGCGAACCGGCCGAGAAGATGCCCACGGACAAACTGGTCGACGTGTCCCCGATGGCGCTGCGCATGAGCAGCCCCTTCAATTCGGGGTACTGGCTGTCGGCCGCTTGAATTCAGTACATCCCCCTGAGGCGCTTTGCGCCTTCCCCCTTCTCTCGAATTGCTGCGCAACTCGGGAAGGGGGACACCGCCAGCGCGGCGGGGCGGCCCTTGCGCGGCGGTCGCTGGTCTAGGAGTCTGCGCGGCAGAAGGAGCATCGGCTGCAACGCGCGATAAACCGGTCTCGCGCGGTGCTACCTCCTGCGCCCAGGGGGCCACCCTGGGCTTGTCGGTAGCACCACGCGATCCTCGGTTTTCGCGCGTTTCGCTT
>NZ_JAJTBB010000010.1 GCF_021287135.1 Acidovorax sp.
ACGGCACGCAACACGTTGGTGTTCATGCCGCCGCACAGGCCCTTGTCCGTCGTGATGACGATCACGCCGGCGGTCTTGGCATCGTTCACTTTCATGAACGGGTGCACGTACTCCGGATTGGCCTGACCGAGGTTGGCTGCAATGTTGCGGATCTTTTCGCTGTAGGGGCGGGCAGCGCGCATCCGGTCCTGCGCCTTGCGCATTTTGGATGCGGCCACCATCTCCATGGCCTTGGTGATCTTCTTGGTGTTTTCCACCGATTTGATCTTGCCGCGTATTTCCTTGCCTGCTGCCATGATGGCTCCTCGTCCGGTTTAAGCGAACGACTTCTTGAACGCGGCGATGGCTGCGGTCAACTCGGCTTCTGCGTCCTTGTCCATGGCCTTGGCCTGTTCCAGCTTGGCCAGCAAAGCGGCGTGGCTGGTCTTCAGGAACTGGTGCAGACCGTGCTCGAAGGACAGCACCTTCTTGACGTCGATGTCGTCCATGAAGCCCTTGTTCACAGCGAACAGCGTGGCTGCCATCAGCGAGATGGGCAGCGGGCTGTACTGGGCCTGCTTGAGCAGTTCAGTCACGCGGGCACCGCGGTCCAGCTGCTTGCGGGTGGCTTCGTCCAGGTCGGAAGCGAACTGCGCGAACGCTGCCAGTTCACGGTACTGAGCCAGGTCGGTACGGATACCGCCGGACAGGTTCTTCACCAGCTTGGTCTGGGCAGCACCCCCCACGCGGGACACCGAGATACCGGCGTTGATGGCGGGACGGATACCGGCGTTGAACAGGCTGGTTTCCAGGAAGATCTGGCCGTCGGTGATCGAGATCACGTTGGTAGGCACGAAGGCGGACACGTCGCCGGCTTGCGTTTCGATGATGGGCAGCGCCGTCAGCGAACCGGTCTGGCCCTTGACTTCACCCTTGGTGAAGGCTTCGACGTAGTCGGCGTTCACGCGGGCAGCGCGCTCCAGCAGGCGGCTGTGCAGATAGAACACGTCGCCGGGGTAGGCTTCGCGGCCTGGCGGGCGGCGCAGCAGCAGCGAAACCTGGCGGTAGGCCACAGCTTGCTTGGACAGATCGTCGTACACGATCAGGGCGTCTTGGCCGCGGTCGCGGAAGTATTCGCCCATGGTGCAGCCGGAGTAGGCCGACACGTACTGCATGGCCGCCGATTCGGATGCCGATGCTGCCACGACGATCGTGTAGTCCATGGCACCGGCTTGTTCCAGCGCGCGCACCACGTTCTTGATCGAGGAAGCCTTCTGGCCGATGGCAACGTAGATACACGTCACGCCCTGGCCCTTCTGGGCGATGATGGCGTCAATGGCCACGGCCGTCTTGCCGGTCTGGCGGTCGCCAATGATCAGCTCGCGCTGGCCACGGCCCACAGGCACCATGGAGTCGATGGACTTCAGGCCGGTTTGCAGAGGCTGGTCCACCGACTTACGGGCGATCACGCCCGGAGCGACCTTCTCGATCACGTCGGTGAGCTTGGCGTTGATAGGACCCTTGCCGTCGATCGGCTGGCCCAGGGCATTCACCACGCGGCCGACCAGTTCGGGACCCACGGGCACTTCCAGAATGCGGCCCGTGCACTTGACGGTGTCGCCTTCGGAGATGTGCTCGTACTCGCCCAGAATCACGGCGCCGACCGAATCACGCTCCAGGTTCAGCGCCAGGCCGTAGGAGGGCTGGCCGTCGGCGGTAGCGGGGAACTCCAGCATTTCGCCCTGCATCACGTCGGACAGGCCGTGCACGCGCACGATACCGTCCGACACGGACACCACGGTGCCCTGGTTGCGGATGTCGCTGCTGGCAGCCAGACCTTCGATGCGGCTCTTGATGAGTTCAGAAATTTCTGCGGGATTGAGTTGCATGACTCTTTCCTTCTTTCTTTGGTTCGCGAAAACCCCGGCGCCTTAGGCGACGAGGGCCGCTTTCATTTGTTCAAGACGGGCCTTGACCGAAGTGTCCAGCACCTCGTCACCCACCACTACGCGAATGCCACCGATCAGGGATTCATCCACCTGAACGGAGAGGTTGAGCTTGCGGCCAAAGCGCTTTTCCAGCGCTTCGCTGACCGAAGCCAGCGCCGCCCCGTCCATGGGGAAGGCGCTGTGCACCACGGCATCCGAGGAGCCGTTGCGGCGATTCACGAGGGCTCGGAACTGCGTCGCCACTTCCGGAAGCGCGTTGACGCGACCGTTGTCGATGACTGTGCGCAGAAAATTCTTTGCCGTGTCCGGCAGCGCCGAGCGGGCCACTCCGGTGAACACGGTAAACACCTGCTCGGCCGTCACCTTGGGGTTGTCGGCCAACTGGCGCATTTGCGGGTTGGCGGCAATCGCCGCCAGTTCGTCCACCCAGGCAGCGGTGCTGCCCAGGTCAACGCCCGCACCCGAGGTGGCAGCCTTGAACAAGGCTTCGGCGTAAGGACGGGCAATGGTGGCGAGTTCAGCCATGTGTGCCCCCTTACAGCTCGGTCTTCAGGCGGTTGAGCAGCTCGGCATGGACGCCGGCATTGACCTCCTTGCGGAGAATCTGCTCGGCCCCCTTGACGGCCAGCGCAGCCACCTGCTCGCGCAGGGCTTCGCGGGCTTGCACCGTCTGCTGCTCGGCTTCGGCACGGGCAGCGGCAACGATCTTGTTGCCTTCTTCGGTGGCGCGGGCCTTGGCCTCTTCGATGATGGCCTGGGCACGGCGGTCGGCGTCCGCAAGACGCGAGGCCGTTTCGTTGCGCGCCTGTGACAGTTCCTTTTCGACGCGCTGGTTGGCAGCGGTCAGTTCGGACTTGGCACGGTCGGCAGCAGCGAGGCCATCGGCGATTTTCTGGGCTCGTTCATCCAACGCCTTCGCGATCGGAGGCCACACGAATTTCATCGTGAACCACACGAGGATCAGGAAGACGATGGCCTGAATGAACAGGGTCGCGTTGATACTCACGGCAACACCTTTCTAGAGTGGCGTTGGGTGGAATTACTTGGGCAGGTTGGCCAAGAGCGTGGAGACGAAGGGGTTGGCGAAGGCGAACAGCAGGGCGATAGCCACGCCGATCAGGAAGGCCGCGTCGATCAGACCGGCCAAGATGAACATCTTGGTTTGCAGTTCGTTCATCAGCTCAGGCTGGCGAGCCGACGACTCGAGGTACTTGCCGCCCATCAGTGCGATACCGATGGAAGCGCCGATAGCGCCGAGGCCAACGATCAGACCACAAGCCAGAGCGACGAGACCGAGAATGTTTTCCATGATGACTCCTGAGTTAAAAAAAGAAAGGTTGAAAAGGAAAGAGAAACGAAAGGGAACCGTTTAGTGCGCGTTGTGCGCCTGACCGAGGTAGATCAGCGCAAGCATCATGAAGATGAACGCTTGCAGCGAGATCACCAAAATGTGGAACAGCGTCCAGATGGTGCCAGCGATGACGTGGCCCACAGGCAGCAGCACACCCGACAGCGACAGTGCAGCCGCGCCACCCATCAGGGCGATCAGCATGAACACCAGTTCACCGGCGTACATGTTGCCGAACAACCGCATGCCGTGCGACACCGTGTTGGCAACATATTCAATGACCTGCATGAGCAGGTTCACTACGCCCAGGATCAGGGCGAAGATGGGATTCTTGCTGGTACCAAAGGGGGCGGACACGAGTTCGTGCGCCCAGCCGCCGGCACCCTTGATCTTGATGCTGTACCAGAAACGCAGCAGCAGCACGGCAAACGCCAGGCCCAGCGTGGTCGACAGGTCGGCCGTGGGCACCACGCGCAAGAAGGCGTGATGAGGGTCGTGCCCTGCGGCGGCATAGGCCTTGCCCCACAGGGCGGGCAGCAGGTCCACCGGCAGCATGTCCATGAAGTTCATGAAGAAGATCCACACGAACACCGTCAGACCCAGGGGCGCGATGAACTTGCGGCTCTCGGCGTTGTGGATGTTGGCCTTGGCTTGGTTGTCCACCATCTCCACCAGCATTTCCACCGCGGCCTGGAAGCGGCCGGGCACGCCGGACGTTGCCTTACGGGCAGCTGACCACAAGACCAAAAGTGCGAGCAACCCGAGAACCAACCCGATCACAATCGAGTCGTAGTTGATGACGCTGAAGTCAACAATCTTGGTCTGCTTGACGTTTTGAAGATGCTGCAGGTGGTGAACGATGTATTCACTTGCAGTCGGAGCGTGCGCTTCTGCGGCCATCGGACAACTCTTCTCTCTATCAATCGGTTTTTCGGACACCAGGCCGCACCAACAGCGCCACCCAGTACGTTTTCATCGTGACCACCATGCCTGCCAGCAGAGCGATCCAGTTCAGGCCCGGCACCAACCGGGGTGCCGCCGCAAGCAGCGCCACCGTCAGCACGATCTTGGCAACCTCCCAGCCAAAGAACCCCACCAGCGCAGCCCGGGCGTGCGGTGTTGCCTTTTGGCGCAACACGCCCCGTGCAAACAGGGCCGCCGGAGCCACGACTGCCAGCGCGCCGTAGGCTGCCGACCAGCCCGCCGCCGCCTGACCCGTCACCGCCCAGGCCACCAGGGCCACCAGCGCTCCCACCACCGCCTGGCCCACCACCAACTTCCAGAGGGAGAGCGGGGGATTGCGGCGGCGCCACTGTTCGGCCTCTTGGGCCGTCAGGGGCTTGAAGTCAGATTCTTCAGCCTCAGTTTCAGTCTCTGGCGGGATTGTTTTCATCGTTGAAGGACGCCCGCGTTACAGACCGCAACTTTCACAAAGCCTCTAATTATAAGTAAAAACCCGCGACGCTCGACAAAGACCCGGATGGGTGGCCCGAAACCGGTGCACTCGCATGCGCTGTTGTGGTGACAGGCCAACGTCCTTGCGCGTGCCGAAAACCTGCCGCGCACTGCCTTGGCGCAGGCGCAAAGCCGGCACGGCCCGCACCGGCCGGGCGTGAGCGCCATGCCGTGGCGCACAATGAACGCCCCCCGGCTTCGCCTGCAGCCCGCGCCGCTCCACACCGCTTTTTTTGCCATGACTTCTCCTGCTTCGCCCCCCGCCAATGGCCTGGACACCCAGGCTGCCCAGGATCCCCGCAAGGATTCCCTGATCGAGTACCCCAGCCGCTTTCCCATCAAGGTGATGGGCGCAAAGGCGGACGGGTTCGTGCATGCCGTGACGGCGCTGGCCCGCCAGTTCGATCCGACCTTTGACGCCAGCACCATTGAACTGCGCGACAGCCGTGCCGGCAATTACCTGGGAATAACCATCACGGTCACGGCCACCAGCCGGCAACAGCTGGACGACCTGTACCGTGCGCTCTCGTCCCACCCCATGGTGAAGGTCGTTCTGTAGCCGCACGCCGCCACGGATTTCCATGACCCTCGACGTCCGCAGACTCGGCTTGGTGGACTACGCGGCCACCGTGCAGGCCATGCAGGAGTACACCGCCCAGCGCGGCGCCGGCACGCCCGACGCGCTGTGGCTGTGTGAGCACGCGCCGCTGTACACGCAAGGCCTGGCCGGCAAGAGCGACCATGTGCTGGCGCCGGGCGACATCCCGGTGGTGGCGACCAACCGGGGCGGACAGGTCACCTACCACGGCCCCGGCCAGGTGGTGGCGTATCCGCTGATCGACCTGCAGCGCGCGGGCTACTACGTGAAGGAGTACGTCTACCGCGTGGAGGAAGCCGTGATCCGCACCCTGGCGCATTTCGGTGTCACAGGCCACCGCGTGGGCGGCGCGCCCGGCATCTATGTGCGGCTGGACGACCCGAGCGGCCACGCCCTGCTGCCCCAGCGCCCGCAAAAGCGCACTGATGCCGCAGCGCCGCCCGCCCCCGATTTCGAGGGCCTGGGCAAGATCGCCGCACTGGGCATCAAGGTCAGCCGCCATTGCACGTACCACGGCCTGGCACTCAACGTGGCAATGGACCTGGAACCCTACTCCCGCATCAACCCTTGCGGCTACGCAGGCTTGCGCACGGTGGACCTTTCTACAATCGGGGTCCATACCACCTGGGACGAAGCCGCGCAGGTGCTGGGCCAGCAGCTCAGCATGCGCCTGGCGCCTTGACCCCTTTCTCCTCCTCGCCGCCACCACGCCATGAGCACCCCTGAAGTCGTCCGCGAAGCGCAATCCACCGAAGCCTACAACCCGCTGGCCAAGCAAAAAGCGGCCGCCAAGCTCTCGCGCATTCCCATCAAGGTGGAGCAGGCCGAGGTGCTCAAGAAGCCCGAGTGGATCCGGGTGAAAGCCGGCAGCCCGACCACGCGCTTCTACGAAATCAAGGACGTGCTGCGCGAGCACAAGCTGCACACGGTGTGCGAGGAAGCCAGTTGCCCCAACATCGGCGAGTGCTTCGGCAAGGGCACGGCCACCTTCATGATCATGGGCGACAAGTGCACGCGCCGCTGCCCCTTCTGCGACGTGGGCCACGGCCGCCCCGACCCGCTGGACAAGGACGAGCCGCTGAACCTGGCCAAGACCATTGCCGCACTCAAGCTCAAGTACGTGGTGATCACCAGCGTGGACCGCGACGACCTGCGCGACGGCGGCTCGGGCCACTTCGTGGAGTGCATCCAGCGCATCCGCGAACTCTCGCCCAGCACACAGATCGAGATCCTCACGCCCGATTTCCGCGGCCGCGATGACCGCGCGCTCGAAATTTTGAAGGCTGCGCCGCCCGACGTGATGAACCACAACCTGGAAACCGCGCCGCGCCTGTACAAGGAAGCGCGCCCCGGCTCCGACTACCAGTTCAGCCTGAACCTGCTGAAAAAGTTCAAGGAACTGCACCCCAACGTGCCCACCAAGAGCGGCATCATGGTGGGCCTGGGCGAGACGGACGAAGAAATCCTGCAGGTGATGCGCGACATGCGGGCGCACCACATCGACATGCTGACCATCGGCCAGTACCTGGCGCCCAGCAATAGCCACCTGCCGGTGCGCCGCTACGTGCACCCCGACACCTTCAAGAGGTTCGAGGAAGAGGCCTACAAGATGGGCTTCAGCCACGCCGCCGTGGGCGCGATGGTGCGCAGCAGCTACCACGCCGACCAGCAGGCGCACGCCGCCGGCGTCTGAGCCGCTCCGCGCCCGCGACACGCCCGCCACGCACCCCAGTCCCGCCATGGACGCGCAGGCCGGATCGCTCTCACTGCGGCAGTACGGCGCCTCGCCGGGCAGCCACAGCCACGCGCACTTCCAGATCCTGCTGGGCCTCACCGGCGCGCTGGAACTGGAGGTCGAAGGCCGCGGCCTGCGCGTGGGTCCCGGCGGCGGCTGCGTGATTGCGCCGGGTGACCGGCACGACTTCGCATCGGCGCGCGGCAGCCTGTGCCTGGTGCTGGACAGCAGCCACCCCGACTGGGCGCGCAGCGCGGGCCATGCCACCCTCCCCGCCCCAGCCCTGCCACTGGCGCGCTATCTCGCCACCGCGCTGCAGCAGGGCCATCCGCTGGCCCAAGCGCACGGCCCTGCATTGCTGCGTGAAGCCTGGCTGGCCGCCGATAACCCGCATGCGCCAGCAGCGGTCGCCACCAGCGCCGCGCGCCGCCGCCCCATCGACTGGGTGGCCCTGGAGCAATGGGCCGCCCAGCAGTGGCACACCCCCCTCACCGTGGCCGACCTGGCGCAGCGCGTGCACCTGAGCGCGAGCCAGTTTGCCGTGCGCTGCCGGGATGACCGGGGCGTGAGTGCGATGGTCTGGCTGCGGGGCCTGCGGCTGGAACAGGCCCGGCTGCTGCGCGACAACGGCCTGGCCGTGGCCGAGGTGGCCCGGCGCACGGGCTACCGCTCGCCGTCCGCCCTGACGGCAGCACTGCGGCGCGCGGGCCGCTGATTCCGCGTTCACGGTACCGCGTTTTTGCGACGACGGACCGTCGCCCTGCGATGGCGCGCCCGCGTATCCTCGGCAGGATGAAAGCCAACCTCTACGCCCTGGGCGCCATCGCGCTGTGGGCCTCGCTGGCCTCGCTGGGCGTGTCGCTCACGCACGTGCCGCCGTTCCTGCTCACGGGCATCGCGCTGGTCATCGGCAGCATGCCCGCCTGGCCCTTGGTGGCGCGCGATCCGGCGCAGTGGCGCGTGCCGCCGTCCACGCTCGCGCTGGGCGTGTGCGGGCTGTTCGCTTACCACTTCCTGCTGTTCATCGCGCTGCGCCACGCGCCAGCGGTGGAGGCCAACTTGGTCAACTACCTGTGGCCGCTGCTGATCGTGGTGCTGTCGCCGGTGCTGCTGCCGGGCATGCGTCTGCGGCCGGCGCATGTGCTGGCGGCGCTGCTGGGCTTTGGCGGGGCGGCCCTGGCCATCGCGGGCGGGCGCGAGCTGAGCGGTGAGCTGGCCTGGGGCTATGTGCCGGCGCTGGCCGCGGCCTTTATCTGGGCCAGCTATTCGCTGCTGACCAAGCGCGTGGCGGCGTTCCCGACCACGGCCATCGGGCTGTTCGGGCTGGTGTCGGGCGTGCTGGCGCTGCTGTGCCACTGGCTGCTGGAGCCCGCCGCCACGCTGCAGTGGCGCGACTGGGGGCTGCTGGCGCTGCTGGGCCTCGGGCCGCTGGGCGCCTCGTTTTTCATGTGGGACAAGGCGCTGAAGCTGGGCGATGCACGGCAGATCGGCATCCTGAGCTACATCACCCCGCTGGCCTCCACCACCCTGCTGGTGCTGGTCAGCGGACGCCCGTTCAGCGGCAGCATCGTCCTTGCCACGGTGATGATCCTGGGCGCCGCGGTGCTGGGCATGCGCGCGCGCTGACCTCCCCCCTTTCACAACGCATGCCAGACCCACGCCCCACCCCGCTCGCACTGGCCGCCCCGGGCGCGTTTGTGCTGATCTGGTCCACCGGCTTCCTGGTGGGGCGCGGCGTGGCCGCCCACGCCGACCCGTTCTGGTTCCTGGCGGCGCGGTTTGCCTGCGTGGCGCTGGCCTTCTGCGCGGCCGCCGCGTGGGCGCGTGCGGCCTGGCCGCAGGGCCTGCGGCGCAATGCACTGCACCTGCTGGCGGGGGCGCTGATGAGCGGCATTTACCTGGGCCCGAGCTGGTGGGCGATGGCGCGGGGCATGCCGGCGGGGGTGATGGCGCTGATCGGATCGCTGCAGCCCCTGTTCACCGCCCTGGTGGCCGTGCTGTGGCTGCGCCAGCACCTGCCGGCGCGCACCTGGGCGGGGCTGGCACTGGGCTTTGGCGGCGTGGCGCTGGTGCTGGCGCCGCGGCTGGCGGCGGCCGACGCGGCCGCGCTGCAGTGGCCGGTGGTGCTGGCGGCGGTGGGCAGCATTTTCTCGCTCACGCTGGGGTCGATGGTGCAGAAGTCGCGCTGGCTGGCGCACGACGACCTGCGCAGCGCCAGCGCGGTGCAAAACCTGGGCGCCGCTGCGGTGCTGCTGGCCATGGCCTGGGCCGTGGGCACGCCGCGCTGGGACGGATCGCCCGCGCTGTGGGGCTACCTGGCGTTTGCCGTGGGCGTGCTGTCGCTGGGCGGGGCCACGCTGCTGATCTGGCTGATGCGCCGCGGCGAGGCCACGCGCACGGCGGCGCTGTTGCTGGCCGTGCCGCCGCTGGCCGCGCTGGAGGCCTGGGTGATCTTTGGCGAGACGCTGGCGCCGGTGCAGCTGCTGGGCTTTGTGGTGGCCATGGCGGGGGTGGCGCTGGCACGGCGCTGAAGCAGAATTTATATAAATAGTGCCTCCAGCGCTTTACCAGCAAGCGCTAGCAGCTATAAATATAGGAGCAATTCAGCCGCAACACCTCAGTTGGCGGCACCCCGGGCCAGAGTGGCCTCTCCCTCCAGCACCTGTTGCGCCCAGGGGGCCAGCTTGCGCGTGTCGGCGCGCAGCACTTCCTGCTTGATGGCCAGGATCTGCGCCGGGTGCATGGAGAAACTGCGCAGCCCCAGGCCCAGCAGCAGGCGCGTCATGGCCACGTCGCCGGCGGTTTCGCCGCACACGCACACGCTCTTGCCCTGGCGCTCGCCTTCGGCAATCACGTCAGCCACCAGGCGCAGCACGGCGGGGTGCAGCGGGTCGTACAGGTGGGCCACGGCCTCATCGGCGCGGTCGATGGCCAGGGTGTACTGGATGAGGTCGTTGGTGCCGATGGACAGGAAGTCGAAGTACTTCAGGAACGTGCGCACCATCAGCGCCGCCGCGGGCACCTCGATCATCGCGCCCAGCTGCACGGGGCCGTAAGGCTCGCCCCGCGCGTCCAGTTCGCCACGGGCCAGGTCCACCTGGGCCAGCGTCTGCTGGATCTCGTGCGTGTGCGCCAGCATGGGGAACAGCAGGTTGACCTTGCCGTGCGCCGCCGCGCGCAGCACGGCGCGCAGCTGGGTGCGGAACATGGCCGGGTCGGCCAGGCTCCAGCGGATGGCGCGCAGGCCCAGCGCGGGGTTCAGGTAGTTGTCCTTGTGGCTCTTGTGGTCCAGCGGCTTGTCGGCGCCCACGTCGATGGTGCGGATGGTGACGGGCAGGCCCTGCATGCCCTCCAGCGCCTCGCGGTACGCACGGTATTGCTCGTCCTCGCCGGGCAGGTTGCCGCTCTTGCCCATGAACAGGAATTCACTGCGGAACAGCCCTACGCCCACGGCCCCAGCGCGCACGGCCGCCGCCGCGTCGCCGGGCTGCTCGATATTGGCCAGCAGCTCGATCTTGTGGCCGTCCAGCGTGATGGCCGGCGTGTGGCGCAGCCGGGCCAGGCGCTCGCGCTCCAACTCGACCTGGCGCTGGCGAAAGCCGTACTCGGCCAGGATGATGGGCGAAGGATCAACGATCACCACGCCCGCATCGCCGTCGATGATGACCCAGTCATCCTGCCGCACCAGCTGGCTGGCGGCACGCGCGCCCACCACGGCCGGAATGTCCATGCTGCGCGCCACGATGGCCGTGTGGCTGGTCTTGCCGCCCACGTCGGTCACGAAGCCGGCAAACACGCTCTGTTTGAACTGCAGCATGTCGGCCGGCGACAGGTCGTGCGCCACCAGCACCAGGGGCACGTCCACCGTCTCGTCCAGCAGCAGGTCTTGCTGCAGGCCCAACTGCTGGTGGCGGCGGGGGCTGCTGGCCGGCGGGGCCACCGGGCTGGCCACGCCCTTCATGTAGCGCAGGATGCGCTCGACCACCTGTTCGAGATCGGCCTTGCGCTCGCGCAGGTAGTCGTCCTCCATCTCGTCAAACTGCCGCGCAATCACTTCCAGCTGCGTGGTCAGGGCCCACTCGGCGTTGTAGAGGCGTTCCTTGATCCAGTGCTTCACGCCGCCCGTCAGGGCCTCGTCCTGCAGCAGCATCAGGTGCACGTCCAGCAGCGCCCCCAGCTCGTGGGGCGCGTCGGTGGGCATGTCGGCCTGCAGGCGCTGCAGCTCCTCGACCACCGAATTGCGGCCCTTGCGCACGCGTTCGATCTCGGCCTCGACCTGGTCGGGCTGGATGAAGTAGTGCGCCACGTCCATGCGGCTGGACGCCACCAGCACCGCCCGCCCGATGGCGATGCCGCGCGCAACCGCAAGACCGTGGACGGAAAAAGTCATGGTTTCGCCGCCGAGAAAGGAAGCGACACGCAGTGCGCGACCGTGGGGGCCATCACAGCCCGCCGCCCGGCCGCCCGAAAGCGGGCTGGGCCCCCTTGGGGGGCAGGGAGCGACACGCAGTGCGCGACCGTGGGGGCCATACCTTCATTCACCTTCGCCAAACTTGTCCGCGATCAGCGCCAGCAGCGCATCCATGGCCTCCTGCTCGCGGTCGCCATTCGTTTCCAGCTCCACTTCGGTGCCCATGCCGGCAGCCAGCATCATCACGCCCATGATGCTCTTGGCGTTGATGCGGCGGTCGCCGCGGCTCATGAAAACGTCGCAGGGGAAACTGCCGGCCAGCTTGGTGAGCTTGGCCGACGCGCGGGCGTGCAGGCCCAGCTTATTGCTGATGGTGGTACGCGTCTTGATCATGTCGTTTGCGGGTGTTCTGGTTCTGCGGCGCGGAGATGGCCACCTGCATGACGCCCTGGGTGCCCCCCACCACGGCGCGCGTGACGACGGCATCCAGCGCTTCGTGCCGGTAGCTCACCGCCCGCAGCAGCATGGGCAGATTGACGCCGGTCACCAGGCGCGAGCGGACGTTCTCGATCACGCGCTGCGCGACGTTGCAGGGGGTGGCGCCAAACACGTCGGTGAGCACCAGGGTGGAATCCTCGCCCAGCTGCTGCAGCAGGATGCGGGCCTGCGCCAGGGACTCTTCGGGCGGCTGGTTGGGCTGCACGTCCAGCGCCGCCACGCTGTCCCCGCAGTCGGGGAACACATGCAGCGCGCACGCGCGCAGCGCATGGGCCAGCGGCGCGTGGGCGATGATGAGGATGTGGGTGGTGGGGCTGGTGCTCATGGGGTGGCGATTTGCGGGACATTATGGCTCCGCCCCCGCAGCACGAACCACGCATAGGCGCTGGCGTTGCACGCCAGGTACACCGCCATAGCCGCCTGGAAGGACTGCGTGGACGAGAAGCCGGCGGCCGCAAAGGCATCCACGGCCAGCCCGATGCCCCACTGCACGACAAACACCCCGGCGAAAATGACCAGGTTGTAGGCCGACAGCGCACGCCCCGCCAGCGCCTGGGGAAAGGCCATGGCCACCGCCGGCTGCGAGAGCGAGACAAAGGTGCACGACACGCAAAACAGCGCCCAGGCGCCGCCGCCTGCGCCGGGCCCGGCCACGATGATGCCCAGCAGCACCGCCAGGCATGCGGGCAGGCCCGCGGTCATGAGCCGGTCAGCCCCCAGGCCGCGGCGCTGCAGCCACGGGTTGAGCAAGCCCCAGGTCCAGAATGCACAGAGCATGGACACATTGATCCAGAACAGCCCGGTGGCCGCCTGCAGTGCCGTGTAGCCCGCCACGCGCTGCATCCACGGCCCGGCCCACAGGGTCTGCATGGCCACCATGCCGCCATAGCAAAAGAAACCGAGCGGGGCCATGCGCTGGAAGTACGGGTGCCGCCAGACCATGGCGTAGCCGCCGTGCGGCGCAGGAGCCTCGGCAGCCGGCCGGCCCTCCCCGGCCTTCGCCGGTGCGCCACCCGCCGCGGCCGTCCAGCGGGGCACCGCCGCAGCGATCACCAGCATGGACACCGCGATCAGCACCGCCAGCCCCCAGAACAGCGGCCGCCAGCCCACCAGCGGCAGGGCCCACTGCACGGGCAGCGTGGACGCCACCATGCCCAGCGAGCCGGTCATCAGCATCCACGAGTTGGCCCTGAGCTGGGCGGTGGGCTCGAACCAGCGCCGGTAGCCGGTGAGCGGCGCCATCAGGCAGGCGCTCACGCCCGCCCCGCAGAGCACCCGCCCCGCCAGCAGGCCAGAAAAACCGGTGGCCGCCGAGAACACCAGGCTCCCGGCCACCGCCACCCCCAGAAAGCCCAGTGCCACCTTGCGCGGACCGTGCTGGTCCAGCCACGCGCCCAGCGGCAGCTGGGTGGCCGCAAAGCCCAGGAAATACCCGCCCGCCAGCAAGCCCAGGTCGCTGGCCTGCAGCGAAAACTCCTGCGCCAGCGTGGGCGCCAGCGTGGCCGTGACGGCACGCACCAGCGCCGACAGAAAGTACGCGAAGGCAAACGCCAGAAAAACCACCACGGCTGCCCGGCGCGGCAGCACGGCGTGTGCGGGCGGCGTCATCGCGCCAACTCCAGGCCCGCGAAGAACTGGTCCGCCAGTTCCGGCCGGGGCGTGCGGGTGTAGACCACCGCGTGGTACAGCCGCAGCCGCGCCCCGGCGGTGCGGGCAAACCAAACGCCCTGCAGGAACACCGGCTTGCCGTCGGGGTGCGCCCCCTGGGCCACCGTGCGCACCGCCTCGGGCAGCACCAGCGCGCCGGCCGGCGCATAGGGCGTGTCGGTAGCGGCCGCAGCGGCGCTGGCGCCCAGGTGGTCGAGCACGGCCGCGCGCCAGTGGCGCAGCGCCTGCCCGGCCCGCGCCGGGTCGGCCAGCGCGGCATGCGAGACGGCGAAGGTGGCGCCGTCGGCGTCGCAACCGGCCATGGTCAGCTCCGTGGGCGCCCCCGCCAGCTCGACCGTGCGCGTTGCGTGGTCCGGCTTGCAGGGCAAGGTCACAGAGAGGTCTGCCCCGGGCAGGGGCACGGTCCGCCAGTTCAGCGCGGGGCTGCACCCCGCCAGCCACAGCAGCAGGGCCAGCGCCCCGGTGAAGGTCCAGTTCATCGGGCCATTATCGGTACAGCGGCGCATCTGGCGCACCGGGGCAGGCGGCACCGTCTGCGCAGCGGCGCCGCCTTCATTCCGCCTTCGCTCCTTGTCTAGGCGAACTTTTGTGCCGCAGGCGAGTCCACCCTGCTGCAGCCTGGGCGGGCTTGCCCCAGGTCAAGACGCAAGCCCGCCGCTCCGGCACAATGCCCGGTGGGGTGCAAGCTCCGGTTTCAGGACCTTTCTCGGATCAGTCATCATGGCAATCAAACATTGGGCAGCGGGTGTGGCAGTGGCGGCGTTTGCCGCCGTGGGCGCCTACGTCTACCTGGGCACGGGCCGCTCCACAGCGCCTGAATCCACCTTCGTGCTGCTGGACGGTTCCAGCAAGACCACCGCCGACCTGCGAGGCAAGGTGACCCTGGTGAACTTCTGGGCCACGAGCTGCACCACCTGCGTGGCGGAGATGCCGGAAATCGTCGCCACGTACAAGAAGTACCAGGGCCAGGGCTTTGACACCCTGGCCGTGGCCATGAGCTACGACCCGCCCAGCTACGTCGTCAACTTTGCCCAGACGCGGCAGTTGCCCTTCCAGGTGGCGATCGACAACACCGGCAATGTCGCCAAGGCCTGGGGCGACGTGCGCCTCACGCCCTCGACCTTCATCGTGAACAAGCGCGGCGAGATCGTGAAGAGCTACGTGGGCGCGCCCGACTTCCCCGAGCTGCACCAGCTCATCGAAAAGCTGCTGGCCGAGACCTGAGCCACCGCATCCCCTCCAACACGCAAAAGGCCGATTTCTCACGAAATCGGCCTTTTGCTTAAGGATGCTCTGCACGAATCGAGCGGTAAGTGTGCGCTGCGGATCGGGAGGGGCTGCAAGGCGCAAAACACAGCAATAGCCGCAGCTATTGCGAGGCTTTGCAACGCCGCAGACCGCCCGAGTCCGCAGATGCACACGGCGCGACGATTCGTGCAGAGGATCCTTAGGTGGGGTAAGCGCTGGCAGCTATTCAATTTGCATTACCGCCGAGCTGCCGGCGCGGTCCCGATCGGCAGTGCCGCGCTGATGGCGCTCCAGCCCTGCCAGGGCGCTCATTTGCCGCGGTAGTCGTCGTGGCAGGCCTTGCAGGAGCTTGCCGCGGCGCCGAAGGCGGTCTTCAGGTTGTCCAGGCTGCCGGTCTTGGCGGCGGCCGCCAGCTTGACCGACTCGGCCTCCAGCTTGTCCGCGTGTTCCTTGAACTTGGCCTGCTCCGTCCAGATGGCCGGCAGGGCCTTCGTGGGCGCGCCCTTGTCGGTGCCTGCGCCGAAGCCGGCCCAAGGCAGCTTGGCCATGGCAGCCACGATGTCTGCGTTCTCTTGCGCTGCCTTGGCGTCGAACGGCACGCGGCCGTTGGCCATGGCGCCAATGCGGCCGAAGTGCTGGCCCATCACGAACAGGGCGCTCTGGCGGTACTTGATGGCGTCTTCGGGCTTGGCAAACTGGGCCGAAGCCGGTGCGGCGGCGGCGAGGGTCAGGGCCGCGAGGGCGAACGTGGCAAGTGCTTTCATGGCGTGAATCCTTCCTTCTGTCTTTCTCGTGGGTGAACGGTCACCGCGCAGGACGGTGCCGGGCCAGCCGGAGTGCCCGGAGCCGGGTGCGCGACGCAGGCGTGGCGGCAACGGCAGTGCTCCGGCCGGCTGCGCGCAAGTATGCCCGTTTGTCTTTTCACCCGCCGGACCGCGGCGCCGCCCTCGCCCGCCCGGGAGCGCCCCCGGTGCTGGCGGGCCGGCGCCGCGTGCCGCACAATGGCGCCCACCGTGTCCACCACCCGCGCGGCACCTGCAAGGCGCTGCGCCGGCAGGATTTCCCCGTTCATCCCATGCCCTGTCTGCCATGACCTCCGCTCCCACGCCTTCGCAACCGCAGCAGCTCGTCCGCGTCTGGGACCTGCCCACCCGCCTGTTCCACTGGGCGCTTGCCGCCAGTGTGGTGGGCCTGGTGGCCACCGCCAAGGTGGGCGGCAATGCCATGGTCTGGCACTTCCGGCTGGGCTACGTGGTGCTGGCGCTCCTGGCGTTCCGGCTGGTGTGGGGCCTGGTGGGCGGGCGCTGGTCGCGCTTTGGCGCCTTCCTGTACTCGCCCGGCCGGTTGCTGCGCTACCTGCGCGGCGCAGGAACGCCCGAAGACGCCGTGGGCCACAGTCCGCTGGGCGCGCTCTCGGTCTTTGGCCTGCTGGCCGTGCTGCTGGCGCAAGTGGCCACCGGCCTGCTCAGTGACGATGAGATCGCCTTTGCCGGCCCCCTGACCCGCTTTGTCTCCAACGCCGTGGTGGGCAACGCCACCGCGTACCACAAGGACCTGGGGCAGTTCCTGGTCCTGGGCCTGGTGGCCCTGCATGTGCTGGCCATCGTGTTCTACGCCGTGGCGCGCAAGCAGCGCCTGGTGCCCGCCATGTGGCATGGCCACAAGCCGGCAGCGGCCGGCACGCCCGCGGCGCGCGACGACATCGCCACGCGGCTGGCGGCGCTGGTGGTGGGGCTGCTGTGCGGGGCGCTGGCCTGGTGGGTCTCCACGCTGGGTGCGCCAGCGTTCTGACGCAGGGCGCGCCGAGGCGGCTTCGGCGGCGCAGCACCCAAACGCACGGCGCCGCACAGTCGCTACACTCCGGCTTCCGCGACGCCCCTCTGGATCTTTCTTTTGGACAAGCCCTCTGTCACCCTGCGCTCGCCCTCGTCGCCCGACGAGATGCATGCGGTGCGCGACATCTTCCGCGAATATGCCGAGACGCTCGGCATCGACCTGTGCTTTCAGAACTTTGAAGCCGAGCTGGCCGGCCTGCCGGGCGAATACGGCCCGCCGCGCGGTGCCCTGCTGCTGGCCGAGGTGGAGGGCGCCGTGGCCGGCTGCTGCGCGCTGCGGCCCCTGGACAGCGCCGACTACCCCAACGCCAGCGAGATGAAGCGCCTGTACGTGCGCAAGGCGTTCCGCGGCTTCGGCCTGGGCCGCGAGCTGGCCGAGGCCATGCTCGACCGCGCGCGCCAGGCCGGCTATGCCTGCGTGCTGCTGGACACGCTGGACGACATGGAGTCCGCCCGCGCCCTGTACACGGACCTCGGGTTCGAGGAAATCCCGCCCTACTACCACAACCCCATTGCGGGGGCGCACTACCTCAAGGTGGATATTTCTTGAGGCTTTTGGGGCTGCAGCGCCCGCCGGGCAAGCGCAGGCAGCTCTTGTTTTTATAGCAAATCAGAGACCCAGCCGGCGGCACCGGCTGCGGGAAGGTCTCAGCGATCTCAGAACGTGCTTATGCCTTCTGCGCCTGTTGCAGCAGCGTGTCCGCGTCGCTCACTTCGAACTTGCCGGGGGCCTCGACGTTGAGCGTGACCACCTTGCCGTCCTTGACGAGCATCGAATAGCGGTTGCTGCGCAGGCCCATGCCCTTGCCGTTGAGGTCCAGGGTCAGGCCCGTGGCCTTGGCAAACGCCGCATCGCCGTCGGCCAGCATGCGCACCTTGCCGTCGGTCTTCTGGTCGCGCGCCCAGGCGCCCATCACAAAGGCATCGTTCACGCTCAGGCACCAGATCTCGTCAACGCCCGCAGCCTTGAAGGCCTCGGCCTGGTCGCGAAAGCCCGGCACGTGCTTGGCCGAGCAGGTGGGCGTGAAAGCGCCCGGCAGGGCAAACAGGGCAATCGTCTTGCCGGCCGCAGCCTTCTCCACAGGCACAGGGTTGGGGCCGATGCTGCAGCCTCCGCCCTCCACTTCCGAATATTCCATCAGGGTGGTGGCGGGCAGGGTATCTCCAACTTTGATCATGGCAGGGGCTCCTCAGGTCGTGGTGAAAAAAATAGAACAGGCCAGAAACCGCAGCGCAGGCGCTCTACCGGCCTGCGCGGTGGGTTTCCGGCCTACACGTTGTCTTGGGGACCGTTCAACCGGCCTTCCGGCGCATAGGTCCCGGGTTCCGTGCGCAGCCCGCGGGCCGCTGCCGCACGGCTTGCGCTCCAGAAACTAGGCACCCCGGCTGCGAAATGCGGCCCCAAAAACAAAAACGACCCACATTGTGGGTCGTTTTGAATGGGCTTTGCAGCCCAGGGGCTTGGCGGCCCGGCAGGCCGGCGCGGGGGCCGCACCGGATCGCCAGAGCCGGCGCGTCAGACCAGGCCGGCCTTTTGCACCAGGCGGGTCGCCACCCAGTTCTTGGTCTTGGACAGCGGACGGCTTTCCGTGATCTCGACCATGTCGCCCAGCTTGTACTCGCCGTTCTCATCGTGGGCGTGGTACTTGCTCGACTTGGCAACGATCTTGCCGTAGAGCTCGTGCTTCACACGGCGCTCGACCAGCACGGTCACGGTCTTGGCACGCTTGTCGCTGACCACCTTGCCAATCAAGGTGCGCTTGAGGGATTTTTTAGGTTCCGTCATGTGGGCTCCTTACTTGGCGGCTTGCTTTTCAGCAAGAATGGTCTTGGCACGGGCGATATCGCGGCGGGTGGTGCGCAGCGTGTTGGTGTTACCCAGTTGCTGCGTAGCCTTTTGCATGCGCAGGCCGAAGTGGGCCTTTTGCAGAGCCTTGATTTCGGCTTCGATGCCGGCGACGTCTTTTTGGCGCAGTTCAGTAGTCTTCATTGCTTGTTCTCCTGAATTACGAGCCAAGGTGACGGCTGACGAACGTGGTGCGCAGCGGCAGCTTGGCGGCAGCCAGGCGGAACGCTTCACGGGCCAGTTCTTCGGGCACGCCGACGATTTCGAACACGATCTTGCCGGGCTGGATTTCGGCCACGTAGTACTCGGGGTTGCCCTTACCGTTACCCATACGCACTTCTGCGGGCTTGGTAGAGATTGGCTTGTCCGGGAACACGCGGATCCAGATACGGCCACCACGCTTGACGTGGCGCGAGATCGCACGGCGGGCAGCTTCGATCTGACGGGCCGTCAGGCGGCCACGGTCCGTGCACTTCAGGCCGAAGTCACCGAACGCAACGGAGGCACCCCGCGTTGCGACGCCGGTGTTACGGCCCTTTTGCTCCTTGCGGTATTTGCGGCGAGCAGGTTGCAGCATAGTTATTCTCCTTTACCGTCCGCTGCTGTAGCGGGCGCGGCGACCTTGCGTACGCGCTTAACGGCGGTGTTATCGGCGCCACCGGCTTCGGCGGGCTTGTCGCTGCCATCGGCCGGAGCGGCATTGCCACCCATGGGACGGCGGGCGCCACGGCCTGCACCGGCACGGTCGCCACCCGGGCGGCCGTCACGGCGAGGACCGCGAGGACGGCGCTCTTCGTCCGGGCGGGGGGTTTCCACGGCGGGCAGGTCATTGCGGCCCAGCGTGTCACCCTTGTAGACCCACACCTTCACGCCGATCACACCGTAGGTGGTCTTGGCTTCGGAGGTGCCGTAGTCGATGTCGGCGCGCAGGGTGTGCAGGGGCACACGGCCTTCGCGGTACCACTCGGTACGTGCGATTTCGATGCCATTCAGGCGGCCGGACGACATGATCTTGATGCCCTGGGCACCCAGACGCATGGCGTTCTGCATGGCGCGCTTCATGGCACGGCGGAACATGATCCGCTTTTCGAGCTGCTGCGTGATGCTGTCGGCGATCAGCTTGGCATCGATTTCGGGCTTGCGCACTTCTTCGATGTTCACTGCGACGGGCACGCCCAGGCGCGACGCGAGTTCCTTCTTCAGGTTCTCGATGTCCTCGCCCTTCTTGCCGATCACGACACCAGGACGTGCCGAGAAGATCGTGATGCGGGCGTTCTTGGCAGGACGCTCGATCAGGATGCGCGACACGGCGGCGTTCTTGAGCTTGGCCTTCAGGTACTCGCGCACCTTGATGTCTTCGGCCAGCATGCCGGCGAAGTCACGGTTGCTCGCGTACCAGCGGCTGGACCAGTTGCGGCTCACGGCCAGGCGGAAGCCGGTAGGATGGATTTTCTGTCCCATATTCTTCCCTATTGGCCTCAGTTGCCCACCGTCACGTACACATGGCACGTGGGCTTGCTGATGCGGTTGCCGCGGCCTTTGGCGCGCGCGGTGAAGCGCTTGAGCGTGGTGCCTTGCTCAACGTAGATGGTCTTGACGCGGAGTTCGTCAATGTCGGCACCGTCGTTGTGCTCGGCGTTGGCAATGGCCGACTCCAGCACCTTCTTGACGATACCGGCAGCTTTTTTCTGCGTGAACGTCAGGATGTTCAGGGCCTGGTCCACTTTCTTGCCGCGGATCAGATCGGCGACCAGACGGCCCTTGTCGACCGACAGACGAACGCCCCGGAGGACTGCACGTGTTTCAGACATGGTCGTTCCTTACTTCTTCGCTTTTTTGTCAGCGGGGTGACCCTTGAAGGTGCGCGTCAGGGCGAATTCGCCCAGCTTGTGGCCCACCATCTGGTCGGTAACGTAGACCGGCACGTGCTGCTTGCCGTTGTGCACGGCGATGGTCAGACCGATGAACTCGGGCAGAACCATGGAACGGCGCGACCAGGTCTTGACTGGCTTCTTGTCCTTGGTGGCGATGGCCTTCTCGACCTTGGCCAGCAAGTGATGGTCAACAAACGGACCCTTTTTGAGAGAACGAGTCATTTGCTACCCCTTACTTCTTGCGACGCGACACGATCATCGTCTGTGTGCGCTTGTTGTTACGGGTACGGTAGCCCTTCGTCAGGTTGCCCCATGGGTCAACAGCATGACGACCTTCACCGGTACGACCTTCGCCACCACCGTGAGGGTGATCCACCGGGTTCATGGCCACACCGCGAACGGTCGGGCGAATACCCATCCAGCGCTTCACACCGGCCTTGCCCAGTTGGCGCAGGCTGTGTTCTTCGTTGGCCACTTCACCAATGGTGGCGCGGCATTCGATGTGGATCTTGCGCACTTCGCCGGAACGCATACGCACCTGGGCGTACACGCCTTCACGGGCCAGCAGCGTTGCCGAAGCACCCGCAGAGCGGGCGATCTGGGCACCGGCACCGGGCTTGAGCTCGATGCAGTGGATGGTCGAACCCACGGGGATGTTGCGGATCGGCAGCGTGTTGCCAGCGCGGATCGGGGCTTCCGAACCCGACAGCAGGGTTGCGCCCACTTCCAGATTGCGGGGAGCGATGATGTAGCGACGCTCGCCGTCGGCATAGCACACCAGAGCGATGTGGGCCGTACGGTTGGGGTCGTACTCGATGCGCTCAACCTTGGCCGGAATGCCGTCCTTGTTGCGCTTGAAGTCCACCACACGGTAGTGGTGCTTGTGGCCACCGCCCTTGTGACGGGTGGTGATGTGACCGTTGTTGTTGCGGCCGGACTTCTGGTGCTGGGGTTCCAGCAGCGCAGCGTAGGCTTCGCCCTTGTACAGGTGGTCACGGGTAACCTTCACCACGGCACGTTGGCCGGGCGAGGTCGGTTTCATCTTGATAACGGCCATGATTAAGCAGCCTCCCCGGACAGGTTCAGCTCTTGACCTTCCTTCAGCGTCACATAGGCCTTGCGCACGTTGTCGCGGCGGCCCATGGTCTTGCCAAAGCGCTTGGTCTTGCCTTTGGTGTTCACCACAGAAACGCCCTTGACCTCCACCTTGAACATCAATTCCACGGCGGCCTTGATTTCGGGCTTGGTTGCGTTCTGCAGCACCTTGAACGTCACAGCATTGGACTTTTCGGCAACCATGGTGGCCTTTTCGGACACGATGGGAGCGACCAGCACTTGCATCAGACGGCCTTCGTCAAACTTGAGCGTGCTCATGCGAACATCTCCTTGAGTTTGTCGATCGCGCCCTTGGTGACGAGCACTTTCTTGTAACGCACCAGCGACACGGGATCGGCGTAACGGGGCTCGACGACGAGCACGTTCACCAGATTGCGCGAGGCCAGGTACAGGTTTTCGTCCACTTCATCGGCAATCACCATCACCGATTGCAGGTTCATCGCCTTGAACTTGTCGGCGAGCACCTTGGTCTTGGGCGAGTCGACCTTCAGGGAATCCACCACGGCCAGACGGCCTTCGCGGGCCAGCTGCGACAGGATCGCAGACATGCCGGCGCGGTACATCTTCTTGTTGATCTTCTGGCTGAAGTTTTCGTCAGGCAGGTTCGGGAAGATGCGACCGCCCCCACGCCACAGCGGGGAGGACGTCATACCGGCACGTGCGTTACCCGTACCCTTTTGCTTGAAAGGCTTCTTGGTCGAGTGACGGACTTGCTCGCGGTCCTTCTGGGCGCGAGTGCCTTGGCGGGCGTTGGCCTGGTAGGCCACCACGATCTGGTGCACCAGATCTTCGTTGTATTCACGACCGAACACGGTCTCAGGAACATCCAGCTTGGACGCGCCCTGGCCCTGGTCATTCAGGAGTTCGAGCTGCATTAGTTCGCTCCCTTGGAAGCTTTGGCCTTGACGGCGGGACGCACGGTCACGAACCCACCCTTGGAGCCCGGAATCGCGCCCTTGATCAAGAGCAGTTGACGCACTTCGTCGACGCGGATCACGTCGAGGTTTTGCGTGGTCTTGGTAACGTCGCCCAGGTGGCCCGTCATGCGCTTGCCGGGGAACACGCGACCGGGGTCTTGTGCCATACCGATCGAGCCGGGGACATTGTGCGAACGGCTGTTACCGTGCGATGCGCGCTGCGAGGACATGTTGTGGCGCTTGATCGTGCCGGCGTAGCCTTTACCGATCGAGGTACCTTGCACGTCGACCTTCTGGCCCACGGCGAACACATCTGCCACGGGCACGGCGCTACCAGCGGCGTACTTGCCGGCGGTTTCAGCAGTGACGCGGAATTCCTGGATGATTTCACCGGCTTCCACACCTGCCTTGGCAAGGTGGCCGGCTTCGGGCTTGGTCACGCGCGATGCCTTGCGCGAACCGAACGTGACCTGCAGGGCCACGTAGCCATCGTTCTCTTGGGTTTTGACCTGGGTAACGCGGTTGTTGGACACATCCACCACCGTGACGGGCACTGCGTCCCCGTCATCGGTGAACAGACGCATCATGCCCACCTTGCGACCCAGCAACCCGAGGGAGTTGCTCAGACTCATTGGTTTTCTCCAAAACTCCCACCGCTGCGACTTCAATTGGCCTCAGCGTTTGCGCGCCAGCGCGTGAGAGAAGGTTGATATAAAACTCCACCCTCCGGTGTGCCTGCAGACAGGCGCAAAGAAGGCGAAGCCCTAAAGTATAACGCGGACTGCTTTTTCAAGCAAGTCCGCGTTATGGACCCTGAAGGCGGCCCTGGCGAGCCGGTCTTCAGGGGGTTGCCGCAGGATTACTGCAGCTTGATTTCCACGTCGACGCCGGCGGGCAGGTCGAGCTTCATCAGGGCGTCCACCGTCTTGTCGGTGGGGTCCACGATGTCCATCAGGCGCTGGTGCGTGCGGATTTCGAACTGGTCGCGGCTGGTCTTGTTGACGTGCGGCGAACGCAGGATGTCGAAACGCTTCATGCGCGTGGGCAGGGGCACGGGGCCCTTGACGATGGCGCCGGTGCGCTTGGCGGTGTCGACGATCTCGGCAGCGGACTGGTCGATCAGCTTGTAGTCAAACGCCTTCAGGCGGATGCGGATTTTTTGCTTGGACATGGCGAGTTCCTTTTCTGCTTAAGAATTAAGCAATGATCTTGGCCACGACACCAGCGCCCACGGTACGGCCGCCTTCGCGGATAGCGAAGCGCAGGCCTTCTTCCATGGCGATGGGGTTGATCAGCTTCACCGTGATGGACACGTTGTCGCCAGGCATCACCATTTCCTTGTCGGCCGGCAGCTCGATGGCA
>NZ_JAJTBB010000034.1 GCF_021287135.1 Acidovorax sp.
GGTGGTCATCAGGCGGCCGGCATTGCGCAGCGCTTCGATGATGACGGGCACCGCCTTCCAGATGTGCTGGCCGCCAAACAGCGGGAAGTCCGCCGCATAGGTGCCGTTGCCCTGCACGGGGTTCAGGATGTCCTCAAGAGCGAGGCCATGGGCGCGGCAGGAGTTGAAGTCTTCCAGGCCATAGGCGGGCGAGGAGTGCACGATACCCGTGCCGTCGTCGGCCGTGGCGTAGTCGGCCAGGTACACCGGTGACAGGCGGCGGTAGCCGTAGCTGCCGTCTTCACCCGCTACGTCGTACAGCGGGTGCTCGAATTCGAGGCCGCCCAGCTTTTCGCCGGCCGTGGTGGCGACCACCGTGCCGGTGAGGCCGTAGCGCTCCAGGCACTGCTCCACCAGGGCTTCGGCCAGCACCAGGTAGCCCTTGGGCGTGTCCACCAGCGCGTACATCAGCGCGGGGTTCAGGTTCAGGGCCTGGTTGGCAGGGATGGTCCAGGCCGTGGTGGTCCAGATGACGATGAAGGCGTCCTTGGCCAGGGCCGGTGTGCCGAAGGCGGCGGCCAGCTTGGCGGGCTCGTGCGCCTTGAAGGCGACATCGAGCGTGGTGCTCTTCTTGTCCTGGTACTCGATCTCGAACTCGGCCAGCGAACTGCCGCAGTCAAAGCACCAGTACACCGGCTTCAGGCCGCGGTACACGAAGCCGCGCTCCATCACGCGCTTGAACGCGCGGATTTCGCCCGCCTCGTTGGCGTAGTCCATGGTCTTGTACGGATGGTCCCACTCGCCAAGAATCCCCATGCGCTTGAAACCTTGCATTTGCAGTGCTATCTGCTCGGTGGCAAACGCGCGGCTCTTGGCCTGCATGTCGTCGCGGCTCAGGTTGCGGCCGTGCTTCTTCTCGATGGCGTTCTCGATGGGCAGGCCGTGGCAGTCCCAGCCGGGCACGTACAGCGCGTCAAAGCCCTCCAGCTGGCGCGCCTTGGTGATCATGTCCTTCAGGATCTTGTTCACCGCGTGGCCCATGTGGATCTGGCCGTTGGCATAGGGCGGGCCGTCGTGCAGGATGAACTTGGGCGCGCCGCAGCGGGCATCGCGCAGGCGCTTGTACAGGCCCTTGTCCTCCCATTCCTTCACCCAGCCCGGCTCGCGCTTGGGCAGGTCGCCGCGCATGGGGAAGGGGGTGTCGGGCAGGTTCAGGGTGGCGCGGTAGTCGGTACCGGAAGGGCTGGGGCTGGAGGTGTCGGACATGAGGGCAAGACCTTGGTGGCAGGCCGCGCCGGGCAGGCCGGAACGGCGAAAAGCGGGAGGACGGCGGTGAGGGTGCGCGCAGCCGGCGGGGCGGCCGGCACGCCGTCAAATTCGGTCGCGCGTGGTCTGGCGACGGGTCTCGGTGTGGGTTGACGCAAAGTACGCGCGCGCCTCGGCGCAGTCCCGGGCGATGCCCGTGGTGAGGGCGTCGAGACTGTCGTACCGAAGCTCGTCGTGCAGTTTGTGCAGCAGTTCCACCCGGATGATTTTACCGTACGCCCCCTCGGCGCCCAGGTGAGCGGGCCAATCCAGGCAATGGGTTTCCAGCAGCACGCGCCCGCCGTTCACATCGGTCGGGTCGAGCGACGGGCGCACGCCCAGGTTGGCCACGCCCTGCAAAGGCTGTTCGGCCAGGCCGTGGACCAGCACGGCAAAAATGCCGTTGGCGGCGGGCTTCCAGTGCGAAAAGCGCAGGTTCAGCGTGCGGAAACCGTCGCCCGCGCCCGCCTGGGTGGCGCCCAGCTCACGCCCGAGCTTGCGCCCATGCACCACGTGGCCGCTGATGGTGTAGGGCCGCCCCAGCAGGCGGGCGGCGGCCTCCATGTCGCCCGCCGCCAGGGCTTGGCGCACGGCCGAGCTGGACACGCGCAGGCCATGCACCTCGTACGAGTTCATGCGGGCCACATCAAACCCCTGGCTCTGGCCGGCCGCGTCCAGCATGGCGTAGTCGCCCGCCCGTTGGCGACCGAAGCGGAAGTCGTCGCCTACCAGCACGTAGCGGGCGCCCAGGCCGCGCACCAGCACTTCGTCAATGAACGCCTCGGGCGCCTGAGCCGCCAGCCGTGCGTCGAACGGCAGCACCACCGTCTGCCGCACACCGCAGCGGTCCAGCTCGGTGAGCTTGTCGCGCAGCGTGCCGATGCGGGCCGGCGCCAGTTCGGGCTTGTGCAGTGCGCCGGCAAAGTAGTCGCGCGGGTGGGGCTCGAAGGTGAGTACGCAGCTTTCCACGCCGCGGTGCGTGGCCTCGTTGTTCAACAAGGCCAGCATCGCCTGGTGCCCCCGGTGCACGCCATCGAAGTTGCCGATGGTGAGCGCGCAGGCGCTGGCGATGCCGGGGTGGTGGAAGCCGCGGAAGATCTTCATCGGTTTGGTATCTTTTTGATAGCAGCTGGCGCACGCCCAATAAGCGCAGGACGCCAATCTGTCATGAATTGGGAGTATATTGTGGCCCACGGGCTGCTCCTGCGCAGGGGCGCCCGCGAGACATTTGCGTTGCGAATCCTTGTTAGCTCGTCTTGCAGGAGGGTGCTTTGAAGGTCTTGAAGCTGTCAGCCCAGGGGCTGCCCCAGTCGTGGATTTCGCTGGAGCAGGCGGTGATTCATTACGCCGCCGGGGAGGTGCGCTGGGAATCTGGCGCACAGATTGCCCGCTTCCGCGGTGGGCACAACGCGGTTTCGGGCGAGCAGTCGGTGATTGCCGTGAACAGCATCATCGGCACCAAGGGGGTTCCCGGCATCAACCCCTTCGACCTGAAGCCCAGCCTCACCAACAGCAAGCTGTTTGCCCGCGACCGCAACGTCTGCGCTTACTGCGGCGGGCATTTCCATGAGGAAGACCTCACCCGCGAGCACATCGTGCCCTTCGCGCGCCACGGCCAGGACCACTGGATGAACGTGGTGACGGCCTGCCGCCCCTGCAACCACCGCAAGGGGCCGCGAACGCCCGAGCAGGCCCGTATGCCCCTGCTGTACGCGCCCTATGTGCCCAGCTTGTGGGAGGACTTCATCCTGCGAAACCGGCGCATCCTGGCCGACCAGATGGAGTTCCTGATGGCCCACGTGCCCAAGTCGTCGCGCTTGCTGGCATAGCAACTGGCGCCGGGACCGGTCCTTCCCCGGGGTGCTGCCCCGGCGCGCCACCCGGTGCTACGAATCTGCGCGCAGCATGCGCTGCGGCGCCAGGGTGAGGGTGAAGCAAGCCCCCTGGTCCAGTTGCGATTCCACCGTGATATCGCCACCGTGCAGCCGGGCTACCCGTCGGGCCACCCAGAGCCCGAGGCCGAAGCCCCGGGTCTGGTCCGTGCGGTCCCCGCGCTCAAACTGGGCGAAGATCCGGCCCATCACTTCCAGCGACATGCCCGAGCCCTCGTCGGCCACCGAGATCTCCAGCATGTGGGCGTCGTTCTTTTTGGCGGCGATGAAGATCTCGCCCTCGCGGGCGTACTTCACGGCGTTGTCCACCAGATTGGACAGTGCGATGCGCACGAGCGCCTGATCGCACACCCACTCCACGGGGGCGGATTCGGTGAACAGGTGCAGCCGGTGGCGGGGCGACCAATGCACCAGCTGCGCGGCGTGCTCCAGCAAGGCCGCCACGTTGACGGGCGCAGCCTGCAGGGTGAACCCGACGGAATCGAGCCGCTCGCTGATCAGGCAACTGTCGACCAGCGAGGTCAGCCGGCGGCATGCGCGGCGGATCTGGTGGGCGCGGTCGATCTGGGCCTGCAGGTCCGGCGTCGGGAAGGCCTGCTGCTGGGCTGCCGCGCTGTCCAGCACCGCCAGCGGGGTGCGGAACTCGTGGCTGATCATGTGAAAGAACTGCCGCTGCTCCTCGCGCAGCTCCCTTTCGCTCTCCAGCGCCATCTTGAGAGATTGCTGCGCCTCAAAAAGCTCCTGGGTGCGCTGTTCGATCCGGTCCTCCAGCACGTGCTCTGATTCGGCCAGCAGGGCGATGGCCCGGTCCTTGGACTGCTGCGCCTGGCGGTACCTTTGCACCATGCCGATAAAAATGGCGCTGGCGATCAGGGCGGTGAACACCAGGGCCTGGAACTGCCACAGGCTGCTCACATCCACGCGCAGCTGAACCAGGCCGGTCATCACGGCCGAGGTCGGCACGCCGCCCAGCAGGTGGCTGCCGTAGGCGCAGAGCAACAAGGCATGCGGGACGGCGCGTTCGCGCAGGTGAATCGCCTTGAGGCACAGCGCCACGGCGATCACGTCGCCCACGACGAGCGATAGCAGGTTGAGCCAGGCCACATCGGGGTAGAAGCCCAGCGGGGCGCTCACCGTGCCGAGAAGGTTCAGTACCGCCAGCCCCGTGAGCACGCGGTGGGCCGCGCGGTAGGGGGTGCCGCGGGTCAGCTGCTCGCGGATTTGCCACGCCAGGACGGCGGCGATCCCGAAGGCCCCAATCCCCACCGCGTGACTCGCCCAGGCGGTCCAGGCTGCGGGAACGACGAGGTTGAGATAACCCCGGACGTTCAGCACATGCAGGACGCTGGCCGTGACCAGGGCGGCCAGCGAGAACAGGCTGCGCGTGCGGAAAACGGCCGTGGCCGCCCAGATGCCCAGGAGCAGCGCCACCATGGCCCCGAAGTACAGCCCCAGGACCCCTTCCTCGGCCGCCAGGGCGGCGCCCAGCGCCTCGGTGCTGGCAAAGACGGTGCCACGGAACTGCACAGCGCTGCTGGTGTGCAACCGTACCAGCGCGACTTCGCCCGGGATCAGCCGGAACAGATGCTGCCGCACGGGCGCCTTGTCCCGGGCCGGCACATAGTCGCCGCTGTGTTGCCCTGTCCATGCGCCAGTCGCAGCGTCGCGCTGGTACACCCGCACGGAATCGAGGTAGGTGGGCAGTGCCAGCAGCCAGGCGGGGTCCCCGGGCGTTGCAGCGGGAGGCACCACGAATTTGAGCCAGACCACCTGCCGCAGGTAGCCCGCGTTCAGCGGCTGGTGCAGCGGCTGCCATGCCCCGGCCGCAGGCGCCGCAGCCGTGGCCGTGTCGGCCAAAACCTCCTGGGGGGTTAGCCGTCCGGCGGGGTCGTCCAGCCGTTGCAGCGGGAGGTCCCAGCCCAGTACCTGTGCCTCGGTTGCCGGCGCCGCGCCGGCATGCCGTGGGGCTGCGACGAAAACGAGGACCGCCAGGCACAGCGCAAGCCATGGGCCCACGCCGCAAGCTTTGAGGCGCGGCCTGTGTAACGTGAGCAATTGTGAGTATTTGTGCATGGCTGGTGGGCGGTTTACCCAGAGAGAATAGTTGTTATTCAGTATCCAATTGTTTACGTTGTAACAACTGCTGCCATCCATGCCTCAAGAATCCATCGTCGCCGTGGTCGAAGACGACGAAGACATCCGCACCAATGTGTGCAGCTACCTTGAGCGCTCGGGTTTCGTGGCGTGGGGTGCGGAGTCTGCCGAAGACTTTTATGTCCGCTTGCTTCGGGATCGCGCAGATCTGGTGGTGGTGGACATCGGGCTGCCCAGGGAGGACGGCCTGAGTCTGGTGAGCCGCCTTGCGAGCCAGGCCGTACCCACCGTGCTCATGACGGCCCGCGCCGACCTGGACAGCCGGATTGCCGGCCTGGAGGCGGGTGCGTTGCAGTACTTCGTCAAGCCCGTCGATATGCAGGAACTCGTGGCGGGCATTCGCTCGCAGCTGCGCAACCGGGGGCCTCGGGCCGCCACCGCGGTCAGCGAGTCGCTGGCGCCGTGGCGCCTCGACCGGGCCCTGGCCCGGCTGGTGGCCCCCAACCAGCAGGCCGTGGATCTGACCAGCCGCGAGCTGGAACTGCTGGGCTGCCTGATGGCCGAGCCCGGCACGCTGGTTTCCAAGCAAAGCCTTACCGAGGCCGTGGGTGCGGAGGACGCAGAAGACGGCTTCCACCGTATTGAGTCGCAGCTCAGCCGATTGCGGCGCAAGACCTTGACGGCGACCGACATGGCCCTCCCCGTGCGGGCCGTGTTCGGCAAGGGCCTTGTTTTTGTTCCCTGATTTTTCTTGACCGGTCCGCGCAAGTGACCGCCTGCGGCCTTGCAGGGGGTTCAGCGCGCCTGTTCGGCCCGTCGGGGCCGGGCCTTGGCGCACAAGAGGGCGTCTGTTCCGGCCGGCTGGGCCGTCGGCAACGGGCGTGGGAAGCAGTTTTTTTGGTTGCTAGAGGAGCGTGATCTCGTGAATGAAAAAATGAGTTTGTGGCGCGCCGCGAAGGCCGGAATCCGTGGGGTGCTGGCACGCAGCAGCACCCCGGGACGGCGCAGTGCATGGGTGCTGGCTTTGGCCTGCGCAGCGGCGCCTGGGGCGCAGGCCGGCTTTGTCAATGGCGGGTTTGAGGATGGCACCACCATGCCACCGTCCGGCTGGACGCACAGGACCTATACCCGCAGTGATGTGTTGCCGGCCTCGCCGCCGGTCCCCAATGCCTCCACCGGCATCACCCTGGGCCAGCTGGGCCTGACGGGGGCTGCCGTGGGCAATGGGGCCAGCGCCGTGGTTTCGGTCCCGGTCTTCGACGTGCCGTCCACGAACCCCGGCACGCTCACGGCCCCGCGTTGGGGCAACAACGCCTTCAAGCTCAACGATGTCGGCTCCCAGCGGGCTTCGTCCATCGAGCAGGTCGCCACCATGACGGTGGCGGATGTGGACCCGGTGGACAACAAGGTGCACATCCGCTTCGGCATGGCCCCGGTGCTGGTGGACGGCGGCCACGGTCCCACGGAGCAACCCTACTTCTATGTCGAGGTGCGCAACCTCACCAAGAACCGGGTGATGTTCCACACCTACAACTATGCCAACCAGTCCGGCGTGCCCTGGCAGACGCAGTCCGTCGGCAGCTACAAGTACACCGACTGGCAGGGCTTCGACATCGCGCCGGGCAACGGGCTGCTGGATGTGGGCGATCAGGTGGTGCTCATCATCTATGCCTCCAACTGCGAACCCGGCGCGGCCGCGCACGAGGCGCGGGTGTACATGGACGCCGTGGGCGCCTTCATGCCGGGCCTGTCCATCACTTCGACCGGCGCGTCGACCACCAAGCCGGGCGAGCAGGTCACCTACACCTACAACTACGCCAACAACAGCGGCGTGATTGCGCTGGGCTCCAAGGTGCGCGTGGCAGCGCCCAAGACCGAGGACGGGCTGTTCACCGCATTCGTCCCCGGCTCCTGGCCCGCCTCGTGCACCGGACCCCACGCGGGCGCGGCGCCCCGGTCGGACTACCTCGAATGCGAGGTGGGCACTGGCGGCATGCTGAGTGACGGGCAAAGCGGCAGCTTCAATGTGAGCTTCGAGGTGCCGGCAGGTGCGGCCACTTCCGGCCCCAATGCCGTCGTGAACAACGGCGACTACGACATCCGCTCCGATACGGCCAGCCCCTTCATCGGCCCCCTGGTCAAGACCAACATCGTGGCGTCTGCCACCCCCACCACCGACCTCGGCGTGGTGGTGAGCAATGGCGGTTTCTCGTCCTATTCCGCAGGCGACATTCCCGTCTACACGATGACGGTCACCAACCACAGCGCCGCGGATGCAGCCGGCGTTTCCGTCAGCCAGGCCCTGTCGGGCATCACCGGCGGGTCCTGGACCTGTGCGGTCCCGTCGGGCAGCACGGCGAGCTGCGGCGCGGTTGCCAGCGGCCCAGGGCCGGTGTCCACCAACACGGCGAACCTGCCTGCGGGGCAGACCCTGGTGTACACCTACACGGGCGACGGGCTCACCGGTGCGGGCACACCTGCGAACACGGTGGTCACGGTGGCGCCTGCCGCGGGCACGCAGGACACCTACACGGCCAACAATACGGCCGGCGTCAACACATCCGTGGGCACCTTGCGCAATGTGACGGCGAATGCTGTCGGCAGCGGCGCGGGCTATGTCCTGGCTGTTCCCAGCGGGCTGGCCTGCGGTAACGTGGGAACGCCCTGCACCCCCGCGGGCACCACGCAATCCGTTGCGGAAAACGACGAAGTGCGACTGACCCCCGTGGCCATGGCTGGCTCGGTGTTCAAGGGCTGGACGGGCTGCACCAGTCTCAGCGGCAACGTGTGTGTCATCACCGTGGGCGGCAGCGACGTGACCGCCACGGCCGAGTTCGTCAAGGCGTATTTCGTCACGCCCTCAGTGACCGGCGGCGGTTCCATCGGTCCTTCGGCCGCACCTGCCCAGACGGAGGAGAACGGCACGCTGGTCTACCAGCTGACGCCTGATGCTGGCTACTTCCCGACCATCGCGCCGCCGCCGTCCGGCGTGGCCTGTACCGGTTCGCTGGACACCAGTACCACCCCCGCAACGTACACGGTCACCCCCGTGACGGCCGACTGCGGTTTCACCGCGGCCTTTGTGACCGGTGTGACGCTGACGTCGTCCGTGGTCGGTGGCAACGGGACCGTCACGCCCCTGGGCTCCACCGGACCGCTGGCTCCCGGCGCCAACAGCACCGTTTACGCACTCACTCCGAGCGCGGGCTATGCGCCGCTGGTGGGCGGAACCTGCCGTGGCACCCAGGATGTCGTGGCCAACACCTACACGGTGGTGAATGCCACGGCGGACTGCACGGTTGTGGTGTCCTTCACCAATGACGCCGTGACGGTCACGTCCTCCGTGGCGGGCGGCAACGGCAGCATCGACACCTCTGGCACCGTGAACCTGGCGCGCGGCGGCTCCCGCGCCTACACCCTCACGCCGGCACCGGGGTTCTACCCGTTGGTGACGGGCAATTGCCCGGGCAGCCTGGTGGGCAACACGTACACCGTCACGCCGGTGAACGCGGACTGCGCATTCAGCGTGGCCTTTACGGATCAGACCGTGAACATCACGGCTTCCGTGACGGGCGGCATGGGTACGGTCAGCCCGAGCGGAACCACCACGGTGGCGCGGGGCAGCAGCCTGCCGGTCACGGCGGCACCGGCCCTCGGCAGCGTCGCGGTGTTCGGCGGGACCTGCAGCGGCGTGCGTGACGCGAACCAGTTCGTGGTGGGCAATGCCCAGGCCGACTGCAACGTGGACGTGAAGTTTGTCGCGGCCGCCAGTGCCGTCACCGTGACCGCGACGGTTCCGGGCGGCAATGGCACCGTTTCCACCCCGGGGCAGAACGCAGCCGGCGAGACCGTCCTGGAAGTGGGAGACACGCGTGTCTGGACCTTCACCCCCGCAGTCCCGGGCATGGTTCCCCAGGTGCTGCCAGGCTCCACCTGCACGGGTACGCTGAGCAAGACGGCGCCGTACACCTACACGATCACCAACGCCGCGGCGGCGTGCCAGGTGGCCTTTGCCTTCGCGGCGGCCCCGGCAGCGTCCATCCCCACGCTGAGCGAATGGGGCTTGATCGCCCTGGCGCTGCTGATCGGGCTGGCCGCAGCACGCGCGCCGCGCTACCGCCGAGGATAAGGCGGCCATGAACCAGACCAGCGGCGCCGTGTGCGCCGCTGGTCTTTTTTCTTTGGGATGACCATCCCGTTGCAGAGGACACCATGCAGTTTGCCCAGAGCGTTTTCGTACTTTTAGTCGGTCTGGCCTGGGGCGGAGCTTGGGCTGCCGCCCAGGACGGCCACACCGCCTCCCATGCGCATTCCGCTGCGGACCTGCACATGCCCAAACCCAAGACATCCGCTCTGCCGGCCCGCAAGAGCGGGCTGTGGGAAGTGAAGGTGCGCCAGGACGACCTGGCCGGGCCGCGGCAGGGACCCCAGGCATCACGCGCGCCAGCCACCGTCTTGCAGTGCACCAGCCAAGAGGCCGAGCCGGCCATGCTGCTGGCCATCGTGCCGGGGCAGGAAGACTGCAGTGCCCCGCGTGTGGCCTCCCGCCGCGGCGCGGGCCGGGAGCGCACCTACGATGTCCGCACCGTGTGCTACGTGCACGACAACCGCGTGAATGCGCGCGTGACGTTGTCGGGAGACCTGCAGTCCGCGTACCGCGGCACCTTCGACGTTCAATACTCCCGCACGCCCCAGCGCGACACCGGCCCCATGGCGTTCGAAGGCCGGTGGCTGGGCGCCTGCCATGCCGGGCAGCGGCCGGGCGACATGGTCCTGCCCAATGGCGTCACCGTGAACGTGGTGGACGACCTGCAGCGCGCCGAGCACCGGGGCCACGAGGGGCACCGGCACTGAGCCGTGGAGCCGGCCTACTGGGTGATCTCCAGCACGACCACCCGCCCCTGGGCCGCCGGCCATGTCTGCCCCACCACCCGTTCGCCGTTGAACTCGGCAGCAATGGGCCGCTGGCCGCCCGAGGGCTTCACCTTGGCGGACGCGACCCCGGCGCCTGCCGGCACCCCGGGGGGCGGGGCGCCGTCCAGCAGCATCTTGTCGCGTGCCGGGTCCAGGTAGCCGCGCGGGCGGACCAGCGTGACGAGGGAGCTCGCGTCCTTGTCGGCCTCCGCGATGCGCTCGGGCCGCAGGTGGATGAGGTCGCTGCTGCGCGGGAAGCCGCTGCGGTAGATGTGGGTGGTGGCATAGCCGGGGGCGGAGAGCACGAATTCCAGCGGGACCCCCGCCTGCGTGGCCAGCGGACCCCACAGACCCTCCGCGCCCACGGTCTTGCGCAGCAGGGCCCCGCCCACGCGGGCGCCGGTGGCCGCATCGGTGGCATAGACCTCCAGCTGGGCACCCGGCAGCGGCAGGTTGTTGCTGAAATTGCCGCTCCTGGGGTCGGCCGGGTCCACGCCGAGGCCGGTGATCTTGCCGTTGAGCACCACCGTCTTTTCCGGGGCGATGTCGGTGCGGGCGGGCGGCTTGCCGGTGAGGAAGCGGTAGGTCGCCTCGAAGGCGGCGGCGGAGTAGGCCGTCTCGCGGTGGTCGATGCGCGGGATCACCACGTTGGTCGCCCCCTTGAGCTCGGGGCCGGCGGCCGAGACGTGGGTGGCCGTGCCCTTGGCGCCGATCCACACGCCATCGGGCTGGGCGAACTTGTCGTTGTGGTCCGAGCGGATGGTCATCCAGCGCACGGGGCCGCTCACTTCATCGCCCGCAGCATTCTTGGGCGCGTTCAGGCCCCGCAGGAACGGGCCGGTCCCGGAGAATTCGTTGCCTTCGCGGAAGCCGGGAATGGCCCACACGCCGTGGTTGGGCGTGCCGCCCAGGATGGCATGGCTCACGGTCTGGTCGCCGCCGCCGTTGTAGACGTAGTTGCGGATGGCGTTGCCGCCCCGTGAGTTGCCCACCAGGACCACCTGGCGCGCGCCCGTGGCGCGGAGCACCTTGTCCACCTCGGCCTTCAGGTAGGCCATATGCTCCGCGGCCGAGGTGCGGCCCGGCTGGGGCTTGGCGTCCTCGTCGCGTGCAAGGGGATAGGGCACGTCAATGGCGTACAGGCGTTCGCGCGGCCATCCGTTGGATTCAAAACGCCACACGGTGGTCTGCCACAGCGCGGCGGTGTCCCCGTTGCCGTGCACGAAGACGATGGGTGGTGCCTCGGCCAGGCTGGGCGCCTGGGTCGCGCAGCCCGCCAGGGCGAGTGCGGTGGCGGCCACCGCACCCCACAGCAGGGATCGGCGGGGGAACAGTGGGGAAAACGTGTTCATCGCAAAAGCTCCGGAAACAAAAAATGCCCGTGGACCGGGGATCCACGAGCATCGTTGAAGGGTGTTACGCGCCTGCGTCAGTTGCCAGCCACGCGTTCATCCGGCGCGCCGGTCAGGCAAACACGCCCGCCGTCTCCTGCATGCGGGCCGACACCTCGCCCAGGTGGTGCAGCGTATCGCCGTACGTCATCTCCAGCTGCGTGAGCTTCTTGAAATAGTGGCTCACGATGTACTCGTCCGTCACGCCGATGCCGCCGTGCATCTGCACGGCCTGCTGGCCCACAAAGCGCATGGACTGGCCCAGCTGCACCTTGGCGCGCGCGATGGCGCGGCGGCGTTCGTCGGCCGGGGCGCCCAGCTTCAGGGTGGCGTAGTAGCTCATGGAACGCGCCAGTTCCAGCTGCATCTTCATGTCGGCGGCGCGGTGGCGCAGAGCCTGGAAGCTGGCGATCGGCACGCCGAACTGCTTGCGCTGGTTCAGGTAGTCGAACGTGACGGCCGCGGTCTTGTCCATCACGCCCACGGCTTCGGCGCACAGGGCGGCGATGCCCACATCCACGGCCAGCTCCAGCGCGGCCTGGCCGTCGGCGGTGATGAGCGTGGCGGGCGCGTTGGACAGTTGCACTTCGGCGGCGCGGCTGCCGTCTTGCGTGACGTAGCCCTGCGTGGTCACGCCGTTGGCCGTGCGTTCGACCAGGAAGAGCGCGATCTTGCCGTCGAGTTGCGCGGGCACGATGAAGGCATCGGCCTTGTCACCGGCTGGTACTATGCTTTTGATAGCTGTTAGCGCATATCCAGATTGGGCTGGAGCCGCTTTTGCCTCGCAAACGTCCAGGCGGTACCGGGCCTTGCGTTCCTGCTGGGCCAACACCACCAGCGCCTCGCCGCTGGCGATCTTGGGCAGCCAGGCGGCCTGTACGTCCTGCGCGCCAAACTGCGAAAGCACGCTGCTGGCCATGAAGGCCTGGGCCAGGGGCTCCAGCACGATGCCGCGGCCCAGCTCTTCCATCACCACCATGGCGTCGACCGCGCCCTGGCCCATGCCGTCGTGCGCCTCGGGCACCGTAAGGGCGGTGAGGCCCAGCTCGGCCAGCTCGCCCCAGGCCGCGCGGTCAAAGCCGCCTGCGGCCACGGCCGCACGGCGGCGCTCGAAGCTGTAGCCCTTGTCCACCCACTTGCGCACGGCGTCGCGCAGTTGTTCCTGGTCGTCAGAAAAATCGAAATCCATGTGTCTCTCCTTGTGCTGGCTTGTGGCGCTGTGGCGCCTTCAACAACCAGCGAAGCTCTAGCTGGAGCCCCCTCCCGGAGGGGGCACGGGGGAGCAGTCCTGTCGCGCAAGGCGCGGACTGTTGGCGGCGTCAGCCGAGAACAGTCTGCGCCACGATGTTGCGCTGCACTTCGTTGGAGCCACCGTAGATGGTGGTCTTGCGCAGGTTGAAGTAGGTGGATGCCAGGGGCGCGTTGGCGGTGACGCCGCCCGGGAAATTGCCCTGCCAGCCGGCTTCCATGGCTTCCTCGATGAAGGGCAGGCTGAAGGGGCCTGCGGCCAGCATCATCAGCTCGGCATAGCGCTGCTGGATCTCGCTGCCCTTGATCTTGAGCAGGCCGGCGATGTCCAGCGAGTTCTTGCCGCTCTTCTCGGCCGACAGCACGCGCAGCACCAGCATCTCCAGCGCCACGATGTCCACTTCCAGCAAGGCGATCTGGTCGCGGAAGCGCAGGTCATCCCACACGCCTTCGGCCTTCGCGATGCGCTTCAAGCGTTCCAGCTCGCGCTTGCTGCGGTTCACGTCGGCAATGTTGGTGCGCTCATGGCTCAGCAGGTGCTTGGCGTAGGTCCAGCCCTTGTTCTCCTCGCCAATCAGGTTCTCGGCGGGCACTTCCACGTTGTCAAAGAACACTTCGTTGACTTCGCACTCGCCGTCCAGCAGCTTGATGGGGCGCACGGTGACGCCCTTGGACTTCATGTCCAGCAGCAGGAACGAGATGCCAGTCTGGGGCTTGCCCTCGGTGCTGGTGCGCACCAGGTTGAACATCCAGTCGCCGTACTGGCCCAGCGTGGTCCAGGTCTTCTGGCCGTTGACGATGTACTTGTCGCCCACGCGCTCGGCGCGGGTCTTGACGCTGGCCAGGTCCGAGCCCGAGCCGGGTTCGCTGTAGCCCTGGCTCCACCACACCTCGCCGCTGGCGATGCCGGGCAGAAAGCGCTTTTGCTGCTCGGCATTGCCGAACGCCATGATCACGGGGGCCACCATCACAGGGCCGAAGGGCACGATGCGCGGTGCACCTGCCAGCGCACATTCCTCTTCAAACAGATGCTTTTGCACGGCCGTCCAGCCCGGCCCGCCGAATTCCTTGGGCCAGCCAAAGCCCAGCCAGCCCTTTTTGCCCAGGATCTTGGCCCAGCCTTGCATGTCGGCCCGCGTCAGGCGCAGGGCGTTGTGCACCTTGTGCGAAATGTCCTTGGGCAGGTTGGCGTGAACCCACGCGCGAATCTCTTCGCGGAAGGCCTGTTCTTCAGGGGTGAATGCGAGATCCATCGGTATGTCTCCAAATGATCCCGCAGTTGTAGCACGGTCGTTCGTTTTAGTCCTGTCCGGGTGGCGACATCGCAGCGGCGTCCGGGGCAATCCCCAGTTCGGAGCACAGCCGCTGCACCGTGGCCTGCAGCGCGGCAACCTGGGCTTCCAGCACCTCGACGCGCGCTTGCAAAGCCTGCGGCGCAGGGCTCGCCGCGAGCGTTGTGGTGGGGGGCGTGCTCACATCCACCAGCCCGCACAGCAGGTGGGCCCAGCGCTGCTCGCGCGCGCCCGGCGCGCGGGGCAGTTGCACCACCAGGGGGCCGCCCTTTTCCGGGCTGCGCTCCTGCAGTTCGTCCAGGAAGGCTTCCACCGACGAGATGTCGGCAAAGCGGTACCAGCGCTCGGCGTTGATGCGCAGCTCGCCCGCCGTCTGCGGGCCGCGCAGCATCAGCAAGCCCAGCAGCACGGCCGACTGATCGGGCACACCCACCCCGCGCTGGAAGTTGTGCTCCCAGCGGGTGGTGCGGTTGCCGCTGGTTTCAAAGGCCAGCGTCAGCCGCTTGAGCTCGTCCAGCGCCTCCTGCGCCTCGGCTTCGCTCAAGGTCATCACCGGCTCGCGGCTGCTTTTCTGGTTGCAGCCGGTGACCAGCGCGTTGAGCGACAGCGGATAGCTGTCGGGCACGGTGCGGGCCTTTTCCATGAGGGTGGCGAGCACGCGGGCTTCGTTGGGGGTCAGGGGGCGGGCGGAAGGATCGAAGGGCATGGTGAGAAAGCTGTCGGGCTGGAGGGGCACTGCGTTGCAGCGACAGAGTATGCCGGCAGTGTGCCCCGTGCTCTGCCGCGCAAGCTCCGGGCCGTGTTACGGGACCGGTGCGGCGTCAGCCTCCTGCCCGCCGGGTGGCCTCCTGGATAATCCGGGCCCAATGATGCAGAACAACGTCCCCAAGAACATCGTGATTTTGATCTCCGGCGGGGGCTCCAACATGGCAGCCATCGTGCGCGCTGCACAGCAGGAGAACTGGCACCAGCGCTACGGCGCCTGCGTGGCCGCGGTCGTCAGCAACAAGGCGGACGCAGCGGGCTTGGCCTTTGCGCGCCAGCAAGGCATTGCCACCGAGGTGCTGGACCACAAGGCCTTTGGCACCCGCGAGGCGTTTGATGCGGCGCTGGCCGATGCGATTGACCATTACCAGCCCGCACTGGTGGTGCTGGCCGGTTTCATGCGCATTCTGACGCCGGGCTTTGTCGCCCGGTATGCGGGGCGGCTGGTCAACATCCATCCCTCGCTGCTGCCGGCCTTTACGGGGCTGAACACGCACCAGCGGGCCATCGACGCCGGCTGCAAGGTCGCAGGCGTCACGGTGCACCAGGTGACGGCGGAGCTGGACGTCGGCCCCATCCTGGACCAGGCCGTGGTGCCCGTGCTGCCGGGCGATACCGCCGACACCCTCGCGGCCCGCGTGCTCACGCAGGAGCACATCATTTACCCGCGGGCCGTGCGCGCGCTGTTGCCCCTGCTGTGAGGGCGCGCTAGGCGCCAGGCATGGCCTGTCACAGCGTGGTGAGAACCTCGCTGGCTTCTCGTTCCAGCACCGCCTTGACCTTCTCTGTCTGCGTAGGGTCCACGGGGTGGGCCACCACGGCCCAGTGGTTGTGGCGCAGGGCCGAGCGCACATGGGTGATCATGCGGATATGGTCGGGGCGCAGCGACAGCAATCCTGCCAGCAGCATGCCGAACGTGGTGCCAAAGCCGACCAGCGCAATGAACGAGAGCAGGGGGCTGCTCAGGATCATCGGATGGGCGGCGCGGAAAAACCAGGCGAACACGCCCAGCCCCAGCACGCCGCCCGCCGCGCCGAACACGATGTGGCTCTGAAAGAAGGTGCGCGCCATGCCGGTGGGTTCGGGCTCCATGGAGCGGGAAAAGATTTCGCGCCGCGGCGCGTAGGCATGCTGCGGGCCGAGCAGGCGCACCTGCCCCGCCTGCAACCCCGCGGTGCTCAGCACCTGCGCCATCGTGTTTTCAGCCTGGCTCTGCTGGTTGAACAGGCCAGCCACCTTGGTGAGGGAGCGTTCTCCGAACAGCCCCTGAAGCAAGTAGCCCATAGGACCTCCTCGTGAATGGGCGCCGTGGCTGCCGCGGAGGAGAAGCGGGCGTCTTCGCCCCCGGCAGTTCGGGTCGCACCATCACAGTAGGCGGCCCGCGTGTACTTGGCTGTAGGACAGGGCTGGGCACGGCGGTAGGCGGGCCTTGCCGCCCGGTGCGGGGACGTGGGGCCGAAGCCAGCCCGCCACCCGCTGGTTTCCCCCCCCAAAAAAAAGGTTCTTCACGGATTAGCGGGGTAAGCCACCCCAGAGGCAAAAAAAAACAGCGGTGACATCTCAAGCAAGATGGTTGTGCGACCAATCATCAAACTTCAAAGCACCGCTGCATGCATAAGAATACAGGCTGGCTGGACCTGTGGCCCGGCTTTCACGTCACCGACTCTCGCCTGAGCGCAG
>NZ_JAJTBB010000046.1 GCF_021287135.1 Acidovorax sp.
CACCTCCATCGCCTGGCGCGGCGCGGGCAGCGCGGGCCCGCCGTGCGGGCGCTGCCGATCCCATGCCGTGAGCACGGCCCCGTGCAGCAGCAGGGAGGCCAGCACCGCCCACGCCACACGCCGGCTGCGCGTGCGCCCCCACGCGGGGCCATGGCCGGTGTACCGCACTCAGCCGCCGGAGTCGGCCGCGGCCTCCGGGGCGCCTGCCGCGCCGCCCCCGTCGTCCACCCACGCCAGCAGGTCGCCGGGCTGGCACTGCAGGTATTCGCAGATGGCCGACAGGGTTTCAAAGCGCACGCCCTTGACCTTGCCGCTTTTGAGCAGGGACAGGTTGGCCTCGGTGATGCCCACATGGGCCGCCAGGTCGCGCGACTTGACCTTGCGGCGCACGAGCATTTCATCCAGGGTGACAACAATGGGCATGGCGTGCTCAGACAAATGCATCCGCTTCGGCCTGGAGGCGGCGCCCCTCGGCCAGCACATGGGCCAGCAGCAGCATCATCAGCCCCACCACCAGGGTGCTGACCTCAAACGGCCCCACCCCCAGCGCGATCATTCCGCCGTTCTGCCCCGACGCCAGCCACGACAGCAGCGCGGTGACCCCGACCTGGTAGAGCAGCGAGGTCACGAACATCGCCAGAAACCCCCAGCCCACGCCCCGAAACCCCGCCACGACGATGGCGCCAAACACCTCGCCCGCCAAGAAGGCACGGCAGATGCGGTGCACGCACAGCACGGTGTAGAACATGGCCGCGGCCGGAATGCACTCCAGCGCCACGCCCACCCAGCGCCAGGGCGAGTCCATGAAGGCGGGCGGGGTCAGCCCCGCGAGTTGCGCGTGCGCGGGCACCAGCCCCACGGGCATCCAGCCGCCCCAGCCGTCGGCGTGCCCGATGGCCGCCCACCGCAACAGCGACAGCGCGAACGATGCCCCCGCGCAGGTCCAGCTGAGCCCCAGCAGCCCCCAGGCCAATCGCCGAAACGACCGGCTCTGCACGGGCGACCCTGCGGTGCGTGAAGAAGAAGACATGGCACGGCTCCCCAAAAATTACCGTAAAACAATAATAATATACCGTCTCACAGAAATTCAAGTCCCCACCATGCTGCACTTGCCTGCCTCCCCCGCCCCGCGTCGGCGCTCCGCTTTCCGGCCTGCTGCCGCAGCCGCCGCTGCACTGGCCACGCTGGCGCTGGCCGCCTGCGGCAGCATTCCGGTGTCGTCGTTGTGGCAGCTGCGCCGCCTGAACCTGGAAACGCTGGACCCGGCCGCGTTGCGCGCGGCGGTGGTGCATGCCCCGGCTTTGCAGCTCGACAGCAATGCGCTGCAACTCACGGTCAGCGTGTCGCGCACGGTGCGCCAGCCCAACGGCAGCACGGCCACCGAGCGGTTGGAAGAGACCCTCCCGCTGCAGGAGCTGCACAGCACGGCCGAGCGCAGCCCGCTGGCGGGGTACGACGGCCCGCAGGCCGTGGTGCAGGTGTGGCGCATCGACCCCGCCGCCCTGCCCCGGCTGCAGGCGCTGCGCACCACGGCCCTGGCCTGGAAGGGCACCGACGACGGGAAGCGCGAACTGGGCCTGGGGCTGGAGCTGGCCGGTTGCCTGCACAGCGGCCCGCGCAACCGGGTGGTGACCACGCTGATCCGGTTTGCCGCGCCGGGCGACTATCTCCCCATCGTGCGCAACCGGGACTTGGCGGAGCTCCTGCCGGCAGAGGCGCTGAAGAAGCGGTTTCCGGACTGCCCGGCGGGCTGACCGCCGCGCACCGTTGCGTGCACGGTCAGAACGCGACGGCGTGCCCGTCCTTGCGCGGGTCGGACCCGGCGATGTAGCTGGCGCCATTTTTCAGCACCAGCTGCGCGCCGCCAAAGGCGAACACGCCGTTGCCTTGCTCCACCGTCACCTCGTGGCCGCGCGCGCGCAGTGCTTCGACTACGGCGGGGTCGAAGCCCGGCTCCACGGCCACGCCCTTTCCGCCCGTCACGCGCCAGCGGGGCGCATCGGCGGCGGCCTGGGGGTTCTGGCCGTAGCGCAGCACGCGCAGCGCCATCTGCGTGTGGCCCTGGCTCTGCATGGGGCCACCCATCACGCCAAAGGCCATCTGCGGCGTGCCGTCGGCATGCATGGCAAAGGCCGGGATGATGGTGTGCGAGGGGCGCTTGCGCGGCGCCACCTGGTTGGCGTGGCCGGGCGTGAGGTTGAAGCCGTGGCCCCGGTTCTGCAGGCTGATGCCGGTGCCCGGCACCACCACGCCCGAGCCAAAGCCCATGTAATTGGACTGGATGAACGAGACCATCATGCCGGACGCGTCGGCCGCCGCCAGGTACACCGTGCCGCCAGGGCGCGGCGCGCCGTAGGCGGGGTCGCCAGCGCGCGCGGTGTCGATCAGCGCGGCGCGGCTGCGCAGGTAGTCGGGGTTCAGCAGGGCATCGGGCTTTACCGCCATGGCGTCGATGTCGGCGTTGTACTGGTAAAGGTCGGCAAACGCGAGCTTCATGGCCTCGATGCTGGCGTGCACGGTTTCCACATCGTCCACCGGGTGTGCGCCGATGCCATGGGCGTCGAGCATGCCCAGCGCCATCAGCGCCGCAATGCCCTGGCCGTTGGGCGGGATCTCGTGAATGACCGAGTCGCCAAAGCGCTGCTGGAGGGTGCCCACCCAATCGGCCTGGTGCGCGGCCAGGTCGGCCAGGGTCATGGCGCCGCCATGGGCTTGTGCATGCGCTGCGATGCGCTCGGCGATCACGCCACGGTAGAAGGCCTCGCCCTCGGTTTCGGCAATCAGCTCCAGCGTGCGTGCATGGGCTTCGCTGCGGAAGATCTCGCCGGCCTGGGGCACGCGGCCATTCGGCATGAAGCACTCGGCGAACCCCGGCTGCGTGCCCAGCTTGGCCGCGCCCAGCGCCCACAGCCGGGCGATGGTGGGCGACACCGGGAAGCCGTTGCGCGCGTAGTCGATGGCGGGCTGGGCCAGCTGCGCAAACGGCAGCTTGCCCAGGCGCTTGGAAAGCGCCACCCAGGCCGACACGGCGCCCGGCACGGTGACGGCGTTCCACCCCGTCTCGGGAATGCCGCCCAGCTTTTCAAAATACTCCGGCGTCCACGCCGCAGGCGAGCGGCCCGAAGCATTGAGGCCGTGCAGCGCCTGGCCGTCCCACACGATGGCAAAGCCGTCGCTGCCCAGGCCGCAGCCCGTGGGCTCCACCACCGTGAGCGCCATGGCGGCGGCAATGGCAGCGTCCACTGCATTGCCGCCCGCCAGCAGCATGCGCAGGCCCGCCTGCGCCGCCAGCGGCTGCGAAGTGGAGACCACGTTGCGCCCCATGACCGCGCTGCGGTGGGAGGCGTAGGGAAGGGACCAGTCGAGGGATGGGGTATTCATAGCGTTCTGACTCTGTTGCCCCGCACAGGGCGGGCTGCATGAAACCGGCGCGGCGCAAAGCGAGGGACGCCGAGGAAGGGCCGCCCCGCACCGAGGGCGTCGTCCCCCTGGGGGGGAAGGCGCCGAAGGCGACTCAGGGGGGTTATTCAATACTTATTTTGCGCTGCCGGATCACGGTAGCCCAGCGGTTGCTGTCGGCCTGCACCATGGCGCCAAACTGCGCAGGCGTGCTGGGGGCGGCGGGCTCCACGCCCAGCTTGGCCAGGCTCTCGGCCACTTCGGTTGCCTGCACGGCCTTGGCGAAGGCCTGGTGCACCTTGGCGACCAGCGCGGGCGGCGCGCCCGCGGGCAGGTACACGCCAAACCAGGTCACCGACGCATAGCCAGGCAGGCCGGACTCGGCCAGCGTGGGCAGCTCGGGCGCCAGGGCGCTGCGTTTTTCGCTGGTCACGGCCAGCGCGCGCAGGCGGCCCGCCTTGGCGTGGGGCATGCCGGTGGGCAGCGAGTCGAACAGCACATGCGTCTGCCCGGCGATCAGGTCCGGGATGGCCAGGGCCGTGCCCTTGTAGGGGATGTGGGTCATCTCCACGCCCGCCTGGGCGCTGAAGGCCGCCGTGTTCAGGTGCACGATGGTGCCGTTGCCGCTGGTGGCGTAGTTGAGCTTGCCGGGGTGGGCCTTGGCGTAGGCAATGAGTTCGCCCACGGTCTTGACCGGCAGCGAATTGGTGACCAGCAGCACGCTGGGCGCATCGGCCACGTGGGCCACGGGCGTGAAGTCCTTGCGCGGGTCGTAGGCCAGCTTGGGCATCAGATGAGGCGAGATGGCATGCGTGCTGCTGGTGGTCAGCAACAGGGTGTAGCCGTCGGGTGCGGCCTTGGCCGCCTCGGCCGTGCCCAGGGTGCCGCCCGCTCCGGGCTTGTTGTCCACCACCAGCTGCTGGCCCAGGTCGGCCGCCACGCGCTGCGTGACCACGCGCGCCACGAGGTCGGTCGCGCCGCTGGCCGGGAAGGGCACGATCACCCGCACGGGGCGGTCCGGCCAGTTGGCCTGGGCCTGCGCAGCAGATGCCAGCACCAGCAGGCCCGCCAGGCCCCAGACACCACGGCCCCAGGAAAGTAGACGCATACCAGCCCTCCAGCCCAAAAGTTGAACACCACACCAAGCGAGTGGGCCATCTTAGGAAGCTGCGCCTTGCTTGACCACCAGCATTTCGGCAAGCGGCTTTGCCGCTGCGGCAAACCAACGCATACTGCGGCCTCGTTTGGAGAATCCGCCCCCGATGCGCGCCCACCTGCTGCAAGACACCACCCTGCGCTACTTCCTGGAAGTGGCGCAAAGCGGCTCGCTCACCGAGGCTTCGGCCCGGCTGCACGTGGCGGCCTCGGCGCTGAGCCGCCAGATCGCGGGGCTGGAAGCCCAGCTGGGCACGCCGCTGTTCGATCGCCACCCGCGCGGCATGGTGCTGACGGCGGCGGGTGAAATCCTGGCCTTGCATGCGCGGCGCAGTGCGCTGGACGCCGAACGTGCCCTGGGCGAGATCGGCGCGCTGCAAGGCCTGCGGGCGGGCCAGGTACGTCTGGCCACCTCCGACGCGTTTGCCAACGAGCTGGTGCCGCGCCTGTGCGTGGAGTTCCAGCGGACCCACGCAGGCATCCAGTTCAGCGTGATGTCGCTGCCCACCGCGCAGGTGCCCGACGCGGTGCGCAGCGGCGCGGCCGACATCGGCCTGTGCTTCAGCCGCGCGCCGCACCGGGACATCGCGGTGGCCTACCGCCAGAGCGCCCCGGTGCTCGCCCTGCTGCCCCCGGGCCACCGGCTGGCCCGCGCACGCCAGGTGACGCTGGCGCAAATGGCCGCGTACCCCCTGGCCTTGCCCCCGGCAGAAACCACGGTGCGCCAGATGATCGACATCGTCTGCAGCCGCCAGGGCCTGCAGCTGGCGCCCGTGCTCATCAGCAACCACGCCAAGACGGTACTGAACTTCGTCGCCAACGGCGGCGGGCTGTCGGTGGCCAGCGAGATCGCGGCGCGGCATCTGGTGGCCGAGCGCGCCCTCGTGGCGCGCCCCATCAGCGACCCCGGGATGGACCTGCGCGACATCGAGATCCAGACCCTGGCGGGGCGCAGCCTGCCGGTGGCGGCGCAGGCCTTTCTGGAGCTGCTCAAGGAACAGCTGCCGGGACGCGGGTAGAACGCCCGCTGGCTTGCTCAGTAACCGTGCTGCTGGCGGAAATCCCGCGCCTTGCCAAAGTGCCCGTTGCCGATGAACGGCACAGGCGGGCGCAGCGCGGACAAGGGCGACGGATGGTTGGACATCAGCAGCAGATGCCCGCGGTCCTGCGGAATGAGCGCGCGCTTGGATTGCGCATGCGAGCCCCACAGCATGAACACCACCGGGCGCGGGCCCTCGGCCACATGGCGGATCACGGCGTCGGTGAGCACCTCCCAGCCCTTGCCGGCGTGGCTGGCTGCCTGGCCCTCTTCCACCGTCAGGCAGGTGTTGAGCAGCAGCACGCCGTTTTTCGCCCACTTCACCAGACTGCCGCCCGGGTCGGGGAACGGCGGGAACGGCGTGCCCAGGTCGCGCTGCATTTCCTTGAAAATGTTCTGCAGCGAGGGCGGCAGGCGCACGCCGGGCGCCACCGAGAAGGCCAGCCCCTCGGCCTGGCCCCGGCCGTGGTACGGGTCCTGCCCCAGGATGACCACGCGCACGGCGTCGGGCGGGGTCAGCTCCAGTGCGCGCAGCGGGCGGGGCGGGAAGATGCTGGCGCCCGCGTCCACCCGGCTTTGCAGGAACGCCAGCAGCTTGTGCCCCACCGGGCTCTCGAAGAACCCCTCCACCACCGGCTGCCAGCCCGGGGCCACGGGCCAGTGGGCGGGGTTGGCATCGGGCAACTGGTCGGGCACGCGGCCGTGGGGATCCGTCTTTGTGGTCAAAATGGCCTCCAGCGCTTACCTATCAAGCGCAAGCAGCTATAAATTTAATAGCAATTCAGGTCAGGCAAAAAGCTGGGCCAGCGCCAGGCCCGGGTCGTCCGCCCGCATGAAGGCCTCGCCCACCAGGAAGGCGTGCACGCCGGCATCGCGCATCGTCTTCACATCGGCGGGTTTCAAGATGCCGGATTCGGTGACCAGCAGACGGTCGGCCGGCACGTCTTTGAGCATGCCCAGCGTCGTGTCCAGCGTGACCTCGAACGTGCGCAGGTTGCGGTTGTTGATGCCCACCAGCGGGGTCTTGAGCTGGAGCGCACGCTCCAGCTCGGGCCGGTCGTGCACCTCCACGAGCACGGCCATGTCCAGGCTGTGGGCAATGGCCTCGAAGTCTTTCATTTGCGCATCGTCCAGGCAGGCCGCGATCAGCAGGATGGCGTCGGCGCCCATGGCGCGCGATTCGTAGATCTGGTACGCATCCACCATGAAGTCCTTGCGCAGCACGGGGAGCGTGGTGCTGGCGCGGGCCTGCTTCAGGTAGTCGGGCTGGCCCTGGAAGAACTGACGGTCGGTCAGCACCGACAGGCAGGCCGCGCTGACCTTGCCGTCGCCTTCCATGTAGCTCTGGGCGATGTCGGCGGGCTCGAAGTCGGCGCGCAGCACGCCCTTGCTGGGGCTGGCTTTCTTGACTTCGGCAATCACGGCCGCCTGGCCCTTGGCGATCTTGGCGCGCAGTGCGCCTTCGAAGTCGCGCGTGAGCACGCGGCTTTCGGCGTCGGCGCGCATGGCGGGGAGCGGCAGGCGCTTCTTGGCGGCGGCCACTTCCTCGTGCTTGACGGCGACGATTTTGTTGAGGATGTCACTGCTCATGGTGCGTAGCCTTCGGCTTGTCGGTGGGGGAATCGGCGGGCTCGGGCGAGCCCCGCTTCAGAATGTTGGTGAACACGCGGTGCATCACGAACCCGGCCACGATGAACAGGGCTGAGACGCCCAGTGCGATCCAGGTGCCGGGGTCACGCCACATGGCGGTGTCAGGCGGCCGCGGCCAGCGCGTGCGTGCGCGTGACCACCTGCTCCAGCTTGGCCAGCGCGGCGCCCGATGCGATGGCGGCGCGGGCCTTGGCAATCCCGGCGGGGATGGAGTCGACCACATTGGCCGCATACAGCGCCACGCCCGCGTTCAGGCAGACGATGTCCTGCGCGGCGCCGGGCTCGCCCTTGAGCACGCCGATCAGCATCTCGCGCGACTGCTCGGGTGTCTCGACCTTGAGGGGCCGGTTGCTGGCCATGGCCAGACCGAAATCCTCGGGGTGGATCTCGTACTCGGTGATCTGTCCGTTCTTCAGCTCGCCCACCAGCGTGGCGGCGCCCAGGCTCACTTCGTCCATGCCGTCGCGGCCGTAGACCACCAGCGCGTGCTCGGCGCCCAGGCGCTGCAGCGCACGCACCTGGATGCCCACGAGGTCGGGGTGGAACACGCCCATCAGGATGTTGGGCGCGCCGGCCGGGTTGGTCAGCGGCCCCAGGATGTTGAAGATGGTGCGCACGCCCAGCTCCTTGCGCACCGGGGCCACGTTCTTCATGGCCGGGTGGTGGTTGGGCGCAAACATGAAGCCGATGCCGACCTCGGCAATGCACTGGGCGATCTGCTCGGGCTGGAGGTTGATGTGGATGCCCAGGGCCTCCATCACATCGGCGCTGCCGCTCTTGCTCGACACGCCGCGCCCGCCATGCTTGCTGACCTTGGCGCCTGCCGCAGCCGCCACGAACATGGAGCAGGTGGAGATGTTGAAGGTGTTGGCACCGTCGCCGCCCGTGCCCACGATGTCCACCATGTGGGTGGCATCCTTGACGTGCACCTTGGTGCTGAACTCGCGCATCACCTGCGCGGCGGCGGTGATCTCGCCAATGGTTTCCTTCTTCACGCGCAGGCCGGTGATGATGGCTGCCGTCATGACGGGCGACAGCTCGCCCTGCATGATGAGCCGCATCAGGTGCAGCATCTCGTCGTGGAAGATTTCGCGGTGTTCAATCGTGCGCTGCAGCGCTTCCTGGGGAGTGATGGGCATGGAATATCTCCTGGTATTTATGCAGAGGGCTGGTCCGTGAGGGCCAGCTTGAGCCCGAAGCCGATGAACATGGCCCCGGCCACGCGGTCCAGCCAGTGCATGCCGCGCTGGATCGCCGTGGCGCGCCGCGCCATCCACGACGCCGCCAACGCCCAGCCCGCATTGACGGGAATGGCGTTGAGGTTGAACAGCACGCCCAGCAGCAAGAAGGCCAGCGCCTTGTGGTCCGCGCCCGGCGCGATGAACTGCGGCACAAAGGCCAGGAAGAAGATGGCGACCTTGGGGTTGAGCACATTGGTCCAGAAGCCGCCCAGGAACACCTTGGAGAGCGGCGTGCGCGGTGCCGTGGCTGCCTGGGCGGCTGCCAGCGCTGCGCTGTTGCCGCCCTCGGCGCCGGGCTTGGACAGCAGCATGCGCACGCCCATCCACACCAGGTACGCCGCGCCGATCCACTTGAGCACCGTGAACGCGGTGGCCGATGCGGCCAACAGCGCACCCACGCCGACCGCCGCGGCGAAGATGTGCACAAAGCACCCCGCCGTGATGCCCAGCCCCGCCACGATGCCGGCGCGGGTACCGGACTTGAGCGCGTTGGTCACGATGTAGAGCACATCAGGGCCCGGCGTGAGGTTCAGCAGCCAGCCGGCCGCGATGAACATCACCAGCTGGTGGCCGTCGATGAAGTTCATGCACGCTGCTCCAGGAAGTTCTTGAGCATCGCGTGGCCGTGTTCGGTGAGGATGCTCTCGGGGTGGAACTGCACGCCCTCAATCGGCAGCGTCTTGTGGCGCACCCCCATGATCTCGCCGTCCTCCGTCCAGGCCGTCACCTCCAGCACGTCGGGGCAGGTGTTACGTTCAATGGCGAGCGAGTGGTAGCGGTTGACGGTGAACTTCTCGGGCAACCCGGCGAACACGCCCTTTTGCGTGGTGGTGATGACGCTGGTCTTGCCGTGCATCAGCTCCTGCGCGCGGACGATGGTGCCGCCGAAGGCCGCGCCAATGCTCTGGTGGCCCAGGCACACGCCCAGGATGGGCAGCTTGCCGGCAAAGTGCTGGATGGCCGCCACCGAGATGCCCGCCTCGGCCGGCGAGCAGGGGCCGGGCGAGACGACCAGGCGGTCAAGCTGCCCGGCGGCCAGGCGGGCCTCGATGTCGGCCACGGTGATCTCGTCGTTGCGGAACACCGCCACCTCCGCGCCCAGCTCGCCGAAGTACTGCACGATGTTGTAGGTGAAGCTGTCGTAGTTGTCGATCATGAGCAGTTTCATGGCGTTCACCCTTTCTGTGCCGTGCCGGGGGCGGCCGCGCGCAGGCGCGCGAACTCGCGGTGTTCGTAGTCGATATAAGCCTCCATCAGGCTGCGGTAGATGGCCTCGATCACGTCGGGCGGGCCGCCTTCGGCCGCAGCGCGCGCACGGACGCGGTCCACGATGGCCTGGATGCGGCCTTCGTCGCGCACCTGCGCCGCATCCTGCTTGATGCGCGCGGCCTGCGTCATGTAGCCGCCGCGCTGCACGAGCAGCGGCACAAGGATGTCATCCAGCGCGTCGATATAGGCGCGCACGTCGTCCATGGTGGTGCAGTGCTGCACGGTGTCGATGGCGCGTGAGGTCTCGCGGCTCATTCCAGGCCCTCCTCGACGAGTTCGGCGGCGCGCAGCAGCGCGCGGGCCTTGTGCTCGGTTTCCTTCCACTCCAGCTCGGGCACCGAGTCGGCCACCACGCCCGCGGCGGCCTGCACATACAGCGTGCCGTTCTTGATGATGCCGGTGCGGATGGCAATGGCGACATCCATGTCGCCCGCGTAGCTGAGGTAGCCGCAAGCGCCGCCGTACAGGCCGCGCTTGGTGGGTTCGAGCTGGTCGATCAGCTCCATGGCATGCACCTTGGGGGCGCCGGTGAGCGTGCCGGCCGGGAAGGTGGCCTTGAGCACGTCCATGCTGGTCATGCCGTCGTGCAGGATGCCTTCCACATTGCTCACGATGTGCATCACGTGGCTGTAGCGCTCCACCGCAAAAGCCTCGGTCACCTTCACGGTGCCCGTCTTGGCGATGCGGCCGATGTCGTTGCGAGCCAGGTCGATCAGCATCACGTGCTCGGCACGCTCCTTGGGGTCGTTGATCAGTTCCACCTCGGTCGCCTTGTCCTTCTCGGGCGTGGCGCCGCGCGGACGGGTGCCAGCCAGCGGGCGGATGGTGATCTTGGCGCCCTCCTCGGTCTTCTCCTGCCGCACCAGGATCTCCGGGCTGGCCCCCACCACGTGGAAGTCGCCGAAGTCGTAGAAGTACATGTAAGGCGACGGGTTCAGCGAGCGCAGTGCGCGGTACAGCGACAGCGGGGACTCGGTGTAGCGCTTGTGGATGCGCTGGCCCACCTGCACCTGCATGAAGTCGCCAGCCGCGATCAGTTCCTTGGCGCGCTCGACGGCGGCCAGGTAGTCGGCCTTGGCAAAGTCGCGCTGCGCGGGATGGCTTTCGGTGGGCTTGACCACGGGCGCGCTCACCGAGTACTTGAGCTGTTCCTTCAGTTCGCGCAGGCGCTTCTTGGCACGGGTGTAGGCCTCGGGCTGGGCAGGGTCGGCGTACACGATGAGGTACAGCTTGCCCGAGAGGTTGTCGATGACGGCCAGCTCTTCACACTGCAGCAGCAGGATGTCGGGGCAGCCCAGCGTATCGGGCGGGCAGGTGGACTCCAGCTTCTTCTCGATGTAGCGCACCGCGTCATAGCCAAAGTAGCCGGCCAGGCCGCCGCAAAAACGCGGCAGGCCGGGCCGCAGCGCCACCTTGAAGCGCTGCTGGTACTGGGCGATGAAATCCAGCGGGTTGCCGGCCGCGGTCTCGACCACCTGCCCGTCGGTGACGACTTCGGTGCGCGCCTGGGCGCCAAAGCCGCTGGCGCGCAACAGCGTGCGTGCGGGCAGCCCGATGAAGCTGTAGCGCCCGAAGCGCTCGCCGCCCACCACGGATTCGAGCAGAAAGCTGTGCTTGCCGCCGTCCTTGGTGTGCGCCAGCTTCAGGTACAGGGAAAGCGGCGTTTCGAGGTCCGCAAACGCCTCGACCATGAGCGGGATGCGGTTGTAGCCTTCGCCGGCCAGGCTTTTGAATTCAAGTTCAGTGATCACGGGGAGGACTCCCAGCTGTGGCAGCGCGGTGACCCTGTGAAAAAAGGGGCGCTGCGGTCCATTCAAACGGCCCCGCCGCTGCAGGCGGGCGCCACGGGTGCACGCTGGGGCGTCGGCCCAGGTGCCATCAGGCGTTCAATGCGGCAGGCTGACGCCAGGGCCAGGCTCCCCGGTCGCTGCAACCTGTGATGAACACGTGATGAATGAACATGCCGCAAAGTGTAGCAAAGCTTTTTTGCGCGCCCCGGCGCGGCCCGCAGGCGACGTCGCACAACCCATCGAAAACCCTGTTGCAGCGCCACCGGAAGCGGCGAACAATGGCAACAGAAACGAACGATCGTTCTTTTTTTGGAGGAGCCGCGCATGAAGTACTTGCACCAATGCGCCGTCGTGGCCGGGGCCTGTCTGTTGGTGGCGGCAAGCGCCGTGGCCCAGCCCGTGACCGTGGCGGACGTGAAATACGAGGACACCGCCCAGCTGAACGCCAGCACCCTCCACCTCAATGGCGCGGGCGTGCGCTACAAGGCGGTTTTCAAGGTCTACACCGCGGGGCTGTACCTCGAGAAGAAGGCCACCACTCCCGCCGAGGTGATGGCCCTCAAGGGCCCCAAGCGCATCAGCATCACCATGCTGCGCGAAATCGACTCGTCCGAGCTGGGCAAGCTGTTTTCGCGCGGCATGGAGGACAACCTCGACAAGGCGGCGTTCTCCAAGCTGATCCCGGGCGTGCTGCGCATGAGCCAGATCTTTTCGGACCACAAGAAGCTGCAGGCCGGCGACCAGTTCATGGTCGACTGGATTCCCGGCACGGGCACGGTGATCACGGTCAAGGGCAAGCCCCAGGGCGAGCCTTTCAAGGAGCCCGAGTTCTTCAACGCGCTGCTGGGGATCTGGCTGGGCAATGTGCCGGCCGACTGGAAGCTCAAGGACGCCTTGCTCGGCAAGCCGGCCTGACCCCTCGGACAAACCCTCACGAAATCCGGGCCCTGCGTGTCGCACGGCCGACAAGCGCGGCGCAGGCCCGCACGTAACCTTGTGTAAGCGGCCGGAGCCGCGGCGCGGCGCGGCTTCTTGCGGGAGGACACGCCATGCGCACGCCCGCGGTGCCCGCCCTGCCGGCCCTGCGTGGCCTTTGCCTTTCCAACCTTTCAGCGCTCATCACCATGAAACTCAGCCATTTTCCCGTCGGACTGCGCCTGGGCGCCTCGTTCGGAGCCATCCTGCTCATCACCGCGCTGATCGCCGCCTTGGGCATGTGGCGCATCGCCAGCCTGCAGCGCGCCAGCGAGCAGGTGGCGACGCAGGAGATCGAGCAGCAGATGCTGGTGGAGGACTGGGCGGCGGAGGTCCGCCTGAACTGGGTGCGCACCGAGGCCTTCCTCAAGGCCATCGACCGCGACTACATGGACAAGCTGGCGGCCGACACCCAGGCCGCCGCGCAAGGGGTGGACGCCAAGGTGCGGCGCATCGAAGCGCTGGTGCAGGGCGAGCCCGGCCGCGCACTGCTGGCCGCCATTGCCACCGCCCGCAATGCCTACAACGGCAAGCAGTCCGAGATCCGCGAACTCCACCGCGGCGGCGAGCCCAACGTGCCCGCCATGGTGGACAAGGACCTGCGCCCGCTGGCCGACCAGTACCTGAAGGCGCTGGACGATCTGCGCAAGGCCATGGCCCGGCAGCTGACCGAAAGCCAGGCCGACACCGCCACGCTGGCCCAGGCCAGCCAGGCGTTGCTGGGGGTGGGCACGCTGGTGGCCGTGGCGCTGGGCGCGCTGCTGGCCTGGACCGTGACGCGCTCCATCATCCGGCCGCTCCAGCAGGGCAAAGAGGCCGCCGAAAGCATTGCCAACGGCGACCTGACGCACCCCGTGGAAGCGGCCGGCCGCGATGAAACCGCGCAGCTGCTGCAGGCCCTGGCCGCCATGCAGGCGCGGCTGGCCACCATCGTGGGCAACGTGCGCCACAACGCGGAAGGCGTGGCCACGGCCAGCGTGGAGATCGCCACCGGCAACAACGACCTGTCCGCCCGCACCGAGCAGCAGGCCTCGGCCCTGCAGCAGACGGCGGCGTCGATGGAGCAGCTGGGCTCTACCGTGCGCCAGAACGCCGACAACGCGCGCACGGCCAATCAGCTGGCGGTGAGCGCCAGCACCGTGGCCCAGCAGGGCGGCGCGGTGGTGGCCGAGGTGGTGGACACCATGAAGGGCATCAACGACAGCAGCAAGAAGATCGCCGACATCATCAGCGTGATCGACGGCATCGCATTCCAAACCAACATCCTGGCGCTGAACGCGGCCGTGGAGGCCGCCCGCGCGGGCGAGCAGGGCCGGGGCTTTGCCGTGGTGGCCGGCGAGGTGCGCAGCCTGGCCCAGCGCAGCGCCGAAGCCGCCAAGGAGATCAAGGGCCTGATCGGCACCAGCGTGGAGCGCGTGGAACGCGGCACGGCCCTGGTGGACAAGGCCGGCACGACCATGGCCGAAGTGGTGGCGGCCATCCGCCGCGTGACCGACATCATGGGCGAGATCAGCGCCGCCAGCAGCGAGCAGAGCCAGGGCGTGAGCCAGGTGGGCGAAGCCATCACGCAGATGGACCAGACCACCCAGCAAAACGCCGCGCTGGTGGAGCAAAGCGCTGCCGCGGCCGACAGCCTCAAGACGCAGGCCGGCCAGCTGGTGCAGGCGGTGGCGGTGTTCCGCGTGCCGGGCGCCCACCAGGCCGCCGCAGGGCTGCCTTCGCTCTCAAAAAGAGAGCTTCCAGCGCTTGCCAATTCTTGATTTCAAGCACTTTTCCCATTCAAATCAAGAGACATCAAGCGCAAGCAGCTCCTATTTTTGGAGCAGCTCTCCCAGCGAATCCACAAACCCGTCTGCATCCACGGCCCGCACCGGCTGGCCGTGGTTGTAGCCGTAGGTGACCAGCACCACCGGGCAGCCCGCAGCGCGCGCCGCCTGCGCATCGTTGCTGGAATCGCCCACCATCAGCGTGCGCGCCGGCGCCGTGCCCAGGGCTTCGCAGGTTTTGGCGAGGGGCAGCGGATCGGGCTTCTTGCGCTCAAAGGCGTCGCCGCCGAACACCTGCGCGAAGAGCCCCCCCAGGCCCTTGGCCTCCAGCAGCGGCAGCGCAAACGCGGTGGGCTTGTTGGTCAGGCACGCCAGGCGCAGCCCGGCCGCGCGCAAGGCGGCCAGGCCCTCTTCCACGCCGGGGTACACGGCGGCGTACTGGCCGTTGATGGCCAGGTAGTGCCGCTGGTAGCTGGCCCAGGCCTGCGGGTAGAGCGCGTCCACTTGGGTAGCACGCTGCGCCACATCGACGGGCGCCAGCACGTGGTTGAGCACCGAACGCAGCAAATGCTCGGAGCCTTTTCCCACCATCGACGCGATGGCGCTCGCGCCGACGGCCTGCAGGCCCAGGTCCCGCAGCATGCGGTTCAGCGCCTCGCTGAAATCACCGAGGGTGTCCACCATGGTGCCGTCCAGGTCGATGATGGCGGCGTCCAGGCGGGACGGATCTACCGGAAGAAAGTTCACAACAGCTGAAAAGAAGTGGGAAAACCGCAAATGGTAAGGGTGCCCACGTCTCCAGGGCTACGCCGCCCCAGCCCCGTCACCCCATGCGAATGGCCTCCGCCTGGTAGATGGCTATCTGCGGGCGGCCCTCGCACCGCTCGGCCATGGCCTGCGCAAACGTCCGCGACGCCTCCACACGGAAATGCGCCTGGAGCGCCGCCAGGTCGCTCCACTGCTCCACAAACACAAAACGCCGCGGCTGCTGCACGTCGCGGCTGACCTCGTGCGACACGCATCCCGGCTCGGCCCGGGAGCGCAGCACGTGCTCCACGGCCAGCCGCTCCACCTCGGCCTCCGTGTCTGGGCGTGCGATGACGTGGCCTGTGATGATGATCATGGCGGTGGCTCCTCGGGTTGTTGTGGCGCGGACGAAGGGACGGGCGGACATAAGATTCCGCCTTGGCGCTAACGCGCGCTGGCGCCGCCGTCGATGGGGATGATGGCACCGGTCATGTAGCTGGAGGCCGGCGACGCCAACAGCAGCGCCAGCCCCTGGATCTCGCGCGGCTCGGCGATGCGGCCCAGCGGAATGTAGATGCGCATGCGTTCGGCACTCTCCGGCAGGCGCAGGCGGCCGCCGTTGATGCCGGTGGCGAAGGGGCCGGGGGCGATGGCGTTCACCAGGATGTTGAAAGGCGCCAGCTCGATGGCCGCCTGGCGCACGAGGTTGTTCACCGCGGCCTTGGAGGCCACGTAGGCGTAGCCGGAGTTCGCCTCGGACCGCATCCCCGCGATGGACGAGGTCACGATGATCCGCCCCTGCTGGCGCGGCTTCATGTGGCGCGCGGACGCGCGCAGCGTGGCCAGCACCCCCGTCAGGTTCACCTGCAACACCCGCTCCCACGCTGCCGGGTCCACGTTCTCCAGGCGCCCCGGCTCCACCAGAAAGCCGCGTCCCGCGCTCATGCCCGCGTTGGCAAACACGCAGTCGATCGGGCCCTCGGCCGCGATAGCGTCGATGTGGCGGTCCACCTCGGCGCCATCGCTGACGTCGATCACCCGCTGCTGCACCTGCGCATGCGTCTGGCGCAGGCGCTGCACTTCGGCGTCCAGCGCCTGGGCGTTGCTGTCGGACAGCACGACTTCCGCGCCCGCGTCCAGCAAGGCTTCTGCGATGGCGAGGCCCAGGCCGCTGGCGGCGCCGGTCACCAACGCCCGCTGGCCGGTCAGATCAAACAAGGCAGGCAACGAGGCCCTGGTTTCAGCACCGCGCATCAATGAGCTCCTTGCAGCGGAATGAGGTGGTCCCAGCGCTCGGTGGCCTCGATCATGTAGTGCACGCTCAAGGTGACCCGCTGAAAGAACCACTGCCCGTCCAGGCGGATGTATTCGTCGTCAAAGCGACCCACCACATAGAAGCTCTTGCCGTCCCGCACGGGCCGGCCGTCCAGGTAGCTGGACCCCGTGCCCCGGTCGCCCTGCACCTGCACGACATGGCTGTGGATGAACTGCCGGGCCGTTTGCACAGGAAACGAGGCGAAGAACGCGCGGATGTTGTCGCGCCCTTGCACCTCGGGACGTCCGCCGTAGGCCACGTACGCGCCGGGGGCAAACAGTTCGTAGAGGCGGTGGCCCGCATCCTCGTTCACGAGTTCGTGGTAGCGGGCGCGCAGTGCGCGGATGGCTTCGATGCTCTCCATCTGTTCCACGCGTTCCGCGAGTGTTCGGACCTGGTCCTGGAGAGCCGAAAGCTCGTCCGATGGGTAGGCTGCGGTCATTGAAAAGTCTCCTGGTGAATGGCTTGGAAATCGCCCATGATTTTTTGGGCGCGGTCTCTCACGGACGCACCCGTGTGTGCGTGGGGAATGACGTAGAAGCGGCGCGCGTGAATCGCCTCGACGGCGGCGCGCGCGACATCCTCGGCACTGACGGCGGAGGCGGCCATGCCGGCGCGCACCCGCTCTTCATAGGCCGCCGCCGTCGGGCCGGCCCCTGCCAAAGCGGCGGGCCGGTTGCGCTGCGACTCGTGGATGCGCGTGGCCACCAGAGAAGGGCACAGCACCGACACGCCGATGGGCGAGCCCGCCTGCTCCAGATCCTTGGCCAGGCATTCCGAGTAGGCGACGACTGCATGCTTGCTGGCGCAGTACACGGCGGAGCCCCCGACGGTGGCGAGGCCGGCGGCCGACGCGGTGTTGACGATGTGGGCCGGCGTGCCCCGGGCGCGCATGCGCGGAACAAAGCTGCGCACGCCATGCACCACGCCCATCAGGTTGACACCCAGCACCCACTGCCAGTCGTCGTCCGTGGCTTCCCAGGCTGTCCCGAGCACGGCCACGCCGGCGTTGTTGAAAAGCCAGTCCACGCCGCCCCACCGGCGCCAACTGGCCTCGGCCAGCTGCTCCACGTCCGCGGCGTCGGACACATCGCAGCGCTGCACCATGCACGCAGCGCCTGCGGCTTCCACCAGCGCCTGCGTTTGCGCCAGGGCATCAGCCTCGATATCGGCCGCCACCACCGCCATGCCTTCGCGGGCGCAGGCCAGGGCCAGCGCGCGGCCGATGCCGCTGCCCGCGCCAGTGACCACGGCGACTTGGCGCGCGGGCATCACAGGCTCGCTCCAGACTTGCGAATCACCTCGCCCCACTTGGCGGCTTCGGCCGCAACGAAGGGCACGAACTCCTCGTGCGGCATGCCCATCTTCACGCTCGAGACCGCATCCAGCGACGCCGTGACCTCGGGCGAGTTCAGTGCCCGGCCCACCGCATCGGACAAGCGCTTGACGATGGGCGCCGGTGTGTGGGCCGGGGCAAAGACACCGCCCCAGTTCATGGCCACCACGCTGGGGATTCCGGCCTCGGCCATGGTGGGCACGTTGGGCAGCACGGCCAGGCGGCCGGGGCTGGTCACGGCCAGCGCGGTGATTTTCCCGTCGCGGATCTGCGCCCGGGAGGTCTGCACGTAGTCGAACATCACATCCAGGTTCCCGGCAATCAGGTCGACCATGGCCGCCGTGCTGGACTTGTAGGGGATGTGGTTGAAACGCGCACCCGTCTCGGTTTGCAGCAGTTCCAGGCACAGGTGCGCCGACGTGCCGTTGCCGCCCGACCCGAAGTTGAGCTTTCCCGGGTTGCGCTTGCCAAAGGCAATCACATCGGCCACGGTGCTGAACTTCAGGCCGGGATTGGCGACCAGCACGTTCGCGTTCCCCGTCAGCCCGTGGATGGCCACGAAGTCCTTGACCGGGTCGTAGCGGATGTTCTTGAAGAGCGCCGTGTTCGTGCCCTGTGTCCCTTGCGTGCCGATCAGGAGGGTGTACCCGTCGGGCGCGGCCCGGGACACGAACTCGGCGCCGATGGAGCCGCTCACCCCGACCCGGTTGTCGATGACGATGGGCTGGCCCAGGTTGTCGCTCAGCGCCCGCGCGATCAGCCGGGCTTGCACATCCACCACGCTGCCCGCGGAGAACGGCACCACAAGGGTGATGGGACGCTGCGGGTAGCTGCCCTGCGCGAAGGCCGAGGGCGAGAGCGCCAGCGCTCCCAGAGAGGCCGAGAAATGGCGGCGGTTCATCATGGACTTGTCTCCTGGTTTCTTGTGTGTGTGCGGTAGCGCAGCGGGAGATGCAGAGCGCGGCGGGCGCCGGGGCGCACCGCCTGGCGTCAAACCATCGCGAACCCGCCCGAGGCGCCGATGGTCTGCCCGGTGATGAACAGCGCACGGTCCGACGCCAGGAACGCCACGATGCCCGACACATCGGCCGGCCGCGAAAGGCGCCCCACGCCCTTGGAGATGGGATAGGCATTGAGCATCTTGCCCAGCAGCTCGTTGTTCTCCACCGTGGCGTGGATGTTCAGCGGGCCGTCCTTGATGCCCTCGTGGGACACGGCGCCCAGCGCGATGGAGTTGACGGTGACCGCATGGCGGCCATGCTCCCGCGCGAGGGCCTTGGCGAAGCCGGCAATCGCCGCCTTGGCGCCCGAATACACGGCCATGTTGGCCTCGCCGATGCGGCCGGCTTCCGAGATGATGTTGATGATGCGGCCTGTCTTGCGCTCCACCATGCCGGGCAGCACGGCGCGGCAGCAGTGCATGGTGCCGTAGACGTTCAGGTTCACGATCTTGGCCCAGTCCGCCACGGGCGTGTCCACAAAGGGGGGCGTGCGGCCGCCCTTCTCGCGGCGCTCGGGGATGATGCCCGCGTTGTTCACCAGCACCGTGATGGGCGCACCGAAATGCCGGGCGGCGCCGGCCACCATGGCATCGACCTCCTCCAGCTTCGTGATGTCCGCAGGCGCCGCATAGGCCTGGCCGCCCGTGGCGTTGATTTCATCTGCCACCGCCTGGGCGCGCTCGGCAAACAGGTCGTTCACCACGACGCGCGCGCCTTCGGCCGCCAGTTCGATGCAGATCTGCCGACCCACCCCTTGGCCGCCGCCCGTGACGAGCGCGACCTGTCCGTTCAATCCGAGTTGCATGGGATTCCTTTTCGTGTTGGCTGTTTGAATGGGGGAACGCGTGCGGTGCCGCACTACCGTCCCTTGAATTGGGGTTCGCGCTTCTCGACGAAGGCGCGCATGCCCTCCAGGCGGTCTTCGCTGTCGACGATCATGGCGGCCGCATAGCGCTCGTACTCCAGGCCCGAGTCCAGGTCGGTCTGCATGCCGCGGTTGATGGCGCGCTTGGCAAAGCGCACGGCCAGCGGGGGATGGCGGGCGATGCGCTGGCTCAGCTCCATCGCGGCGGCCATCAGTTCGGCTTGCGGCAGCACGCGGCTGACCAGTCCGTAGCGCAGCGCGGTCTCGGCATCCACCAGGTCGGCCGTGAGGATCAGTTCCTTGGCGCGGGCTTCGCCAATCACCCGGGGCAGGCGCTGCGTGCCGCCGGCCGCGGGGATCACGCCCAGCTTGAGCTCCGGAAGGCCGAAGCGGGCGTGATCGGCAGCGATGCGCAGATCGCAGCACAGCGCAATCTCCAGCCCGCCGCCCAGGGCCACGCCGTTGATGGCGGCGATGACGGGCTTCTCGAACTCCTCGATGTTGCGGAACAGCTCGTGCGTGGCCTTCTGGCGCACGAAGTATTCCGTGCCGCGCACCACGTCGGTGGCGCGCTCCTTGATGTCGGCACCGGCGCAGAACGCCTTGTCTCCGCTGCCGGTGATGAGCACGGACCGCACACGGTCGTCGTTCCTCGCCAGTTCAAAGAACGCGCGGGCCAGGTCGGCTTTCATGGTGCCGCCCAGCGTGTTCATGCGGTCGGGCCGGTTCAGCGTGATCACCGCCACGCGGTCGCGCACTTCGTAGAGCAGTGTGCCCAGGTCCTGGATGTCAGGGGTCGTCATTGGCTTGCTTTCAAAGAATGGGCAGGGGCGCTTCAGGCGGATGCCGAGAGCACGTGGGCGACGGAGACGGAGCCGAGCCCGATCATGTGGGCCATGCCCCAGCGCGCGCGGGCGTGCTGGCGGCCCTCGGCCTCACCGCGCAGCTGGCGGGTGATTTCCGCGAGCTGGCCGATGCCGGTGGGACCCAGCGGATGGCCCATGCCGATCAGGCCGCCCGAGGCATTGATGGCGCACCGGCCGCCAATCTGCGAATCTCCGCGTGCCAGGTAGCGCGCGCCTTCGCCGGGATCGCACACGCCGATGGCCTCGCTGTACAGCAGCTCCTCTACCGAGAAGGCGTCGTGCAGCTCCAGCAGGTCCAGCTCCCGGGGCGCGATGCCGGCCTGCTCAAAAGCCGCTTGCGCACTGGTGCGCACCAGTTCCACGGCGCTGTCGCCGTAGTGCGTCTCGGGGCGCTCGCTGCCCGCAACCGATGCCCGCACGCGCACGCAGCGGCGCGCATCCAGACCCATCTTGCGGATCGCGTTGCCCGAGACCACCATCACGGCGGCTGCCCCTTCGCCCCGGGGGCAGCACTGCTGCACGGTGAGGTCGCCCACCACGCGGGGCGACGCCAGCACCTGCTCCAGCGTGCGCGGCTTGCGGAACTGCGCGAACGGATTGCGCGCCGCGTTGGCGTGGTTCTTCACCGCCACGCCAGCCATCTCTTCCACCGAGGCACCGCGTTCGCGCAGGTAGGTGCGCGCCATCATGGCGAACTTGACCGCCGGGATGGTGGCCGTCTCGCTCAGCCGCTCCAGGCCGTCCTTGTTGGCTGCGCGGCGGCCGTCGCCGTGCTTGTCCACGCCCACGGCCAGCACCACATCGCTCATGCCGGTGGCCACTTCCATGCAGGCCTGGCGGAAGGCGAACGAGCCGGAGGCAGAAGCGTTCTCTACCTGCGTCACCGCCAGGCCGGAAGACCCGAGGTGGCGCAGCATTACGCGGCCCGCGGCCATGCCGATGGAGGTCGTGCCCACATAGGCGCTTTGCACGCGATCCCACGGTACGCCTGCGTCGGCCAGCGCTGCGCGCACCGCCGTGAGGCCCAGCACGGTGTAGGGCGTCTCGGTGGGGAACTGGTAGGGGTGCAGGCCGATGCCGGCAATGAAGACGCCACCGTTGGCGTCGAGCCAGTTGCCAGCCTGGGTGTCAGCGTCGCTCATTGCACGGCCTCCGGGTTCACAGGAACAAAGCGGCAGGCGTACACGCCGTCGGCTGCATTCACCGCCGCCACTGCCTGCAGGGCCATGCCGGGCCGCAGCAGCGCTTCATCGGCGACGGCAATCACGCCCTCTTCGATGATTCCGGGCGCGATACGGATGTCCCCGGCAATGCTGGGCGCGGCCATGCCGGGCAGCAGCGGCACATGCAGGGTGACGAATTCCAGCAACTCCCCGCCGCCAGGGCGGGCGACTTGCGCGGCGCCTTCCAGCGGCTGCCCGCAATGCATGCAGCCCGGCACATTGGCCGGAAAGCTTAAGCCCCCGCAGGCGCCGCATTGCGTGAAGAGGAAGTTGAGGGAGCGGCCGTCTTCAGCCAGCGCGTAGAGCGTGGGCTGCGCCGGCTTCAGGGAAGCCTGGGTATCAGTCATGGGCAGGATGGGTGTCAAAGAAAAGAGGAATGGGGTGGTCGTGCGCGCGCCGCCCGGCACATCAGTCGAGCTTGGCGCCGGACTGCTGGACCACGGTGCGCCAGCGGGTCATCTCCGACTTCACGAAGGCGCCCAGCTTGGCGTCGCGCAGGCCAACAAGCGGCACGCTGCCGAACTTCTCCGTGGCCTGCACCATTTCGGGGTTCACGATGGCCTTGGCGATCTCGTCGCCCAGGCGCTTCACGATGTCCGGCGGTGTCTTGGCCGGCGCGAACACGGCGCCCCAGGCCGTCGACTCGGCTTCCGGAACACCCAGCTCGCCCACGGTGGGCACGTCGGGCGAGCTGGCCAGCCGGGTCTTGGAAGTCACCGCGATCGCCTTGAGCTTGTTGGCCTGCACCTGGGGCAGCACCACGGCCGGGTAGTCGAACATCAGGTCGATGCTGCCGGCCATGAGGTCGGTGAGCGCGGGGGCGCTGCCGCGGTACGGCACGTGGGTCATCTTGATGCCCGCCGCGGTCTGGAACAGCTCGGCCGTGAGGTGGGTGCCGGTGCCCGGCCCCGCAGAGCCGTAGTTGAGCTTGCCGGGGTTGGCCTTGGCATAGGCAATCAGCTCGGGCACTGTTTTGAACGGGCGCGAAGGGTTGATCACCAGCATCAGCGGCGTCTCGGACATGGCGTGCACGGGCACGAAATCCGCCACCGGGTCGTAGCGCACGTTCTTGTACAGCGCCAGGTTGGCGCCATGCGTTCCCTGCGTGCCGTAAATGAGGGTGTAGCCGTCCGGCGGCTGGCGCGACGCCGACTCGACCCCGATGGAGCCGCCGGCGCCCGGCCGGTTGTCCACCACCACCGACTGGCCCAGCTGCGTGCTGAGCAGCTTGGCCAGAAGCCGCGACGTGTTGTCCGTGATGCCCCCGGGCGGGAACGGCACCACGAAGGTGATGGGCTTGCTGGGCCAGGCATCGCCCGCCGCATGAAGGACGCCAACGGCCAGCGAGGCCACGCCAAAAACCACCAGTTTTCGCAAGGTTCTACGCATGCTTGTCTCCGTTTTGTATTGCCACTTGATTGCGGCTGGTCGTAGAATACTTCAACATTTCGTAGACATGCAATACCTGGAGTCGCTTGATTGACAGAGGTTTTGCTGAAAATTTCTCCCAACAACACAAAAGCAATCACGCATCTCCCTAGCTATGATTCGTTGATATCTACGAAATACCGGAGAAAAAATGCCTACCATCGTCCCCGCCGCCTCGCGCACCATGGCCCTACTGGAGGTGTTCGCCCGCGAACGCCGCGAACTCTCCAACTCCGACCTCGCACGCCTGATGGATTTGCCGGAGAGCAGCTGCTCCGACCTGTTGCACACGCTGCACGAACTGGGGTACCTGATGCGCACCGCACGCACGCGGCGCTTCTATCCCACGGCCCGCCTGCTCACCATTGCCAAGGGCATCGCCGCAGGTGACTCGCTCTACGCCGTGGCCTCGGAAGCCTGCGAGCTGCTGCGCGACAAGACCGGCGAGACCGGCATGTGCGGCCGGGTCGAGGCGGGCGTCGTGAAGGTGCTGGCCTTTGCCGAAGGCACGCACCCGCTGCGCTATGTGGAAAACGTGGGCAACAAGATTGCCCTGCACGTCTCCGCCCTGGGCAAGGCTGTCCTGTCGCTGGGCACGCCCGAGGAAGCCGCGCGCCAGCTGCGGCTCAAGCCGCTCAAGCAGATTGCCCCCGGCTCCATCACCGACCTCGCGGTGCTGGAGGCGCAGGTGGAGCAAGCCCGCCAGCAGGGCTGGATGTGGGTGGAAAACGAAGGCTTTGACGGACTGGCCGCGATTGCCGTGGCCGGCTACCTGGGCGACGAGCCGCTGGCGCTGTCAATCGCCGGGCCCACGGAACGGCTGCGCCGCACGCAGGAGGCCTGCCTGCAGGCGCTCAAGGAGGTGCAGGCCCTCGTGTTCCACGCACCCAACGCCACACCGCCACTGCGGGCCCCAGCGGGGCGGCGCAGCGCCGCCGCCAAAGACACCAGCCCGGCCTAGCGGCCCGGCCCACGCATTCACTACCAGGAGACCTACCCATGTTTGCCGCCATGAATTCCGAACAAGAAATGCTGCGTGACAGCGTGCGCCGCTTCATGAAAAGCGAAGTCGCACCCTATGTCGCCCAGCACGACAAGGACAAGACCTTCCCGTTCGAACTGCTCCAGGAGCTGTCCCAGTTCGGGTACATCGGCGGCCGGCTGCCCGAGGCCCTGGGCGGCATGGACATGGACCAGATGACCTGGGCGATGCTCATGGAAGAAGCCGGCTACACCTGGCTGTCGCTGCGGACCATGGTGAACATCACCAACGCGGCCATCAACAAGCTGGCCGCAGAGGCCAACGAAGAGCAGCGCGAACGCTTCCTGAAACCCCTGCTGGCGTCCGAGCGCAAGGTGTTCAACGCCATCAGCGAGCCGGGCACGGGCTCCAACATCGCCCAGGTGCAGACGCGCGCCGACCTGCAGGGGGACCACTACGTGCTCAACGGCCGCAAGCTGTGGATCACCAACGGGGCCTTTGGCGACTTCGGCATCGTGGTCGCGCGCACGTTCAGCCCCGATTGCCAGGGCGGGCTCTCCACCTTCCTGGTGGAGCGCGATGTATCTCCGTATGAAGTGCGCAGTGTCGACACGATGGTGTTGCGCAGCACCGGCACGGCAGAGCTCTCGTTCGACAACGTCAAGGTGCCGCGCGAGAACCTGCTGGGCGAAGAAGGCAATGCGCTCAAGAAGATGCTGATGGGGCTCGATAGCGCGCGCGTCAACATCGCCATGGGCGCGGTGGGCGCCGCGCAGGCAGCCCTGGACCTGTCGATCGACTACGCCCGCACCCGCACGCAGTTCGGCAAACCCATCGGCAGCTTCCAGCTGGTGCAAAAGCTCATCGTGGACATGACGATCCGCGTGGAGGCGGCCCGTGCGCTGGGCCTGCGCGCCGCTGCCGCGCTGGACGCCAATGCCGACGCACGCACGGCCTGCTCCATCGCCAAGCTCTACGCCACCGAGGCCGCGCATGAAGTGGCCAGCATGGCGCTGCAGGTGCATGGCGGCCTGGGCTATGCCACCGACTACCCCATCGAGCGCATCTTCCGCGACACCCGCGGCGGCACGATCCCCGAAGGCACCACCGAAGTGCAGACCCTGATTGCCGGCCGCGAAATCCTGGGCATCTCGGCGATTGCCTGATCCCTCGCGCCACAGAACAACCAGGAGACAAGATTGACCGACCTTTCACGACTGATCCGCCCGCGCTCGATCGCCCTCGTGGGCGCCTCGGACCGCACGCACAGCATTGGGGAGCGCACGCTGACCAACCTGCTGGACTATTCCGAGTTCGACGGGGACATCTACCTCGTCAACCCCACCAAGGCAGAGATCCGCGGGCGCCGCTGCTGGCCCAGCGTCGCATCGCTGCCCGCTACGCCCGATGTGGCGGTGATCGTGGTGCCCGCCTCCGGCGTGCTGGCGGTGGCCGAGGAGTGCGCAGCGCGGGGCGTGCCGTTCGCCATCGTGCTCACCTCGGGCTTTGGCGAAGCCGGTGAAGAAGGCGAGCGCGCCCAGGTGCGGCTCAAGGAAATCGCCGACGCCAGTGGCATGCGCCTGTATGGCCCCAACTGCCCGGGCCTCACCAACGTCAATCACCGCCTGGGCCTGACCTTCTCGCCCTCGTTCCCGCACGACCTCGTCAAAGGGCCCATCGGCCTGGCGACGCAGGGCGGCGGCCTGGGGCGCAACGTGATGCAGGCCATGGACCGCGGCATCGGCATCGGCCTGTGGGCTTCCACCGGTAACGAGGTGGACCTGCAGGTGGCGGACTTCATCCACTACATGGCCGATGCACCCGACATCCAGGTGATCGTGACCTTGCTGGAAGGCATCAAGGATGGCGCGAAGTTCGTGGCCGCGGTGAACCGGGCCGCGGCCAACGGCAAGCCGGTGATCGCGCTCAAGGTCGGCAAGTCGGCCTACGGGCAGAAGGCGGCGCAGTCCCACACCGCGTCCCTCACCGGATCGGCCGAGGTCAACAGCGCGGTGTTCAAGCAGTGCGGCGTGATCGAGGTGGATGACATCGACGAGCTGGTCGATACCGCCTGGCTGTTCGCACGCGGCGAGCCGGCGCCCAGCGAAGGGGTGGCCATCTACACCTCGTCGGGCGGCACCGCCGCTTTGACAGCGGATGCCGTGGGCACCGCGGGCCTGACCCTTGCGCAGTTTGCCCCCCACACGCGGCAGGCGCTTGCTGATCTGCTGCCCACCTACGCGGCGCTGGACAACCCCGTGGATACCACTGCGGCGGTGCTGAGCGACCCGGCGCTGATCGAAAAATCGCTGAGCGCGGTGGCGGTGGACCCGAACCTGAGCTGTGTGATCGCTCCCATTGCGCTGGACTATGGAGAGACCACGATCCAGCTGGCACGCACCATCATCGCGGCGCAAAAAGGCTGCGCCACGCCCGTCATTCCCATCTGGATGAGCGACCGCATGGGCGAGGGCTATCGCATGCTGGTCGAAGCCGGATTCGCACCGCCGCGTTCGGTGGGCAAGGCCATCAAGGCCATCCAGCGCTGGATCGAATACGGCCGCTGGAAGCGCGCGCGCGATGCGCACCCGCCGCTGAACCCTGCGGCAGCGCTGCCGCCTGCCACGGCAACCCGCAGCCTCTCCGAGGCCGAAGCCAAGTCGCAGCTGCAGGCTGCCGGCATCCCGCTGCTGCCCAACGCACTGGCCCCCTCCGTGGAGGAAGCCGTCGCGGCCGCCAACGCCATGGGCTACCCCGTGGTGGCGAAGATTGCGAGCGAACAGATCGTCCACAAATCCGACATTGGCGGCGTGATAGTGGGGCTGCAGAGCGCCGACGAACTGCGCCAAGCCTGGGAGGACATCATGGCGGCGGCCAGGCACCACCGGCCCGACGCGCACATCGACGGCCTGCTGGTCGAGAAGATGGCGCCGCGCGGTGGCCTGGAGCTGATGGTCGGCGTCACGCGCGACCCGGTGTTCGGTCATGTGATGACGTTCGGCCTGGGCGGCATCTACGTGGAGATCCTGCGCGACGTGACCCGCCGCATGCTGCCGCTTTCTGCCGGCGAGGCCGCGGCGATGGTGCGCGAGATGCGGTGCTTTCCCTTGCTGGAAGGCGCACGCGGCCGCCCGCCGGCGGACCTGGAGGCACTGCAGACGCTGCTGCTGCGGATCTCGGACTTCGTGGTGCACAACGCCGATCGCATCGAGGAAATGGACCTCAACCCCGTGTGGATTGGCGTGCAAGGCGAGGGCGTGCTGCCGCTCGATGCCGTGATCATCGAACGCGTGGCCGAAGGAGCCGGCGCATGACCGCCGCCACAGCCAGGCCGCCGCTGCAGGGCATCACGGTGGTGGATTTCAGCGAGCTGCTGCCGGGCCCCTTCCTCACGCAGAACCTGGCGGAAATGGGCGCACGCATCCTCAAGATCGAGCGCCCGCCGCATGGCGACAACGCGCGGCACCTGGGCCAGGGTGCCTTTGAGGCCGTGAACCGGGGCAAGCAGAGCCTGCTGGCGGACCTCAAGGACGAAGCCCAGCGCGCCCAGGTCCGCGAGCTGATCGCGTCGGCCGATGTCGTGGTCGAGTCCTACCGCCCCGGCGTGATGGCGCGGCTCGGTCTGGACGCGGCGTCGCTCTGCCAGGCGTACCCGCAATTGATCTACGTCTCGCTCAGCGGCTACGGGCAGACGGGGCCCTGGGCCGACCTGCCGGGGCATGACATCAACTACCTGGCCGCCGCGGGCGTGCTGGCCGTCTCGGGCACGCCTTCCGGCGCGCCAGCCCAGAGCTTCGGGCTGCCCGTGGCCGACCTGTGCGGTGCGATGTACGCCCTGTCCGCCACGCTGGCTGCACTGTTCCAGCGCCAGGCCACCGGCCGAGGCCAGCACCTGGACGTGGCTCTGGCGGACTGCGCGCTGCACTGGATGAACCCCCGCCTGGGCGCGTACCGTGCCGGCGGGGCCGACACGCTGCAGGCGCAGCGGGACATCACGCTGGTCAAGGCGGCCTACGGTGCCTTCCGGTGCCGGGACGGGCGCTACCTTTCGATTGCCGCCCTGGAGGACCATTTCTGGAAGCGCCTGTGCACTGCGCTCGGCCTTGCGCCCTTCGACGGCGCGGAGTACGCCGGGCACAAGGCCCGCAAGGCCGTGGCCGACGCGATCAACCAGCGCATCCAGCAAGCCGTCGAGGGCATGGACTCGCACGATGCGTTCGACCTGCTGTGCCGGCACGACGTGCCTTGTGCGCCCGTGGTGCCTCCCGCCGAACTGGCAGCGCAGCCGCACTTTGTCTCGCGCGGCAAATTCGCGCCGGGCGCCGATCTGCCGCTGGTGCGCTTTCCAGTGCGCATGGAAGGGGTGGAGGGCGCGGTGCTGGGGCCCTGCCCCGCGCTGGGCAGCTCGGGCTGGTAGACAGGCAAAGCAAAGCGATGCCCGGCCCACTGCGCACACGGATCACCCAGCTGCTGGGGATCGACCACCCCATTCTGGGCGGCGGCCTGATGTGGCTGTCCGACGCCCAATACGTGGCCGCGCTGGTGAATGCGGGCTGCATGGGCTTCGTCACGCCGCGGTCCTATGCGGGCGAGGCGGATTTCTGCGACGCCCTGGAGCGCTGCGCGGAGCTGACCCAGGGCAAGCCCTTTGGCGTGAACCTCACGCTGTCGCACCGGCCCGAGGCCAATGCAGCGGTGCCGCGCTGGATGGAGGCCGCGCTCGCGCATGGGGTGCGGATCTTCGAGACCGCCGGGCATGCGCCGGCCGAACTGATCCGCGCACTGCACCGCTCCAACGCCATCGTGGTCCACAAGGCATCGAACCTGCGGCACGCGCTGTCGGCCGAGCGCGCGGGCGCGGATGCCATCGCGCTGGTCGGCATGGAAGAAGGCGGCCACCCGGGTGCCAACGAGCTGCCGACCATGCTCCTGGGCGCGCTGGCGCTCGGCCGGTTCAGCGTGCCGGTGGTGCTGGGCGGCGGCATCGGGCGTGGCAGGCAGCTGGCAGCGGTGCTGGCCCAGGGGCTGGATGGCGTGCTCATCGGTAGCCGCTTTCTGGTCTGCGAAGAGATCAGCGCGCATGCGCGCTACAAGGAGCACCTGCTGACCTGTGACGAGCACGCCACCGTACGGCTGCTGCAGTCGCTGGGCAGCACCTGGCGCGTGCTGCACAACGAGACCGCGCGGCAAGTGCAAGCCCTAGAACAGGCCGGCGCGCGGAACCACGCTGCCTTTGGCGACCTCCTCGCCGGCACGACCACGCGCGACCGCTGCTACGCGCAGGGCGACTGGCAGCACGGCATGGCCTCGCTCGGGCCGTCGATTGCGTTTGCGCAGCGGATCGAGCCGCTGCAGGTCATCGTGAATGAGTTGGTGGCGGAGGCCGTGCAAGCCATCACGGCCCTCCCCGCCTTGGTTGCAATGGATTCGATGGATTCAATGGAAAAACAATGAACCGACTGCCTTTCATGGACCGGCTCGTGCTGCCGGTCATTGCGGCGCCCATGCTGCGCGTCTCGGGGATCGAGCTGGTGTCGGCGGCCTGTGCCGCAGGCGTCATCGGCGCCTTCCCGACCGCCAACTGCGCATCACTGGGCGAGTTTGACGCCTGGCTGCAGCGCCTGAACCGGGAAGCTGCGGAGCAGCCACAGCGGGCCCCGTACTGCCCGAACCTCATCATGCGCCGCAACCCCGAGCGGCTCAAGGCCGAGGTGGATCTGATCGTGCGGCACCGCACCGAGCTGGTGATCACCAGCGTGGGCTCGCCGGCCTCGGTGATTCCCACGCTGCACGACGGCGGCTGCCTGGTGTTGGCCGACGTGGCATCGCTGCACCACGCGGAGCGCGCGCTGGAGGCGGGGGTCGATGGTCTGGTTCTGCTGTCGTCCGGCGCTGGCGGGCACACCGGCTGGGCCAACCCGTTTGCCTTTGTGCGCGCCGTGCGCCAGATGTTCGACGGCCCCATCGTGCTCTCAGGCGGCCTGTCGGACGGTATTGCCCTGCGCGCCGCGACCGTCCTGGGCTGCGACCTGGGGTGCGTGGGCACGCGCTTCATCGCCACCCAGGAGAGCCTGGCGTCCGACCCGTACAAGGAGATGCTGCTGCACAGCTCCATGGACGACGTGCTGGCTACGCGCGCCTTCACGGGGCTGCCCGCCAACTTCCTCAAGCCGTCCATCGTCCGCGTGGGGCTGAACCCCGACGACCTGGACGAAACCGTGTCGGTGCAAGCGGCGCGCGAGAAGTTTGGCGGGGGTTCGGAAAGCGCTGTCATCCAGCGCTGGGCAGACCTGTGGAGCGCGGGCCATTCCGTGTCGGGCGTGAATGCCCTGCCGCCCGTGGCCGAGCTGGTGCAGTCGATGCAGGCCGAATTCAACGCCGCGGCAGGCTGAGGGCACAGCGCACTCGGCCTGCCCTGCCAATCACCGCAGGCTCAGCGTCTGCCGCTTCCAGGCGGGGTCTTGCCAGCGCTGGAACAGGGGCAGCGCAGCCACATCGCCCGTCACGCGCTCGGTGGCCAAGCCATCCAGCCGCACCACCTCGAAGCTCTTGCGGTAACGGCCCTGGCCACGCGCCTCGCGGGCCACCAGCATCTGCTGGCCGCCGGGCACCCAGCCGGCCCATTCGGCCACGCCGGTCTCGGGCGTGGCGGCGGCAGGGGGCAGCACGTCGGCCAGCCAGCCGCCCTCGCTCTTGCGCAGCACCCACAGCTCGCGCCAGCCTTCCATCGGCTGCACGGCCAGCGCCACGGCCGTGCCTTCGCGGTTGGTGCTGGCCGATGCCGTCCACACCACGCCATAGGTGCAGCGGCGCAGCAGCGGGGCCTGGGCGCCATGCTGGGCGTCCACGAGCAGCACGCAGTTTTCCCCTGGGGCGCCGGGCTCGGTCAGCAGCATGGGGCGATTGCCGGCGGTCGCAGTGGCAGGCGCCGCGGCACTCACCAAGGCCCAGCGCACGGCACTCACGCGCATGGCGGCATCGTTGTACGTGCTCTGGTCGTCGTCCGTCAGATCCGCCTTGTTCACGCCCGTGAATTCGGTCAGGGCACGGGCTGCAGCGGCCGCCACGGCCGGGTCGGTCACGCCCTTGCGGGCCTGCTGGAAAGCCGTGGCGCCCCACACGCTGGCGCGGCGCATCTGCACGCGGTTGCGCAGGTAGCCGGGCAGGCCGGCCACGTCCGCACGCTCCAGCACGTCGGCCTGCCAGGCGGTGACCTGGGCGCGCTCGTGCGCAGGCAGGTCGGGGTTGATGCACTCGGGGCGGGTCAGCGCCAGGGCCGCGCGGGCGCGCTGCCCGGCATCGGCCACAGGCAGGGCCAGCAGGCGGCGGAAGGCTTCGCCGTCATAGCAGACCTGCATGCGGCCTTCCACCTCATAGGTGGCAAAGCGCACGCCGTAGCCGCTGGCCACGTCTAGGTGCGCCGACAGCGTGGCGCCCGAGGCCTTGCCCGGCACAGCCGCCGAGGCACGGCGCGCCAGCCGGTCGGCAAAGGTGCCCAGCGCATCGAAGGCCTGCGCGCCCTCCGCGCCCGCCAGTGTCTGGGCCGGCGCAGCTTGCAGATACGCAGCGGTGAGGCCAATGCCCAGCGCCTCCGCACCCGGCGTATCCTGCACAAAGCGCACCACGGCCAGCAGTGCGGGGGCCTCGGCCTCGGTGAGCACCACGCGGCGCACCTCGCTCGCACGGATGAAGCCGCCGCGTTCGCGCTTGTGGTCCCACACCTGCAGGTAGTCCAGGCGTTCGCCGCGCACTTCCAGCACTTCACCCTGCCAGAGCACCGTCTGCTGCTGGGCGCCATCGCGCGGCGCGGCGCGCAGGCTGGCCTGGTCCTGCACCACGATGGCGCTGCCGAGGGTGCTGGCGGGGGACGTGGGAGCGGCTTCGGCCGCCACGGTGGCTGCAGCGCTGGCCACGGCCACCACCAGGGTTGCGAGGGTGGCGTTCATGTTCATTGCTCCGTGGTGGTGGCGGTGGCGTCGTCTGCAGCCGCCGCGGCCTGCGCTGCCCCGGCCTGGGCGTTGCGCTGGCCGCCCAGCAATGCGGCGCCAATGAAGTCGCCGTTGGTGGGCGGGGGCGCGATGATGACCTGGATCTTGTCCGAGAGCTTGTCGGCCAACGTCTTCTGGATGAGCAGCGGGTGCTTGGTCACGAGCGCCCCTTCGCGCGCCATCTGCTCGGCGTTCACCTTGCCGATGCGGTCCATGCGGTAGGCCTCGGCCTCGGCCAACTTCTGGCGGGCTTCGGCCTCGCCGGCGGCTTCGATGCGGCGGGCCTGGGCGGCGCCTTCGGCGGCCTTCACGCGGGCCACGCGCTCAGCTTCGGCCTCCAGCTGGCGCTGCTCGATCTGTCGCTGCTTGAAGGGCAGCACATGCTTCATGGCTTCTTCCTGGGCCTTGGCGGCGATGACCTGCTCGCGCGCAGCAGCCTCGGCCGCTACTTCGCGGCGCACCTTCTCGGCCGTGGCGTCCAGCTCGTTTTCCTTTACGCGCTTGTCTTTGAGCTCCAGCGTGTAGCGCATCTTTTCCGAAGCGAGCTCCTCAGCCAGCAGGCTGTCCATGCCGCGGCGGTATTCGGCGGGCAAGTCCACCTTGCCGATCTGCACGCTGCGCAGCGTCACGCCGTCCGCAGCCAGTCGGGCACGCAGTTCGGTCTCGATGGTCTGCGCGATCTCGGCCCGCTTGGACGAGAAGATCTCGCGCACGGTGTAGCGGGCAAACACCTTGTAGACCAGGCCCTGCACCGCCGGCTCCACGATGTCGGCGCCCACGTTGTCCGGCAGGTTGCCGCCGCGCACGGCGGGCGAGTTCGGGTCCAGGGCGTAGCGCACGCTCAGGTCCAGGCCCAGCGACAGGCCTTCCACCGACTGCAGCGGTGCGCTGCCCGTGGCCTGGCGCATGGCCTCGGGGCGGTAGCTCTGGTCGCGCAGCGAGAAGACGCGCAGCGTGTGCAGCCCCGGCACCACCCACACGCTGCCGTCGCGCCACAGGCTGACGCTGCCGGTGAACTGGTTCAGGCGCACGCCCAGCTCGCCCTGCGCCATGTGCTGCACGGGCGGGTTGCGAACCACCATCCAGCCCGCCGCCGCCACCACCGTGCCCGCGGCCAGCCAGCGCACGGTGCGGGCGGTGGGCAGCAGGTAGGCCCAGTTCAGGGGCGCTGCCGGTGCGGTGTCCGCCGCGGCGGCGCCTTCTTGCAGGTCAGCATCCAGCACGGGCTCTGTGCCGGTCTCGGGCAAAGCGGTGGACGAGCGGCCCTTCAGGGTCTGCACGAGGCGGTTCCAGGTGGTTTTCATGGTGTGTTCTCTCTCGGTTGGGGTTCGGTGTTGTTGTCAGTCTCTGGGCCGCCGCCAAGGCTGGCTCATTGAGGACCGATTGTTCGAATCCACCCCGGAAGCAACAACGCGGCGCGCCGCCCAAACCCCTCACGCTGGCCGCGTGAACACTCCGGCCCCGGAAGAAAAACTCACACCGGATCAACCCGGGCGGCCGGGATAATCCGCTCACCCCCACTGCCCCGCCCTCTGCCATGACCCGCATTGCCGTGATCGAAGACGACCTGCCCACCAGCAACCAGCTGGCCGGCTGGATTGCCAGCGCCAAGAGCGGCATCGTGATCGACCAGTGGTTCACCCGCGACGACGCCGAGGCGGCCCTGGCGCGCGAGCATTACGACGCCGTGGTGCTCGACATCGAGCTGGGCCGCGAGCGCCATGCGGGCGTGGCGCTCATCAACGCCATCAACAAGCGCCGCCAGGGCACGCCCGTGCTGGTGGTGTCGGCCATGCCGGCCGCCATCTACCGCAGCATCATGAAGGCGCTGGACGCGTGGGACTACCTGCAGAAAACCACGTTCGAGGAGTCCGACTTCATCGAGACCTTCCTGGACATCCTGCGCACCGCCACCCCCGTGTCCGCTGCGCCGGCTGCCCCCGCGGGCGACGCCCTGGTGCTGGACCCGCTGTGGCAGCGCAGCCCCACCTGGCGCGGCGAGCGCATCAACCTGCCGTTGACGGCCCAGCGCATCCTGGCCACGCTGCACCAGCGCAGCGGCGAAGTGGTCTCGTACGACGAGCTGTTCGAGGTGGTGAAAAGCGGCCGCAACCGCGACAACGTGCGCAAGCATGTGAGCACCATCCGGGAGGCGCTGCGCGAAGTGGACCCGAGCTTTGAAGGCATCGAGAACGTGCCGATGCGCGGATTCCGGTGGGTGGGCTTGCCCGCCTCGGCGGGCAGCAAGCGCCCATGAAACGCCTGCTGCGCCCCGCGCTGGAAATCCCGCGCCTGGAGATGCCCCGGCTGGGCCTGCCGGCGTTCCGTTTGCGCATCCTCGTGCGTGGTGTGTTCGTGCTACTGGCCGTGGCCACGCTGGCGCTGAGCGTGGTGCTGCTCAAGGAGGAAAAGGAGCGCGCCTGGCAGAGCTACCAGCACGGCTTCGAGCGCAGCCAGGCCGAGGTGATGGCGCGGCTGCGCCACCCGTCGGGCCAGCTGGCGCTGCTCAACGCGCACCTGCAGGGCCAGGCCGCCACGCCGCTGGCGCCGCTGTTGCTGCCGTATTCGGCCATCGATTTCGACGACCAGAACAAGGCCCAGCAGGCGGTGGAGATGGCGGGCTGCTCGGTGGCCTACCCCGACGGCGCCACGGCCTGCGCGGCCATTGGCAACAACCCCTACGCGGGCGGCTTCATCTACCTGGTGGGCAGTTTTTACGCGGGCGAGCTGGTTCCGCGCGAGCGCGGGGTGCTGGACCTGGCCGGCGTGCACCGCGCCCGCATCACGCTGGATATGCGCGGCAGCACCTACCGATGGGTAGCCCCCTTCGAGGCGCTGCCGCCGCAGGGCAGCATCCAGACGCGCGGGCGGCTCACCGGCTTTGTGGACCACAGCAACGGGAGCGACGGCAGCGAGGGCGCCGACCTGCTGGACGCCCGCGCCCGCCCGGTGCGCGACTTCCGCGGCTGGCTGTGGCAAAACAACCTGTGCCGCGATCTGGCGGGAACGCAGCCCGGCTGCCAGCGGCGCACGTTCTACTCGGTGCGGTTGCCTGTGGAGCTGTTCCGCGAGGCGCTGTTCAACCACAAGCAGCGCGTGGTGTGGCCGCCCGAAGACCTGGGCAGCATGCGCCTGCGGGTGGAGATGCTGGGCCCAGGCTCCGCGCCCGCGCTGTTCGACAGCAACACCCCCGGCGCCCAGCCCGCGGCATCGCTGGCCGAGGTGGTGCGCTCGCTGCTGCCGGGCGAAAAGGTGCAGATCCGCAAGCTGGGCAGCAGCGAGCAGGAGGCGCTCACGCTGCGCGGCTCGGCAGTGGAGGCGGGGCCCTCGGCCCCCTGGCTGTTGCGCCTGATCAGCTGGCTGCCGCTGGACGGCACGCTGACCCACCCAGGCCGGCGCCCGCAGCCCAAGGCGCCGGCGGGCCTGGACATGCTGGACACGCCCGTGGGCAACTACGCCGTCACCTTCACCGGCGACCTGCGCGGCGTGGAGCAGAACCTGGCCGTGGTGGCCACGCGCATGTCGTGGTACCTGGGCGCCATGCTGGCCGCCATCGGGCTGGCGTGGCTGGTAGTGGAGGTGGGCCTGCTGCGCCGCGTGACCGCCCTCACCCGCCGTGCCGCGGCCGTGTCGTACACCGTGCAGGACGGCCATGTCGGCCCGCGCCTGGGCGACCTGGAGGTGTCGGACCTGCGCGGATCGGACGAGCTGGGCATTCTGGCCGGCGGCCTGGCCGACCTGCTGCAGCGCGTGAAGGACGACCTGGCGCGCGAGCGCCTGCGCGCCCAGCAGGAGCGCGACATGTGGCACGCCGTGGGGCACGAGATCATGTCGCCCCTGCAGTCGCTGATGGTGCTGCACGGCGGCGCCGACGACCCCGGCCACCGCTACGTGCAGCGCATGCAGCAGGCGGTGCACGTGCTCTACGGCACGGCCTCGCCGGCCGAGGCGCTGCAGGCCGCCGATGTGCCGCAGGGCCGGCTGGACTTGGGCGCCTTCCTGCGCCATGTGGCCGACAACGCGCACTTTGCAGGCATTGCCAACGTGGTGTACCAGGGCGGTGCCGGGCCGGTCATCGTGCGGGCGGACGAGTTTGCGCTGGAGGACGTGGTGACCCACATCCTGGGCAATGCCGACCGCTACCGCCCCGCGGGCTCGCCCATCACGCTGACGCTGGCCGCGTCGGAATCCACCGCCAGCGCCACCCTGCACAACCAGGGCTCAACGATCGAGGAAGAGCTGCTGGAGCGCATCTTCGAGCTGGGCGTATCCGACCCGGGCCAGCCCGCACCGCCGGGTGAATCCGAGCACCGAGGCCAGGGGCTTTTCGTCGCCAAGACCTACATGGCCAAGATGGGCGGTACCGTCAATGCGCGCAACACGGAGGGCGGCGTGGCCTTCACGCTGACGTTCCAGCGGCTGGGTTAGTGTGCCAAGTCGGAAATTCATTGCACAGAGACGCCCAGCGGCGCCTCTGCGGACGGCCGCGTCTGGTGGTGTCTGACAGACAGCCGCCGCACCCCGGCGTACGCTGCCCTTCCATGGGTGGACCAGTCTGCCCGCGCACCAAAAAGGAGTTGTCCCATGCGATACCGTGATGCCGTCAAACCGCTTTTCACCGCCACCCTGCTGCTGGCCTGCGCCGCCGCCAGCGCCCAGACGCCGCCGCAAGACGCGCGGGCGCGCTACGAGCAGGAACGCCAGCGGTGCCAGACGAACAACATCCAGGACAGTCTGGCCACCTGCCTGCGTGAAGCCACCAACGCCTACGACGCCGCCCGCAAGGGCCAGCTGAGCGACCCGGGTCCGATTGCCATTGCCAACGCAACCCAGCGCTGCGAAGCGTTCCAGAACACGGCAGACCGTGCGGAATGCGTGCGCCGGATCGAAAGCGACCCCGCCAGCGGTTCCGTGCCGGGCGGCGGCGTGCTGCGCGAGTCGATCACGACCACGGTGATTCCCCAGTAAGCGGGGGGCGGCGGAATATCATTAAAATGGTCTCTAGCGCTTATCCATCAAGCGCTAGAAGCTATTAATTTAATAGCATTTACAGCACGCTGCAGCCGCGGGACACGTAAACCGCGGCGGAACCCGAAGGCTCAGGCTGCGGCGAGTGCGCCGCGCATGGCGTCCACCACCGCCTTGTAGTCCGGCTTGCCGAAAATGGCGCTGCCGGCCACGAAGGTGTCTGCGCCGGCATCGGCCACGCGGCGGATGTTGTCGGCCTTGATGCCGCCGTCCACTTCCAGGCGGATGTCCTTGCCCGAGGCGTCGATGCGCTTGCGCACCGCTTCGATCTTGCGCAGGGCCGAGTCGATGAAGCTCTGGCCGCCAAAGCCGGGGTTGACGCTCATGATGAGGATGAGGTCGATGTCGTCGATCACCCAGTCCAGCACATCCAGCGGCTCGGCGGGGTTGAACACCAGGCCGGGCTTTACGCCCTTGGCGCGGATGGCCTGGATGCTGCGGTGCACGTGGCCCGAAGCATCGGGGTGGAAGCTGATGTAGTCGGCGCCTGCCTCGGCAAAGGCGGCGGCCAGCGCGTCCACGGGCTGGATCATCAGGTGCACGTCGATGGGCACGGCCGCGCCCGCGGGGGTCCTGGCGTGGGGCTTCAAGGCCTGGCACACCATGGGGCCGAAGGTGAGGTTGGGCACGTAGTGGTTGTCCATCACGTCGAAATGGATCCAGTCGGCGCCGGCGGCGATGACGGTCTGCACTTCTGCGCCCAGGCGGGCGAAATCGGCAGACAGGATGGAGGGGGCAATGCGGTAGGTGGGGCTGCTCATGCCCGGATTGTCGCAAAGCCCGCGGCCCGGCGGCTATTTGCCGGCCACGGTTACCATTCCGCCATGCCCAAGTACCAGTTCGATGTGGCGGTGGTCCCCGAGTACCTGCCCGAACAGTCGTCGCCCGAGAGCGCGGTGTTCAGCTTCGCCTACACGATCACCATCACCAATGCCGGCGACGCGCCGGGACAGCTGATTTCGCGCCACTGGGTCATCAGTGACGCGCAGGGCCACACCGAGGAAGTCAAGGGCCTGGGCGTGGTGGGCCACCAGCCTCTGCTCAAGCCCGGCGAATCCTTCCAGTACACCAGCGGCTGCCGGCTGCGCACCTCCAGCGGCACCATGCACGGCACCTTCCATTGCGTGGCGGAAGACGGCGAGCCGTTTGATACCCCCGTGCCCCTCTTTATGCTGGAGGCCATGCACCAGGGCCCGGGCGGCACGCCCATCAGCAGCCGGGTGCTGCATTGACGGCGAAGAACCCGGGCTTGCCGCTCCCCGCCCCGACCGACCTCGCCGGCCTGCTGGCGGCGCTGGACCCCGAGGCCGGCCTGGCGGACCGCCATCTGTGGCTGATCCAGCTGCTGGACTGGGTGCGCGGCAAGGGCGATTCTGTGCCGGCCGCCGTGGGGCGGGTCCAGCTGTTCCTGGATGCGGTGGAAGCCCGGCCGGACGTGGCCACCCGCCTGCGGGCCTGGTGGACCACGCTGGTGGAGCATGTGGACATCACGACACTGCTGGCGGATTTCGGCTTCGCGCCCCGCACCGCGCTGGTCAGCGAGATGGCCGAGCGCCTGCGCACCAAGCTGCTGCCGCACAGCCCCGAGACCATCGACGCGTCGGAGCTGTTCATGCTGGCCCTGCCGGGCGAATTCGACGCGCAATGGCTTGCGGCGCTGGAGGAAACGCAACTCCAGCGCCTGGTCGCGCTGCTGGCCGCACCCCCTGCGGATGAGACGCGGGGCGGGGGCGGCGCCTCGCGCTGGCAGAAGGCGCTGCTGGACGCCATCACCTATTGCGCGGGGCAGATCCTCTCCACCGGCTTTGCGCCCGAGTTGCGCCTGCGCATGAGCGAGGCGGCGCGCGATGCGCAGCCCTTTCACGCGTTGATCCGCGATGTGGAGAGCCTGCGGGTGGAGGTGCTGCACGCGCTGCGCACCCCCGACCGCCTGAACGAGGCCGCACAGCGCCTGCGCGAGCGCCTGGAGGGCTGCCGCGCGGCCGCCGCCACCGTGTACACCCACTTTGAAGACAACGGCGTCTCCGTGGGGCTGGTGTTCCGGCTGCGGCAGCTGCGCGAGCGCATCCTGCGGGTGCGCGAGCTGCTGGACTGCCTGCTCTCGCCCACCCCCGCCGCCACCGCCGCGCGCCTGATGGCGCATCTGGTCATGGTGGGGCAGGACCGCCGCAGCCTGCGCGCGCTGCTGGCCTCCAACTCATCACTGCTGGCCGCCAAGGTGGCCGAGCGCAGCGCCGAGACCGGCGAGCACTACATCACCCGCACCGGCGCCGAATACCGCGCCATGGTCCGCAAGGCCGCCGGCGGCGGGGCGCTGATGGCCTTCACCACGCTCGCCAAGTTCGGGCTGTACGCGCTGGCCCTGTCGGCCTTCTGGGGCGGCTTCTGGGCCGGCGTGAACTACGCCGTGAGCTTTGTGCTCATCCAGCTGCTGCACCTGACCGTGGCCACCAAGCAGCCCGCCATGACGGCGCCGGCCATGGCGGCCAAGCTCAAGGAACTGAGCACCGGCGGCGGCACGGAAGCCTTTGTGGACGAGATCACGCACCTGGTGCGCTCGCAGGTGGCCGCGGTGCTGGGCAACGTGCTGGTGGTGTTCCCGGCCGTGCTGGCCCTGGCCGCGCTGATCGCCTGGGGCACCGGCGCCCCCGCGATCAGCCACGCCCAGGCCGGGCATGTGCTGGAGTCGCTGCACCTACTGGGCCCCTCCGTGCTGTTCGCGGCCTTCACGGGGGTCTTGCTGTTTGCGTCGAGCATCGTCGCGGGCTGGACGGAAAACTGGTTCGTGCTGCACCGGCTGGACTCGGCCATCCACTACAACCCGCGCATCACCCGCTGGCTGGGCGCCGCGCGCGCGGCCCGCTGGGCGCGCTTCCTGCGCGAGAACATCTCAGGCTTTGCGGCCAACATTTCCCTGGGCTTCATGCTCGGCCTGGTGCCGGCGTTCGCGGGGTTTTTCGGGCTGGCGCTGGACGTCCGGCATGTCACACTGTCCACCGGACAAGTCGCCGCGGCCGTGGCATCGCTGGGGCTGCCGGCGCTGCACACGCCGGCCTTCTGGTGGGCGGCGGCCACGCTGCCGCTGCTGGGGGCCTTCAATGTGTCCGTCAGCTTCTACCTGGCGTTCCGCCTGGCACTGCAGGCGCAGAACGTGAGCGGCGTGGAACGCTCGCGCATCTACGCGGCGCTGCGGGCCCGGCTGCGCAGCGCGCCGCTGAGCTTCTTCCTGCCGCGGCGTTGATAGCCAGCCAACCCGGCGGGTCGCCCACAGGTCCGGCCGTCCCTGGGCCAATCGGCGCCCGTGTCCTACACCGCCCCCGTGTTTCAGCCTGTAAATTCAAGCCCGCGCGGGGCGTAACCCTGCAGGGCCCGCCAGGGCCCGGCTATCGACAACAACAGCACCGCGGGGGCTCCTGCGGTGACACGGAGGTTCCATGACATGAATGAAATCCTGAGCTTCTGGGCGCAATGGCTGCGCCCCTCGGCCGGGTTGCCTACGGTGCAATGGTCGCTGCTGCTGGCCGTGGCCGCGATGGCAGGCTATCTCACGCAGCGCCACACGGGCCTGCCCAAGGTGCTGGGCTACTCGCTGGTGGGCACGGCCGCCGGGCTGGCGGGGTTCAGCGGCGCCGTGTGGCCGCTGCAGGGCATCGGCCTGTTCCTGCTGGAACTGGGCCTGGCCATCGTGCTGTTCGAATGCGGCGGGCGCATTCCGCTGCGCTGGTTCCGGCACAACCCGATGGTGCTGGTGCAGAGCATTGCCGAATCGGTGCTGACCTACTTTGCCGTGTATTGGGTGCTGGTGTGGCTGAACCTGCCCACGCAGGTGGCCGGGCCGCTGGCCCTGGTGGCGCTGGCCGCATCGCCCGCGGTGCTGACCCGGGTGGTGGCGGACACCCGCGCCGCCGGTCCGGTGACGGAACGCGCCATCGTGCTCACCACCCTCTCGTCGCTGTACGCGCTGACCCTGGGCAGCGCACGCGCCGAATTGCTCAACCGGCAGAGCGTGACGGTGCTGGAGACCATCTCGCCGGTGGTGGTGGTGCTGGGGGTTTCCATCATCGTGGCCGCCGTGCTGGCCCTGGTGCTGCGCATGGCGCTGCGCGTGATGAGCCCTACCAGCGAGAACACGTCCATGCTGTTCCTGGCCCTGGTGGCCGCTGGCACCGCCGTGGCCGCGCACATGGGCGGCTCGGCGCCGCTGGCCGCGCTGCTGGCGGGCATGCTGCTCAAGCAGCTCAACCCCCGGCCCTGGGCCTGGCCGCGGCAGCTGGGCAATGCGTCGTCGCTGCTGACCATGCTGATGTTCGTGCTGGTCTCCACCGTGGCCGCGCAGGCCGACTGGAGCGCGCACGTGGCCGGCGTGGTGCTGGCGCTGATCACGGTACGCCTGCTGGCCAAGGCCGTGGGCGTGGCGCTGGGCAACGTGGGCAGCGGCGCGAGCTGGAAGCAGGCGCTGTGGGTGGGCTGCGCGATGACGCCCATGTCCTCCATCGCGCTCCTGATCGCATCGCAGTTCGTGCTGGCGTCGCCATCCACCGGCCACGTCATCGCGGGCGTGGCGCTGCCTGCCATCCTGCTGATGGAAGTGCTGGGCTCGGTGATTGCCACCGTGGCCATCTACCGTGCGGGCGAAAGCTCCAAGCCCTGGGCCGCACTGACCAGCCCTGGCAACAACAACAACGGAGATACCGGCCGTGAGTCTTGAAGCCTTCAACCATTCCGAACCGCTGACGCTGGGCGTGGAGCTGGAGCTGCAGCTCGTCAACACCAACGACTACGACCTGGCCCCCTACGCCGAGGACATGCTGCGCCTCATGCGCAAGACGCCGCTGCCCGGCAGCGTGGTGCCGGAGATGACGAACAGCATGATCGAGATCTCCACCGGCATCTGCCACTCGGCCAGCGAGGTGCTGGGCCAGCTCACGCCCATCCGCGACGCGCTGGTGCGCAGCGCCGACAAGCTCAACATCGCGGTGGTGGGCGGCGGCACGCACCCCTTCCAGCAGTGGCACGAGCGGCGCATCTACGACAAGCCGCGCTTTCGCGAGCTGTCGGAGCTGTACGGCTACCTGTCCAAGCAGTTCACCATCTTCGGGCAGCACGTGCACATCGGCTGCCCCGATGCGAACGCCGCGCTGCTGATGCTGCACCGCATGAGCCGCTACATCCCGCACTTCATCGCGCTGTCCGCCTCCAGCCCCTATGTGCAGGGGCAGGACACGGCGTTCGATTCGGCGCGGCTGAACTCGGTGTTCGCCTTCCCGCTGTCGGGACGCGCGCCCATGGCCCTGACGTGGGACGACTTCACGGTCTACTTCAACAAGATGACCCGCACGGGCGTGGTGCGCAGCATGAAGGACTTCTACTGGGACATCCGTCCCAAGCCCGAGTTCGGCACCATCGAGATCCGCGTGTTCGACACGCCGCTGACCATCGAGCGCGCGGCCGCGCTCGCGGGCTATGTGCAGGCCCTGGGGGCCTGGTTCCTGGCCGACCAGCCGTTCATGCCCGAGGAGGACGATTACCTGGTCTACACCTACAACCGCTTCCAGGCCTGCCGCTTTGGCATGGACGCGGTGTACGTGGACCCGGCCACCGGCGACCACATGCCGCTGCGCGAGCACATCCTGCGCACCATGGACACCGTGGCCAGCCACGCCGCCCGGCAAGGGGCGGCGAGCGCCATGCACATGCTGCGCACCGAGGTGGAAGCGGGCCAGAACGACGCCCGCTGGCTGCGCCAGCGCCAGAGCGAGGAGCAGCTGCTGGCCGAGGTGAGCCGCCAGGCGGCGCTGCGTTTCCGCGGCGCGCTTGGTTGAGCGCTCCACGCCGCCCGCTCGGCGGCGGGCTCAGGCGGCCAGGGCCGCCTTGCGGGCCTGCTGGGTGCGCCCGCCATAGCCCCAGTCGCCCGCGGGCAGCTCGCGCACGATGACGTAGCTGGCCTCGGCCAGCGGTCCGTCGCCCGCCAGTTGCCGGCGCAGCTCGGCAAAGGCCGCCTGCACGAAAGCGGCTTTCTCCGCCGGCGTGTTGGTGCCCTGCGTGATGCTGGCTTCCAGCAGTGCCGCGGGCTGCGCCGCAGCCTGGCCGCCGATGTGCCAGCGCGCTGCCGGCAAATCGTCGATGACCACGACCGTGACCTCCCGCCGCTTGCCCAGCAGCTCCACCGTGAGATCGGTGAGCGCGCGGGCCAGCTGCGGGTAGCGCTCGGGGTTGTGCAAGGGGGCGATCTTCAAAACGAGCGTGGGCATGGTGCTGTGGTCTCCTGGGGCGATGGCATCAAGGGAGTGGCGCGGGCCGCAGCGCGCGCACCCGGGCGGTGCAGGGCCTGGCGCACCCACCGCAGCAGCGTGCGGGCAAGCCGGTCCTGCGCATCGTGGACCGCCGCGCGGCGCAGCTCCACCGCGCGGCGCTGGGCCTGCTCGCGCAGGCGGTGGTATTCGTCCGGAGACAGGGGTTGCATGGCGCGGCTCCTCATCGGGGGTTGGCTGGGGTGAACGGGACTGTAGGCACCGCGCACCGCCCGCGAAACAGCCTGCCGCGCAAGGGCGTTTTGCAGCGGGTGCAAGGCCTGGCACACCCGAGGCCCCGTTACCATTGCCCGATGCGCGACCTCCGTTTCGAAGACATGCACCTGTTCGTGCGCGTGGCCGAACTGGGCTCGCTCTCGGCCGTGGCGCGCGAGCGCAACGCCCCGGTGAGCCAAGCCTCGCGCACCCTGGCGCGGCTGGAGCAATCGTGCGGCGCCCGGCTGGTCCACCGCAGCACCCACGGGCTTGCACTCACAGCCGAAGGGCTCACCTTCCTGGACTACTGCCGGCGCATTACCGGCGCGCTGGACGAGCTGGAAGGCGAGTTCGCCACCCAGAGCGGCCAGCCCAGCGGCTGGGTGCGCGTGGCCTCCAGCTCGGTGGTGGCCGAACACCTGCTGATCCCCAGCTTTGAGAGCCTGCAGCAACGCCACCCGCAGCTGCGCGTGGAACTGGTGGTGGACGACCGCATGGCCGACATGGCGCGCGATGGCATCGACATCGCCATCCGCACGGGGCCGCCGCCCACCGATACCGTGGTGGCGCGCCCGCTGGGCACGCTGGCGCGCGGACTGTACGCGACACCCGGCTATCTGCAGGCCCACGGCGTGCCCCGGCGCCCGGACGATCTGCGCCAGCACCGGCTCATCACGAACAGCGCGGTGGCCTTTCTGAACCACTGGCCTTTCCAGGTCGATGGCGCGCCACAGGTGCTGGTGGCCGACGGCCACTGGCGTTCCGACAGCACGGCCATCACGGCGCGCATGGCGCTGCAGGGCCTGGGCATTGCGCGCTTGGCCACCGTGGTGGCTGGGCCGCTGGTGCGCCAGGGCGTGCTCGCGCCCGTGCTGGCGGACTGTGTGGACCTGCAGCCCAGCCCCATCCACGCCGTGACCCTGACGCGCCGCCACCGCCTGCCCAAGGTGCAAGCCTGCATCGACCACTGGGCCGGGTGGTTTGCCGCGCAGGAGCGCGGCGGCGCATAGGCCTCCCTCACCGTTTCTTTGCACACACCATGGGTGAATTCGACCTGATCGCACGCTATTTCACGCGCCCCGTGCGCCACGCCGCGCTGGGCGTGGGCGACGACTGCGCGCTGCTGGCACCCGCCGCGGGCATGCAGCTGGCCGTCTCCAGCGACATGCTGGTGGAGGGGCGGCACTTCTTTGCCGACGTGGACCCGCAGGCCCTGGGCCACAAGGCGCTGGCCGTGAACCTGTCGGACCTGGCGGCCTGCGGCGCGCGGCCGCTGGCCTTCACGCTCGCGCTGGCCCTGCCGCGCGTGGACGAGCCGTGGCTGGCCGGCTTCTCGCGCGGGCTGCTGGCGCTGGCCGATGCGCACGGCTGCGAACTGGTGGGGGGCGACACCACGCAGGGGCCGCTCAACATCTGCATCACCGTGTTCGGCGAGGTGCCCGCAGGCCAGGCCCTGCTGCGCAGCGGCGCACGGGCGGGCGACGACATCTATGTGAGCGGCACGCTGGGCGACGCGCGCCTGGCCCTGGAGGCGCTGCTGGGCCATATCCGCCTGCCAGCCCCCGTGCTGGACCATGCGCGCCAGCGGCTGGAGCGGCCCACGCCGCGCGTGGCGCTGGGCCAGGTGCTGCGCAGCGTGGCCAGCAGCGCCATGGACGTGAGCGACGGATTGCTGGGCGACCTGTCGCACCTGCTGAAAGCCTCCCGCGTGGGGGCTTGCATCGACACCCAGGTTACTTCAAATTTGATAGCTGCTTGCGCTTGCCCATCAAGCGCTACAGGCCATTTTGATGAAGAATTAGTGCGCCAATGCACCCTGGCCGGGGGCGACGACTATGAGCTGCTGTTCACCGCCCCGCCGGGGCGCAGCGCGGCCGTGGCGGCCGCGGCCCGCGCCAGCGCCACGCCGGTGACCCGCATCGGCACGGTACAGGCAGAAACCGGCCTGCGCCTGGTGGACGCGCAAGGGCGGCCGGTGGACCACCGCTACGCCTCGTTCGACCACTTCGGGTAGCCGACGGGCCGCCCCAGGCGTTCCGTCCCCGCCTGCGCCCCGGCCGCAGCCGGAAGGCCCGGCTGCGCAATAGTTCACGCCCGGGGCCGGCGGCTTGCGGGCGCCAGGTGCAACCAGGTGCAACATCCGGCCCATGGCTTACACCTACCTGTTCTTCCAACCCACGCGGTTGCCGCTGACCACCGAGGAGCTCTCCCCCGACACGGTACAGGTGCTGCGCGACATCGAGCACATCAAGGCTTCGCTGGCCCGGGTGCTGCCCGGCCTGCAGTGGGCCTTGCCCACCTGGGGCCACGCCACCGTGCTGGGCCATCCGGTGGAATTCCACCTGCCCGAGGCGGCCGCCGACGGCCCCCTGACCATGCACTGCACGCTGCGCACCGACTACACCGCCTGGGTGCAATCGCTGTGCGACACGCTGGGCTGGCTGGCGTTTGACGAGCGGCCCATGTGCCTGCAGCCGCACGGGCCGGCCGTTCCGGCCTGAGGCCCTGAACGCGGCCCACGGCCCCCGGCTGCCACCTCACTGCGGCATCGTGGGCAGCTCGTGGGGGCGCAGGTCGAACACCAGCACCTCGGCGCCCTCCCCCTGGCCGAAGCGTAGCGCGCCGGCGTTGCGGATGCGCGCCCCATCGCCTTCGGACAGGCGCTCGCCGTTCACCTCCAGGCTGCCGCGGGCCACATGCACATACACATGGCGGTCCGGGCCCACGTCCAGCGTGGCCGTCTCCGCGCTGCCGTCAAACAGGCCGGCATACACACGGGCATCCTGGTGCACGGCCAGCGACCCGCCTTCGCCCTCGGGCGAGATGATCTGGCGCAGGCGGCCGCGCTTTTCGGCCGCGCTGAAATGCACCTGCTGGTAGCGGGGCTGCACGCCGCGCGCCCCGGGCACGATCCAGATCTGCAGGAAGTGCACCGGCTCCTCGTGGGAGTGGTTGAACTCGCTGTGGCGCACGCCCGTGCCGGCGCTCATCATCTGCACGTCGCCCGGGCGGATGACCGAGCCAGTGCCCATCGAGTCCTTGTGCTCCAGCGCGCCCTCCAGCACATACGAGAAGATCTCCATGTCGCGGTGCGGGTGGGTGCCAAAGCCCTGGCCCGGGGCCACGCGGTCATCATTGATGACCAGCAGGTCCGAGAACCCCTGCTGGTTTGCATCGTGGTAGTGGCCGAAGGAAAAGGTGTGGTTCGATTGCAGCCAGCCGTGGTTGGCCTTGCCGCGGTGTTGGGCTTTGCGGATGTCGAGCATGGGGTCTTCCTTTCAGTAGCTGTCGATAAATTTCACACTGGACGCCGTCTTGAAAATCAGCGCAACCTCATTGGCGTTCGGTGCTGCGATGAAGGAAGTATCGGACGCATGGCGGGCGCGTTGGTTGAACGTTTTGGCCCTTCATCATCGATAATTTCGATGATCCACATCCAGCCGCCCGCCCATGTTGAAACTCACCCTCGAAGCCATTGAACTGGTGGATGCCATTGCCCGGCATGGCTCGTTCGCAGGCGCCTCGGAGCGGCTGCACAAGGTGCCTTCCACCATTTCCTATGCCGTGGGCAAGCTCGAAGAGCAGCTGGGCCTGGCCCTGTTCACGCGCAACGGGCCGCGCGTGGCGCTCACCCCGGCGGGCCAGGAGCTGCTCAAGGAGGGCCAGTGGCTGCTGGCGTCGGCACGGCAGCTGGAGTCCCGCCTGCGGCAGATCGCCACGGGCTTCGAGTCCGAGCTGCGGCTGGTGCACGACTCGCTCATCCCCACCAGTGCGTTCAACGACGACATTGCCGCCTTCGAGGCCCTGAACTGCGGCACGCGGCTGCGCATTGGCTGCGAGACCCTGACCGGCACCTGGGAAGCGCTGCGCGAGGGCCGGGCGGACCTCATCGTGGCGGCCGGGGAAGGCCCGGCCGGCGGCGGCTACAAGGCCGTGGCGGTGGGCCGCCTGGACTTTGTGTTCTGCGTGACGGCCACACACCCGCTGGCACGGCTGGGCCGCCCGCTCACCCGTGCAGACCTGCTGGAGCACACGGCGGTGGTGGTGGGCGACGGGGCGCGCACGCTGTCAGACCGCACGGTGGGCCTGCTGCCCGGCCAACGGCGCATCACGGTGCCCTCCATGCAGGCCAAGATCGCGTGCCAGGCCGCGGGGCTGGGCCATGGCTTCGTGCCGCGCGCCTGCGTGCGCGTGGAGCTGCACAACGGCATCCTCGTGGAACTGCCGGTGCAGGAGCCCCGCCCCGACGAGACCTTCTGGCTGGCCTGGAAGCCGGAGCACCGGGGCGAGGCCCTCAAATGGTGGTGCCAGCGCCTGCACCGGCCGCTGCTGCCGGGCATCCTGCCGTACTGATGACGCATGCGGCGCCAGCGCGGTGAGAACCCCGGGGCGAAGGGGACGCTGGCCTACAGCGCCGCTTCGAGAATGCGGCGGCTCACGGCGGGCGTGATCTCGCGCTGCTCGCCCAGCTTGACCATGCCATGGGCCTCGAGCTGGGCCACGGCCTTGTCGATGACGTCGGCGCCCAGGCCATAGCCCGACAGCCGGGTACGAATGCCCATGCTTTCAAAGAAGTCGCGCGTGCGCTCGATGGCGGCGGTGATGCGCTCGTCGTCCGTGCCGGTGGTGATGCCCCACACGCGCTCGCCGTACTGCAGCAGCTTGGCGCGCTTGGCGACCCGGCGCTCGTGCAGCAGCGCGGGCAGCACGATGGCCAACGTGCGCGCATGGTCGATGCCGTGCAGCGCCGTCAGCTCGTGGCCGATCATGTGCGTGGCCCAGTCCTGCGGCACGCCGGCGCCGATCAGGCCGTTGAGCGCCATGGTGGCCGCCCACATGAGGTTGGCGCGGTCGTCGTACACGGGCTCGGAGGCCGTGAGCAGGCGCGGGCCGATCTCGATCAGCGTCTGCAGGATGCCTTCGGCAAAGCGGTCCTGCACCGGCGCGTTGACCGGGTAGGTCAGGTACTGCTCCACCGTGTGCACGAAGGCATCGACCACGCCATTGGCCAGCTGCTGGGGCGGCAGGGTGTAGGTCTTGGTGGGGTCCAGCACCGAGAACACGGGGAAGGTGTGGTTGCTGCCGAACGACAGCTTCGCCCCCTGGGCGCGGTGGGTGATGACGCCGCCGTTGTTCATCTCCGAGCCTGTGGCGGGCAGCGTGAGCACGGTGCCGAACGGCAGCGCGCCCGCGACGTTGCGGCCGTGCTTTTCCAGGATGGCCCAGGGGTCGCCGCCCTCGAACTTCACCGCCGCCGCGATGAATTTGGTGGCATCGATGACCGAGCCGCCACCCACCGCGAGCAGAAAGTCGAACCCGCCCTCGCGGATCTGCGCCACGGCCTTCATGGAGGTTTCGTAGCTCGGGTTCGGCTCGATGCCGCTGAAGGTGGCGTGCTGGCGGCTACCCAGCGCGGCGCGCACCTCGGCCAGGGTGCCGGTCTTCTCGGCGCTGGCGCCGCCCACCAGGATCAGCACTTTGGCGCTGGCGGGCACAAGCCGGTCCAGGTCGGCAATGCGGCCCTGGCCGAAGGCGATGTGGGTGGGGTTGTGGAAGTCGAAGTTCAGCATGGCGTGGAAATGGCGTGGTGGGTGAACGAGCGCCCGGAACAGCCCGCGCGCGCAGCAGGTCATTGTGCGACTGGCGCGTGCGCCCTGCACGTCGCCCGCCGGACAACCCTCTTCCATTCGGTCAGGTCCGCCCAGGGGCCTGGTCGGCCAGCGCTTGCAGCCGCCCGGCCATGAAGTCGCGCAGTGCCCGCAGCAGTGGCGTGAGCTGGCGCCGGCTGGGGGCCACCAGGAACAGGGGCACGGTTTCCGTCACCCAGTCGGTGCACAGCGGCACCAGGCGGCCGGCAGCCAAGTCGTGGGCCACGTCAAAGAACGACTTGTAGGCGATGCCCCGGCCCCGCAGCGCCCAGCGGCGCACCACGTCGCCGTCGTTGGACACGTTGCGGCTGCGCACCCGCACCTGCACCTCACGGCCTGCCGCGTCCCAGAAGCGCCAGCGGTCGTGCACGTCCTCGCCCAGCATGAAGCACAGGCCGTCGTGGTCGGCCAGCGCGTGCGGGGTGGCGGGCGCGCCGCGTGCGGCCAGGTAGGCGGGCGCGGCGCACAGCACGCGGCGGTGCGCGGCCGACAGCGGCAGCGCCACCAGGCTGGAGTCCTGCGGCTTGCCGTAGCGAAAGGCCGCGTCCACCGGCTCGCTGTAGACGTTGGCCATGCGGTCCGAGAGCTGCAGGCGCAAGTCGATGCCCGGGTGCTCCACCTGGAAATCATCCAGCCAGGGCAGCAGCACATTGCGCCCCAGGTCCGAAGGGGCGGCCAGCTGCAGCGTGCCGCGCAGCCCGCCGGCGCGCCCGCCCTGCAACTGCCCGTGCACCTGCTGCAGCGCGGCCAGGGCGGGCCGGCAGTGCTCCAGGAAGAGCGCGCCCTCCTGCGTCAAGCGCAGGCTGCGGGTGGAGCGCACGAACAACGCCACGCCCAGCTCCGCCTCGAGCCGCTTGAGCGCGGCACTGGCGGCGGCGGGCGTGAGGTCCAGCGCACGGGCGGTGGCGGACAGGCTGCCGCTGTCCACGGTGCGCACAAAGATGTCGAGGTCTTGCAGGCTTTTCATGGGGCATGGCGTCGGCGCGGCGTATTTTCAAATTTTCCTTGAATATTTCTTCAACAGCCATCCCATTTAAAGAAATACACACCGCAATCACCATTGCGGCATGTTCCAACTCCGGGCTGCCCGCCTTGACCCCATGACCGCCACCAACCCCTCCGCGCCCCTCTTCCGACCATTGCAACTGGGTCCGTTGCAGCTGCCCAACCGCATGGTGATGGCCCCCATGACCCGCGCCCGCAGCAGCCAGCCCGGCGATGCGCCCAACGCGCTGATGGCTGACTACTACGCGCAGCGGGCCAGCGCGGGCCTGATCGTCAGCGAGGCGAGCCAGGTCTCGCGCCAGGGCCAGGGCTACAGCTTCACCCCGGGCATCTACAGCGAGGCCCAGGTGCAGGGCTGGCGCCGCATCACGGAGGCGGTGCATGCCGCCGGCGGACGCATGGTGCTGCAGCTGTGGCACGTGGGCCGCATGTCGCACCCCAGCTTCCATGCCGACGGCCTGCCCGTGGCGCCCTCGGCCCTGGCGCCCGCTGCCCGGGTGTGGGTTGCCGGCGACGACGGCGTGGGCCGCCTGCTGGACTGCCCCGTGCCGCGCGCACTCGCCACCGCCGAGATTCCCGGCGTGGTGGACGACTTCCGCCGGGCCGCCGCCAACGCCATGCGCGCCGGCTTCGACGGCGTGGAAATCCATGGCGCCAACGGCTACCTGATCGACCAGTTCCTGCGCACCACGTCCAACCACCGCACCGACGCCTATGGCGGCCCGGTGGAGCACCGCACCCGCTTTGCCCGCGAGGTGGCCGCGGCCGTGGCCAGCGAGGCCGGCGCCGAGCGCACAGGCATGCGCCTGGCCCCGTTCATCACCCAGCGCGGCATGGACTGCCCCGAGATCATCCCCACCATCCTGCACCTGGCACGCGAGCTGGACGCGCTGGGCCTGGCCTACATCCACCTGGCCGAGGCCGACTGGGACGACGCCCCCGCCGTGCCGGACAGCTTCCGCCACGCGCTGCGCGCCGCCTTCAGCGGCCGCGTGATCGTGGCGGGCCAGTACACCCCCGAGCGCGCCCGGCAGATCCTGGCCTCCGGCCTGGCCGACCTGGTGGCGTTTGGGCGGCCGTTCATCGCCAACCCCGACCTGCCTGCGCGCCTTGCGGCGGGGTTGTCCTTGGCGCCGTTCGATCCGGCCCAGCTGTTTGGCGGCGGCGCACGCGGCTACACCGACTACGCAGCAGCCACCAGCCCCCAGGCAGCGGCCGATGCGACGGCGGCCTGAGCGCCAGCGCCGCCCTCCCCACCCTTTTCCTTGCAACACCCCAGGAGCTCTTCATGAAAGCCGTTGGTTACCAGACCGCCCGCCCCATCAACCACCCCGAGTCGCTGCTCGACATCACCCTGCCCGACCCCGTGGCTACCGGCCGCGACCTGCTGGTGGAGGTGCGCGCCGTGTCCGTGAACCCGGTGGACACCAAGGTGCGCAGCAGCAACTCGCGCAGCGGCGATGGCCCCGGGTACAAGGTGCTGGGCTGGGACGCCAGCGGCATCGTGCGCGCGGTGGGCCCCGAGGTCACGCTCTTCAAGCCCGGCGACCGCGTCTGGTACGCGGGCTCCATTGCGCGCGCGGGCACCAACAGCGAACTGCACTTGGTGGACGAGCGCATCGTGGGCCACGCGCCGAAGTCACTGGACTTTGCCGAAGCCGCGGCGCTGCCGCTGACCACCATCACCGCGTGGGAGCTGCTCTTTGACCGGCTGGGCGTGGCCCCCGGCAAGCGGCCGACCCACAAGACCCTGCTCATCATCGGTGCGAGCGGCGGCGTGGGCTCCATCCTCACGCAGCTGGCCGCGCGGCTCACCAGCCTCACGGTGATCGGCACCGCATCGCGCCCCGAAACACAGCAATGGGTGCGCGACCTGGGCGCCCACCATGTCATCGACCACAGCCTGCCGCTTACGCAGGAGCTGGCGCGCATCGGCCACCCCACGGTGGACACCATCGCGAGCCTCACGCAGACCGACGCCCACTTCGACCAGATCGTGGAAGCCATTGCGCCGCAGGGCCAGTTCGCGCTGATCGACGACCCGGTGTCGCTCGACGTGACGAAGTTCAAGCGCAAGTCGGTGTCCCTGCACTGGGAGCTGATGTTCACGCGCGCGCTGTTCGGCACCGCCGACATGGTCGGCCAGCACCGCCTGCTGAGCGAGGTGGCGCAGCTGGTGGACGCGGGCCTGCTGCGCACCACGCTGGACCAGCGCATGGGTCCGATCAACGCCGACAACCTGAGGCGCGCGCACGCGCTGATCGAGAGCGGCACGGCGCGGGGCAAGCTGGTGCTGGAGGGGTGGGACTAGGGTGCGCAGCGTCACGGCGAGGGCTGCAGGAAGGTCTTGCCAGAGACACTGTATTTAAATACAGTCCACTGGCGCGCCACCCCGGCGCGCGCCCCTTTCCATTCAGGAGCCACTCCATGCTTGACCACATGACTTTCCGCGTGACCGACATCGGCCGGGCCAAGGCGTTCTACAGCGCCGCCCTGGCACCGCTGGGCTACAGCCTGTCCTTTGAGGGCAACTACGGCATGAACATCCTGGGCTTCGCCTACCCCGATGCGTCCGAGCCCGACGGCAAGAAGGCCGATGTGTGGTTCATCGACGGCCCCTCGCCCTACGGCGGCCCGCCGGCCACCACGGGATGCCATCTGGCGTGGCGCGCGCAAAACCGCGCCCAGGTCGATGCGTTCTATGCGGCGGCCATCGCCGCCGGCGGCAAGGACAACGGAGCCCCGGGCCTGCGGCCCGAGTACCACGCCCATTACTACGGCGCTTTCGTGATCGATCCAGAAGGCAACAACGTGGAAGCGGTCTGCCACACGCCCGGGTGACAGAAGCCCCCTGGCGCCGAACGCCCCACAGACACCAGCAAGCGTCGCCCGCGCCCGGCGTCCATGCTCATTCGCTACTAAATTAATAGCTTCTTGCGCTGGATGGACGGGCGCTAGAGGCCAATTTCATCCAAATTCTCGTCACGCTGCGGGCGCGGCGATGGTCTGGTCGATCGCGCCAAACAGGCTGGTGCCGTCCTTGCCCTGGACCTCGATGCGGATGGTGTCGCCGAACTTCATGAACTCGGTGCTGGGCTTGCCGTCCTGGAGGGTTTCGATGCAGCGCTTTTCCGCAATGCAGCTGTAGCCCTTGGGCCATTCCATGCGGCCGTTGTGCTCCACGCCCTTGTTGCTGACGGTGCCGCTGCCCACGATGGAGCCGGCGCGCACGTTGCGGGTCTTGGCGATATGGGCGATCAGCTGGCCAAAGTGGAAGGTCATCTCCGGGCCGGCGTCGCACATGCCGACCTTGCGGCCGTTCCAGGTGGACTGCACCGTGAGGTGCAGGCGGCCCTGCTCCCACGCGTCGCCCAGCTCGTCCAGCGTCACGGCCACCGGGCCGAACGCCGTGGCGGGCTTACTCTGGAAAAAGCCGAAACCCTTGGCCAGCTCGGCCGGGATCAGGTTGCGCAGGCTCACGTCGTTGGCAATCGTCACCAGCCGGATGCCGTCGAGCGCCTGCTCGGGCGTGGCCCCCATCTTCACGTCGCCGGTGATGACAACGATCTCGGCCTCAAAGTCGATGCCCATGGCTTCGCTGGGTACCACCACGTCGTCGCAGGGGCCCAGGAAGTCGTCGCTGCCGCCCTGGTACATCAGCGGGTCGGTGTAGAAGCTCTCGGGCACCTCGGCGTTGCGCGCCTTGCGCACCAGCTCCACGTGGTTGATGTAGGCCGAGCCGTCAGCCCACTGGTAGGCACGGGGCAGCGGCGCCATGCACTGCGCGGGGTCGAACGGAAAAGCGTGGCGTGCCCGCCCGCTGTTGAGCTGGTCGTACAGGTCCTGCAGCTGGGGCGACAGAAAGCCCCAGTCGTCCAGCACCTGCTGGAGCTTGGCAGCAATGCCGGTCGCATAATGGGCTGTGCCCAGGTCGCGCGAGACGACCACCAGCTGGCCGTCGCGCGAACCGTCTTTGTAGGTAGCGAGTTTCATGGGGGCGGGACCTGCGGCGAGGCCGGTGCGTCACCCAACACGAATTACGATTGGGTGAATTGATTTAACCAAACAAAACTCGCAAATTTTAGTGCACATGGACAAAGGCCGTGCGGGCATTCAATCGGTGGAGGTGGGTTTTGCGCTGCTGGACGGGCTGACGCGCTCGCGCGGGCCGCTGATGCTCAAGGACGTGGCCGCAGCCGCCGGCATGAGCGCGGCCAAGGCCCACCGGTACCTGGTGAGCTTTCAACGCCTGGGCCTGGTCACCCAGGACCCGCGGACCGCGCGCTACGACCTGGGCCCTGCGGCGCTGAAGCTGGGCCTGGCGTCCCTGGCACGGCTGGACGCGGTGCGCCTGGCACGCGAACGCATGCCCGCGCTGATGGAGGCCATCGGCCACACCCTGGCCCTGGCGGTGTGGGGCAACCACGGCCCGACCATCGTGCATTGGGAGGAGTCGCCCCAGGCCGTGACCGCCAACCTGCGGCTGGGTGATGTCATGCCGTTGCTGTCGTCTGCCACGGGCCGGTGCTTTGCGGCCTACCTGCCGCCCGAAGTGGTTGCCCCGCTGCTCCAGGATGAACTGTCGCGGGCCGCCGCACTGCGCCGCACCGACCTCCCCGCCAGCGCCGCCGCGGTGGAAGCCCTGCTGGCGGAGGTGCGCGCGCAGGGCGCCGCCCGCGTCGTGGACACGCTGCTGCCCGGAATCGTGGCGTTCTGCGCCCCCGTCTTTGACGCCGGCGGCCACCTGGCGCTGGGCATCACCACCCTCGGATCGGTCGCCACCTTCGATCCCCAATGGAACGGCGCCATCGACACCCCATTGCGCGCGGCCGCCGCACAGCTGTCGCGCGACCTGGGTGCGGCGGTCCCCTGAACCCGCCGCCCTCCCGCATGCCCCGCCGCGCCCTTGTTTTCATCACCGTGCTGGTGCTCGCCTTGCACTGGCTGGCCCTGCGCGGGGTGCCGCTGGCCTGGGAGCCCCCAGCCCCCGCGCCGGCCGGCCCGGTGTTCAGCACCCGCAGTATTGCCGCGCCGCCCATCCCCACCGACGTCACGGCCGAGGCGGCAGCCGCCGCGCCGGCGCCGCGGCCCCGGCCCGCGCCGCGTCCGCGCCCCCCCGCCCGCAAGCCGGTGGCACCCCCCGAGGCCGCACCGTCCGCCCCCGCTCCCG
>NZ_JAJTBB010000083.1 GCF_021287135.1 Acidovorax sp.
CCCGACGATGTGGTGCAGGCATTTAAATTGGATCAGCGCAGTTGCGTGATTGCGCTGACCCACGATCCCAAACTAGATGATTTGGCTTTGCTGGAGGCCCTGGGCAGCAACGCCTTTTACGTAGGGGCTATCGGCTCTCGCCGTAATAGTGAGGCACGCCGGGCGCGGATGATCGAACATTTCGACCAGACGGAGGCCAGTCTGTCGGGCCTCCGCGGTCCGGTAGGTCTCTATATCGGGAGCAAAACGCCTCCTGAAATTGCCGTCAGCATCATGGCCGAAGTTCTAGCGGTCAAAAACGGTGTTTCCCTCCCCAGTTCATTTCAGGTGGGTCCAGCCAAGAACGGCCTCGGTCCCCTTGTTGAGATCAACACCAGCTCGTGCGGAGCTTAGTTTTGCGGAAGCTCGGTTCTGATTCGATGAGGGGGCAATAGCACTTTTCATCTGACTCGGCTCCTACCGGGAGCTGAAGCGAGGGCGGGGACCAACCCCGAAATCCCGGGGGTGGGCTGTCTGCCACAAGGGTCTGCTGAGCAGCGATGGGTGTGCGGGGGGGCAATGGCTTCCCGCCCAAGCCCTTGCGTTGACTCACTTTTTCTGACGTCAAGCACCTCCCTCGTCACGTGAGGGAACACGCGGCGGCACTTTTGTAGCAGCCGTGAACGCCAGTAATGCCACTTGCTGCCCGTCTGCAGCGTTCGGTGGAGCGGTCAATTTTTCCTACCGTGTTGCATCTCTACAGGTGGGTGACCTTAACTGGTCGATGCCCAGTGAACCCCATGTCTGTGCATGGTCACGATAGCTCTGTTCGGCCAATGATGATTGTTTCACTGATGAAAAATCATTTTCAGATTTGGGCGTAATCTGTGTATTTATTGAGAGTAAAATTTGAAGCGGAAAGAACAGAAGGTTCGCGTAGACATGTATCTTTCAATATAGCTTCTGTTTGCAAACCACATCCATCGTATCCGCTTGCATCTGGGAATGAAAATGAAGTTCACGGCTCGCTGCTTGCATTTGTGATGGAGATCTGCGCATGGGTGCAGGTCGTATGTCGACTTCAATTTTGAGGATATTATGATAATTAATAGAATTTTCCATTGCTGCAAGGTGTTTCTCGCCTTAGGAGCTTTGGTCCTTACCAGCGCCGTGCAAGCCGCCATTCCCCAAGCCGAGCGAGACGCGCTCATCAACCTCTACAACAGCACCGGCGGCCCTGGCTGGACGAACAAGGCAGGGTGGGACACTGCCATCGCCGGCACCGAATGCAGTTGGTACGGCATAGTCTGCGATGGGGCGGAAGGACACGTTACGGACATCGTTCTTATTCAGAATAATCTTGTCGGCGCACTGCCCTCCATCGGCGACCTGTCCGCGTTGCGGGTCTTCGCCGTCGTGTATAGCCAACTCACTGGCTCAATTCCCTCGCTGAGCAACAACATAGCGCTGGAGGTCTTCAATGTCGGCCACAACCAGCTCACCGGCTCCATCCCCTCGCTGAGCAACAATCCGGTGTTGTGGTACTTCGAGGCTGGCGACAATAAACTCACAGGCCCTATTCCCTCGCTTAGCAACAATACGGCCTTGCAGCACTTCGGCGTCGACCACAACCAACTCACAGGCCCTATTCCCTCGCTTAGCAACAATACGGCCTTGCAGTGGATCGCTGTCAACGGCAACCAGCTTACGGGTTCCATCCCCTCGCTGAGCAACAACACGGCGCTGACGGATTTCATAGCCGAAGCGAACCTGCTCAGCGGCTCAATCCCCTCGTTGGACAACAATCCGGCATTGCTGGTCTTCGATGTCAGGTGGAACGCACTTACAGGCTCCATCCCTTCACTGAGTAACAACACAGCATTGCAGCGGTTCCTTGTCCAGAGCAACGCGCTCACCGGAAATCCGCCCGCAGCACCGTCGACGCTGACAATTGCTGAAATATGCCCGAATTTTCTCTCCACTCCCTCCGCGTCTGACGCCGCTTGGGACGCGGCAACGCCGGGTGGCGGCCCATGGAGCGCTGGCTGCACTGCACCGGTGCCAACATTGACGATAGTGAAGAGCTCCAGCAGTGCTATCTTCACAGTAGGCGTTCCGGCGAGCTACACGCTGACAGTCACGAACATCGGCGTTACTGCAACAACAGCTGTAGCCACCGTCACGGACACTATCCCTGCCGGCCTGACGTTGGGCGCCATGCCCGCCGGCTGTACCGCTGCAGGGCAGGTGGCGACCTGTGTCATTGCCGCTGGCATGGTGGCCAACGGCGAGAGCTCCTTCGTCATCCCCGTGACACCCACGGCTGCGGCGGTGGGAAGTACGCTCACCAGCACGGCGAGCGTGAGCGGTGGGGGAGACAGTACCTGCCCGGCGGTAGCTCGTTGCATGGCCTCCGTCAGCAGCAGCGTGATGGGCGGCCCCGTACTGACAATGTCCAAGACCGCCAGCAGCACTATGTTCACCGTGGGCACGCCAGTGACGTACACCCTGAAGGTGACGAACACCGGTACCGGCGCGACCACAGTTGTAGCGACCGTTACCGATAACGTGCCGGCCAACCTGACCTTGGGCACCCTGCCTGCGGGCTGTACGGCGGCTGGTCAGGCGGTGAATTGCACTGTTGCTGCAGGTCTCGCGGCTGGCGGCGTGAGCTCTTTTGCCATTCCCGCAATTCCCACGGCAGCCGCAGCGGGCACAACGCTCACCAACACTGCCAGCGTGAGCGGTGGTGGCGACACCACCTGCCCAGCAGCCGCCCATTGCACCAGTTCCGTCAGCAACAGCGTGTCGGCCGCGCCTGGTGTGCCTGCCTTGACGATGTCCAAGACCGCCAGCAGCGCCACGTTCACCGTAGGTACGCCGGTCACCTATACCCTTACCGTGACTAACACCGGCATTGCTGCGACCACCGCTGCAGCTACCGTGACCGACACGATGCCTGGCAACCTGACCTTGGGCACCATGCCCGCCGGCTGTACGGCCGCAGGCCAAGTGGTGACTTGCACCGTGGCCGCAGGCTTGGCGGCCAATGCCGTGAGCTCCTTTGCGATTCCCGTGACCCCCACGGCAGCAGCCGCGGGCACCACACTCACCAACACCGCGACTGTCAGTGGTGGCGGAGACACCACCTGCCCAGGCGACACCCACTGCACGAGCTCGGTCAGCAACAGCGTGGTGACGGGATCGTCCATCCCCACGCTGTCGGAATACGGCTTGATGATCCTGTCGGCGTTGATGCTCCTGGGCATGGCGGCAGAAATCAAACGCAAGTCGCGTCGCTAAGGTTCCGTTGAACGCGAGTGCCCCGGGCCTGTTGAAGCGGAAGACAGCCCGGGGCGTGCGCAATGCACCAAGCGTAGCAAGCCGGTGCTTCTGGAGCGTCAGCCACGTTGCCTGAGGTGCCGATGACGGTTTGCTCCAGTCCTGAGGCGCATCCAGGCCAATGGCACTTATTCCAAAGTGCCATCCATTGCCCCCTTCGCTGGAGTGCATCTCTGGGTCGCGCCTTCTGTCTCTTTTCGTGGTTGAGTTGGGTGCGGCGATCAGTGTGGCATCTACCGCAGTGCAATCCTTGAGCGGCATGCCTTAGTTCGTTGATAGTGGCCAGAATCTAATCGGCCCAGTTCTGTTCCCCCAGCCGATGGCGAAACCTCAATAGTGCTTTCCTCAGCACTCACCCATGCGCATCAAAGCCTGTGGGCTCCCGTAGATCGGGTTTCAAAGAAGGCCTTTTCCTTTTGAGAGCCGACAAGGTGAACCGCTACTGCTGAATGCAGCGGGCGCGCACCATGGTCTCCAGGTCAAAAAGGTGGGCGGCCGGTCTTGGCTTCTCGGTAGTACAGGGCAATGAGATCGAGCAACGCAGTCCCTGTAACCACCCAGTCCATCTGGGCCACCAGCGTCTGCATGCGCGTTCTCTTGGTGCGCAGGTCACGGCTACTTGCTCCGTGGCTTGTGAAGATGCCGTGACCACACGGGGTCTCCGACTGACTGACACAGTTTTGAGGATTCCTCAAGGTGTCAATAATTATTTCAATATTGAAATATTGTTTTGAAATATTTCGATAGTTTTTTGTTGGGACTAAGGTTAATATTTGAAAATAAATTCCATGACAAATGGTCGACGCGCGAAATACAAATTTCGCGCAACACAGGAAGAAATCTGCAGGCACCACGCTGTGATGATTCGAAAAATTGGCAGCGGCGCAGTCTCCTAGGCTCAATACAACGATTGTTATTTAATATTGAATTATCGTCTGTAGAATATAGAAAATATTCATTGCAATACTACGGGTTGTATCAGTATTGCATCTCCCTAAAAAACTGAGTATGCGAATCGCGGTATTCGACGACGATCCGGGCATCCTTGAAATGATCCGGGTTCACCTCCAGCCCGAACATTCCTGCCACTTCTACGTTCACGCCACCAACCTCCTCAAGGATTTCCGGCACGAGACCTTTGACCTGCTGATCGCGGGCTGGCATCTGCGTGACCGCGACGGCATCGAAGTCGTGCAGCGCATCCGCGAGATGACGGGCCAGCATCTGCCGATCCTGGTGATCACCCGCCGCAGCGAGGAGCGCGACGTGGTCGAAGCCCTCAGCCGTGGCGCCGATGACTACATGGTCAAGCCCGTGCGCACCGGCGAACTGGCCGCACGCGTTTCCGCGCTGCTGCGCCGCTCGCACCCGCAGGCGCACAGCGAGCAACTGGTGTTCGGCCCGTACCGCTTCGATGCCGAGCAGCGCAATCTCACGCTGCGCGGTGAGCTGATAACCCTCAAGAACCGCGAGTACGACCTGGCCCTCTTCCTGTTCCGCAATGCCGGGCGCCTGCTGTCGCGCTCGCACCTGCGCGAAGCAGCCTGGGGCGACTTCAGCGACTCGCGCTCGCTGGACACCCATGTCTCGCACCTGCGCACCAAGCTGCACCTGAGCCCCAACAACGGTTACACCCTCGACGCCGTATATGGCACTGGGTACCGGCTGAATGTGATCGTGCTCACGCACTCCCAGAGCTGAGCACTGTGGAACGCCCTGCGCACGTCGGCATGCCGCTTGCATTCTTGGGGTGGTATCAACATGCGGGCCGTCAAAAACTGTTAAAGGCGCGCCAGCAAGCCCTGGGCTCCATTGCCTCGCCGGAACCGCAAGACACTCCATTGCAAGGGGTGTGACAATGCTTTCACGCCGCCTCTTTTTTCTTGCCGCTGTCGCCGCTTTCCGTGCCGCTGTTTTCACGGCCCTAGCACTCGAAAACTTGGCGGCGGCAGGGCAGGCTGCGGAAGGTGACTACAGTCCTGGCGTCGGCCAGCCGGCAGCGGAGTCACCCAGCGTGAGAGAAGCCTTTGCCCCGGCCGCGGTCGCACCCGGTGAACACAGTACCCTGACCATCACGCTGGCCAACCCCAACCTCGACACGCCCGTGCCGGGCGCCAACCTGGTCAACGAACTGCCCGCGCCACTGCAGCTCATCCAGGCGGCCCACACCTGTGCCGGCGGCGCCCTGGCCGCCGCCGCAGGCAGCCGCCGCCTGCAGCTGTACAGCGCCACCATCCCGCCCGGCGGATGCACCATCACCGCCGAAGTCACCTGGCCCAAGACGGCGGATGGGATTAAGGCCTGCGCGACGGCGTCGCTGGTCACCAACGCCATCGCTCCCGGGCCGGCGCCCGAGGGTGGCCGGTTCTCCACCGCCGCCGGCCAGCTCGACGCCCCCGCCTTCGCCACGCTGGGCTGCTTCCTGGCGCGCCACACGCTCTCCCAGGTGCCCACGCTGGGCGACTGGGCCCGCGCCGCGCTGGCGGGCCTGATGGTGCTGCTGGGGATGGTGCTGTCCGGCCGGCGCATGCCGCTGCGCTGAGCCCAAAGCCCCGGCCGGCAGCGGTATGCCGACGGGTGCTGCTGACTGTCCACTGCTCTCTCTGCGAGAGGGGCCAGCCGACCCGTGGAGCCGGACACTGCTCTCGCGACGGCAACGCTCGATCGAATCCAGGTCTAGTTCCTCACTTACCTGTCGCATCCTGGATGATTGCATTGATCCCAATCGCTGTCCCCTCTTAGGTCTTGAGGGAGTTGATAGAGTCCTAGCAATCCAACAGGGGAGTGACGGCATGCTGGTAGCCCTGCACAAGAACGCCCGCACCTACGCCCGCCGTGCGTGCAACCAACTTCTGCAGTCAGCGCTGGGCAGCAAGACGCCTATGCAGGCCATGAAAGAGTGGTACCGGACGTACCAGCAGCTATTCCACAAGCGATCCAGTTTCGGGCATCTGCTGTGTAACCGGGGGGGAACTCACACTTCCAACTCCCGCAGCCAACGTTCCTTGACGTCAAAACCCAGCAACACCTTGGGGCCGCGCATCCTTGATGTACTGTCAGCAGATCACCTGCGTGGCTCCATGTCCTCCAGCGGCACGGAAATCGTCCCCTTGGGTGTCTTCGGCCGCTGCCGTAGCGTCACCATGCCTGCCGGTGCTCCCCTGCGGTTTTGAGGGGGAGGCTAAGGCGTTGCTGTCGAACGCCACCTCTCCAAGGTCTGCAGAAGGGCGTTGGAGGTGGCCACGGCCGAAACGTCGGAGTTGAGCGCAACCGCCACGTAGACCTTCAGCATCGGGTCATAAGCCACCAAGGCGTTGGCGCCAGGGTGGCCACCCTGGTGTGCGAGCCAGCGCCGCGAGCGGCCCTGCGTGTCAGTCCATTCCTTGACCATGACGCCGCGCCCATAGTAGTCATCGGTCGCGTTGAACATCGGGTAGAGCGTCGCGAACGACGCCCTGACGGTCGACGCCGGCAGCAGCTTTCCTGTCAGCAACGCCTGCCAGAAGCGCAGCACGTCGTCCGCGCGCGCCGCAATGGAGCCCGCAGCGAACGGCGTGGCGCGGGCCGCATCGTCTACCGGCTGATTGCCCGGATGCGACGTTACCAAGCCCACGGGCGGGGGGCCCTGGACAATGACGGCGCTGTGCATTGATCCGAGTGGCGCGAACACGCGCCGTTGCAGCAGCTCGGCATAGGGCATGCCTTCGCTTATCTCCAGCGCGCGGCCAAGCATGATGTAGCCCGTGTTGCTGTAGCGCCAATAGGCCCCGGGGCAAAAGAGGCTGCCGCTCGCTTGCGCTTTGGCGATCAAGGCTTCCGGCGGCTGGTAGCTTGCTTCTGGCGGCGCCGTGAACTCAGCGGCGTTGAGCCCTCCGGTGTGACTGAGCAAGTGGGCGACGGTGATATGTTTTCCTTCAGGAAACTGCGGCCACCACGTGCTGACCGGTTGATCAAGGGACAGCTTTGCCTGCTGCACGGATTGCAGCACCAGCACAGCCGTGTAGGCCTTGCCCACGCTGGCCCACCAAAAGAGCGATGCATCATCTGCAACAACGCGTGGAGCGGTGCGGGCCAGCCCCAGGGTGTGCTGCCATAGCCCCAGCCCCGGGCCACCGATTGCGACCGTCGCGCCCGGTGCGCCTGTTTGAGCAAGCACGGACTGCAGGCGAGATTCCAGCTGCGCACCGAGTGCCGGCGGAACAGGCCGATCGAGCCAGCTGCCGTCGTCGCCGGTCGGCCAATCGGTGTCCGGCAAGGCGCTGCGCTGCGGCAGGGTGCCGCGGTAGCTCAGTGCCCTTGCGCAGGGCGGGAGGCCCTCATGAACGGGAGCGTGGGTAGCGCAGCCCACGACGGTGACCAACAGAGCGATGCACGCCGCCGTGTTGAACATCCGCCCGATGCAGTAGACGAAGGGGCTCATTGGGGGCTCCTGGCCGGTTGTTTGGTTTCTCTGTCTGCCCGATGGGCCGACCACGTGGGCTAAGCGCCTACGGTCAAAGTCCCTTGACGGCGGCGAAAATTGGCGCAGCAGACACCGGTGCCAGATGCTCGAATGGATTGCCCTGCAGCAACACGATCGCGGCAGTAGGCGCAGCGGCAAGCGCAAACAATACCATCGCGCCGAATGCCGCGCGGGGTCGATCAATATGCACCACAGCCAGCGAAAGCAGGGTGACCAAGCCCAAAAAGGCCATTCCCAGCCATTTGAGCGGGTTCACATGGGTTTGCGATAAACCTATACGAAGGCCGCGCTGGGCCCGAATTTCACTGACCTTGTCCAGCATCAAGGACTGCACACTGGCCGCAGTTGTTTGAGTCACTTCGGGGCTGGCCAGCAATTTGAGCAACCTGTCGGCCACAGCCGGTACATCGGGGTTGGTCTCCCGTCGCGCCAGCATTGACCATTCGCCCGAACTGGCCTGCGCATAGTCGCGCAGGGTTGAGCGAGTTTGTTCGCGCAGCGGCCCAGGCAGGGTATCAGACAGTGCTATCAGACTGCGCAGCGCATCCGCTTCGCGAAAAACCGCGTCGGTGGCACGATCGTGCGCACTCCAGGTGTCATTCGCCAGAAAGGCGAGCGTAAGGCCAAACAAAACGCCAATGATGTTGATGAAGGGGGCGACTACGCCATGAAAACTGCTCACCCAGACTGACCCGCGAGAGCACTGGATGAACCATTGCACAAACGCCACGCCCGCTAAGGTACCCACTAGAGCCACAAGTGCGTAGACGTACTGGTCATAGGTGTGCAACAGACTCAAATTCATGCAAGAAGTCCACTGATCAACTTAAAAGGCATTGGCCTCAGGTAAGCCCCTCCAGATCCTAGCTCACATACTGGCCGATAACGCATGGTCGCATGGCGGAACTATGAACCGCGCCGTTTTCTGCGGAGGCTCAACACTTTCGGGAGGGTTGAGCCATGAGTAAGTCGAAGAAGTTTCCGCCTCAAGTGCGTGACTGCACGGTGAGGATGCTGCAAGATCATGGTGGGAAATACCCGACGCTGTGGGCGGCCATGGAGTCCTTCACTCCCAAGATCGGCCGCGCGCCGCAGACCTTGAACGAATAGGCAAGTGCTCAGTTTGATGCCGGCGTGCGTGAAACTGGCATTCGGTGGGTAGCAAGGATGACAGCTACGACAACGCACTGGCCGAAACTGCTACCGGCCGGTACAAGGCCGAACCGATGCACTGCCGAGCGCTATTGAAAGCAAAGGAACCAGTCAAGTTCGCCACGCTCGAATGGGTACCTTGGCCCGACCACCGTTGCGTGCTCGAACCCATCGGGTACATACCGCTTGCAGAGGCGGGGCAAACTTCTATCGGCAACTCGGCAGCCTACGTCTGAATTTGAGCGCGCAGCATGACCTTGCTAAGCACTTTGAATTGGCCAAGGACGCGTGATGACAGATCGTGCACGCCAGGCACCTTGAGGCGAACGATCAGCGCAAAGGGGAGCGCGCTCGGCTGTTGCTCTGCTGGGAGCAGCGCGCCAGTCGTGTCTTTTGCCGCTTTTTCATCGGCGGCCCCTTCGTCCCTTCCTTGGTAGCGGATGACGAAGCAAGGATCGGTTAGGTCGCCGACCGGAATGCGGCGCTGGTGGTGTCTGCAGGTTTCCCATTTCAGCGCATCCGCACGCAGTGTTTGTTCGGTATCGAACTGGGTCTTACTGAAGAAGCTAGCCGATGCCTTGCCATCCGGTTTAAAACGGATTTCGAGACCGGCCCGGGTATAGCTCACCGGGTGAGCCGGATCGACTGGGGCTCGATAGGCAAATGTTGCGGCAATAGTGGGCTTGAGTTCCACCGGCAATCCTGGCGGCAGCGGTATCTTGGCCTTTAGGGGCGATCCCTTGGCAATAAGCCCCTGATACATGACTACAACCTCGTCTTCGGGAGAGTAGAGAATTTCTTCGACCGTGGCGGGAAGTACGCCCCAGCCGACCTCGGTTTGATCGTGCTGGTATGGATTGAACTGCGCACGGGAAACCAGCAGGGCGTGCAGCATGATCGGCTCAATCCTCTCATGCACTGTGGCCTGTACGCCGGCGGCGAGTCGCAAAGCCAGCGGCGCTGCATAGCTGGTCCCTGCGCGATGGCGTATGACGCGAGATGTCGGATCGACGATTCGCATCAGGTCCGTGGCCGACCCGCCGAACGCCACCGCATCTGGCTTTACTAGGCCAGGGCTTCGCCCCGGTCCAACGCAGCTGTAAAAAGCCCTTGCTGCTTTTCCGTGGTGGCCATCGCTGGCGCCAACGGCGAAGGCGTTGACAGCATCTCCGGGCGGCTGGATGCGGCCTAGGTCAGTTCCCTCATTGCCATCGTTACCAACCGCGATGGTCATAAACAGATCGCCAAAGGACAGGAAGTCATCCAACCGAACTGTCCATTCGTGTGGATCGTCATCAAGGATTGGTACGCGGGGGCCAAGGCTTAGGTTTGCAAGTGAGTAAGGTCGCCCACTGTCGCGTGCTGTCTGCAGAGTGCTGATAATCCGGTCAATGACGTCTGCGACCTGCATGTCGCCAGAGGTACTCGGAAGCACGCGCACATGATCGACGTTGCAGTATGGCGGAGCAATTGTGTGTTGCGTCTCCCCAATGGCGCCAAACAGAAACGCGGACGTTACCGCGTGACCGTGCTCAAGGTGATTGGGCTGGGCCGCCGCTAAATCCGGCGCATCGAGCGCATTTACCCACGGCAGAAGCTTCGGGGTGAAACCGCCGTCGAAAATCACCGCCTTCAGTGATTCATCAATGGCAGCTTCCTGAGGAAGCGGCGGGGCAAAAGCCAGTGAACGGGTCAGCCCCTGATCCGGCGTGATGGGATCATCCGTCAGCACCGGCATATTACGAATGGCTCGTAGGTGCGTGAATGATTCAACAACCCCGACAAACGCGCGCGTGGCATCTATCTCGATTTTCAAGGGCAGGAATGTCAATCCACCAATTGTCCTAGCTCGCCGGTCCTCGAAGCGGGCATTCAGTCCCCGAGCTAGTTCAAAAAATGCCCGGTTGATATCCGGATCATGAACGGATGCATGCAATACGACTTCGAAATTGCCGTCGAAATCCGAATAGTCCAGCCCATGCTTACGATCCTGCGGCAGGAAGGGATCGATGCTTTCGAGGCGGTTGAAACAATCCTGAACCGTCTGAGGAGCTTCCGTGTCCGCAAGCAATGTCGATGCCCGTACAAAGTTCTCGGCGCTACCTGCCACAATGAGCATGGCCGTCGGCAGACGCTTTGGAGCCTTGCCTCGTACCATCTTGCGTGGGGTGACATCGACGGCGCGTGAGCCGAGCAGCCGCAGGCCGGCGGTTTTCAGCAGCGACGTCGGGAAATAAGACTTTGCTAGAAACTCGGGATGGATCGTGAACTTAGCAGCGATCTCTCTACGCGGTGCCAGTTTGGGGTCTTGGTGCAGAGCAGTCTGAGCTAGCTTGTCCAGCGTTGGCCCAAACAGGGAACGCTGATGCTCAATAGCGTAAGGCAAAGGCTTGGGCCGGGTCGACCCCGACCAATCACCGTTTTCGATGAGCTTTTCGCCCTGTCCAATCAAAATATTTCCCGTGGGCTCAGCCATGATCATCTCCCTGAATAGTTTTCAGATCTCGCAGGACGGTAGTGTGGGTAGTACGAAGCTGTCGGGCGATTTGGTGCGCACTCTGCCCAGCGCCATGTAGCAAGCGAACCATCTCCCTGCGCGATTGGATGGTTGACTTCTGCTGCCCCTCTTCTTGCGCACACAGCTGTAATGCTGTCGAGAAATCAATTCGACCCAGCAAGGCGCGCTTTCTAGCGTTCGTGACTAGTCGGGTAATGTCCGAAAGCGGGCGCCCCTCGAACTTCGGCGCTAGGGCGATTGACAGCGGGCCAGGCACGTCCAGGGCTCTGAAGAGCTGCGAAATTTGTGCGCGTGCAGGGGCAGGAAAGCGGATGCTTAACTCAAAGCGACGCAACATCGCAGGGTCAAGGAGATTCTCAAAATTGGTTGCGGCAACCAGCAACGAAGGACCATTCCAAGAGTCCACCGATTGCAGCAGCACATTAACGACTCTCTTCAGCTCACCCACATCTTGCTGGTCATCGCGGCTTTTTCCGAGTGCATCGAATTCATCGAGAAAAAGCACACACGGTGTCGTTCGAGCGTATTCGATCGCTTGGTTGATGTTTTGTCCGGTCTTGCCGAGATAGCTGCTGATGGTGGCGGAAATGTTCAACGTCGCCAAAGGCAATCCCAGTTGCTGCGCGAGCCAACGCGCCGCCAAGGTTTTTCCGACCCCTGGCGGCCCGTGCAACAAAACAGTGTGCACGGGGGTCAGTCCGGCCTCTTGCAGGACGGATCGTGACGACCACTCGGCTGTCAAACGATGCAAATCGGCTTCTACCGTGTCGGGCCAGATTGGCTCCTGGGGCAACAACGGAGCATCCTCAATGACCAGCACTTCTGGCGCCTCTGGTCGCTGGACGACGTTTGGAGCGAAGCGGGTCAAAGAACTCGGCGCAGCATTCAAGCCTGCTGAGATTGCTTCGGACAGTTCGGGGGCCGTTTTCCGCATCAACTGGGCAAGTCGCATTCCCCGCAGTTTGAAGCGAGTGGCATGGCCGCTTGCGCCCTCTTGCATCAGCGCTGACCATTCTTTTCTTAGTTCTTCTTTCATAGTCAGCCGGTTCATTCTGGAACTTGTTGGAACATAGTTTTGATTATGTTCCAAAATTTCGGGAATTGGGGGCTTGGGCGGAGGAAAGTTGTTGATCGTCAAAAAGTCCAAGTGGAACCGAGCGGTCCGCGCCCAGCTGAGTAGGGCGCTAGCACGCAACCAGTTCAGTCCACGGAACCACCAACTTCAAGGCATCCAAGAGTCCGCGCATGCGGGTGTTGCTCAGGCCCAGGTAGCTTTGCTTCTTGCGTTGGTTGTCTGGACTTCGGGCTTGGTCGATCACATCGCCCCAGAATTCGCCAAGAATCCCTAGGTGGTCAGAGCCAGCGACCGCTTCATGGCACTCAGCGTGAGTACCAGTTGCGGTAGTGGAAGGCAACACCAACTGCAGAGCTGAATCCCCACTTTCGTGTGAAAGTGAGCGACCGAGTCCGCTTAGCTCAATCACTCCGCCTTCGGCGGCCTGAGCAACATCCAAGGCTCCACATCAAGCGCCTGCGCAAAGCGCTCAATGTTCGACAGCGACACATTCCAGCGGGATCGTTCCACCGCTGACACATACGTCCTGTCGAGGTCGCACTCCATCGCAAGCCGCTCTTGCGACCACCCCTTCTCCACTCGCTTGAGGCGCATCCAGTAGGCCAGCACGTCCCGAAGATTGTCGGGATCGGGCAGATTGGTGGGTGGTTGGGGCTTGGCAGACACCGCACGAGGATGCTTTTCTGATAAATTTGCATCTACGGTGTTTGCTTCACATATCGGTGCCCTAGGTTTCGCATGTGGATCCAAGGCACCGCTGCAAAGCGACGCAGTTCCCCTCTAGCTTGTGGGGAGCGCCCAGCTATTCACACCAGACACAGCATCGAACTGTGAGCAACGCAATGGAAGAAGAAATCCAAGAAATCCTGGCGACCTACCGATCCAACGTCAACGACGACAAGATCTTTTTCCATCCCCACATACCGCCCAAGAAGCTGGCGAACGCCGTCTCCGAGTTCGGTGGCAGCGATGACGTAGACGACGTGCTGGCCCTGGTCGACAACACCGTCTTCGGCAATGCGAAGGATGGTCTGCTGCTAACCCGATCCGCCGTGCACGTGCACAACATGCTGGAAGCGCCATTCCATGTGCTCCTGGGCGACATCAAGGATGTGCAGTTCCAGGAGGGCCTGCTGGAGTGCGTGTTCACGATCAATGACACCTACATCTTCAGGTCGAACATGGCCAAGAAGTCCAATGCCGCGCTCTTCGCAGAAATGCTGACCGCCATCGTGGACACCGTCAAACGCCATGCCGCAAATACCGCCCCGACGCAGCGCGCCAAAGAGGCACTGCGGGCACTGAAAGAACTCTTCGATGAAGGCCTCCTGACGGAGGCGGAATACACCCAAAAGCGCCAGATCCTGGTGGCGCAAATCTGAAAGTCTGCCGATGAAAAGCATCCTGCTGCTTGCAATCCCCGTCTATGCCCTGCTGTGGCTGATCTGTCTGGGTCACTGCGTCGCCAAAAAGAAACCCATTGGCTTCCTGATCTTGATCTTCTCCAACCCGTTTGCACCCCTGGTGTACTACGTGTTCTATCTGAGGAAATAGCCCTCTGCCGTCTTCGGGTGCCTGTGTCGGAGTCACCGGCACAGGCCGTCACTCCAACCAACAAAACTCCAACATGCAACCCATCCGCACCAGAACGGCCAACCCCCTGGCCGCCGCCGTCGCCCTCACACTGGCCTGCGGCTTGACCGCCTGCGGCAGGAACCAGCTGACCTGCAACGACGAAGAAGCCAAAAAAGAAGTCCTGGAGGTCATCCATTCCCACATCGATACCGTCGGCGGGTTCGACACGCGGATCAAGCCCCACCTGGGCAAACGCTATCTGACTGACATCGCCACCACCGAGTCCGATAAGGAGCTGGGCAGGTATTCGTGCACCGCGACGTACAACTACGAATTCAAGAACAAGACCCGCAAGGTGCAAATCTCGTACGCACTGAAGTACCTGGAGGATCAGAAGAAATCCCAAGCCTCCGCGAGCGTCCAGCCCGTCAAAATGGACTACCTGATTGCCGATGCCGGCGGCTGAAGCCCAGCCCCCTCAAAAGAAAAGACCACCCCCAGCCGTAGCCAGGGATGGTCTTTCGAGCAGAGGTTTTCCACTGCCCATCAACGTCGTCACGTGGATCCCCTCCTGAGCATCAGCACCTGCAGCACCTCCACAGCGGCCCAGTCGCCATACAGGCTCCGCAGCTGCCAGCGGTTGCCGGATCCCAATGAGGTCACCGCCGAGGAAGCGACAGGATCCAAGCGCAATCCGTAGCCACATCCCCAGACCGCCTCAGCCTCTTGGGGCGCCAACAGCACTGATCGGGGTTGCAATCCCGAAGCTCGTTTGGCTCTCGGAGCTTCCACACCCTCCAGCCCGGCCGCAACGCGCCATTGCCAGCCGCCATCACCGCGCTTTTCCGGGTGCACCCGTCGCCAAGCCACCAGCAGGACACCGCCTTCGCGACGACATCGCTCCATCGCATCCAGATCCAGCTCCGCACTTTCCAGCACAGACATCGCTGGACCAAACGAATCTGTCGGTGTCGGTTTCGATGGCAGTAGCAGGCGACGAACCCACTCTGCCATTCGGAAGTCCAATGCCGTCCTTGGGTCTTGCCTGGCTTCGCGCTGCTCCGGTGCGTCAGCCTCCGTTTCAACGTGGATCAGTGCACCCGCTATCCGGGCCAGACGGCGCACCCGGCTTCGCCACTGAACCGGTGAAACCTCTGGACGCAACAGACAGGCCGCTTGCCACAGTGCTGTCCACAGAGAGCGGTGATCTCCTTGTGGTTCTTCCACAGGACATTCCAGGGGAAGGCGGTGGAGAGGGGCGGCGGTTGCCGTATCTTGCGTCGGCGCCCATGCCCAGACCATCGGCTCCGTCTCCCACCGCAGCCCGGCCGTGTACACCTGCACCAACGATGCGGGGCGAACCGCGCGCAGGCCCTTCGCTTTGTCAGCCACTGCCATGGCCTACCCCCGAATCCACAACCGATCCCGAGCGAGGCGCGCCGATGGGCACCATGCCCTGCGCCTTCAGCCGTTCCCCCAGCTTGTGGCCGAGGTTGCGGTGTGGTCCAGACTGGCGCTGTCGTGTGCTTTGTGGCTGCGATGGCCCGTGCCCGGCATCTTGAGAGCCCTGGTCCAGTCCGTCTCCTGGGTTTCCTTCCGTGTCGGGATAAAACTCCTCCACCACGGCAGCCCCATCTTCCTCGGACTCCTCAAACTCCCCAAGCGCAAACCCAGCCCTGGCCGCTTCATCCAGCGCTGCCTGGTTCATCCCCGCCGCCTTGCACGCTTCCCATTCTGTCCGGGCACTGGCGATGGCCTGCGGTAACGTGGTCTCAGCCCTGAGTGTGAGGTCCACGTAGTAGATCGGCGTGCGGTGCGACAGCGTGGTGGACTTCCCGCGCAAACGCAGCTCCAGTGGCAGGGTGGACAACAAGCCACCGGACAGCGCATGGAAGTAGCGCAGCCGTGCCGAGAGCGTGCGGATGCTGTTGAACCCTGTGGTGCGCAGCACAAAGCTGCCCAGTTCGTCGCTCCCGACTCCCTCCACATCGATACGCACATTCAGGCGCCCATAGGGCTTGCAGTTGCCGCCTTCGGCCAAGGGGCAGGCCTGTGGTGACGGACACGCAAAGCTCTGCATCCCGGACAGCGTGGCCCGTTTGCAGGTCTCCCCATTGCCGACACACAGTGGCCGCCCGGTGGAGCGGTCGAACATCGTGTAGTTCGCCCGCAGGCTGAGATGAGGATCGTCAAACAGCAGCCGCACAGGGATGCTGCGCAGCTTGGTGTTCGTGTCCTTGCGCAACTGCTCATCCAGCGGATGGTTTACCCAGCCATCGCGGTTTTGTACCTGGCTGGTGATGGTGAATTCGTCATCCTTGTCCGGCAAGCGCTTGCCGTTCTTCTCCACGACTTTGCCAATCGATATCCGGCCAATGACCGGGGGTGTCAATGCCAAACCTTTGAGCATGGTGAATCCTTCAAGACAAAAAGAAACGGACCTGCACCGATGGGGGTGAGGTCCGCTGTGAGTGGTTGATGGGTATGGGGCATGGGGTCTGCGACTCCGACACCTGCCTAGCCCGGCTACTGCTGCACCAGAAACCGCCGACTGCCTGGCTTGGTGAGCGGGTAGGCCTGTGCCAGCTCAGGCCGGTCCTTGAGCAACTGCGCGGTGTCGAGGGCCGTTCCGTCCTTGCTGCGTTTCCAGGACACTTCGCCGGTCTCGAACAGAGCGCGCGTGGCCTCGCCCATGCGCTGCTGAATGCGTTGCTTGAGCTGGGCTTCCAGCGCGGTCTGGGTGTTGATGACCTCCCGCACCGCCAGCAGGTCAGAGAACACCCCCGACATCTCCAGGTCGGTTGAGAGATCCAGCGTGGTGCCGCTATCGCGGGGATAGAGACAACGCAGTGCCAGGTCTGCAGAGTCGGAGCCATCGGCCGGGGGCTCCTGGTCCCCCTCCACGTAGCCCCAGAATTGCTGCTCTAACTGGATGAGCTGAGCGATCATCTCGGTGTCCCGTTCGATCCGGAACACCTGCAGTTCCTGCCCACCCAGGAGCACGGCCACATCGGCGGCCTGTTTGCCGGTCACCGCCAACTGGTGCATCACCTGCAGCTGCACGTACTCGGGCACGCCATCGCGCCAGAGCCTGGCCCCATTGATCCCCGCCGTCTTGCATTCCAGGATCTGGACATCCGGGGCACCCATTACCTCCCGGTCGAGGTTCGCCAGCATCCAGGGATGTTCAGGGTGTTGCAGCACCGCATTGACGCGCCGCACCCGATTGCCCGTGCGCCGGGTGTAGTGCGCCGCCACGATGGGTTCGAGCAGCGTGCCCCAGTACATCGGGCTTTGGTCGTCATTGGGATCGACCACCGGCAGAGCGGCATCACGCCCGGTCTTCTCCATCCACAGCTGCAGCTGGGACTTGTAGGGATGAAGGCCCACGGCAGCGGCAGCATCGGAGCTTCCAATACCGCCCTTGCGGACTTCCAGCCAATCCTCACGCTTGAGGGTGTTCGTCTTGACCAGCTTCAGGGCCGGTCGGGCCTTGGGTATCGACGAAGAAGACGGAGCAGAAACGGAATCCGTATGAACAGAGGGTTGAGACATGGTGACTCCTTGGATTTAGAAACTCCCGCACAACAAAAAGCCCCGATCCCATTCGAGGGCCGGGGCTTTGCTGCGAAAGGTGGGGAAGGAAAGGGAGGAAGGAAGGCTCTCTGGCTTCGGCGCTTTGGACCGTTGAACCTGGCACTCACGAAGCCAACTGCAGCGCCTGTTCCAGCGCACGTTGCTTTAGAGCGGCACCCTGGCCGAACCAGGCACTGTCAAGCCGGTATTCCTGGTTGCGGGCACGCCGCTCGTGGTCCACAAACTCGGTGACGGCGCACAGCAGGCCCCAGGCCGTTCCCTTGGCTGCCTGCAATTCCGCGCCACGGCCCTGGCCCTCGTACATCGCCTGCACCTTCTTGATGGCACGCTCGTTCGCGAGACCCATGGCCTGGTCGGCATGGGCATCCGTCTGGCACAGGACCTTGAGGAAGTAGTTCATGGACTCGTGGCTCTTGACCTTGCGCTCCGAGAGCGTCTTCATGCGGTACATGAAGCTGTCCCATTGGGAGACGGCAATGCCCAACTGCTTCTTCACGGCCTGGGCATCGAAGGTCGTGCTGTGGGGCACCTTGATGGCGCTGGTGGCTCCACTGAGTGCAATGGAGAGCGTGTTGTTGCAGACCACCCGGATCGTGGTGGGTGTGGCGGTGGTGGCCAAGCTGCCATCGCAGGACGTGGCCAGCAGCAGATAGCCGTTCACCACATCGTTGCCCTTGAGGGCCGAGGTCTTGCCGGTGCGAGCCAGCGCCCAGAACTTGCGCCCGGCTTTGAGGACACCGGCGGTTTCCAGTTCATAGCCCGAGACCTCCGTGAGATCCCGGTAGAACTCCAGCACGTCCTTGGGCTGGACCACTTGATAGCGGCCAGACACCACGGACAAGGGGGCCTTGGTATCGCTGCGGTACAGCACCTTCTGGTCGGGAAACTCCATGGCTTCGCCGTAGAGGTTGGAACTGTCGTCGGTGGCCAGGTAGCGCACCGGGGTCTCCCGGATGTGCCATTGCATGCCTGCGGCTTGGGCCCAGACGTCGATGGGTTGCTGCTTGGGCAGGGCATTGCCCAGTTGGTGCCAAGGGGTCTGGCCGACATGGGCCATGGTTTCGATGAGGTGGGACATGAGGGGCTTTCGTAGTGAAGATGGGAGAGATGGAGGAAAGAGCCGCGGCTGCAGGGTCAAGAACGGGAGGGGCCGGTGAACACGGAGCCGCAGTCCTGGCACTCGCAGTTGCCGAGGTAGTGCTCGTCAACGACATCGCCCAAACGGCTGCCAGCGACGGAACCCGCCGTGGCGCCGAGCAGGCCACCCAGCAGGGCACCTGCAATGCCCCCGAGGGCGATGCCGACAGGGCCACCAACGGCACCAAAGGAAGCGCCAACCTGGGCTCCGGACCAGGTGCTGGCAGCGCCGCTGGCGGCTCCGGCGACACCGCCGAGGGTTCTTCCGGTATCGCGGCCGACTTGGCGGGCGGTCACGTGGGTGGATTTGCAGATGGGACAAACAGTCATGGGAGAGCTCCTTGCGATGGACGCAAAAAAGCCCGGGGCACGCGAACGTGCTCCGGGCTTGTGGGTGAGGTGAAATCAGACCAACGAGGGGCTGGTCAGGGTGGGGTTACCTGGATAGCAATGGGTATATGTGGAACTGAAGGGGATTCAAATGCAGTTTCTGATTGATGCGAGCTGCAACTCACACTTGGTCTACTGCAGAACGTTGATCGCAGGTGGTGCTGCAAAGCAATGCGGGTGATGATCTGAGCGTTGGCGCCAACGGTGCCGTCACCTTCGGCACGGCCATTTCTGCCGGCAGCGCCTACGCCGTCTCGGTCAAAACCCAATCTGCACGGTCAGTAGCGGCAGCGGCACGGCCAGCGTCAACCTAGTCAATGTGGTGATCAATTGCACAGCCACCAGCCCGGCCGGTGTGACCGCCGTGCCCACACTGTCCGAGTGGGCCATGCTGCTGCAGCTGGTGGCCTGCTGGCAGGCATTGGCCTGACCAACCATCCAGGGGCCAGCGGGGGTGAGGCATGACGGGCTAGCACGCGGCATGAGGCCCTGCGGGGCCGTCGCCCTGCCTGGCTGCACCCTTTTGCCCCGAAAAGGGGTTGGAATTATTGTCCTATTTTGCGTAACTTTGTATATTCATAGCAACATTGAATGCGAGGTTGCATCTGAGAGTTGAATTCAGCTGCATTGGTGTATGTCTTTGATTAATTTTGTAGTTAATATAGGTTATTAATACAATTAAACAGGGTGTGCCTGCTGTAAATATTGTCCTTTTTGGGGTGAGTGGTTCGTGCTGTCATCCCATCTCTGCCGTTTTGTAAACATCTTTGTATATCATGTGATTGCAAATGGTTGTGATCATGTTCATACGAGGTGTTTTGATGTCTAAAGTTAAGAAAGAAAACGGAAGAAACCTGGAGAGCGTCACTAACTACTGTCGGGAGTTACAGGATACATACTCAAAGCTCTTGGCAGTGAGGATTGATCTGGGTTACAAAAAGGCGCACGGCAGTGAATGTCGGCTGGACGAAATAAAACAAGATGTCAAACATCTGCTCGACAATCGTCGGGGCAAGCGTTCATTGTTCGAGCATCAGGTCGGCTATGTGGTCAAGTTTGAAGACACGGAAGAAAAGGGGCCCCATGCGCATGCACTTTTCTTTTATGATGGTCAAAAGGCGTGTAAGGACGCTTATCTCGGCGACCAGATTGGTAACTATTGGAATGAAAGAATTACCGATGGAAATGGTGTTTTTCATAACTGCAACAAGAATCGCTATGACCAACGGGGCATTGGCATGATCGACCACTCAGACTTTGCCAAGCGTGCAGTTCTCGAAGAAAAAGTCATCGGCTATATGCTAAAAGATGAGCAGAGCATCGACGGTATCAAGCAATCTGGGCGTGAAAAGTCTCTGACCAAAGGTGTGTGCACCCACAATAAGAGCAACGCTGGACGACCAAGAAAGTAGATGTGTGCACGAGAGCGTCGGAGCTCTTGCTTACGCAGCCTTGGCAGCGTGATGGTCTCCGATGCCCCCCCAAAGGGATTGGAGGGGGCAGAGGGGACGTGAGAGAGAGCTTTTTTCGCTAATCTGAGCGGAAATTAGCGGTGATAGCGCAGGAAAAACTACTGGCTGCGCACTTTAAGCGTTGCTTTGACGCTCCAACTGGAGCGACCGCTGAAGGTCGAGAAGGGCGCATCCACTGGTTCGGAAAAGTGTGGGCACCTCTTGTGACAATGGCCTTTAGATCATCGTAGGCCTTGGTTAAATGGAAATTGACCTGGCCGCTGTTTAGGCAAGGTAGATCGCCCGAGGATGTCTCGGGCGATCTTTCAGCTGCCTAAGGCTTTTTCTGTAAAACCTACTGCCATTGTGCCGGAAGCATTTGAACTGGTGTGTTTTGGCAGATGAGTGTTCTCTTGCCCTGCTTCCAAATGGTTATCTGGAAGGATGCGGCTAGGTACTCAAGCAAAAGATCCAGTTTAGCTTTGTTGCGAAGGCGATTGGGGCCGTACTGTAAAATGTAAGCTTTTGTAACGTAATTCCACCTCTTGCCGCTTAGGATCGAATAGATCCATGCACAAAGATCCATCGCATTGCGCTGGTCTTCAGAGAGCGGATTGGCTCTTGCGAAGCTCCTTAAGTGTTGATTGCCATAGTAGAAGAATAGATCGTTGGCATACTGTAGTGTCTCTGGGGATATTTCCTCGCTGTTATCGTAAAGAAATGCATGCAAAACGGCAGCAATCCTTGCGATATTTTCTGCGGCTTTTGATGCGAATTCTTTTGATTCATGGAAAGGGCCCCCAGGTTGCACGGAAGACTCGTAGAAATTCGCAATCGAAATCCAGTTGGCCTGGGCTTGCGGTGAGAACTTCAGCAGTCGCGGATCAGTCTTTTCCAACTGTTTGTTGCATCGGTCATAAAACCACTGCAGGTTTCCGTCTGCCGCCTGAACCCCGTTCTCAAACCTATGTCCCTGCGTCGAGAGCGGCGAGCAAGGAAGGACGCGGGCAAGGAATCCATTTCCATGCGCATCGTCTCCTCGCTTGTCGAGAAAGCGCCCCAACACAGAAGGCTGCGGTAGGAAAAGGCAGGTGAAGCCAGCGGGGTTTACCACAAAGCTTGGGCTCGTCTTTCGATTAACCGGCACATCCTCTCCGCTCCACAGCGTGTTCAAGATCCCAAGTTGCCGTGCCATGGGGCCATCGCAAAACTGGGAAAACTCGTCGTACACCAAGGCTGCAGAATTTCCGAACTCGTGCAGTCCTTCGAGTAAGGCTTCCGGCGTGACGTCAGCGTAGATCAGCCTGCGTGCTGAACTACGTTTGGGGCGCACTTTGAGGATTTCTCGGAGTTTTTTTTCGATCTCGTCTGTTGACGCTCCTTTGCGAGCAGCTCGCCTCAAGGCATCGCGCAACGCATCTACTTTTTCTCGCCAAAGAGCATGCTCTACCTCGTACGTTGCGAGCTCCGCTGAGGCCTCTTCACTCCAGCGCCGCTGGATCTCCGTAAAGGGTTTGAAGAGCAGCTTCAGGACCGCGCTTTTGCGCTCACCCGACTCGCATTCAGCGAGTAAGAGCAAGCCGACCGGCCGACTCAGTTTGGGCTTGAGTTCAACGCGGCAATAGTGCTGCACCGAAAGTGCGATCGCACCCAGCAGGACTGTGACGATCAGCTCACGAGGGGCTTGGACGGATGTCTGGATTTCATGGACAAGTTGGTCAAGTTCTTTCGGAAGATCTGGTATGGGTTGTGTGAAGACGTTCATTGCGCAGCCCTCCCGATGGGTTGTGCGTTCACCCGGCGGCTGTCCAGCCATGCGAGCAGTTCGTGCTCAAAAAATCCCCGAGCTCTGATACTTAGCGCTATCTTTTTTGGGAATTGGGGGTCATAGCGCGGTGAGCGCGGATTCTGAAGCTCGAACGCGGCTGATTTCGAGATGCCTAGGAAGGCAGGCGTCAAGTTCTGGCGAATGATTCTGTTTTTCGGTTCCATGGGAATACCTCAAATTTTTTCAAAAAAACACCTGTGCTGACGCGTACGCGTGTGCGCTGCGCCAGACGACACGACTCAGGGTGAGCTGAGTGCAGCGCGCATACAGGGCAGCGCCGAGGAATCTTTTAGACAGATGGGACGGCATAACTACCGTCCAAAGAGGCCCGAAGGCTTTAAGATACGCCGCCGAAGCGGGATTTTTAGATGTTGTCTGGGCTACGCCCGTGCCAACTAGAGATTTTCGAAACGAAGCCGAGAGGCTCCGTGCGGTCTAGTGTAGTGCGGACAGACGCGATTCGCAAGCCAAAATTCCGCGCAGTTCATTGCACGGGCCGCGTACAGGGGCCTTGAATGCTTTGAGGGAGGGGACTACGAACCGAACCCCCATCCATCACCGCTCACCCATGCGGGGTTCAATGAGGTCCGAAGATGCCTCGTGGCATCCCCAACAAAAAGGTATACCAAATGGCATACAAAACAAAAAAGCGCCTCGAGAGGCGCTTGTTTGCTTGCTTACTGGCGGAGAGGGCGGGATTCGAACCCGCGGTGGGGATTAGCCCACACACGCTTTCCAGGCGTGCGACTTAAACCGCTCATCCACCTCTCCTGAGCCTCAGATTGTAGCACGCGAATTCAAGGCTCTGCCGCTGGAATGAAGAAGACTTGCTGTCGCCCCGGTCCGCTTCAGAGCGCTGCGGGCGAGACGGCCGCCGGAGCTAGCTCCAGGGTGGGTTGGCTGGGGCGCGGGGGCGGCCGCCTTGCTCCATCCGATTGCGTCCAGCAGTCTTGCCGCGGTACAGCGCGGTGTTGGCTTGCTGCATGGCAGCTGTCGAGTTTTTGCACGTTGGCAGAGGCTTCCGAAAGGCCGATGGTCACGGTGCAGCGGACGGGGCTTGCGCCGCGCCGCGCGGCGGACCCATGCGGCGGCAGTCCCGGGGCAGCAGGAAAGGCCCGCGGCGATCGCCGGCCCCGCCGCCCGCCGCCCGCCGCAGTCGGCCGTCGTCAATTGCGGGGCGTGCCCGTGGTCTGCACCATCTTCATGGCCGAGCCGATCAGTGCGGACACTTCGGTCATGTTGCTGGGCACGATCAGCGTGGTGGTGGCGTCGCTGGCCACCTGGCTGTAGGCGTCCACGGCTTTTTCCGCCACCTTGAGCTGCACGGCCTGCTCGCCGCCCGGCTGGCGGATGGCGGTGGCCACGCGCTCGATCGCTTGCGCCGTGGCTTCGGCCACGGCCTTGATGGATTCGGCCTCCCCCAGGGCCTTGTTGATGACGGCCTGCTTTTCACCCTCCGAGCGGGCAATGAACGCCTCGCGTTCGCCCGTGGCGATGTTGATCTGCTCCTGGCGGCGGCCTTCGGAGGCGGCGATCAGCGCGCGCTTTTCACGTTCGGCCGTGATCTGGGCCTGCATGGAACGCAGGATTTCCGCGGGCGGCGTGAGGTCCTTGATCTCGTAGCGCAGCACCTTCACGCCCCAGTTCAGGGCAGCTTCGTCGATGGCGGACACCACCTGGGCGTTGATCATGTCGCGCTCTTCAAAGGTCTTGTCCAGCTCCAGCTTGCCGATGACGGAGCGCAGGGAGGTCTGCGCCAGCTGGGTGACGGCCATGATGTAGTTGCTGGAGCCATAGCTGGCGCGCATGGGGTCGGTGACCTGGAAGTACAGGATCCCGTCCACCTGCAGCTGCGTGTTGTCGCGGGTGATGCAGACCTGGCTGGGCACGTCCAGCGGAATTTCCTTGAGGCTGTGCTTGTAGGCCACCCGGTCGATGAACGGCACCAGAAAGTTCAGGCCCGGCGAGAGCGTGCCGGCGTACTTGCCCAAGCGCTCCTTGACCCAGGCGTTCTGCTGCGGCACCACCTTCACCGAGCGGATCACGAACACCACGAAGATGATGAAGAGGACGGTGGCAATGACGGTTGTGTCCATGGATAACCTTTGGAGATTGGTGCGAAGGAAGGGGGAGGGCGAACAGAAGAGAAGATAGGGCCGCAACGACGGCCGCCGGCCCGAGGTGCGCGGGCGGCGCGGCGCCGCTGCTACACCGGATCGACCAGCAGGCGGTTGCCCACCAGCTCTGCCACGCGGTGCATCCCGACGGAGGGCGTGATGCCCGGGCGGTGGATGGCCGTCCATGTGGCACCGCGGTACTTCACGCTGCTGGTGCCGTCGGCGTTCCAGGCTTCGACCAGCACGGTTTCGCCCACGTCCAGGTTCACGCTGCGGTCCGCACGGGGCGAGGGGTCGCCGGGGCGGCGCCTTTTCATCTGGTGCAGGCCAACGACCAGGCCGGCCCCCACCACGGCGGCGGCCACGATCTGCAGCGGGGCAGCCAGGCCCAGGTGGGCCGCAAGCGCCCCCGCCACCAGGCCGACAGCCACCATCAGCAGGTAGAAGGTGCCGGTGATCAGTTCGGCCACCACCAGGGCCCCTGCGGCCAGCCACCAGACAGTGGATTGCTCCATACCCGACCTCCTTGTTGTGGTTGTGTTTGTGGCACCACATTCTGGTTCAAAAGCGCAGCGGTTCAAAGGCGCGTCAACGTTATTCCTTACACTTCGCGCCTCTTTCCATTTTTGCCGGGCAGGGCACGGCTGCACGGAGGCTGCGCATGAAGTTTCGCTTTCCCATCATCATCATCGATGAAGACTATCGTTCCGAGAACACCTCCGGCTTGGGCATCCGTGCCCTGGCGCAGGCGATCGAGTCCGAAGGGTTTGAGGTCGTGGGGGTCACCAGCTACGGGGACTTGTCACAATTTGCGCAGCAGCAAAGCCGGGCCAGTGCGTTCATCCTGTCCATTGACGACGAGGAATTCACCCTGGGCGAGGGGCTGGACCCCATTGTGCTGAGCCTGCGCAACTTCATCGGCGAGGTGCGCCGCAAGAACGCCGATGTGCCCATCTACGTGCACGGCGAAACCAAGACCAGCCGCCACCTGCCCAACGACATCCTGCGCGAGCTGCACGGCTTCATCCATATGTTCGAGGACACGCCCGAATTCGTGGCGCGCCACATCATCCGCGAGGCCAAGAGCTACCTGGAAGGCGTGCAGCCGCCGTTCTTCAAGGCGCTGCTGGACTACGCTGAAGATGGCTCGTACAGCTGGCACTGCCCCGGCCACTCGGGCGGCGTGGCGTTCCTCAAGAGCCCGGTGGGCCAGATGTACCACCAGTTCTATGGCGAAAACATGCTGCGCGCCGACGTGTGCAACGCGGTGGAAGAGCTGGGCCAGCTGCTGGACCACAACGGCGCCATCGGCGAAAGCGAGCGCAATGCCGCGCGCATCTTCAACGCCGACCACTGCTTCTTCGTGACCAACGGCACGTCCACGTCCAACAAGATGGTGTGGCACCACACCGTGGCCCCGGGCGATGTGGTCGTGGTGGACCGCAACTGCCACAAGTCCATCCTGCACAGCATCATCATGACCGGGGCCATCCCCGTGTTCATGAAGCCCACGCGCAACCACTTCGGCATCATCGGGCCCATCCCGCAAAGCGAGTTCGAGCCCACGGCCATCCAGGCCAAGATCAAGGCCAACCCCTTGCTCAAGGGTGTGGACGCCAAGAAGGTGAAGCCCCGCGTGCTCACGCTCACGCAGAGCACGTACGACGGCGTGCTCTACAACACCGAGACCATCAAGGGCATGCTCGATGGCTACGTGGACAACCTGCACTTCGACGAAGCCTGGCTGCCGCACGCGGCGTTCCACCCGTTCTATGGCAGCTACCACGCCATGGGCAAGAAGCGCACGCGCCCCAAGCATTCGGTGACCTACGCCACCCAGTCCATCCACAAGCTGCTGGCGGGCATCAGCCAGGCGTCGCACGTGCTGGTGCAGGACTCGCAGACCACCAAGCTGGACCGCCACCTCTTCAATGAGGCGTACCTGATGCACACCTCTACCTCCCCGCAGTACAGCATCATCGCCAGCTGCGACGTGGCTGCCGCCATGATGGAGCCGCCCGGCGGCACCGCGCTGGTGGAGGAAAGCCTGCTGGAGGCGCTGGACTTCCGCCGCGCCATGCGCCAGGTGGAAGACGACTTCGGCAAGAACGACTGGTGGTTCAAGGTGTGGGGCCCCGACAAGCTCGTGGACGAAGGCCTGGGCCGCGCCGAGGACTGGATCATCCGCAGCGATGGCAAGGGCAAGAAGAACGGCAGCAAGTGGCATGGCTTCGGCCAGCTGGCCGACGGCTTCAACATGCTGGACCCGATCAAGTCCACCATCGTCACGCCCGGCCTGAACCTGGACGGCAAGTTCGACAAGACCGGCATTCCCGCGTCCATCGTGACCAAGTACCTCGCCGAGCACGGTGTGGTGGTGGAGAAGACGGGCCTGTACAGCTTCTTCATCATGTTCACCATCGGCATCACCAAGGGCCGCTGGAACACGCTGCTGACGGCGCTGCAGCAGTTCAAGGACGACTACGAGAAGAACCAGCCCATGTGGCGCATCCTTCCGGAGTTCTGCCAGCTGCACAAGCGCTATGAGCGCATGGGCCTCAGGGACCTGTGCCAGCACGTGCACGAGATGTACGCCAAGTACGACATCGCGCGCCTGACGACCGAGATGTACCTGTCGGACCTCACTCCGGCCATGAAGCCCTCGGACGCCTACGCCCACATTGCGCACCGCAAGACCGAGCGCGTGGAAATCGACCACCTGGAAGGGCGCATCACTGTGGGCCTGGTCACGCCGTACCCGCCGGGCATTCCGCTGCTGATCCCGGGCGAGGTGTTCAACAAGAAGATCGTGGACTACCTCAAGTTCGCGCGCGAGTTTGCCAAGCTGTGCCCGGGCTTCGAGACCGACATCCACGGCCTGGTGGAAGTCGAGGACGAGAACGGGCAGGTGCGCTACTACGCGGACTGCGTGGCCGAGGGCCACACGTCCTCGCGCAAGAACCCGTCGCCCCTGGCCACTGCGGAGAACCTGGTGCAGCAGGGCGACGACGGCCCTTACGGCCGCATCGTCTGAGGCATCCGCGCAGGCCGCCGCGGGTGCGGTCCCGGCCCGCAGGGCTGGCCGCCCCGCGCCGTTGAGAGGCCGGCCGCCGCGGAGCCAGGCTCGGGCGGATGGCTTTGCAGCCTGCGTTTTTAGTGAAATTGGCTTCCAGGGCTTGTGCAGTAAGCGCTGGAAGCTATTTTTTTGATAGCACTTTCGGCGGTGCAAGCCCGCCGGGCGCACCGGTCAGCGCGGCGGCAGGTCCTCGCGCACGCGCACAAAGCTCGCAAAGCGCGGCACGCCGCCCTCGTGCGTCCCGCGGAAGCGGTAGGTCACCCAGCTGCCCACGGCGGGCGGGTGGGCGCGGTCGGCATCGCTGAAGCCGGCGCCCAGCTTGAAGCGCTGGCCGGACGGCATCTCCACCAGCAGCGCGCCCAGGCGCCCCGCATGCCTGCCCCGGCCGGGCAGGTGGGCCACCACGCGGGCTTCGGCGTCCTCCTGGGGCTTGAGCTTGACGAGATCGTCGCTGCGGCCCGCCTCGTACAGCGACGCGCCCCGGTGCAGCATCAGCCCCTCGCCGCCTTCGCGCACCGTGCGCTGCATCAGGGCTTGCAGGGCGGCGTCCGAGGCCACCCGGCGCTGCGCGACCGCCTGCACCCAGGGCTGGCCGATGCCCGCCACCAGGGATTCGATAGCCGGGATGCGTTCGTCAAACGTGCCGCCGTGGCCGGGCAGGTCGAACACCATGAAGCGCATTTGCCGCCACGCGGCGTCGTCGGGCCGCTGCTGGCGCACGGTGGACTGGGCCTGGGCAAAACGGCCGCGGCCCGCCCACAGCTCACCGTCCATGGGCGTGGCAGGCCAGCCGGCCGTGAACCAGGGCGGGGCCTGGACGGTCTCCCCACCCCGCGTGCGCAGGCGCTGGCCGTCCCAGAAGCCGCGCACGCCGTCGTACTTTTCGCTGACCCAGTAGTCCGCCAGGGGAAGGCCGGGGCGGTAGACGTTGGCCAGCAGCAGCGCCGGAGGCTCGCCCGCGTGCGCGGCGAAAGGGGCTGTGCCCAGCCCCGCTGCCGCAACGGCCGCCAGCCAGCCTGCACTGGCAAACATCCAGGTGCGGCGGCTGGAGCTATCAAATGAATAGCTGTCGGCGCTTGCTGGATCAGCGCTGGAGCCCATTTTTCTTAGAACGTGAACACGTTCTTAAACCTGGTCGGCGCTCAGGCCGGCGGTCTGGCTGAAGCCGCCGTCCACGTAGGTGATCTCGGCCGTCACGCCAGAGGCCAGGTCCGACAGCAGGAAGGCCGCCACGTTGCCCACGTCTTCGATGGTCACGTTGCGGCGCAGGGGCGCGGCGTCGGCCACGCGCGAGAGCAGCTTGCCGAAGTCCTTGATGCCGCTGGCCGCCAGGGTCTTGATGGGGCCGGCGCTGATGCCGTTGGCGCGCAAGCTGCGGCCGTCCTCGGTGCGGCCCACGGCCTCGGCCAGGTAGCGCACGCTGGCTTCCAGGCTGGCCTTGGCCAGGCCCATGGTGTTGTAGTTGGGGATGGAGCGCAGCGCGCCCAGGTACGACAGCGTGAGCAGCGAGGACTTGTCGTTCAGGTAGGGCAGGGCGGCCTTGGCCATGGCCGGGAAGCTGTAGGCGCTGATGTCGTGGGCGATGCGGAAGCCCTCGCGCGAGAGGCCGTCCAGGAAGTTGCCGGCAATCGCCTCGCGCGGCGCAAAGCCGATGCTGTGCACGAAGCCGTCGAACTTCGGCCAGGTCTTCGACAGGTCGGCAAACATGCGGTCGATCTGTTCATCGCTGGCCACGTCGCAGTCGAACACCAGCGTGGAGTTGAATTCGGCGGCGAACTCGGTGATGCGGTCCTTGAAGCGCTCGCCCACGTAGCTGAACGCCAGCTCGGCGCCCTGCTGGTGGCAGGCCCGGGCGATGCCGTAGGCGATGGAGCGGTTGGACAGCACGCCCGTGATGAGCAGCTTCTTGCCGGTCAGAAAACCCATGTGTTGTTCTCCTTGGAATGGTGTGGAATGCGGCACCCGCGTGGGGTGTGCAACGTAGGGCAGAATTGTCGCATGCGGTTTTGGCTGACTTTCCTGCTGGCGGTGTGCGCGGCTCCTGCCTGGGCCGCCCATGGCTATGCGCTGTGGGGCGACCTGAAGTACCCGCCCGGGTTCGCGCACTTCGATTATGTGAACCCCGACGCCCCCAAGGGCGGCGAGCTGCGCATGGTGAGCAACCTGCGCTACTCCACCTTCGACAAGTACAACCCCTTCACTATGAAGGGGTCGGCGCCGGCCTACCTGGGGGACCTGATTTTCGAATCGCTGCTCACCGGCTCCATGGACGAGACGGCCTCGGCCTACGGCCTGCTGGCCGAGGACGTGCAGGTGGCCGAGGACCGCCTGAGCGCCACCTTCCGCCTGCGGCCCGAGGCGCGCTTTCACAACGGCGAGCCGGTGGAGGCCGCCGACGTCAAGTACAGCTACGAGACGCTGATCGGGCCCTACGCTTCGCCCAGCTACGCCACGCTGCTGCAGGAAGTCGCGGGCGTGGACGTGCTGGACAAGCGCACCGTGCGCTTTCGCTTCAAGCAGCCCAACCGCGAACTGCCGATCACCGTGGGCGGCGTGCCCGTTTTCAGCCGGGCCTGGGGGCGCGGGCCAGACGGCAAGGCCAAGCGCTTTGACGACATCGTGACGGACACGCCCATCGGCAGCGGCCCGTACCGCATTGGCGAGGTGAGCTTCGGCCGCGACATCACCTACCAGCGCGACCCGCAGTACTGGGGCCGCAATCTCAATGTGGTGAAGGGCGCCTTCAACTTCGACCGCATCACCGTCAAGATCTACAAGGACAACACCGCTCGGCTGGAGGCCATGAAGGCCGGCGAGTTCGACTTCATGACCATCTACTCGGCCGGCGACTGGGCCCGCCGCATCGACGGCAAGCTCTTCCGGCAGGGCGTGCTGGTCAAGAAGGACATGAAGCACCAGCTGCCCGCGGGCTTCCAGAGCTATGTGCTCAACACCCGCCGCCCGCTGCTGCAGGACGTGCGCGTGCGCGAGGCGCTGGGCCTGGCCATCGACTACGAGTGGATGAACCGCCAGATGTTCTACGGCGGCTATCCGCGCGTGAAAGACCTGTTTGGCAACACCCAGTGCGAGGCCCGGGGCAACCCCTCTGCCGAAGAGCTGGCCTTGCTGGAGCCCTGGCGCGGCAAGGTGCCCGACGCCGTCTTCGGCCCCATGTACACGCCGCCCACCACCGAGGGCGAGGGCCATTCGCTGCGCGCCAACCTGCGCCGTGCGCGCGAGCTGCTGGCTGAAGCCGGCTGGACCTACCGCGACGGCGCGCTGCGCAATGCCGAGGGCCAGGCCATGGTGATCGAATTCCTGGACAGCAAGGAAGGCGGCGCGCGCACCGTCACGCCGTGGATCCGCAACCTGGAAAAGCTCGGCATCACCCTGCGCTTCACCGCCGTGGACTTCGCGCTGTACCTGCAGCGGCTGGACAAGTTCGACTACGACATGATCAGCCTGGCCTACCCCGGCACCTACAACCCGGGCCAGGCGATGAAGGAGCTGTTCGGCAGCCAGGGTGTGAAGGTGGAGGGCTCCAGCAACCACGCGGGCGTGAACAGCTCCGCCGTGGACGCCCTGGTCACGGCGCTCACCCGCGCGAAAAGCCAGGCCGAGATGCTGCCCGCCTGCCGCGCGCTGGACCGCGTGATCATGCACAGCCACTACCTCATCCCCCAGTGGACGCTGGGCTCGCACCGCGTGGTCTACAACCAGCAGCGCCTGGCCTACAAGGAGCCCATGCCCCCCTATGCCAAGGCCGAGGAATGGCTGATGTTCTCGTGGTGGGCCAAAGAATGAAACAGCACCTCCCCGGATGGCCGCGCAGCGCCATGGACCTCTGACATGTTTGCCTACATCGCCAAACGCCTGCTGCTCATGCTGCCCACCCTGCTGGGCGTGCTGCTCGTGACCTTTGCCGTGATCCAGTTCGTGCCCGGCGGCCCGGTGGAGCAGTACCTGGCCGAGGCGCGCACGGCGGCCGGCAAGGGCGGGCTGGAGACAGGGGGCATGGCCTACCGCGGCGACCAGGGCGTCGACCCCAAGCGGCTGGAGCAGATCAAGGCGCTGTACGGCTTCGACAAGCCCGCGCACGAACGCTTCTTCCAGATGCTGGGCCAGTTTGCCCGCTTCGACCTGGGCAGGAGCTTTTTCCAGAACAAGGACGTGTGGAGCCTGGTCAAGGAGAAGCTCCCCGTCTCCATCAGCCTGGGGCTCTGGACCTTCTTCATCAGCTACCTGGTGGCCGTGCCGCTGGGCGTGGCCAAGGCGGTGCGGGCGGGCTCGCGCTTCGACATGGTCACCACGCTGATCATCCTGGTGGGCTATGCCATCCCCGGCTTCGTGCTGGGCGTGGCGCTGCTGGTGATCTTTGGCGGGCAGCTGCAGTGGTTTCCCCTGCGCGGGCTCACCTCGTCGAACTGGGAGACTCTGACGTGGGGTGCGCGCATTGTGGACTACCTGTGGCACATCACGCTGCCCGTCACGGCCATGGTGCTGGGCAGCTTTGCGGTGACGGCCATGCTCACCAAGAACGCGTTCCTGGAAGAGATCCGCAAACAGTACGTTCTCACGGCCCGCGCCAAGGGGCTGTCGGAGCGGCAGGTGCTGTGGAAGCACGTGTTCCGCAACGCGCTCATCCCCATCATCACCGGGTTTCCGGCGGCGTTCATCGGTGCGTTCTTCACGGGCTCGCTGCTCATCGAGACGCTGTTCTCGCTCGACGGCCTGGGCCTCTTGAGCTATGACAGCGTGATCCGGCGCGACTACCCGGTGGTGCTGGGCACGCTCTACCTGTTCACGCTGATCGGGCTGGTGACCAAGCTGATCAGCGACCTGTGCTACGTGTGGGTGGACCCGCGCGTGAAGTTCGATTGACGGAGGCCATCAGCACATGAGTCCGTTGGCGATAGCGCCGCAGGTCCGCGCCCAGATCGTTGGCACGCTGCAGGGGCAGGTCCCCGGCCTGCTGGCCGTATATGCCTTTGGCAGCCGCGTGCAGGGCACGGCCGGGCCGGACAGCGACCTGGACCTGGCAGTGCTGGTGGCGGGCTATGCCGATGCCGCGCACCTGTGGCATCTGTCCGGCGAGCTGGCAGACCTGGCGGGCTGCGCCGTGGACCTACTGGACCTGCGCGCCGCGTCCACGGTCATGCAATACCAGGTCATCACCCGGGGCGAGCGCTGGTGGGCACGCGACGTGCAGGCCGCATTGTTTGAAAGCGCCATCCTCAGCGAGAAGACGGCGCTGGACACCGCGCGTGCCGGGCTGTTGGCCGATATCCAGAAACGAGGAACTGTGTATGGTGGATGAGGTGCTGGTCAACAAGGCCGCCACGATCGAACGCTGCGTGAAGCGGGCGCGCGAAGAGTATTTCAGCGATCCGGCCACCTTTGCCGCCAGCTTCAGCCGCCAGGACGCGGCCATCCTGAACATCCTGCGCGCCTGCGAAGCCGCGCTGGACATGGGGCAGCACCTGGTGCGGCGGGACCGGCTCGGCCTGCCGCAAAGCGCGCGGGACGTGTTTGCCCTGCTGGCCCGGGCCGGGCGCATCGAGGCCGCGCTGGCGGAGGGGCTCCAACGCATGGTCGGGTTCCGCAACATTGCGGTGCACGACTACCAGAGCCTGCAGTTGCCCATCACTGTGGCAATCATCGAGAAGCATCTCGACGAATTCCTGCAGTACAGCAAGACTCTCCTGCAACAGGATGCTGCTTAGGCCATCCTTCCGGCAACAACAGGTCATGGATTCGCCTTCTCCCACTTCCCCCGGTCCGGCGGCGATGGCTCCGGCCTCCGCGCCCGCCTCGCTATCCCCCGCGCGCCGCGCCTGGCTGCGCTTTCGGCGCAACCGCCTGGGCTACTGGAGCCTGCTGGTCTTCTGCACCCTGGTGCTCATCAGCCTGGGGGCCGAGCTCATCAGCAACGACCGGCCGCTCATCGTGCGCTACGAGGGGCAGACCTACTTCCCCATGCTGCGGGACTACCCCGAGACCACCTTTGGCGGCGACTTCGACACCCCCACGGACTACCTGGACCCGTTCATCCAGGAGCGGCTGAGCCAGGGCAGCAACTGGGCGCTCTACACACTCAACACCTACGGGCCCAACACGCTCAACTACTTCGCCAAATCACCCAACCCATCGGCGCCCACTACCGACAACTGGCTGGGTACGGACGACCGGGGCCGCGACCTGCTCGCGCAGCTGATCTACGGCTTTCGCGTGAGTGTGCTGTTCGGGCTGGCACTCACGGTGACCGGCGTGCTACTGGGCGTGGTCACCGGCGCCATCCAGGGCTTTTTCGGCGGCAAGACCGACCTGGCGTTTCAGCGCTTCATCGAGATCTGGGGCTCCATGCCCGAGCTGTACCTGCTCATCATCTTCAGTGCCGTGTTCGCGCCCAGCGTGGCGCTGCTGCTCATTTTGCTGAGCCTGTTCGGCTGGATGGGCCTGTCGGACTATGTGCGCGCCGAGTTCCTGCGCAACCGGCAGCTGGATTATGTGAAGGCCGCGCGCGCGCTGGGCGTGGGCAATGCGCAGATCATCTGGCGCCACATCCTGCCCAACAGCCTGACGCCCGTGGTCACGTTCCTGCCTTTCCGCATGAGCGCGGCCATCCTGGCGCTGACGTCGCTGGACTTCCTCGGCCTGGGCGTGCCGCCCGGCACACCATCGCTGGGCGAGCTGCTGAGCCAGGGCAAGAACAACATCGACGCATGGTGGATTTCGCTGTCCACCTTTGCGGTGCTGGTGGTCACGCTGCTGCTGCTGACCTTCATGGGCGACGCGCTGCGGGACGCCCTCGATCCCCGAAAGCAATGAACACCTCTCCGCCTTCGTCTTCGTCTTCGCACTTGCCCCTGCTGCAGGTGCAGGACCTGCACGTGCGCTTCGGCGCCAAAGCGGTGGTGCGCAGCGTCAGCTTCTCCATCGCGCCGGGCGAAAAGCTTGCCCTGGTGGGTGAGTCGGGCTCGGGCAAGACCATCACCGCGCTCAGCCTGCTGCGGCTGGCGGGCGATGCCGCTATCACCGGCCAGGCCGTGCTGCGGGGCCAGCGCGACCTGCTGGCCCTGTCCGAGCGCGAGATGCGCGGCGTGCGCGGTGGCGAGATCGCCATGGTGTTCCAGGAGCCCATGACGGCGCTCAATCCGCTGATGACCATCGGCGCGCAGATCGCCGAGGTGCTGCAGCTCAAGCGGGGCCTGACGGGCGCGCAGTGCGCCCAGGCGGCCGTCGGGTTGCTGGCGCAGACGGGCATTCCCGAGCCTGCACGGCGCGCCAACAGCTTTCCGCACCAGCTCTCGGGCGGCCAGCGCCAGCGGGCCATGATCGCCATGGCGCTGGCCAGCGAGCCGCAGCTGCTGCTGGCGGACGAGCCCACCACGGCGCTGGACGTGACCTTGCGGGGCCAGATTCTGGACCTTCTATCCGAGCTGCAGCGCAAGAGCGGGATGGCCGTGCTGCTCATCACGCACGACCTGAACCTGGTGCGCCGCTTCGCCGACCGCGTGGCGGTGATGGAGCAGGGCGTGCTGGTGGAGCAGGGCCCCGTGGCCGAGGTGTTCGGCGCACCACAGCATGCCTACACCCGCCGCCTGATTGCCAGCCAGCCGCGGCGCGATGTGGTCGAGACCCCACCGCCAGCGGGCGCCGCCCCCGTCGTGAAGGCGCGGGACCTGCGCGTGGTGTACCCCACGCCGCTGCCCGGCCTGCGGGGCTGGTTCAAGAAGGGCGAGTTCGTGGCCGTGCACGGCGCCACGCTGCAGTTGCTGCCGGGGCAGACGCTGGGGGTGGTGGGCGAGTCCGGCTCGGGCAAGTCCACCTTGGCCCAGGCCATTCTGGGCCTGCTGCCCTGTTCGGGCCTGCTGGAGGTGGGCGGGCAGGCCTGGCAGCAGCCGGCCACGCGCAACACCCCCGCCAACCAGCGCCTGCGCCGGCAGGTGCAGGTGGTCTTTCAGGACCCGTTTTCCTCGCTTTCGCCGCGCCTCACCGTGGAAGAAATCGTGGGCGAGGGCCTGCGGGTGCATGAACCCGCCCTGGCCACCGCCGACCGGCGCGCCCGCGTGGAAGCCGTGCTGGCCGAAGTGGGCCTGGCCGAGGCACAGTACCCGCGCCTGCTGGAGCGGTACCCGCACGAGTTCTCGGGTGGCCAGCGCCAGCGGCTGGCCATTGCCCGCGCGCTCATCGTGCAGCCGCAGGTGCTGGTGCTGGACGAGCCCACGAGCGCGCTGGATGTGACCATCCAGCAGCAAGTGCTGGGCCTGCTGCAGCGCTTGCAGAAAGAGAAGGGGTTGAGCTACCTGCTCATCACCCACGACGTGGACGTCATCCGCGCCATGGCCCATGGCGTACTGGTGATGAAAGACGGCGAGGTGCTGGAAAGCGGCAGCGTGTCCGACGTGCTGGACGCTCCGCAGCATCCGTACACCCAGCGCCTGGTGGCCGCAGCCACTCCTTTGGATGAAAATGCCGCGTAGCGCCCGTGGATAAAGCGCAAGGCGCTATTAAAAATATAGCTATTCTGCCGCTGTCCTGGGGGCAGGGCAGCGCGGCGCCCGTGGCATGGGCCGCACCCCGGTGCTCACGTCATCGGCGCACGGCGGACCTGCGCTGCCCGTGACGTGCGGCTGGGCTGCAGCGCTTGCTCCTGCTCCCACACGATGCGGTTCATGTCAATGCCTAACTCCCGTGCGCGCTCCAGCAGGTGTTCCCGCACGTGCGCGGGCAGGGCCGGGGTGCGCGACAGGATCCACACGTAGTCGGTGCTGGAGCCCACCACCAGGGCCCACTGGTAGTTTTCATCCAGCGCCACCACGTTGTAGCCGCCGTAGAACGGGCCGAAGAACGACACCTTCAACGCGGCCCGGGCCGGGTCGCCCACGAAGCGGGCGGTGCCTTCGGCCTCCTTCCACTGGCGCCGCACCGGGTCATAGCCGCGGTTCACCACCTTGAGTGACTGGCCGTCAGGGTTGCGCGTGTAGGTGGCGCTGGCCCGGATGAGGCCGCGCTCGAAGTGGTGGTCAATGCGCGCCACCTCGTGCCAGTGGCCGGCGTAGCGGTCCACGTCGAAGCCGGTGACGGGCTGGATGCCCTCGGGCGTTCGGGGCGTGGTGCATGCGGACAGCGCCAGCACGGCCACCAGCACCGCAATGCCGGCCGCCAGGTGCCAGGGGGTGACCAGGGGTCGCGGGGAACGGGTGCGCATGGTGTGGTCTCCTCAAGCAGTAGGTGGGTGTGCTTTCTCTCGCAGCCCACTGTAGGCGCCGCAGCGCAGGCGCCGTGTAGGCTGGCGCTGGCACAGCGTGTCGGTAGCCCCGCCTGGCAGCCTGGCACCGCGGCGCCACCGCCGGCCGGTGGACGCCGTGTCAAGAGCGCGGCGGCGACCATGGACAACTTGGCGAGGGACGGCACCTCCCGTGCCGGCAACAATGCCCGCACGGGCCGGCGGTGCCGACAGCGTGGCTTGACCCGGCGCGGGGCCGCTGTGGCTGTGGCGGGATTGCCGAATCGTTGCGCCGCGCAGTTCGCCGGGCCCGGTTCACAGTTCACAATTGCCGCCTGGCCTTGCCGCCTTGCATTTCGCCCTTTTGCTTTGACGACCACCGTGGCGGCACTCACCGAGCGCCGCCGCCGCTTTCCTCCATGGCCAGAGATTCGTTTTCCGATCTGCTTTCGCTCTATATGCGGCGCATCCGCGCCAGTGCTTCCGGCGTCGCCACCGAGATCGGCCTCAGCCGCGAGGCCGTGAACAACTGGCGCAACGGCCTGTCGGCGCCCAACCCGCGCTCGCGCGACAAAGTCGTGGCCTGCACGCGCTACCTGCGGCTGACCGAGGCCGAGGCCAACCGCCTGCTCAGCGCCGCCGGTTTCGAGCCGGAGTTTCCGCTGCAGACCGAATCTGCGGGCGTGGCGCAGCAGCAGCCCTTTGGCGCGTTCCTCGACCGGTTGTTTGCGCAGCTGGCGCAGGCCGTGCCGTACCCCATCTCGCTGCTGCTGTCGCCCGCCCACTGGGGGCAGCCGCCATTTCGTCTGGGGCTGCTGGCGCGTGCCAAGGCACAGTACGGGGACAGCGCTGTGCTGCACATCCAGCCACCCTACAGTGTCAGCACGGTGCCGGCCGAGTACTTTGCCGCCATCGGCCGGCAGTGCGGCCTGAGCGACGTGGCCTCCGACTACGAGTTCGAGTCCGCGCTGGAGCGCCGCCTGCTGGCGGGCGAGCGGCTGTTCTGCCTGGTCAGCCGCTTCGAGCAGGGCACGCCCGCGCTGCGGGAGACCCTGGCGGGCATTCTGCGCAGCCTCAGCGAGATGCACAGCGGCCGCCTGCACCTGCTGCTGTGCGGCGGCGAGGCGCTGGCCGATCTCAAGTACCGCGGCGGCGATCTGTCGCTGCTCAACATCGCACAGGTCCACTACTGGCCGGATCCGTCGCTGGACGACCTCACCGCCCTGGCCCGCCAGCGCTGGCCCGAGCCGCCGTGGGCGCAGCCCGTGCTGGCCGCGCTGCAAGAGCTCAGCGGCGGCCACCCCGCGCTGTTCGAGGAGGGGCTGCAGTGGCTGGTGGACCATGGGGCGGAGGAGGCGCAGGCCCGTTCGGCCGCGCTGCGCAGCCACCTCGCCAGCAGTGCGCGCCTGTGGCAGACCTTGCTGCCGCTGGCCCAGGCCCCCGCCACGCGCGAGCGCCTGGCCCAGCTGCTGCAGGCCGACGAGCTGGGCCGCGCGCGCCCCTACCTGCAGGACGACGCACTGCGCCGCCTGTTCTGGGGCAACCTGCTGCAGGTGCGCGGCACGGGCGACGCGGCGCGGCTGCACTGGCGCAGCGCCACCATCCGCGAGGCTGGCGTGATGGTGCTGGAGTCCTCCCCGACCGCCGCATGAGCGTGCTGCGTTCCAAAGCCGTGGTCCGCGCGGTGCTGATTGCGGCCGTCACGCTGTTCGTGGCCAGCGCGCTGCTTACGCCCCAGCTCAACCCCGTCACGCGCGATGCGGTGCTGGGCGCAGAGAACGCGGGCGTGGTGTGGGGCGAGCTGGTGCAGTGGCGGGTGGCGATGATGCAGGCCCACAACGAGCTGGACGGCTGGCCCGAGGACATTCGCCCATACGCGCCGCCCATCGGCAACCCGCAGCTGCGCGTCAGCTCGCCGCGGCCCTATGTGCTGCAGGTCGACATCGCGGCCAACCCCGCGCTGGGCAAGCTGGCGGGCACGCAGGTGGTGGTGCAGCTGAAACCCGGCACCACCACCTGGAGCTGCCGGCCCGGGCGCCCGCCCATCCCGAGCGGCTACCTGCCCATCAACTGCCTGGAAGGCCAGCCGGACGACTTCGCACCCGTGCCCGCCTCTGAGCGCGACCCGTTCGACGGCCTGCGCAAGCTCATCTACTGGTGCGCCGCAATCTTCGCGGTCGGCGCGGTGGTGTGGGTGGCGCGCCATCCGCTGCTCGGGCCCGCGCAGTTGCAGCCCGCGCGGCTGCGCCGCACGCCGCTCTCGCGCCTGCCGCGGCTGGACCGCCTGCTCGGGTGGACGGGCCGGCGCGAAGCCACGCTTCTGGCCGCCGACATCCGCCTGGTGGACTGGCGCCGCGCGGTGCAATGCGCCCAGCCCGGTGCGCGCGACGCGGCCGCGGAGCTGGTGCGCGCGCTGGCCGAGCGCGTGTCCGCCCGCAGCCAGCCCAGCACCGGCTGGGCGCTGCCAGGGCTGGTGTTTGAGTGGCAGTTTCCGCCGGATCTGCCCGTGTCGCTGGACCGGTGCCTGGTCTTCGCGTCCACGCCCGGCGTGGACGAGGCCACCCTGGTGCGGCAGTTGCGCGCCGCGCAAACGGGCAGCGACGTGCTCCTCGTGCTGGGCCAGCACAGCGTGGACACGCCCGAGCCGCTGCTACGGGCCCATGGCGACGACCGCGCCAACCTGCATGTGCTGATCGACAGCGCCAGCCAGACCGAATGGCTGGTGGGCGGCCAGTCGCTGCAGGTGCTGCTGCGCCTGCTGGCGGCGCAGCTGCGCATCACCCGCATCTCGCCCTACCAGACGCGCGGCGGCATCACGCGCGAGGGTGCGTTCTTCGGCCGCACGCAGCTGCTGGCGCGCGTGGTCAGCCGCGAGCCCGCCAACTACTTGGTGGTGGGCGGGCGCCAGCTGGGCAAGAGCAGCCTGCTCAAGGCCGTGCAGCGCCGCCTGCAGGGCCACCCGCACACCGTGTGCCACTACGTCTCGCTGCGCGACCACCGCCTGGCGCCCCGCATGGCGCTGCAGTTCGGCCTGCCGGCCGACACCCCGCTCGAAGCCATCGTGGACCACCTGCAGGCGCAGTACCAGGGCAAGCGCCTGGTGCTGCTGATCGACGAGGCCGACCTGTTCTTCCGCGCCGAATCGGGCAGCGGCTATGCGCAGCTGTCCACCCTGCGCGCACTCAGCGAAGAAGGCCGCTGCTGGTTCATGCTGGCCGGCTTCTGGGACCTGTACGCCACGGCCGTGCTGGACTACCAGAGCCCCCTGCGCAACTTCGGCGAGGTGCTGGCCATCGGCGGCCTGGAGCGCGATGCCTGCCGCGAACTGGCCACCGAGCCGCTGCGCAAGCTGCGCCTGGGCTTTGCCAGCGACACGCTGGTGGAAAAGCTGGTGGACGCCAGCGGCCAGCGCGCCAATCTGGTCGCCATCCTGTGTCAGGAATGCCTGGAGGCGCTGCAGCCCGGAGAGCGCGCCATCGAGCAGCGCCATCTGGATCAGGCCCTGGCCTCGCAGGCGGTGCACGACGCGCTGGCCGGCTGGGGGCGCTTGAGCCAAGACGACGCCGCCTGCCGGCTCGACCGCATCGTGGTGTACCACACGGCCCAGGCCGGGCAGAGCAGTTTGGCCAGCTTGGCCCAGCTGCTGCAAAGCCACGGTGTCCTGGCCGACGCGCAGGCCCTGCGCCAGTCGCTGGCGCGCCTGCAGCTGGCCTACGTGCTGCGCAAGCACGAAGGCGGCGAATACCGCTTTGCCATCCCGCTGCTGCAGGGGCAGTTCGAGCCCAGCGAGGTGGAATTACTGCTGCACCAGGAGCTTGCGGCGGCGGCAAAGGCCTGGCCCGGCTCCGCTCTTTCATCCGATTGAATTTTTTTCTTCATGGCCACTGCATCTTCTTCCGTCACCCTCGAATACGACATCGGATTCGACACGCTCATTGCCGAGATAGAGCGCCTGGTCCGCTCCGGCGTGCACCCGGACCGCATCAGCGTCTCGCAAGAGTCTGCAATGCAGTGGGCGTGCTCGGCGCACTGGGCCTATTACGACCGTCCGGACGATGCCAGCGTACCCGGCCGGGTAGACGCCCAGTTCGCGCTGCTGCGCCTGCTGCTGGAGAAGGGCGGTGACCCCAACCGGCGCAAGAACCGCAATTCCACCCCATTGGCAGAGTGCTGCACGGAGTTCTCAAGCTACGCGGAACACCGCGCGCTGGAGCGGCTGGCGCTGGTCCTGGCCGCCGGTGGCGACCCGCGCAAAACCAAAGACCCGGCGCTGTGCCTGGCCCTCGGGCTGGGGGACATGCGCGGCGAAATCTTCAGCATGCCCTTTCGCGACGACGCCCCCGCCGGGCATGCCGAAGCCGTCTATCAGGCCATCGACCTGCTGCTGGACGCCGGTGCCGACATCGAGGCCATGGACCACCGTGAGATGGTCAACCCGGTGCTCATGGCCGCCTCCATGGGCAGTGTGCCGCTGTTGCGCTTCTTGAAGGACCGCGGCGCCAATGTGCAATTCACCACGCCCGCAGGCTCCAACGCGCTGATGCACTGCGCTGGCGACGTGGACGGGCTGGACCAGAGCCGCGCGGGCATCTCGGTGGCCTGGCGGCGCGAGGGCGACCCGGTGGCCACCACCCGCCAGTTGCTGGAGTGGGGCCTGGACCCCGCCGCCGCCAATGCGCGCGGCCGCACGCCGCTGCGCCTGGCGGTGAGTGCCGGCAACCTCGATGTGGCGGTGGTGCTGGCCGAGGCGCTGGCTGCGCGCGGCCAATTGCTGGCAGCGGATGTGCGCCTGTTCCGCGGCACGCCCCAGCAGGAGGCCGTGGATGCCCTGGGCACGAGCGCGCCCCCCAAAAAGGCCAGCAAGCCCAAGCCGGTGGCCGACGGCGCCGCCCAGCGCGCCACCTGGGCGCGCGCGCCGGGCCTCATCGACGGCCCCACCGACTGGCAGCCCCGCCAGTACCCGCAGTGGCTGCGCGACAGCCTGAAGGCGGTGGTCGAGCGGCTGGCTTCGGGAGCGGACCCCCGCGTGCCGCCGGGCCTGCTGTACCTGGAGTACGACGGGCATTCCCGCAGCCTGCACCTGTCCCGTACCAAGTCCTATTTCAGCCGCAGCGGCGCGGTGGAACTGCAAACCCAGGTTTTCGACTGGAAAAAGATGACCGTGCGCTTCGCCCAGCTGGACGGCGACGACTGGGTGCGCCGCGAGGAAATCGACTTTCCCATGGAGCCCGGCGTGCCTCCCGCCACCGATCTGCTGTGCGACGCCATCGGCCAGCTGTGCGCGCGCTACCTGAAACCCCCGACCTGACGGCATGTGCGCAACGGCCTTCCCTCGATGGACTTGCTCCAACGCAGGCGTTCAAGACCGCCAAGCCCCCGTGGACCCGACCGAAGTCGTTGCAATGTGCCTGTCTCAACCCGGCCCGATGTGGCCGAGGCCTGCGAAGCCGCCCTCCAGAAAGCTCGAGAAGAAAAGAGCTGACGCGTCGCAGCCCCGCCACTGCCTAACGCTGTGATTTATCTCTGCTGTTGAACCCACGCCATGTCCGAATCCCACCTGCACTACACCGTTTACTTTGAGTCCCGAGCCCAGGCGGCCGCCTGGGCTGCTCAGGCCCAATCCACCGCGGATCTGCCGCTGAACGAGCAGGCCCGCGTGCTGGGCACCCTGTTGGGCCTGGGCGAAGACTCCGGGGTCTCTTTTGAGTTTGCGGGGGCTGCGCAGTTGTGTGCAGAGCTGGCCGTGCTGGGGCCGTGGAACCTGCTGCCTGCCGAAGAATGGCCACCTGGTTTGTTGGAGCGGGGGGCCAAGCTGCTGAGCTGTGAATGGCACGATGGCCCCAAGGCGCAAGGCTTTTTTCTCAACGGTTCCAAATCCGTCACGCGCAAGCAATTTGAAGCGGCTGTGCGCAAGCTGGACCCGCTGGAAGAAGTGCACCAGCTGCTCTCCAAAGAGCAATACAGCGAGGTCTTGAACCTGGTGCACCACCACGGCCTGGACCCCAACACGGTGCTGTACCACCGGCCGCTCATCGTGCATTTGCTCACGCCGCAGGCGGGCAAGGCCAGCGGCGTGTTGCCCACCGACGCCATCATCGCCCTGCTGCAAGCCGGTGCGCGGCCCGACCCGCTGGCATTGGTCACCCGCATGCCCAGCTTCACCTTGCCGGTGTTTCCGCTGCATTGCGCGGCGTATGCGTTTGACATTGCGCTGATGCAGGCGCTGGTGGACGCGGGCGTGGATGTGAACGCTGTGGACGACGAGGGGCACACGCCCTTGATGCAATTGGCCGAAGCAACGCACTATCTGAGCAAGCCAGTCTCCATGGCGGTGCAGGCCGCACAGTGGTTGCTGGAGCGGGGCGCGGAGGTCAACGCCGTAAGCCAGCACGGGGATTCGGCCCTGGCTGGGGGCGTGCACCAGGCATTGCGCGATCTGCTGGTGGCACACGGTGGCCGGGTGATCTGGCCGCACTACGCGCTGGAGTACGACACCCCGCAGCAGCAACGCAGCGCGATCTGGTACCACGACCACGTGCGCCTCGATGAACTGCTGGCGCAGGCCCCGCCAGACGAGGCCCAACGGCATCAGTTGCTGAGCAGTGCGGTGGATGCGGGGAATGGCCATGCGCTGGACCGCCTGTGGCGACCGGGAGACCACGCACTGATGTGCATCGAAAAAATCCCGGAACCCCACTTGCTGGTGGAGGGCATCACGAAGCACGAAGGCACGGACGTGGCCACGCTGCGAAACCTGGTGCTGCGCAGCGCCCCCGAGGCATTTCCTGCGCGCGACGCCGTCTGGCTGAATGCCGCCAACAGCTGCCTGAAGGATTTCACCAGCCGCATCGTGGAGCGGCCTGTGGCGTTGCTGGAGATGGTGCTGGCGCTGGGCTTGCCCGCCGATCCCCCCGCCGATGCGCAGCGCACTCCCTTGGAGGGCGCGATCAACGCCCTGTCTGAAGCCAAGGTCGCGCTGCTGTTGGCCCACGGTGCCAACCCCAACAGGGTGCTGTACCGCGGTGGCAATGCCTTGCATGAGGCCGTGCTGTGCAAGGCGACCGATTGCATCCCTTTGCTGTTGCAGGCGGGGGCGGACCGCACCCAGTGCGACCGCGAAGGCCGCACACCGCTGCAGCTGGCGGTGGTCAAGCGCAACAAGGCGGCCCAGAAGCTGCTTGCGGCCTGACTTTGAATGAAATCCGCCTGTGGCGGTTTACCTGTCAGCGCTGGCAGCTATCAATAGAGTAGCAAAAACATCCGGCTTCCATCATGGCCGCTGCGCCATCACCAGCGCGTACAGCGCCTGCGCCGCCACCGACAGGCTCTCATCCCGCCGCCGCACCAGGTAGATCTGCCGTGTGAGCCCCGGCAGCGACAGCGGCCGGGTGACCAGGCCGGGCTGCTCGAAATGGAACAGCGTGAGCGCGGGCACCACGCTGATGCCCAGCCCCGCGCGCACCATGCCCATCACGGTGGCCAGCTGCTCCACCTCCATCAGCGTGCGCAGGGCCTGCGGGTGCAGGGCGGCCTCCAGGTATTGCCGCACGCTGCTGGTGCGAGCCAGGTGGATGAAAGGCCATGCGGCCAGGTCCTGCGCGGTGATCGCCTTGCGGCGGCGCGCCAGCGGGTGGTCGGCCGGGCACACCAGGTAGAAGTTGTCGCTGCAAAACGGCTCGGCTTGCAGCGCGGGCGTGTCGGCGCGGATGGCGGCCAGCGCAAAGTCGGCATGGCCGCTGGCCACCCGGTCGATGCAGGGCTCGGACAGCACATCGGCAATATCGATCTCGATGCCCGGGTGCGCAGTGCGGTACTGCGCCAGCACGCCCGGCAGCCAGCCTGCGGCCAGCGATGGCAGCAGCGCCACGGCCACGCGCCCGCGCTGCAGCGTGGCCGTGTCGCGCACGGCGGCCAGGGCGTTGGTGATCTCGGCGCGAATGCGGCGGGCCGATTCCAGAAAGTTCTGCCCCTCGGGCGTGAGGTCCACATGCCGCGTGCTGCGGTCAAACAGGCGCAGGCCCAGGTCGTCCTCCAGCGCGCGGATAAGGGCGCTGAACGCAGGCTGCGACAGGTGGCACAGCGCGGCGGCGCGGGTGAAGCTGCGCTGTTCGGCCAGCGCGAGGAAGGCATCGAGCTGGCGGCTGGAGAGGTGAGGGGTGCTCATGGCGGGGCGGCTTGATTCATCTGCATTTCAGATGGATTGATCGTAACAATCGATTTCACAGAACACAGCAGGCTGCCTACAGTGAGCGCAGGAGACAACGATTCATGGCGAACATCGCTGACAAAAAACTGCTGGTCGGCTGCGCCGCCGGCTTCTCAGGCGACCGCACCGACGCGGCCCTGCCCGTGGTACAGGCGCTCATCGCCAGCGGCCAGCCTGCGGTGCTCATCTTCGAGACGCTGGCCGAGCGCACGCTGGCCCTGGCCCAGCTGGCGCGCCGCACAGACCCCGATGCAGGTTATGAACCCCTGCTGGTGGACCTGCTGCGCCCTGTGCTGGCGCAGTGCCTGCAGCACGGCGTGCGCATCGTCAGCAACTTTGGCGCGGCCAACCCGCACGGCGCTGCGCGCCGCATCCACGCGCTGGCGGCCGAGCTGGGCCTGGGCCGCCCGCGCATCGCCGTGCTGCAGGGCGACGACCTGAGCGGCCCCGAACACCGCGCGCTGCTGCAAGCCGCGCTGGGCAGCGCCATGCCCGCCGAACCCATCGTGAGCGCCAACGCCTACATCGGTGCGCAGGCTATTGCCGATGCGCTGCGCGCGGGTGCCGACATCGTGGTGTGCGGCCGGGTGGCCGACCCGTCGCTGGTGCTGGGCCCCGCGCTGGCGCACTACGGCTGGGCGCTGGACGACTGGGACAGGCTGGCCCGCGCCACCATGGCCGGGCATCTGCTCGAATGCGGCGCCCAGGTTACGGGCGGCTACTTTGCCGACCCTGGCTACAAGGATGTGGCGGGCCTGGCGCAACTGGGCTACCCCATCGCCGAGATCGACGCCGACGGCCACTGCACCATCACCAAGCCCCCGGGCACGGGCGGCTGCATCACCGAACGCACGGTGAAGGAGCAGCTGCTGTACGAGCTGCACGACCCGGCGGCCTACCTTACGCCCGATGTGGTGGCCGACATCACCACCGCCCGCGTGACCACGGTGGGCGCTGACGCGGTGCGGCTGGAAGGCGTGCAGGGCCACGCGCGGCCAGCCACGCTCAAGGTCAACGTGTGTTTTGAATCGGGCTGGTTTGCTGAGGGCGAAATCTCCTACGCCGGCCCGCGCGCCGAAGCCCGCGCCCGACTGGCGGGCGAGGTGCTGCGCGAGCGTCTGAGCGGCCTGGGCCCGCTGCGCATCGACCTGATCGGCGTGACCAGCCTCTTTGGCGACGACACCAGTCTTTGGCTGGACGACCCCACAGTAGGTGATGCTCGCGACGTGCGCCTGCGCGTGGCCCTGCAGCACCGCGACCACGCCAGCGCCCAGCGCCTGGTGCGCGAGGTGACAGCGCTCTACACCTGCGGCCCCGCAGGCGGCGGCGGCGTGCGCACCGCCATGCGCCCGCGCCTGGGCACTGTGTCGTGCCTGGTGCCGCGCGAGGCGGTGGCCGTGCATTTTGAGCTGGTGGATTGAGGACTCAAGCTATGGCCACAACAGACCACACTGTGACTGTTCCTTTGTATCGCTTGGCCCACAGCCGCACCGGCGATAAAGGCAACCGCTCCAACATCAGCGTCATCGCCTGGCACCCCGCGCTGTGGGATGTGCTGGTCGAACAAGTCACCGAGGCCGCCGTGGCGCAGCAGTTTGCGCAGCGCCGCCCGCGCCAGGTCACGCGCTACCTGCTGCCCCAGCTGCAGGCCATGAACATCGTGCTGGACGACGTGCTCGACGGCGGCGTGAACGACTCGCTCAACCTCGATAGCCACGGCAAGGCGCTGAGCTACCTGCTGCTCGATATGCCCATCACCGTGCCCGCCGATCTGGCGCCGCACTTTGGCGGCTCATCGGCCTAACCCTCTCGTTTCGATTTTTCATCCATACCAACACCCGGAGACAACATGACCCCTTCATCCCCCCGCCGCGCTCTGCTCGCCACCGCTGCCGTGCTGGCGCTCGGCACACTGCACGCCCCCGCAGCGCTGGCCCAGGCGGCCGGTGGCTACCCCGCCAAGGCCATCACCTTCGTCGTGCCCTTTGCCGCAGGCAGCGCCACCGACCAGCTGGCCCGCGCGCTGGGCCAGTCCATCACCAACGACACCAAGCAGCCCGTGGTCATCGACAACAAGGCGGGCGCCAGCGGCATGATCGCCGCATCGGCCGTAGCCAAGTCGGCGGCCGATGGCTACAGCGTGCTCATCACCACCAACACCACGCATGCCGCCAACGAGCACCTGTACAAAAAGCTCTCGTACGACCCCGTGAAGGACTTTGCACCCGTCACCGGCCTGGGCAAGGGCGGGCAGGTGCTGGTGGTCAGCGCCAGCGCGCCGTACAAAAATGTGGGGGAGCTGCTGGCCTTCGCCAAGAAGCACCCCGGCAAGCTGAGCTTCGGCAGCGGCAGCTCTTCGAGCCGCATGGCGGGCGAAATGCTCAAGCAGCTCGCGGGCGTGGACATCCTGCACGTGCCCTACAAGAGCAACCCGCTGGCCATCACCGATCTGCTGGGCGGGCAGATTGATCTGATGATCACCGACACCTCCACCGGCGTGCCCCAGGTCAAGGCGGGCAAGCTGCGCGCGCTGGGCTACTCCACACAAAAGCGCAGCGCGCAGCTGCCTGATGTGCCCACGCTGGACGAGGCGGGCGTGAAGGGCTACGACATGGGCTACTGGTTTGCGGCCTACGTGCCCGCAGGCACGCCTGCGCCGGTGGTGGCGCGCCTCAACGAACTGCTCACGGCGGCCACCAAGAGCGCCGCGGCCAAGAGCTTTTTTGACAACGCAGGCTCCGAAGCCTGGACCACCACGCCCGATGAACTCGCCAAATTCCAGGCCGCGGAGACGCAGAAGTGGGGCAAGGTGATCAAGGCGGCAGGGATTGAGGCCGAGTAAGCCGCAGGTCCGGTAGCGGTGGTGGCAACACGCGCTGCCCCGGTCTCACTCCTTCTCCCCTCGCGGGAGAGGGTCGGGGAGAGGGGCTCTTCTTCCAAGCGCCGCGCCCCATGCTCCCCCTCTCCCCAACCCTCTCCCACCCGGGGAGAGGGAGTGTCAGCGCGTTCTCACAGGTTGTGAAAAATCAAGCCAAATAGGCCTCTACCGCCTGATGGATAAGCGCTGGCAGCTATCAAATTGATGGTTCTTCGGCTGAGGTGACCACCCTCACCACGGCGCCCCCGCAAACCGATCCACCAAAAAATCCAGCAGCGCCCGCACCGCCGGCGACAAGTGCCTGCGCGACGGGTACAGCGCGTAAATCGTCATCGCCGGCAAGTTCCACCCCGGCAGCACAGTCTGCAGCTCGCCGCTGTGCAGGTAGGGATTGACCAGATACGTCGGCTGCATGGCAATGCCGCCGCCCGCCAGCGCGGCGCGCATCAGTGTGGTGGCTTCGTTGGCGCTGAAGTGCCCCGAGACACCCACGCGTTCCGTCACGCCGCCGCGCGTCAGCGCCCACACGCTCTTGCCAAAGTTGGCGTAGCTCAGGCAGCGGTGCGGCGCCAGGTCGGCGGGAACCTGCGGCACGCCGTGCGCGGCCAGGTAGGCGGGCGATGCCACCAGCACCGAATCACACGGCGCCAGGGGCCGGCCGATGAGCAGCGGGTCGGGCTCGGCGCTGATGCGGATGGCCAGGTCGATGCGCTTTTCCACCAAATTGAGCGACCCCTCGCTCGCATCCAGATCGATCTTGAGCTGCGGGTGCAGCGCCAGAAAGTCTGCGATCGCTGCGCCCATCTGCGCAAACGCGAACGACACGCTGCAGGTCATGCGCAACTGCCCGCGCAGCGCGCCGTCGGCCGTGTGGGCGGTTTCATCCTCCAGGTCCTGCGACAGCGCCAGCATCTGCTGGCAGCGGCGCAGCGCGTGTTCGCCAGCGTCGGTCAGCGTCACGCTGCGGGTGGTGCGCTGCAGCAGCCGCGCCTGCAGCCACTGCTCCATCTCACCCACATAGCGCGTGACCATGGCGCGTGACATGTCCAGCTTGTCGGCTGTGGCACTGAAGCTGCCGCTGGTGGCGACCTCGGCAAATACACGCATGGCGGTCAGGCGGTCCATAGGAAGGTTATTTGATCGGTTTGTGAAACAAATATGCGCGAATTATCGGGTTTATTGGATCGATTAGTGCAAATAAACTGCATTCCGTCCTTTGCACCACCGCTTAAAACACCGGAGAAACCCCATGTTCCGCACCGCCCTCATCGCCGCCACCCTCGCCGTTGCCTTCACCGGCGCCCAGGCTGCCCAGCCCCTGCAAGTCAAGGTCTACAACGCCGACGGCAACAGCTTCAACGTCAACTCCACCCTGGTCTATGGCGAGAAAGAAGCCATGGTCATCGACGCCGGTTTCACCCGCGCCGACGCGCTGCGCATTGCCGCCAACGTGCTCGACACGGGCAAAGAGCTGAAGACCATCTACGTGAGCCAGGCCGACCCCGACTACTACTTTGGCGTCGAGACGCTGAAAGAAATCTTCCCCAAGGCCGACGTGGTGACCACGCCCGCCGTGCTGGAGAAGATCAACGCCAAGCTGGCAGGCAAGCTGGCCTTCTGGGGCCCCAAGATGGGCGCCAACGCACCGCGCACGCCCGTGCTGCCCAAGGCCATCGCCGGCAACACGCTGAGCGTGGACGGCCAGACGGTCGAGATCCGCGGCACCACCGGCCTGCTGGCCCACCGCCCGTATGCGTGGATCCCGTCCATCAAGGCCGTGGTCGGCACCATCGGCGTGTTCGGCACCAACACCCACGTGTGGACGGCCGACACCCAGACCGTGGCCGAGCGCAGTGCCTGGGTGGCCCAGCTGGACGAAATGGCTGCGCTGCAGCCCACCCTGGTGGTGCCTGGCCACATGCCCGCCGGCGGCGCGCTGGACGCCGCCAACATCCGCTACACCAAGGGCTACCTGCAAACGTTCGAGAAGAACGCCGCCGCCACCCAAACCAGTGCCGAACTCATCGATGCCATGCAGAAGGCCTACCCCGCAGCGCCCATGGGCCTGTCGCTGGACATCGGCGCCAAGGTGAACAAGGGCGAGATGAAGTGGTGAGCGCCGCCCGGGCAAACCGTTGAAACGAAGGCACCAGAAGATCGTGACCGCTGCGCCGCCCCTGCTCCAACAAGTCTTGCTGCACCTGCACGCCGGGCGCTGGAACGCGGCGCACGACCTGGTGCAGCGCGACGGCTCCATGCGGGCCGCCTGGCTGCACGGCATCCTGCACCTGCAGGAAGGCGACCTGGAAGATGCCGAAAACTGGTACGACCGCGCCGCCCGCCACTTCCGCAGCCGCGGCACGCTGGCCGAAGAAGTTGCCGCCTTTGAAGCCGCACTGGCGGCGTCTGAAACCCGAGATCCTCACGAAAGACCCTGACCCATGTCCACCACGGTCACCTATCTGTTCGACCCCCTTTGCGGCTGGTGCTATGCCGCCGCGCCCGCGCTGAAGCACCTGCAGGGCGTGGATGGCCTTCACGTGGCGCTGGCCCCCACCGGCCTGTTTGCCGGGGCCGGCGCACGGGCCATGGACGCGCAGTTCGCCGCCTATGCCTGGGCCAACGACCAGCGCATCCAGCAGCTCACCGGCCAGCCCTTCACCCAGGCCTACCGCGACCGCGTCCTGGGCGTCGCGGGGGCGCGCTTTGACTCCGGCCCCGCCACGCTGGCCCTCACGGCCGTGGCGCAGGCGGCGCCGGAGCGTGAGCTGGACGCGCTGCACGCCCTGCAGCACGCGCGCTATGTGGACGGCCGCGACAACTCCGACCCGGCCGTGATCGCAGAGGTGCTGCGCGCGCTGGGCCTGCCGGATGCCGCAGCCCGGGCGCAGGCCCCCGACGCCACGCTGCGCAGCCGCACCGCCCAACGCGTCGCGCAGGCCCAGGCCACCCTGCGCGCCGTGGGCGCCCGCGGCGTGCCGCAGCTGGTGGTCACGGCGCAGGGCGGGGCGCTGCGCCTGCTGGGCGGCGATGCGCTGCTGGGGCCGCGTGAGCAGCTGGTCGCGCTGGTGCGGGCGGCGGCTGCGGCTTGAATACAGGTTGATGGCCTTCGCACAACCACACTCGGCACACGCTGAGCTTGTCGAAGCGCCGCACGGGCCCTTCACCGCCTCAGCCCAAACGCTCCCAGCTCATTCCATCGACGGATCAATCAGCACCTTGGCCCCCGTGTTCCGCGCGCCGTAGAACGCAATTGCATCGGCGCTCAACGCCCCCGCCAGCGACACCGTGCGCGCATAGTGGCTGGCAAACGTCGTCTTCAACTCTGCAGCCACGCGCGCGCGCAGCGCCTGGGTGGCCTCCGGGCCAATCTTTTGCAGAAACGGAAACAGCAGCCAGCCGCCCATGCCCCAGGCCATGCCAAAAGTGCGGTGCACTTCGGTGGGCCGCGTGTCCAGGTGGCCATACAGGTATACCTGTTTGTGCACGGCCGATCCGTAGCGGCTGTACTCCTTGGCTGTGCGGTTGATGGCGGCTTCCATGCACTGCAGGATCTGCCCGGCCAGCGTGCCGCCACCCGTGGCGTCGAACGCAATGGTGGCCCCCGTGGCGGCCAGCGCGTCGGTCAGCTCGGCCATGAAGGTGGGCGCGCTGCTGTCGCACACATGCTGGGCACCCAGCCCGCGCAGCAGCGCCGCCTGCTCGGGCTTGCGCACGATGTTGACCAGGCCAATGCCGTCCTTCTGGCAAATCTTGAGCAGCATCTGGCCCAGGTTGCTGGCCGCGGCGGTGTGCACCAGCGCGGTGTGGCCCTCGCGCTTCATCGCCTCCACCATGCTCAGTGCCGTCAGCGGGTTCACAAAGCATGACGCGCCTTCGGCTGCCGTGGTGCCGGGCGGCAGCGGCAGGCACTGCGCCGCAGGCATGGCGCGGTACTGCGCATACATGGCACCGCCAATCACCGCCACCGTGCGGCCCAGCAGTGCCTGCGCGGCGGGCGATGCGCCGGCCGCCACCACCAGGCCCGCGCCCTCGTTGCCCACCGGCATGCTCTGGCCGATGCGCGCGGCCAGGCCGGGCAATGCGCGTTCGGGGATGCGGGCCGTGGCCACCGGCCGCTCGGCCGTGCCGGTGACCTGCACGGTGGACAGATCGGCCGGGCCCAGCAGCAAGCCAATGTCCGACGGATTGATGGGCGTGGCCTGCACTTGGATCAGCACCTCGTCGGGCCCCGGCGTGGGCACGGGCGTGGGCTCCAGGCTGATCTGCAAGGTGCCGTCCGCAGTGACGAGGGAGCGCAACTGCAGCGCGGTGGAAGGGATGTTGGCGAGGGTGGGGCTGGCGGTCATGGTTTGCATCCGTTGAAACAAGACCCGCGCATTAGAACCCGGTGCGCTGCACCGCCACGGTCGCCCAGGCGGCTGCCGGTGGCTTGGTGGCTGCTGGCGGCTTCGGGTGCTTCTGGCGGCCATGCGCCGCACCGGGCCGGGCGGCGGCGTGCTGCACAACGCTGCGGACTCAGCCGCGCGCACCCAACCCGCCCAGCGTCCGCACCACCTGCTCATACATCGCGTCCACCGCCGGCTGCCGCTGCGACACCTTGCTGCGTAGCACCGCCACGTGCATGGCGTCGAGCGGCGGCAGCTCAAACTCCGCCGGCAGGTTCTGCAGGATCTGCAAATGCGCCGGCACGCTGCAGCGCGTGAGCACCGCCACGGCCAAGCCGCTTTCCACCGCGGCCAGCTGGCCCGCCAGGCTGGGGCTGTGGTACACAAGGTGGTAGCCGCGCCGCCGCGTGCCCAGCGCAGCCAGCGTGGCCTGGCGTGCCATGCTGGTGGACTCGTACACCGCAATCGGCAGCGGGTCGCGCCGCCACACCTCGAACTGCGGCGAGCCCACCCACACCAGCGGCTCGTCAAACAGAAAGCGCCCGCGCTGCGGCTTGTCCTGCGAGACCAGGGCCAGGTCCAGCTCGCCCCGCGCCAGGCGCGGAATCAGCGAGGTGGACTGCTCGCACGTCAGCTCAATCTCCACCCCCTGGTACCGGTGCGCAAAACTCCGCAGCACCGGCGTGAGGTAGGCGCTGGCGTAGTCGTCCGGCACGCCCAGCCGCACCCGGCCCGCCAGCTGCGGGCCGAACAGCGCGGCATGCGCCTCGGCCTGCAGGTCCAGCACGCGGCGCGCGTACGACAGCAGCTCGGCCCCCGCGGGCGTCACCTCCAGGTGGCGCGGCCCGCGCAGCAGCACGGGGCGGCCCAGCGCGGCCTCCAGCTTCTTGATCTGCATGCTGACGGCCGACTGCGAGCGGTGTACCAGCGGTGCCGCCCCCGAGAGCGAGCCTGCATCCACCACGGCCACAAAGGCGCGCAGCCAGTCGATCTGAAAGTCGGGGTAGTTCATGGGCGCAACGAAGGATCAGGAGGGCCGGGGGGCGGGGTGATTTTCAGGTCCGGCCCGCCGAGCCCGCAGGCGCGCGGCCGGGCACTCTACGCAACCGCACGGTACAGGCCCAGGTCCGCCTCTGCCCCCAGCTGCTGCAAAAAGGCCTTGGGGTCAAAGCCCTCGGCGGCAAACTGGCGCTGCATGGCGGCTGCGGCCTGGTCCACCGAGGCCTGGTCCTGCCATTCCACCCAGGTCAGCACGTTGAACCGGCCCGGCCCGCCCAGTTGGGTCAACACCGTGGCATGCAGGCAGCCCGGCTGGGCCTGCAGCGTGGCTTGCAGGCGCTTCATTTGTGCAACAAATGCGTCCACCGCGTGGGCGGGCACGGTGAACTTGTCAACGCGGTAGAGGGCGGTGGTGGGGTGGTCTTTGGCGGCGGTGACGGGCATGGGGGGCCTCGGCTTCAAGGGGTTGAACAGGTTCCAGGAGCCCGCTGGCGACTTTGGGGGGCGCCAACGGGGCTCGAAGGGGTGTGCCGTGGAGTCTAGAAGCTCAAGTGGGGTTGAGGTCAAGCGGGTGGCTCGGAGGCATCCGCGCCGGTGCATCACCACCGCGGTATCTGCCCGTCGGGCAAGGGCGACCTTCCTTTACGGCCCGGCGACGGCAGGAGGCCACACAGCATTCGATTATCGAATGGTATCCGTTCGATTTATCCGTTTTACACAATGGCAACAAACCGCGAGCATCGGTGCCATGAACTCCTCCAAAGCCGGTACGTCCCCGTCCTCCGTTCTTGCGGCTGTCCCACCGCTCCCCGCCAGCACGCGCGAGCGCGACGGCCAGTGGCTGCTGATTGCCGGTGGCGTGCTGCTGGGCACCATCGGCGTGTTTGTGGAAGAGGCCGGCCAGCACCCGCTGGTCACCGTGTGGTTCCGCTGCGCCTTTGGCGCGCTGGCGCTCCTGGCGTGGTGCCTGGCCACGGGGCGGGGGCGCGAACTGCTGCTGAACGGCCGCGCCCGCTGGGTGGCCTGCGCCACGGGCGTGCTCATGGTCATGAACTGGGCCTTGTTCTTTGCCGCCATCCCGCGCACCTCCATTGCCGTGGCCACAGTGGTGTTCCACATCCAGCCCATCTGGGTCATCGTGCTGGGTGCGCTTTTCTTGCGCGAAGCCGTCTCGCCCGCGCAGTGGCTCGCCACCCTGGCCGCGCTGGGCGGCCTGGTGCTGACCACCGGGCTGCTCGATGGCGCGGCCGCTGCGACCAGCGGTGGCGGGGACTACCTGGCCGGTGTGCTGCTGTGCCTCGGCGGCTCGCTCTGCTATGCGGGCGTGACGCTGCTGGCCAATACGCAAAAGGCCATCAGCCCCTATGCCATGGCCATGTGGCAATGCCTGGTGGGCACGGTGGCGCTGGCATGGGCGCCCTGGGTGCTGGGCTGGCCGCCGCTGGGCGCGGCCTGGGGCTGGCTGCTCGGCCTGGGCGTGCTGCACACGGGGCTGGCGTACGTGGTGCTGTTTGCGGGCATGGCGCGGCTGGGGCTGGGGCGCATTGCGGTGCTGCAGTTTGTGTACCCGCTCACGGCGGTGCTGGTGGACTGGGCGGTGTACGGCCGCACGCTCAGCCCCGTGCAGCTGGCCGGGGTGGGGCTGATGGCGGCTGCGCTGTGGACGCTGCGGCGGCCGTCGCGGTGACGCTCAAGGCCAGACCGGGGAGCTGCCGCGGTGGCGCGACCTCAGTCCGCTGACGCGTCGGTCCGCTGCAAGTGCCGCTGGAAGAAGCCCACCACCTGCGCGTTGAATGCCTGGTGGAAGGCCGCACGGTCGAAGCCCGGGGCGTCGCGGCAGATATCGGGTGCGGCATCGGCCAAGGCCGGTGAGCAGGGCGCCAGAAAGGCAAAGTGCCCTGCGGCCGCTGCCACATGCCAGTCGGGCGGCTGCGGCAGGCCGTCGCGCGCGGCCTGCACGCTCGGCAGCGTCACGCCGTCTCCACCCAGCTCCGAGGCCCACAGCTGCACGGGCGTGCTGACCTTCCCCAGCCCTTTGGCGTCGAACACGCTCAACGGGTCCACGATGACCGCCGCCCGGATGCGCGGGTCGGGCGCGGGCGTGGCGGGAATTTCGTTGCGCCGGATCTCGCCGCACAAGGGCCGCGTGGACAGGGGTGGACACAGGTCTGGGCGCAGTGTCCAGTCCGGCACCGCGCCCAGGGCCACCAGGCCCGTGTAGCCGCCGCGCGAATAGCCAAAAAATCCCACCTTGCCCGCGTCCAGCTGCGCACGCTGGGGCCAGGTGCCCAGCATGTAGTCCGCCAGCCGCTTCATGTCCACCGGCCGCGTGGCAAAGGCCGAGAGGTGGCCTTGGCGGTTTGCATCCTGGAAGCTGTCGCCAGGATGGTTGATGGCCGCCACCACATAGCCCGCATCGGCCAGCGCCGCCGCCGTGTCGTGATGGCCCAGGGCCGAGCCGCCCGAACCATGCGACACCAGCACCAGCGGCAACTGCGTGCCGTTCACGGGGCAGTCGCGCGTGCCCTCGATGACCAGCGGCGCCAGCACCAGGCGCTCTGCCGTGGCGCTGCAGGGCGACCACACGGCACCGCGCAGCGCGGGCCCGTCCGGGCCTGCCGGCACGTTGATGAAGCTGACGCCCGCCGCGTGGGCCGCGGTGCCCCCCAGGCAGCAGGCGGCCAGCACAAGCCGGCAAAGGGGGTGGCGCCAGTCCGGCGTCGTGCAAAAAGTCATCATGCTGTGCGGCCCGCGGGGCGGATGGGAATGAGCAGGTCGGTGCGCAGCGCCTGCGGCGCCGCGTCGCGGGGCGAGTTCAGGTAGTGCTCCAGCACGGGCCGGTCGTCCGGCTCGTAGCCACTGGCAGGCAGCCAGCGCGTGTGCAGTGCCGCGAGTGCTGCGTTGATGCGCGCATAGGGCCCCGCCAGTGTGTGGCGGGCGTACAGCCCTGCGGGAATGTGCAGCGTCTCCAGCCCGCCACCCAGGGCGCCGCCGCCATCGACCACCGCGGCCGCGTAATAGCGAAAGCCCGCGGGGTCGTCCGGGTCGCCGTAGGAGGCGCCCAGCCGTTCGGTGGTGCGGGCGCCGCATTGCAGGTACAGCCGCCGCTGCGTGTGCGGGATGGTGGCGGGCGGACCCGTGTGGCGCAGCGCCTGCACATGCTGCGCCGGCCGCTCCACCAACTGCACTGCCAGTGCCGCCGGGGCATAAGCACTGCCGCTGCGGGATGGCCCGGCGCACGCATCCAGCGCCACCCGGTGCATGTCGCGCTGAAAGGCGCGTGGCGACTGCCCTGTGAACTGACTGAACGCGCGGGTGAAGGCCTGCGGGCTGTCGTAGCCCACCTCCAGCGCCACCTGCGTGATGCTTTGCCCGCCTTGCTCCAGCAACCGCGTGGCCAGAGCGAGACGCACGCGGCGCACCGTGGCGGCCACGGTTTCGCCCGCGATGCTGCTGTAGACGCGGTGGAAGTGGAAAGGGGAAAAGTGGGCAATGGCGGCCAGGTCCTCCAGCCGATGCGCTGCCAGCGGGTGCGCCACGATGTGGGCGATCACGCGGGCCACGCGGTCGCGGTAGTTCTGTTCTGCGCGCGGGTCCAGGCTCGTCATGGCCGCAGAGTGTGCCGCAGCTTGCGCGTGGGTACTTAGCCGATCTTGCTACTTTGAAGTCTGCGAGCGGCGATGGTTGGCTCGGTATCCATCCTCTCTACCGTTCACGCTGAGCCTGTCGAAGCGCCGCGCAAGGCTTCCCTTTCTACCCTGTGGAGCTACTGCCCAAACACCAGCGCCTGGTGCACCCCCACGCCCGCCAGCACGCCTTCGGCCGAGGCCAGCGTGGCGTTGTGGCGCATCAGTGTGAGGTCGCCTGCGGCATACACGCCGGGCACGGTGGTCATCCGGGTGTTTGCGTCGGTGCGGAGGTACGGGCCCATGGGGCCTTCGTCGAACGCGCAGCCCAGCTGCTCGGCCAGCGGGCTGGCGGGGCGGGTGGTGGCGGCCACATACAGCGCAGCCAGCGGCACCAAGCGCGCATCACTGCCGCCGGTGGCCTGCAGCCGCACGCCCTGCAGCGCCTGGCCCGGGCCTTCCAGCGCAGCGATGGGCGCGGGCTCGATGGTTATGCCCAGCGCCTGCAGCCGCTCGCGCTCGGCGCTCTCCAGCGTGGTGTCGCCGTTCAGGAAGAGGGTGGTCGGGCCCCAGTCGGCAATCAGCTGCGCGTGCAGGGCCGAGCCTGCCGAGTGGTACAGCACGCCCAGCCGCTGGCCTGCAAACTCGTAGCCATGGCAATACGGGCAGTGCAACACCGTGGCGCCCCAGCGCTCGCGCAAGCCCGCAATCTCGGGCAGGCCATCTTGCACGCCATAGGCCAGCACCAGCTTGTGGGCTTCCAGGTGTGTGCCATCGTCCAGCACCACCACAAAACCGTTCTCCGGCGACCCCGCGCTGTGCTGCGCCGTGGCCGACACCGCCGTGCCCTGCACAAAGCGCACCGTGGGGTAGGCCGCCAGCTTGCGCCGGGCCTGCTCGATCATCGCCAGCGGCGGCTCGCCGTCTTGCCCGAAGAAACCGTGCGACGCTGCCGCAAACCGGTTGCGCGGCTGGCCGGCATCCACCACGCACACCCGCCGCCGGGCGCGCGCCAGCTGCATTGCGGCCGACAGGCCGGCAAAGCTGCCGCCGATCACGATCACCTCATACGCCTGGGTGTTTGTCATTGCTGCTGTCGCCATGCTCCATCTCCTTGTGTCCGTGGCACCCGGCCACCATGCGTTCATGAAACTCGGCCGACAGCTGCGCTAGCGTCACCTCGCCCAACCGCGCCAGCAGCGCCTCTTCGGCCGCCTGGTAGGCGCCCGTCAGCGCGCGGTTCACCGCTTGTTCGACGATGCAGCCGGGACTTTCCACGCGGTTGCCCACCGCCAGCAGCGTGGGCGCGCCCAGCGCCTCGTAGATGTCGCGCAGCGTGATGTCGGTGAGCGGGCACGACAGCACCCACCCGCCGCCATGCCCCTTGGCCGACGACACAAAGCCCGCATACCGCAGCCCCGCCATCAGGCGGCGCACCACCACCGGGTTGGTCTGCATGGCCTGCGCCATGGCCTCGGACGTGGCGGGCCCCTCCATCTCTGCCATGTGCAGCAGCGCGTGGAGAACATTGGAAAGTCGGCTATCTCGTTTCATATAACATTAAAAGTTGCGTGATGCTAGCATGCAACCAGAAACAGTGCTTGGGCACGCCCAGAAAGCTACTAAATTGATAGCTGCTGGCGCTTGATGAATAAGCGCTAGAGGTCAATTTGGCTTGATTTCTGCGACACGTTGCCCACCACCAACCATTCGGGTTGAGCCTGTCGAAACCTTGCGCGGGCTTGGCAAACCGGCGGACCCAGCCCATCGCCAACCGTCGCCCCCACCGCACACCAGACCACACCATGACCCATCCCGCCGCATCCCCCTTCACCGACCCCACCGCCGTCGCCCGCTACGCCGAAGGCCCCCGCCGCAACGTGCCCGGCTACGACAGCCTGCTGCGCATGTCCCGCATCCTCCTGGCCGAGCGCGTGCCCGCCAACGGCCGCGTGCTGGTGGTGGGCGCAGGCGGCGGGCTGGAGCTGGAAGACATGGCGCTGGCGCACCCTGGCTGGCGGTTCGACGGCGTGGACCCCAGCCAGCCCATGCTGGACCTGGCGGCGCAGCGGCTGCAAAGCGCGGGCGTGCCCGGCGACCGCGTGGGGCTGCACCACGGCTACGTGCAGAGCGCACCGGCCGGGCCGTTTGATGGCGCGACGTGCTTGCTGACTTTTCACTTTGTGCCGCGCGAGCAGCGAGTGCCCATGCTGGCCGAGATCCGGCGGCGGCTCAAGCCCGGGGCGCCGCTGGTGGTAGCGCATCTGAGCGTGGCGGATGGTGCAGGCTCTGGTGGAGAGGGCGGGGCAGGGGAGCGCGATCTGTGGCTGTCGCGCTATGCCGCGTTTCAGGTGGCGTCCGGCGTGCCGCCGGAGCATGCGGCCAGGGCCCGGGACAAGGTGGCTGCGGAGCTGGCGGTGCTGACGCCGGAGGAGGATGAGGCGGTTTTGAGGGACGCGGGCTTCAGCGATGTGCGGATGTTTTATATGGGGTTTGCGTTTCGAGGGTGGGTGGTTCGATCATGTGGAGAGAGTGAGTAGTAGATGTTGGTATCGAGCGACGACTCGGTTTTCCTTTTGCTTTCGCGAATTTGTCAAGTATCCTGACAACACTGTGTGCGAAGATGGATAAGGGCTTGTTATGGCTGAAAAAAAAGAGATTTTAGATTATCTGAGGAATTGCCAAAAGGCTGTAGAGATAGAGGCTAAAGTTAATGGTATTAATCTCTGGGTGCTCTGTGGTGCGATAGGGGTGCTCGGTTGGACATTTTTTGGTTATTTGCACCTTGATTTTTCGGCTTATTGCGAGGAATTAGTGCATACCTTGCTATTTGGGCAATCCATTTATTTTTTGAATTGGGTGGGCACTCCAAATCATGGTGTTCGTGATGAGCTGCGCTATCAGCCTTGGCGTTTAAATGATGTTGATTCGCCATTTCTAGTTTTTGTTGAAGGCGCTTGGCTAGCATTGCCTCCAGCGCTGCACTTCTTAATTCTTGGTGGCAGTTGGAGTGTTGTTTTTATGGGGATTTTCCCCTTGGCGATTATGGTGATGGCGGCCCTGGATGTTCTGAAGGTATTGGTGGTGATCGGTGGTGAAGTGAGTAAATTTCCAAAGCCTCGTTTCGCGTTATCAAAACGAACTTATGCTGCTAATAATATTTGGGTTGGGCTCGGATTTGTTTTGGTTGCCTTTTTTCAATTTATGGCACTAATTGGTGGGAAATCTCAACCTTCCGATGCTGTCAAGGCGATAGCTTTGCTGGTTTCAATTTACCTGCTTTTGGCTATTTCGATTCGAAAGGCAAGGGCTGGTCACGCTATTCAGTGGACCTATGAGCTAGAAACTGACGTTTTGGTAGGCGCCATTTCCCCGGAGGATGCTCTTCGAAAAATTGAGTACAGATCACTCGGATCGCGTTTCCAAGATGTTATGAATAGCTTCTTTAGCGAATTTGATAAGAAGCTGGAAAAATTTGAGGAAAAATTCAATCATTGCCACAATATTCCAAGTGAGATTCAGAAAATACCCTCAGAATTTAAGGCGGAGCGGTCTTCGCGATTCGAGGCGGCTACGGTCGAAATAAAGGGGCTCCTCGACGATATGTCGAAAGATCTGCAGGAGCTATCGGAGTATTTAAAGACATTGGAGGCGAAAAAATCCGACTTGAGAGTTGCTGCGGCAATAAAAGATCTGGGAGAGAAAAGGGACTTATATCGTGGAAAATTTAAGTCAGCAGATAATCGATTGAGTGGCTTGAGAAATGTAGCGTTAAATAAATAGTTTAATCATTTTTGTAAAGATACTTTTTATCTTTGATCTACTTTAGGCCGAAGTTCAGTCTTGTCCGGTCAAAGGTGACCGCATAGCATCCCTGTCAAGCGCCCACCCCATGAGGTGCTGCGTATGAAAACGACAGGAGACAAGCCTTGCCATCCACCCGCTGGAGTCACTGCGGCGCCGAAGACCTGGGCGTGTTGCAGACCATCTTCTGGTCTGCCGGCGCGTCGCGCAATGCGCTGGCGCAGCGCCTGGCCTATTCCAAGAGCAAGGCCAATGCCATGGTGGCGGCGTTGCTCGATGAAGGCTTGCTCGACGAGGTGGGCCTGCAGGAATCCTCTGGCGGCCGGCGTGCCGAAACCCTCCGTTTGAGCGAAACCCTGGGCGTGGTGATTGGCGCCGACCTGGGCGCGACCAGCATGCAGATTGCGGTGATGCGGCCCGACATGACGGTGCTGGCGCGGCACCGCGAGCCCATTGATGTGCGCCAGGGGCCGGGCGTGATCCTGGCGCGGGTGCGGGGGCTGATGCGGGAGCTGCTGGCGCGCTGCGGGCTGGCACCCAATCAGGTGATTGCCATTGGCATGGGCGTGCCGGGGCCGGTGGATTTTGAAAGCGGGCAGCTCGTCAACCCGCCGCTGATGCCCGACTGGGACGGCTTTTCCATCCGCGACTACCTGCGCGAGGCGTTTGCCGCGCCGGTGTTTGTGGACAACGACGTGAACCTGATGGCGTTGGGCGAGATGTACCGGCTGCAGCGCAATCTGCCCAACTTCCTGGTGATCAAGGTGGGCACGGGCATTGGCTGCGGCATCGTGTGCCACGGGCAGGTGTACCGGGGCGCCAACGGCTCGGCGGGCGATGTGGGCCATATCTGCGTGGACCAGCACGGCCCGCGCTGCCACTGCGGCAACCAGGGCTGCGTGGAGGCGATGGCCGCAGCGCCCGCCATGGCACGCATGGCCGTGGAGGCCGCGCAGCGCGGGGAAAGCGCGCTGCTAGCGGAGCGGCTGCAAAGCACGGGCACGCTGACCATTGAAGACGTGGCCCAGGCCAGCCGCGCGGGCGATGTGGCGGCCAACGCCATCATTCAGCGCGCGGGCAGCCTGGTGGGGCAGATGCTGGCGTCCATCGTCAACTTCTTCAACCCGTCGCATGTGTTCATTGCGGGGCGGGTGACGGACATGGGGCCGCTGTTCCTCGCGTCGGTGCGGCAGAGCGTGTACCACCGGTCGCTGGCGCTCTCTACGCGGCATCTGGAGATTCAATACGCGCCGCTGGCCGACGATGCCGGTGTGGTGGGCGCGGGCGTGCTGGCGATGCAGGAGAGCCTGTCGCGTGCGGGCTCGGTGGCGGGTGCGGGCGCTGGAGCAGTTGTAGGAACAGGGGCAGCGCGATGAGCGTGGCCGTCGAGTTCCGCAACGTGACCAAAGAGTTTGGCCCGGTGCGCGTGCTGCACGGCGTGAGCTTTGCGCTGCAGCCGGGCCGCGTCTACGGCCTGCTGGGCGAGAACGGCGCGGGCAAGTCCACGCTGATGAAGATTCTGGCGGGGTATGAGAGCCCGACCACTGGCGAGGTGGTGGTGGATGGTGCCGTGCGCGCCCCGGGCGGCGGATCGCGCGCGGCCGAGGCGCAGGGCATTGTGCTGATCCACCAGGAGTTCAACCTGGCGGACGACCTGACGATTGCGCAGAACATCTTTTTGGGCCATGAGATCAAGCGCGGCCCCTTCCTGGACGACAAGGCAATGCGCGAGAAGACGCGGGCGGCCTTGGCGCAAGTGGGCTTGCCGCTGGACCCGGACACGCGGGTGCGCAAGCTCATCGTGGCCGAAAAGCAGCTGGTGGAGATTGCCCGTGCGCTGGCCCGCAATGCGCGCCTGCTCATCATGGATGAGCCCACCGCCACGCTGACCCCCGGCGAGACGGAGCGCCTGTTTGCGCTGATGGCCGGGCTGAAGGCCGCGGGCGTGACCATCATCTACATCTCGCACAAGCTCGACGAAGTGGAGCGCACCACCGACGAGGTGGTGGTGATGCGCGACGGCCTGCTGGTGGCGCGCGAGCCCACGGCCAGCGTGACGCGGCGGCAGATGGCCAACCTGATGGTGGGGCGCGAGCTGGCGGACTTGTTCCCGCCCAAGCTGCCTGCGCCGGAGGGTGGAACGCCTGCGATCAAGGTACATGGCCTCACGGTGCCGGGCTGGGCCGAGGATGTGAGCTTTGAAGTGCGGCGCGGCGAGATTCTGGGCTTTGCTGGGTTGGTGGGTGCCGGGCGCACGGAGCTGTTTGAAGGCCTGCTGGGCCTGCGCCCGCGCACGGCGGGCACGGTAGAGATTGCGGGCCAACCCGTGCAGCTCAAAAGCCCGCGCGATGCAGCGCGCCACGGCCTGACGTACCTGAGCGAAGACCGCAAGGGCAAGGGCCTGCACGTGCACTTTGGCCTGCGGCCCAACCTGACGCTGATGGCGCTGGAGCGCTATGCCAAGCCCTGGCTCGACCCGGTGGCCGAGCAGGCTGCGCTGCGCAATGCGGTGCAGGAGTTCGGCATCCGCACCGGCTCACTCGATGTGCGCGCGTCGTCGTTATCGGGTGGCAACCAGCAAAAGCTGGCGCTGGCCAAGGTGCTGCACCCCGGCCCCAGCGTGGTGGTGCTGGACGAACCCACGCGCGGCGTGGACGTGGGTGCCAAGCGCGAGATCTATCACCTGGTGCAGCGCCTGGCAGCGCAGGGGCTTGCGGTGGTGGTGATTTCGTCCGAACTGATGGAGCTGATCGGCCTGTGCCACCGCGTGGCGGTGATGCGCGCCGGGCGGCTGCAGACCACGCTGCAAGCGCCGCATTTGACCGAAGAGGAGTTGATCGCCCATGCCACAGGCACCCGTTAACGTACCGGCCGAAAACGCCGCTGCCCCGCAAGCGGGTGGCAGCCGCCATGCTGCCGCCACTGCGGCGGCGGCCACCGGCGCCAGCGCCTGGTGGGGCAAGCTGCACGGCCTGGGCCCGGTCATCGGCCTGGTGCTGCTGTGCATTGCGGGCACGCTGCTCAACAGCAACTTCGCCACCTACGACAACGTGATGAACGTGCTCACCCGCACGGCCTTCATCGGCATCATCGCGGTGGGCATGTGCTTCGTCATCATCTCGGGCGGCATTGACTTGTCGGTGGGGTCGATGGCGGCGCTGATCGCAGGCTCGGTCATCCTGTTCATGAACGCGATGGCGCCCGTGCTGGGCTCGCCCATGGCGGCGGTGGTGGTGGGCATGCTGCTGGCGGTAGTGTTGGGCGCGGTGTTTGGGCTGGTGCACGGGCTGCTCATCACCAAGGGCCGCATCGAGCCTTTCATCGTGACGCTGGGCACGCTGGGCATCTTCCGCGCGTACCTCACGTATTTTTCGAACGGCGGGGCCATCACGCTCGAGAACGATCTGTCGGACCTCTACAGCCCCGTGTACTACGCCAACCTGCTGGGCGTGCCGATCCCGGTGTGGGTCTTTCTGCTGGTGGCGGTGGTCGGCGGCGTCATCCTGAACCGCACGGCCTATGGCCGCTATGTGCAGGCCATCGGCTCCAACGAGCAGGTGGCGCAGTACGCGGCGGTGGACGTGCACAAGATCAAGATCCTCACGTACATGCTGCTGGGGGTGTGCGTGGGCATCGCCACGCTGCTGTACGTGCCGCGCCTGGGCTCTGCATCGCCCACCACCGGGCTGTTGTGGGAGCTGGAGGCGATTGCCGCCGTCATCGTGGGCGGCACGGTGCTCAAGGGCGGGGCGGGCAGCATCACCGGCACGGTGGTGGGCGCGATCCTGCTCTCGGTCATCAGCAACATCCTCAACCTCACCAGCATCATCAGCGTGTACTTGAATGCGGCCGTGCAGGGGTTCGTGATCATTGCCGTGGCGTTCATGCAAAGGAGCAAGCGGTGATGGATCGTCGGTTTTCGGCAGGTCGTTTGACTCTCGTGTTCCCCAGTGACGTAGGTCGGGTTAGCGCAGCGTAACCCGACGTCACCGCGGTGTGGCCTATGGGCGTCGGGTTACGCCCTTGCGGGCTAACCCGACCTACGGTCCAACCGGTTTTTTTTGAGTTTCTCGGTGTTCCCCAGCCGGCCAGCTTCCTGGCCATTTCCTCAAAGCAATAGCAGCAACAGGAGACAACGCATGAACAGCAGCCAACTTTCTTCTTTCACCCGCCGCCTGGCCTTGTCGGCCGTGGGCGCCGCCGCTGCGCTGGCGCTGGCCGGCCCCGCCATGGCGCAGGCCAACAAGACGGTGGTGGGCGTGGCCATTCCGTCGGCCACGCACGGCTTCACGGGCGGCATCGTCTACTGGGCCAACCAGGCCAAGAAGGACCTGGAGAAGGCCCACCCTGGCCTGCAGGTCATCGTGAAGACGGCAGGCGGCGCGCCCGAGCAGGCCAACCAGCTGCAGGATTTGGTGACGGTGAACAAGATCAACGCGCTGGTCATCTTCCCGTTTGAATCCGCCGCGCTGACCAAGCCCGTGGCGCAGGTCAAGGCCAAGGGCGTTTACGTGACGGTGGTGGACCGGGGCCTCACGGACACCAGCGCGCAGGACGCGTATGTGGCGGGTGACAACACGGCGTTTGGCCGCATTCCGGCCGAGTACATCGCCAAGGCGCTGGGCGGCAAGGGCACCGTGGTGGCCTTGCGCGGCATTGCCACTACGCTGGACAACGAGCGCATGGACGCGTTCAACGCGGTGCTGAAGAACCACCCCGACATCAAGCTGCTGGACGCCAAGTACGCCAACTGGAACCGCGACGACGCCTTCAAGGTGATGCAGGACTACCTGACGCGCTTCCCGCAGATCGACGCCGTGTGGGCCGCCGACGACGACATGGCGGTGGGCGTGCTCAAGGCCATCGAGCAGGCCAAGCGCAAGGACATCAAGCTGGTGTTCGGCGGCGCGGGTGCCAAGGGCATGGTCAAGACGCTGATGGACGGCAGCAACCCGCTGATCCAGGCCAATGTGTCGTACAGCCCGAAGTTCATTTATGACTCGATCAAGCTCACCGCCGAGGCCCGCATCAAGGGCGAGAAGCTGCCGGCCAAGACGATCATCCCGTCGGTGCTGATCACCAAGGACAACGCGAAGGACTTCTACTTCCCGGATTCGCCGTTCTAAGAGTGGGGCGGCTTGGGGTTACTCCCTCTCCCCTCGCGGGAGAGGGTGGGGGAGAGGGGGCTGCATTCCGCACTGCGCCCGTTTCACCCCCCTCTCCCCGGCCCTCTCCCACCAGGGGAGAGGGAGTGAGGGTCCCTCTGAGAATTGTGAGAAATCAAGCCAAATTGGCCTCTAGCGCTTATCCAGTAAGCGCTAGCAGCTATTAAAAATATAGCTTCCTAGCCGCTTCGCACCTGCAACCAACACCCCTTGGAGCCGCCATGCCAAGACCCGTCACCCTCTTCACCGGCCAGTGGGCCGACCTGCCGCTGGCAGAACTCGCGCCGCTGGCACGCAGCATGGGCTACGACGGCCTGGAGCTGGCCTGCTGGGGCGACCATTTCAACGTGCAGGAGGCGCTGTCGTCGCCCCAGTACGTCAAAGACAAACATGCACTGCTGGCCCAGCACGGCCTGCAGTGTTTTGCCATCGGCAACCACCTAGTGGGCCAGGCCGTGTGCGACCGGATCGACGAGCGCCACCAGTCCATCCTGCCGCCGCATGTGTGGGGCGATGGCGAGCCCGAGGGCGTGCGCCAGCGCGCTGCTGCCGAGCTGGCCGACACCGCGCGTGCGGCGGCCAAGTTCGGTGTGAAGACGGTGACGGGCTTCACCGGCTCATCGGTGTGGCATGCCATCTATGCCTTCCCGCCCACCACGCAGGAATACTGGGACAAGGGCTTTGCTGATTTTGCGAAGCGCTTTGGCCCCATCCTGGATGTGTTCGAGCAGCACGACATCAACTTCGCGCTGGAAGTGCACCCCACCGAGATCGCGTTCGACATTGCCTCGGCCGAGCGCGCGATTGCAGCCGTAGGCGGCCATAAGCGCTTCGGCTTCAACTTCGACCCCAGCCACCTGGCCTACCAGGGTGTGGACTACGTCAAGTTCATCCGCCAGTTTGCGGGCCGCATCTACAACGCCCACATGAAGGACGTGTGGTGGGGCAAGGGCGACGGCACGGTGGGGGTGTTTGGCGGGCACACCAGCTTTGGCGATGCGCGGCGCCACTGGGACTTTCGCAGCGTGGGCCGCGGGATGATCGATTTCGAATCCATCATCGTTGCGCTCAACGACATTGGCTACCAGGGCCCGCTCTCGGTGGAGTGGGAGGACAGCCGCATGGACCGCGTGCACGGGGCCACGGAGAGCGCAGCGTTTTGCAGGCGGCTCGACTTCAAGCCGGCGGCGGGGGCGTTCGATGCCGTGTTCGCGCGCGACAGATGAAGTGCAACCCCCTGAGCGGCTGCGCCGCTTCCCCCTTCTCGCGCTGCGCGCGGGAAGGGGGACGCCGCCAGCGCACGCAAGCGAAGTGCTGCCTGCGCAGCTTGGCGGCCCTTGCGCGGCGGCCCTGGCCTGGGTCGCGCCAGTTTCGTCGGTCCCGTGCAACGCAATGGATAACCACAACCAAGAAATAAGGCTCTCCATGTCTTCTGAACGCAAGCTCCGCTACGCCATGGTCGGCGGCGGCCACGGCGCCTTCATCGGTGCGGTGCACCGCAAGGCGATGGCGCTCGACGGCCAGTTCGAGCTGGTGGCGGGCGCGCTGTCGTCCACGCCCGAGCGGGCCCGCGCGTCCGGCGCCGAACTGGGCCTGGCCGACGACCGCAACCACGGCAGCTGGCAGGAGATGCTGGCCGACGAGCTGCGCCGCCCGGTGCATGAGCGCATCGACCTGGTGAGCATCGTCACGCCCAACCACATGCACCACCCGGTGGCGCTGGCGTTTGTGCAGGCGGGCTTCCATGTGGTGTGCGACAAGCCGCTGGTGCACACCCGTGCGCAGGCCGATGAACTGGTGGCGGCCGTGAAGAAGGCGGGCACCGTGTTCGGCGTGACCTACAACTACACCGGCTACCCCCTGGTGCGCGAGGCGCGCCACCTGGTGCACAGCGGCGCTTTGGGCACCATCCGCAAGATCACCGTCGAATACAACCAGGGCTGGCTGGCCACGGCGGTGGAGCAGGGCGGGGGCAACAAGCAGGCCGACTGGCGGCTGGACCCCGCGCGCAGCGGCGCCGTGGGCACCATGGGCGACATCGGCTCGCACGCCGAGAACCTGGCCGCTACCGTCACCGGCCAGCGGCCCGAGGCGCTGTGCGCCGACCTCACCCGCTTTGGCGCGGGCCGCCGGCTGGACGACGATGCGCAGCTGCTGCTGCGCTACGCCAGCGGGGCGCGCGGCATCATCGTGGCGTCGCAAGTGGCGGCGGGGCTGGAGAACGACCTGCGGCTGCAAATCTCCGGCACGCTGGGCACGCTCACCTGGCGGCAGGAAGACCCCAACCACCTGGTGCATTCGCCGGTGGACGGGCCGCGCCGCATCCTCACGCGCGGCTCGCCGTGGCTGAGCGCAGCGGCGCTGCGCGCGGGGCGCATTCCTCCGGGCCACCCGGAGGCCTTTATCGAAGCCTTTGCCAACGTCTACCTGGGCGTGGCAGCCGACATCCGCGCCCGCGCCGCGGGCCGCACGGCCAGCGCGCTGGAGGCCGACTACCCGCGGGTGGAAGACGGCGCGCTGGGCGTGCGCTTCATCGAAAAGGTGGTCGAGTCCGCCGCGAGCGAGCGCAAGTGGACGGCGCTGGGGTGACCGGCGGGCCGCGGCAGCGTCCTACGCCGCGCCGCCGGCGGGAGGGCGACACTTGCCGGTCTGCACCACCGGGAGGCCTGCCTTGACCACCGAGAAATCCAAGATGATGGCTGGCGAGCTGTACAACGCCAACGACCCGGAACTCGTCGCCGACCGCCTGCGGGCGCGCCAGCTGTGCCACGACATCAACCATGCGCGCGCCGATTCGCCCGGCTACTTGCAGGGCCTGGTCGGCCAGCTGATCCCCGGCGCTCCGGCCAGCGCCTACATCACCCCGCCGTTTCATTGCGACTATGGCTACAACATCACGCTGGGTGAGGGCGCGTACTTCAACTTCAATTGCGTGGTGCTCGATGTGGCGCCGGTGCGCATCGGCGCACGCACGCTGCTGGGGCCGGGCGTGCAGGTCTACACCGCGTCGCACCCGGTGTCGCCCGAAGAGCGCGCCAAGGGCCTGGAGTTCGGTGTGCCCATCACCATTGGCGAGGATGTGTGGATTGGCGGCGGCGCCATCATGTGCCCGGGCGTGACGATTGGCGATGGCGCGGTGATCGGCGCGGGCAGCGTGGTCACGCGCGATGTGCCGGCGCGGGTGTTTGCAGCGGGCAATCCGTGCCGGGTGGTGCGGCCGCTGGATGCGCTGGTGGTGTGAGTGGATGCTGGTTCGGGCTCAGGCGCTGCCGAGCTGGAACCGCTGGTCGAAGTTCATCTTGCCCAGCACGCGCAGCGCGGCCGCGCGGGTGGCGCCGTCCACCCGGCTGATGTCCAGGCTGTAGCGCCTGGCGGTGGAGACCACGTCCACGCGGTGCCCGCCCCACTGCACGGCCACCAGCAAGGCGGGGCGCTG